>NZ_QOIO01000023.1 GCF_003332305.1 Microvirga aerophila | reverse complement strand
TGGCGGGGTGTGCCTCGACGGCTTGGATCAGGAAGGTCTCATAAGGCACCAGTTTGCCACCTCCCGGCGGACGGCCTTGGCGGGCGGGCGCCGGCGAGCCGAACCGCCGCTGGCGCTGCATCAGCTTGATGGCACAGCTGTCACTGACGCCAAAGTGGCGGGCCGCCGTCCGGCAGGAATGGCCCGCCTCGACGAAGGCTGCAACCCGCATACGAAGATCGAGAGAATAGCAGTGACCCATGATCCACCTCCCGTCCGACGAAGTGAATCACAGATCACATCAACCCAGAACCCTAAGAGTCGAATTTCCAGTCCGATGCTTTAGTGATGTGCGACCGAAGTCCGAAACGGCACGCTACCGATTCCTGACCAGGAATGCAGTGCACGTCTCTGAGCGGGACGTTCTATGGCCCGGGAGACGAGATCATCAGCCGCCCCGAGATAGCACCTGCACGCTTACCAGGGCACTTCAGGCCCTCACCGGCTCGGGGCCGCCAAGCACGAGCAGCGGCTCATGCTCCTCTCGGATAACAGCTTTGACCGACTATTGTGTCAGACGCCATACCAACCTAAAGGCTGCTGTCTATGTCCCGTTAAGTCGAGATGCACTTGGCTGGTCTCACATAAATCGTCCGGTTGGTCCCCGCAGTGGTAATTTCTCCTTGAAGCTCATTCTCTTCGACGTCGACGGCACCTTGGTCGACAGCCAGAACATCATCGTGGCCGCGCAGCACGCGGCGTTTTCGGCTTATGGGCTGGAGCCGCCGAGCCGAGAGATGTCACTTTCGATCGTCGGGCTTTCCCTTGTCGAGGCGTTCACGGTCCTGGTCGGACCGAAAGGGCCGGCCGAGGGCCTCGCAGAGGCCTATAAGGCTGCTTTTTCGACCCTTCGCCTCGATCCGGCCCTTGCGGAGCCGCTCTTTCCTGGAGCGGACGAGTGCCTCGATTGGCTGAGAGGGCGCGACGACGTGCTGCTCGGGATCGCGACCGGCAAGTCCCGCCGCGGCGTGTCCCATCTTCTCGATCGGCACGGCTGGGATCGGGTCTTCGCCACGATCCAGACGGCGGACGATGCTCCGTCCAAGCCTCATCCGGCGATGATTCGGCAGGCCATGGAAGAGCTCGACGTCGCGCCCCATGACACTGTTATGATCGGGGACTCGAGCTACGACATGGCCATGGTCCGGGCGGCTGGCGCAGTGCCGGTGGGTGTCACCTGGGGTTTCCAGCCCGAGGCGGCGCTTGTGGAGGCCGGCGCAGGCTCGATCGTTCATTCCTATGGGGAGCTTAGAACGTTCTTGAGCGAGTTTCTCGGCAATCCCTCGCATACGGCCGCATGAGACCCTATCTGGCATGCCATGACTGATCCCAAAGACTGGTTCCCATCGGCCGAAGAGCCGAATCCGATGCGCGCCGCGCAAGGAAACATGAAGCCGACTCTGCCGAAACGCTTCTACAAGGAAGCCGGCTTCGAAGAGCGGAGCGGCCGATATTTCCTGACGCTCGACGGACGCACAGCCAAGACGCCGAGCAGGCACGACTTGGTCGTGCCGTCCTCTGGTCTCGCCAAAGCCCTGGCTCAGGAGTGGGGCGCTCAGGGAGAAGAGATCGATCCTTCCACCATGCCGCTCACTAGGATCGTGAATTCCGCCATCGACGGCGTTGCGCCTCGGCAGGCCGAGGTGGTGGACGATCTGGTGCGCTACTCAGGGTCGGATTTGACCTGCTACCGGGCCGGGGAGCCGGAGCGCCTGGCCAAGGCGCAGGATGCCGCCTGGGGTCCTGTGCTCGATTGGGCGAAGGCGACGCATGGGGCTCGCTTCAACCTCGCCGAGGGCGTGATTCATGTAGCGCAGCCGGAGGAGGCCGTCACCGCCGTTCGTCGCGCCGTTGAGCGAATCGATTCACCCTTCGCCCTTGCGGCCCTGCACGTGATGACCACCCTGACGGGGTCGGTGCTGATCGCACTCGCGCATTCATCCGGGGCGATCGACGTGGATCAGGCCTGGGCGGCCGCCCATGTGGACGAGGTCTTCCAGGAAAGCCTCTGGGGCGAGGATTATGAGGCCATGGAACGCCGCAAAAGGCGGGAGGGCGAATTCAGGGCCGCTTCACAGGTTTTCCAGCTGGCGTCCCGGTAAAAAGCCGCCGGTTTCTCTCCGGCGGCTTCAGGATGGTTCGACCCGGTCAGGCGCGGTGGAAGTTGATGCCACACTTCTTCTGGATCGAGGCTTCCTCGATGGCCTGCATGTGGCCTTTCAGGCGGGCGAGTTCCGCCGTCTGGGCATTGTCGCCGCCGACGAAGAAAGCCGCCGGCCAGAAGATCACGATGGCGGCCGTGGTCGCGACCGTGTCCTTCGTGCGCTGAGAGTCCTGCACGCCCGCGGCCGCTGCGGCGGCGCTTGAGACGCGCTGAGCCTCCTGGCCGAGTTCGCGGCAGTTGTAGCTGCTGTAGGTGGCGGAAGACACGTAAGCGGCCGAAACCTCGCCGGAGCGGCTGGCGCACCCGGCAGCCGTCAGGGAGCCGAGAGCGGCAACGGCGGAAATGTTGAAGACGGTGTTCATGGCTGTTCCGATATATTGTTATATAAATGCTTCTCTAGCGCCGGAACATGCGCCTGTGAAGTGAGCCGGCACACATCCATAGCGGGATGTTTGAGCCCTCAAGGCTGTGCTAAGGCGATGGAATGTCCTTTCCCGGTGTCCAGAGTTCCTCCCCATGAAAGATATGCTCGAACAGCTTGAAGACAGGCGGGCCCAGGCGCGGCTCGGCGGCGGCGAAAAGCGCATTGAGGCGCAGCATGCCCGGGGTAAGCTCACGGCCCGCGAGCGCATCGAACTCCTGCTCGACAAGGGCTCGTTCGAGGAGTTCGACATGTTCGTGGAGCACCGCTCCACCGATTTCGGCATGGAGAAGGTGAAGATCCCCGGGGACGGCGTCATCACCGGCTGGGGCACCGTCAACGGCCGCACGGTCTTCGTCTTCGCCAAGGATTTCACAGTCTTTGGCGGCTCTCTGTCCGAGGCGCATGCCCAGAAGATCACCAAGATCCAGGACATGGCGCTCAAGATGCGGGCTCCCATCATCGGCCTGTTCGATGCGGGCGGCGCACGCATCCAGGAGGGCGTGGCGGCGCTCGGCGGCTATGGCGAGGTGTTCAAGAGGAACGTGATCGCCTCCGGGGTCATCCCGCAAATCTCCGTCATCATGGGCCCCTGCGCCGGCGGCGACGTCTATTCGCCCGCCATGACCGACTTCATCTTCATGGTGCGCGATCGCTCCTACATGTTTGTCACCGGACCGGACGTGGTGAAGACCGTCACGAACGAGACGGTCACTGCCGAGGAACTCGGCGGCGCGAAGATCCACACGTCCAAGTCCTCCGTGGCGGACGGCGCCTTCGACAACGACGTGGAGGCGCTGCTCCAGATCCGCCGCCTCATCGACTTCCTGCCGTCCAACAACCTCGATGGCGTGCCGGAAATCCCGAGTTTCGACGACCCCAACCGGGTCGATGAGAGCTTGGATACCCTGATTCCCGACAATCCCAACAAGCCCTACGACATGAAGGAGCTGATCCTGAAGGTCGTGGACGAGGGAGATTTCTTCGAGATCCAGGAAGCCTATGCCCGGAACATGATCACCGGGTTCGGGCGCATCGAGGGCCGCACGGTCGGGTTCGTGGCCAACCAGCCGATGGTGCTGGCGGGCGTGCTGGATTCTGACGCCTCCCGCAAGGCCGCGCGCTTCGTACGCTTCTGCGACGCCTTCAACATCCCCATCGTTACCTTCGAGGACGTGCCCGGCTTCCTGCCCGGCACGGCGCAGGAATATGGCGGCCTCATCAAGCACGGCGCCAAGCTCCTTTTCGCCTATTCCCAGGCGACCGTGCCCCTGGTGACGATCATCACCCGCAAGGCCTTTGGCGGAGCCTACGACGTGATGGCATCCAAGCACATCGGCGGCGACGTGAACTACGCCTGGCCCACCGCCCAGATCGCCGTGATGGGCGCCAAAGGCGCGGTGGAAATCATCTTCCGGAGCGATATCGGCGATGCGGATAAGATCGCCGCGCGCACCAAGGAATATGAGGACCGCTTCATGTCACCGTTCGTGGCCGCCGAGCGCGGCTACATCGACGAAGTGATCATGCCCCACTCCACAAGGCGACGGATTGCCCGGGCCTTGGCGATGCTGCGCCACAAGGAGACGGAGCAGCCCTGGAAGAAGCACGACAACATTCCGTTGTAATTGGGCGGATGAGGCTCGCACCGCCGAAGCCGGTGCGAGCCTTTGACGCTCATGCGTCACGCCTCACTGACGCCCATTTGCCGCTGTTTCCTAGGCTTGTATCGCACCAGTTGATCTGGAATACCGGTCACTACGCCGATTCGATCACGGATAATTGGTGGCTCGGTCGGATCCCGCCGCCATTTTGTGACGTTCTGTCGTCATCTCAAAATGCGAGGACAGGGAATGGACGCCCCAGGAGGCCGCAACACCGTCATAGATTTCTGGCGCGGGCTCGTCCTGGTCGTGATCTTCGTCAATCACGTTCCGGGCAATATCCTCGAACACCTCACGCCGCGCAATTATGGCTTTTCCGACGCTGCCGAAGCTTTCGTCTTCATATCGGGCTTGTCCGTCGCCCTTGTCTATTACCCCAGGCTGCCGCAGGGCGATATTTTCGGGGTATTCAGGCAATGCCTGCGGCGCTCGCTCGAACTCTACCGCATGCACCTGATTATGACCGGCGTCGCTATTGCGCTGTTCTCCATCGGCTATGTTCTCAGCGATGAGGTTGCGCTGATCGAGGCCCACGGCCGCAACATGGTGTTCGGCGATACGGCGCGGGGCATCACAGGCGTCCTCCTGCTCGGGCACCAGCTCGGATACTTCAACATCCTGCCGCTCTACATCGCCCTTATGCTCTGGGCACCGGTCGCGATGTTGCTGATGCGGATTCACATGGCAGTTGCGATTGCGGTGTCCATCGGCATCTACATTCTCGCGCGAGCAGATATCCTGGCCTTCCCGAGCTGGCCGGAGCCCGGCCATTGGTTCTTCAATCCGTTCGCTTGGCAGCTTCTGTTCACCACCGGGATTGCAGTCGGCGCGCTCCTGACCCGCCAGGACGTGCCGTACCTGCGAGCGTCGTTCGCAAGCTCCATCATCATCCTCGGGGTATCCTTCGTGATCATGACGGAAGGGTTCGGCCTAGCTCATGGCCTCCTCTGGGGCGCGTTCAACGACCTCGACATCATCAAGAGCGATCTCGGCCTCGGGCGGCTGGTTCATTTCCTGGCGCTGGCCTATGTGCTGACGCAGCTTCGGCTGGGCCAGATGGTTCAAGGCACCATCTTCGGGAGGGAGATGATGCGCCTCGGGCGATACGGCCTGCCAGTCTTCGCCGTCGGCTCCATCCTGAGCGCCTTGGGCGAGGTGATCATGACCCTTGCGGCGGTCAAGTCGTCTGCTAGCCCACATATCGTCGGTATGATATTCACTCTCTTCGGCATCCTCGGACTTCTCATACTGGCGCGATATCTCGAATGGAAAAAGAAGGGCTCGATCGCTCCCCGGCCGGAGCGTGCCGTCGAACTTGGCCTCGCTTCGGCGTCCGGACGGTTTCCGCGCTAGTATCGCTTCTTATTTCAGGTATGAGCAGCGCCGCCCTTGCGGCGGATGCTGCCTGCCGCGCCTCCGAGCCGGCCGTCTCGGCCCCGGCGAGGCTGGAGCGCCTCGCCTCGCGGCTCAAGCGACGGGAGCCTGTCCGGATCCTGGCGATCGGGTCCTCGTCCACACAAGGGATCGGGGCCTCGTCTCCCGCCTTCTCCTATCCCGTCCAGCTTCAGGCGGACCTCACCCGGATGTGGAGGGAGGCGGTGATCATCGAGAACGCCGGGAAGGGGGGAGAGACGATTGCCGAGACCGTCGAACGACTCAAGACCTCCCTCGGGACCGACAGGCTGGATCTGGTCATATGGCAGGTCGGCACGAACGATGCCGTCAAGGGCATCGACGAAGGGCGGTTCGCGGCCCTTTTGAGGGAAGGGATCGACGCGGCGCAGGCCCTTGGGGTCGATGTGCTTCTCCTCGATCAGCAGTATTATCCAGCCATCAAGGATCCCGACCGGTATGAACGCTTCGTGGGCCTTGTCGGCGCAACAGGCGCCAGCGAGCAGGTGCCGGTCTTCTCGCGCTATAAGGTCATGAAGGCCTGGGGGCAGCTTTCGGCGGATGTGCTGAACGCCATGTTGTCGAGCGACCGCTTCCATATGGGCGACCGTGGTTACGACTGCATGGCTGAGCTTATTGCCGATAGCCTGCATTCCATGGTGGCTGCGGTCGACCCTACTCCGAGCCTCGCCGTCTCAGCGGCCCGCCGCCCTTAGGATCCAAACATCGCCATCGCCTCATTCAGCGAGTGAGCGCGAAGTTGGCGCTTTTGTCAGGCCATTCATCATGAAACCCTCTTCCGACCGCGCTTGGGTGGCCCACGCCATCCAGATCATCGAGGCCGACTTCAACCGGTCGTCGGACACGCATCTCCTGCGCGTGCCGCTGCCGCGCGCGCCCGGCGTGGAACTCTACCTGAAGGATGAATCGACTCATCCTTCTGGGAGCCTCAAGCACCGGCTGGCACGGTCGCTGTTTCTGTATGGGTTGTGCAACGGCTGGATCGGACCTCAGACGGCCATCATCGAGGCGTCGAGCGGGTCCACTGCAGTGTCGGAGGCTTATTTTGCCCGGATGCTGGGCTTGCGCTTCATCGCCGTCATGCCGCGGTGGACCTCGGCGGAGAAGATCGACCAGATCGCCTTCTATGGGGGCGAGAGCCATTTCGTGGACAGCGCCGCCGAAATGTACATGGAAAGCGCCCGGCTCGCGGAGAGCCTCGGCGGCCACTACATGGACCAGTTCACCTACGCGGAGCGAGCGACGGACTGGCGCGGCAACAACAACATTGCCGAGTCGATCTTCAGCCAGATGGCCCATGAGGAGCATCCTGTTCCGGCCTGGGTCGTGGTCAGCGCGGGCACCGGCGGCACGTCGGCGACGCTTGGGCGCTACATCCGCTACCGCCGCCTGCCGACGAGGCTCTGCCTGGCTGATCCGGAGGCGTCGGTCTTCCACCGGCATCTGGCCGACCGGAGCATCTGCACCGTGTCCGAGCCTCCATCGGTGATCGAGGGCATCGGCCGCCCGCGCTGCGAGCCGTCCTTCGTGCCCGAACTGATCGATCGCGCCCACGCGGTGCCGGATGCGGCAAGCCTTGGGGCGGCTCGCGTTCTGTCACGCCGCATCGGCCGCTCCTGCGGCGGCTCCACCGGCACGAATCTGTGGGCGGTTGCGCAGATCGTCAGCGAGATGGTGCGCAACGGCGAGCAGGGGTCGGTTGTGACCCTGCTGTGCGATTCCGGTGAGCGCTATCGTAGCACGCATCTGGACGATGCATGGCTCGAACAGCGCGGGATCGAGACCCGCGCTGCCGAATCCGCAATGGAGCGCTTTTTCGAGACCGGCGCGCTCGATCTTTAGAGCGACTTCACCTCGTCTTTGAGCGACGCCATGTCGATCACGAAGCGATATTTGACGTCGCTTTTGACCATGCGATCCCAGGCTTCGTTGATCTGGTGGATCGGAATCAGCTCGATGTCCGACACGATGCCGTGCTCGGCGCAGAAATCCAGCATCTCCTGGGTTTCCGCGATGCCGCCGATGAGCGAGCCTGCGAGGCGGCGGCGCTTGAAGATCAGGTTGAACACGGTGGGCGAGGGGTGAGGCTCGGCGGGCGCACCTACGAGGGTCATGGTGCCGTCCCGCCGCAAGAGGGACAGGAACGGGTCCAGGTTGTGGGGAGCCGCCACCGTGTTGAGGATGAAGTGGAAGGTGCCCGCGTGGGCCGCCATGGCGTCCTCATCCCGCGAGACCACCACCTCGTCCGCGCCAAGGCGCAAGGCGTCCTGAGTCTTGCCGGGTGACGTGGTGAACAGCACCACATGCGCCCCCATGGCGTGGGCGAGCTTTACGCCCATATGGCCGAGGCCGCCGAGACCGACCACGCCAACCTTGTGGCCCTTGCCGACACCCCATTCCCGAAGGGGCGAATAGGTGGTGATGCCCGCGCACAGGAGAGGCGCGGCGGCGGCGGGGTCGAGTTTTTCGGGCATACGCAGGACGAAGTGATCGTCCACCACGATGGAGGTCGAGTAGCCTCCATAGGTGACGCCGCCCGAACGCTTGTCGGGGCTGTTGTAGGTTCCTGTGAAACCGTGGTCGCAATATTGCTCCAGTCCGTCGTCGCAATTGATGCAATGACGGCAGGAATCGACCATGCAGCCGACGCCCGCCAAGTCTCCTTCCTTGAACCGGGTCACCTCAGCGCCGACGCGGGTCACGCGTCCAACGATCTCGTGGCCGGTCACCACCGGATAGACCGCCCCGCCCCACTCATCCCGGGCGGTATGCACATCCGAGTGGCAAACGCCGCAATAGAGAATGTCGATCTGCACATCCCTCGGACCGGGTTCGCGTCGTTCGAACTGGAAGAGATTAAGAGGGCTGGCGGCGGATTTGGCGGCATAGCCGAAGCTTTTCATGACAATTCCATGGGGCGGGTGGGGAGGGATGATCGGAGTTAGACGATCTCATGTCCGGTCGGTTCCGCACGAAAGACTGATAGCTCAATGGCTCTCGTGCTCCCGCGCGGCCCGACCGGATATAAAGCTTATCGGTTCAGGAACCAGTTCTGCGTCAAGGACAAATCCTGCTGCGAGAGACCGTGTCCCACCGGCAGCACCGTGTGTTTGACGCTGGCCCCGGATTCGGAAAGGAATTCGGCCAAGCGTTCGGAGTTCTCGGCCGGGATGATCGGGTCCATCGAGCCGGACAGCATAAGCACTCCCTTCCCGGCGAGATCTGCTTTCGGCGGTTCGCTCAGGGGCACCATCGCCCGTAGGAGCACCGCGCCTGCGAGCGCTTCGGGGCGCAGCATCAACAAGGCCGCTGCGATGTTCGCGCCGTTGGAGAAGCCAACCCCAACAGGCGCCTGCAAGCCGTAGGCCTCCCGAGCTTCGGCAATGAAATCCGCCAGTTCGTTGGCGCGGGCCTTCACGTCCGCCTCGTCGAAAACGCCCTCGGCCAGGCGGCGGAAGAAGCGCGGCATTCCGTTTTCCAGAACTTTTCCGCGCGGTGACAGTAAAGCTGCCCCGGGGCTGATCATCTTGCCGAGTGAGATCAGGTCGTTCTCGTCGCCGCCCGTCCCGTGAAGAAGCAGGAGCGGGGGCAGGTCGGGCGTTAACGCCGGCTCGAAGCGGTGGATGAAGGAGAGCTCTTTCATGCCCCAAAACCCCTGTTTTTTAACGAAATGAACACCTTACCGCTTCCTGAACGGGCATCTGCGACGCGCGCCAGCCTGCGATGAGTGGCACATGGGGCTGATTGGGAGAAACCGAAGAGCCGCAAGGCTTTGCATGCAGCAACGCAAAGCTCGGCCGGAGATCCCGAATACCCGGCAAGATTCCAGCAACCAAAGAGTCTCAACAACGCTTAACCTCAACGATGATTCAGAATTGCATATTAACGGTTTGACCCCTGTCCCCGTGCAAAAGTCATCCTCGGATAAAAGATCAACCGGTGCCAGACAAAAGCCGGCGGGAGTCAAGCAGATGATCAAGAATAACCTTCGTGATTTCATCGGAACCGTCATCGACAGCAAGTATATCTCAGCCGACGACGTGAAGAAGCTTCAGCGCGAGATCCTGGAAGACGGCATCATGAGCCGGATCGAGGCGGAGGCGCTTCTTGCCCTCGATCGGAGCCTGGATGCCGATGCCAGCTGGGGGCCGGCCCTCACCGCCCTCGTGGTGGATTTCATGGTGTGGGGCATGCGGCCGACTGGCGTGGTTCCCGGCGATGACGCCCTATGGCTCACCACGGCGCTCGATGTCGGTGGCCCGACCGAGACCGCCATGAACATCGTCTACGCCATCCTGGATGAAACCCAGCACGTGCATGCAGCCCTCCTCGACTTCATCATGCGGGGCCGCCAGCATGCCAGGCTCCAGAGCCTCGCCGCCTGATCGACGCGCCCTCTTAAGCGAATTGCTGAGCCGGCCCCGCTTCCCGAACGCACTGATGTGCAGTAACGGGAGTGGGGCCTCAAATCTTTTACGGCCTGTAGCGTTCGAGGGCTTATGTTCGACAAGATCCTGATTGCCAACCGGGGCGAGATTGCCTGCCGGGTTATCAAGACCGCCAGGCGCATGGGCATCAAGACGGTCGCCGTCTATTCCGACGCGGACCGGGATGCGCTCCATGTGGAGATGGCCGACGAAGCGGTGCATATCGGACCCGCTGCGGCGGCCCAATCCTACCTGGTGATCGAGAAGATCATCGAGGCCTGCAAGCAGACCGGCGCTCAGGCGGTCCATCCGGGCTACGGCTTCCTGTCCGAGCGCGAGGCATTCCCCAAGGCATTGGCTGAGGCTGGGATCGTGTTCATCGGCCCCAATCCCGCAGCCATCGCGGCCATGGGCGACAAGATCGAGTCGAAGAAGGCGGCTGCCGCGGCGAAAGTCTCCACCGTCCCGGGCTATCTCGGCGTGATCGAGGGGCCGGAGCAGGCCATGAACATCGCCGATGAGATCGGCTACCCGGTGATGATCAAGGCCTCGGCCGGCGGCGGCGGCAAGGGCATGCGCATCGCCTATTCGTCGGACGAAGTGGCCGAGGGGTTTGCCCGGGCGAAATCCGAGGCGGCGTCCTCCTTCGGCGACGATCGGGTTTTCATCGAGAAATTCATCACCGATCCCCGCCACATCGAAATCCAGGTGCTCGGCGACAAGCATGGCAACGTCATCTATCTGGGCGAGCGCGAATGCTCGATCCAGCGCCGCAACCAGAAAGTTATCGAGGAAGCCCCATCCCCGCTGCTGGATGAGGCCACCCGTAAGCTGATGGGCGAGCAGGCCGTGGCGCTGGCGAAAGCCGTAGGCTACGACTCGGCCGGCACGGTGGAGTTCGTGGCCGGCCAGGACAAGTCCTTCTACTTCCTCGAAATGAACACCCGCCTGCAGGTGGAGCACCCCGTCACCGAAATGATCACCGGCATCGACCTGGTGGAGGAGATGATCAGGGTCGCGGCGGGCGAGAAGCTTCGGCTCTCGCAGGCGGACGTGAAGCTCGATGGTTGGGCGGTGGAAAGCCGCATCTACGCGGAAGATCCCATCCGCAACTTCCTGCCCTCCACAGGCAGGCTCGTGACCTATCGACCGCCCCATGAGGGTGAGGAGAACGGCGTCACGGTGCGGAACGACACGGGCGTGTACGAAGGCGGCGAAATCTCGATCTATTACGATCCGATGATCGCCAAGCTGGTCACCCACGCGCCGACGAGAGAACAGGCTATCGACGCGCAGGCGAGGGCGCTTGACGCATTCGCCATCGATGGCATCCGCCACAACATCCCGTTCCTGTCGAGCCTGATGCAGCATCCGCGCTGGCAGTCGGGGAAGCTCTCCACCGGCTTCATTACCGAGGAATACCCGCAGGGCTTCAAGGTGCCTGCGCCCGCGAACGAGATCGCCCGTCGCCTGGTGGCCGTAGGCGCGGCCATCGACCATCTGCAGAACGAGCGCAAGCGGCAGATTTCCGGCCAGATGCGCCACGCCTCCGCCGTGTCCTTCGAGCGCAACCGCGTGGTCATGCTGGGCTCGGAACAGCGCGAGGTTTTGGTCGAGGACATCGAGGGCGGCATTGCCATCGTCATGGATGGCGAGGCGTGGCCCGTAGTGTCGTCCTGGAAGCCCGGCCAGCCGGTCTGGACGGGGCTCGCGGGTGGCCAGAAGATCGCCGTGCAAGTCCGGACGATCCTGAACGGCATGGTCCTGTCTCATGCGGGCGCCTCGGCCGAGGTGCGGGTCTATACCCGGCGCGAGGCTGATCTCGCGGCGCTCATGCCCGAGAAGGCGGAGGCCGATACGGGCAAGAAGCTTCTCTGCCCCATGCCGGGTCTCGTAAAGGCCATCAACGTGAAGGCCGGGCAGGAGATCAAGGCGGGCGAGCCGCTCTGCATTGTCGAGGCGATGAAGATGGAAAACGTGCTGCGCGCCGAGCGCGATGCTACTATTGCCAAAATTCACGCCAAAGAGGGCGACAGTCTCGCGGTCGACGCGGTCATCATGGAGTTCGCCTGAGGGTAGGCTTCGAAGTGCAGGTGTGAGCCATGCCGCTCTATTTCGCCTACGGATCCAACATGGATCAGGTCGCCATGGCCCAGCGCTGCCCCGGCTCGAAATCGGTTGGGCTTGGGCGGCTGATGCGCCATCGCTTCGTCATCTTCGAAGGCGGCTACGCATCCGTGGTCCGGGACCCGCAGCGGGCCGTCTGGGGCATGTTGTGGGACTTGGCTCTCGCCGACGTGCCGGCCCTCGACCGTTATGAGAGCCTGTCGACAGGGCTTTATACGAAGGTCATCCAGCCGATCCTGACCGAACGCGGACCCCGGCAGGCGGTGGTCTATATCGGCCGGAGCGCTAAGACCGGAGCGCCCAAGCCCGGCTATATGGAAGCGGTGGTCGAGGCGGCCGAACATGCCGGTCTGCCGCCGGACTACATCCGAAGCCTCAAGGGCTGGGTGCCGAACTCCCAAACCGCTCCCGAGCCCGTCCAACGCCCTGCCGTGCGGCCAATTTTCAGCGCCCCGGCTGGAACCCTTCGCAAATCCCGCAGCGTTTAAATCGCCCCTAGAACCTTTGCTGTTCATGCGCGTTGAGTCGCCGTTGGTAATGGCGTTGGAGGCGACTATGACAGCGAAGGGATCGATCTGGAAAAGATACGGCTATGCCTGGGTCACTTTAGGCTTCTTTGCGATCACCCTCGTTGGACATTGGCTGTTCGGCTGGTTTTCTTATGTCAGCGAACAGCAAGCTCATGCTCAGCCGATCCAATTCTCGGACTATCTCGTTCTGATGATGCGGGACACCTTTGAGAACTGGCAGTCCGAGTTCCTTCAGCTTCTCTGGCAGGTTGGCGGCCTGGCTTTCCTGCTTTATGTCGGCTCGCCTCAGTCCAAGGAGGGGGATGACCGCATGGAGGCCAAGATCGACGCGATTCTCAAACGTATTGATCCGGAGAATGCCGAGCGCCTCATCCAGGCCATTGATGATAATTATTCCGGCCGGCATACGGATGCCCGCCATGCGCACCGTTGAGAGATCATGACCGCGAGCAAAACCCTGCACGTACTGATCCATGGGCGGGTTCAAGGCGTGGGCTTTCGCGCCTGGACCCATCATCAGGCGGAGCTCCATGGCCTCAAAGGCTGGGTCCGGAATCGTCGGGACGGCGCCGTCGAAGCCGTATTCTCAGGACCCGGGGACCTTGTCGAGGTTGTGCTGAAGGCCTGCCGGCAGGGGCCCCGAGGCGCGGTCGTCGAGCGGGTCGAGCAGCTGGATTCCGACGAGAGCAGCGTTAATCCCTCGGGCCGCTTCAAGATTCGCGAAACCGTCTAGGAATTTGGCGGCTCCGACGTCTCGACCGGGCCGCCCGCTTCCTTCCAGGCCGTAAACCCGCCCTCGATATGGGCGACGGGCTTCAGGCCCATGTCCTGGGCTGTCGCAGTCGACAAAGCTGAGCGCCATCCGGCTGCGCAGAAGAACACGAATGTCTTGTCCTGCGCAAAAACCGGCTTGTGGTAAGGGCTTTCCGGGTCGATCCAGAACTCCAGCATGCCTCTGGGACAGTGGACCGCACCGGGCAAGCGGCCCTCACGGTTCAGTTCGCGCGGGTCGCGCAGATCGACGAACACCACGTCGTCGCGGTCTTGCAAGGCCATGGCTTCCGTTGCGGAAAGTGTTTTGATC
Source organism: Microvirga aerophila (assembly GCF_003332305.1). Taxonomy (GTDB): domain Bacteria; phylum Pseudomonadota; class Alphaproteobacteria; order Rhizobiales; family Beijerinckiaceae; genus Microvirga; species Microvirga aerophila. Next base: position 87,983 of record NZ_QOIO01000023.1, on the reverse strand, counting down.
CTGGCATTGGCCTCGGCAAGCATGGCCTTGAATCCGCGGGTGATGGTTTGACTCATGGCTGACGCTCCACTTTGAGGCTCTCAACAAACTGGGCATTATGGCGGCGGAGTCAACGGAGGCGATATGCTGGGTTTCACGTTCCTCGACTATGCGGCGGTCGCGTTCTTCCTGGCTGCATGGCTTGGCTATCACGCCGCCGTTGAGCTCACGCCCGCCGGGCAGAAAAGCCTCAACAAGGTCATGAACCAATACCGCTATCGCTGGATGGAGCAGATGGTGGTGCGCGAGAACCGGATCGTGGACACGACCATCATGGCGTCTTTGATGAACGGAACCGCGTTCTTCGCCTCGACCTCACTCATCGCCATCGGCGGCGTGCTGGCGCTCCTGCGCTCGGCCGGCGATATCCTGCCGGTTTTCGCCGACCTGCCCTTCGGGCCGCAGACGACGCCGTTGATGTGGGAATTGAAGGTGATCGGCCTTGCGGTAATCTTCGTCTATGCCTTTTTCAAGTTCGCGTGGTCGTACCGGCTGTTCAACTACATGGCGATCATCCTGGGTGCGGTGCCGGTTCTCGAGCCGCACAACCATGACGATGCGCTTCGTGTGGCCCGCCAGGCGGCGGAAATGAACGCGGTTGCGGGCAAGCATTTCAACCGCGGTCAGCGTGCCTTCTTTTTCTCCCTCGCGTACCTCGGGTGGTTTCTCAGCGCCTATCTTTTCATGGCCGCGACAGCCGGGGTGCTCTATGTGATGTGGCGACGCCAATTCATGTCGGACGCCCTCGCGGCGGCCTCGAGCGGGAACGATGCCCAAACACGCAAACCCTGAAGAGCTTGAAGCCACGATGCTGGCCCTGGTGACCGAACGCGGAGCGGGCCGAAACCTCGATCCCACCGATGTGGCGCGCGCTGTCGGCGGCGACCGGCCGGAAGGGTGGGGACCCCTGATGCAGCCTGTCCGTCAGTCAGCGGTGCGCCTGATGAAAGCGGGTCGCATCGTCATCCTCCGGAAGGGCCGACCAGTGGACCCTGACGACTTCAAGGGGATCTACCGCCTCACGCTTCCGCCGGAAGCCTGAGGCCCCGGAAACAACGCTGTCGTGCGCCCCGCCACGTAATAAGCGATCAGCCCCGCCCATTCCTTCGTGCCTACATCGAGCCGCCGCAGCCCGTCCGACACGAAGGCGAAGGGGCGCATATCCGTGAAGCTGCCTCCGGTGCGGAAATCCACCGGATAGGGCACGACTGGAAAGCCAGCCTTCTCGAAGACGCCCACGGCGCGCGGCATATGCCAGGCCGAGGTCACCAGAAGCCAGCGCTCGCCTTCCCGGGGCTTGGCGACTTCACGGGCATAGGTGGCGTTCTCGAAGGTCGAGCGCGATTGGTCCTCAACGAGGAGACGGGCCGGATCGATGCCGACGGTCCTGAGGTAGGATGCGATGATCGGCGCTTCGGCGGTGCCGTTGGTGAACACGGTCCCGCCTCCGCCGACGATCAGAAGCTTCGCGCCTGGATAGCGATAGGCGAGTTGAATTGTGTCGAGGACCCGCTCCGCCGATTCATTGGCCACGATCCGGCCGCGGGCGGCTGAATCCGCGGCTTCCACCGAACCTCCGAGCAGGATGATGCCGTCGATCGGAGCGCCATCATCCTGGAAGGGTGGAAAACGCTCCTCCAAGGGCACCATGATGTAGCTGGCGATGGGGGAAAGCCCCAACGCCAGGGTGGCTATGGCGGCCGTCAGCGCAAGACCGGTGCCGACTCTTCTCAGGCGGCCAAACAGGGACAGAAGAAGCCCCAGCAGAACGAGACTGATCAGCAGGTTCGAGGGCGTAGCGAAAAACCAGACGATCTTCGAAAGGGTGTAGAACATTGGTTCTCCGCCAGGCAGATGGGCTCAGACGTTTCCGGACTCGGCGTCGTAGCGCGCCTTGGTCTCGGCGTTCGGTGGGTAAAGGCCCGGCAGGGGAACGCCCTTGTCGACTTCGCGCATGATCCAGAGTTCGAGCCGTTCCTGCTCGACCGCCGCCTTGGCGACATCCTCGACCATGGCAGCCGGGATTACCACGACGCCGTCCTGATCGGCCACGATCACGTCGTCCGGGAATACTGCCACGCCGCCGCAGCCGATTGGCTCCTGCCAACCCACGAAGGTCAGGCCGGCAACCGACGGAGGAGCCGCGACGCCCGAACACCAGACCGGCAGCGCAGCGCCTTCGACGCCAACCGCGTCACGCACCACGCCGTCCGTGACAAGGGCGGTCACGCCGCGCTTCTTCATGCGGGCCGTGAGAATGTCGCCGAAGATTCCCGCATCTGTAACGCCCATGGAATCGACCACCGCGATGCAGCCTTCAGGCATATCCTCGATGGCCGCCCGTGTGGAGCGCGGAGACGACCAGGATTCGGGAGTTGCCAAGTCCTCCCGTGCGGGCACGAAACGCAGGGTGAAGGCGCGGCCCACGAGCCGTTCGCTCGCGTTAAAATATGGCATCGGCCCCTGCATCCAGCAGCGTCGAATGCCTTTCTTCAGGAGCACCGTGGTGATCGTCGCAGTGGAAGCGGCGCGCAGCGCGTCGGCGATGGCTTTATCGAGCATGATGTTATAAAATCCGAAAAAGTGAGAGTCGCAACCGCTTTATAGCCCTTTTCCCGGGCAGCGCAGCCCTGGAAGCGCGCGGCGGTATGCTGAGACAGGCTAATATATGCACATAGGGGAGGCCGGTAGGCTCGTGTCGGTCTGGCAACCATGAGAGTGACGCTTCTGAAGCTCACCATCGCGCTCTGTGTCGCGCTGCATGGGGTGGGCAGCAGCGCTTTCGCCAAGCCTGAGCCAGCCCGGCGGCTTATGCCTGATGCGGCCCGCGACGTGGCGCAACGGGCGGTCGCGGACATTCTCGATGCCTTAGCCAGTTCCGACTTCAAGCGGCTGGCCTCTCATGTGGGCCGCGAGGGCTTGGTCTTGAGCCCTTACGTGATGATCGATGCTGATGACGTCCAACTCTCCCGTACCGAGGTAGAGCGCTGCCGTGAGGATGTGCGCGTGCGTGTCTGGGGCTACAGGGACGGTAGCGGGGATGCTATCGAAACCGCATGTCGCGGCTATTTCGCGGAGTTCGTCTGGGACGCCGATTACCGCCGTGCGGACGAGGTACTCTACAACACGCCGCGTCAGCGCGGCTTGGAGCCCAACAACAATCATGAGTTTGCCCACGATGTGATCGTGGCCGAGTTTCACATCCGCGAAACGCCGGAGGGCGCGAAACCCTACCGGCCCTGGAAGAGCCTTCGTCTCCTATTCCGGCATGACGACCAGGGGCTGTCCCTGATCGCCATCACGCGGGATGTGCGGACGATTTGAGCCTGCTTAAGCCGTCTTCTCGAACAGCTCGCGCCCGATCAGCATGCGGCGGATCTCGCTCGTGCCGGCGCCGATCTCGTAGAGCTTCGCATCGCGCAGGAGACGGCCCGTCGGGTAGTCGTTGATGTAGCCGTTGCCGCCTAAAAGCTGGATGGCGTCGAGGGCGCATTGCGTTGCCCGCTCGGCCGCGTAGAGGATCGCGCCGGCCGCGTCCTCGCGGGTGGTCTCGCTCCGGTCGCAGGCCTTGGCGACTGCATACACATAGGCCTTGGCGGCGTTCATGGTCACGTACATGTCAGCCACCTTGCCCTGCACGAGCTGGAAGGTGCCGATGGGCTGGCCGAACTGCTTGCGGTCATGGACGTAAGGAAGCACCACGTCCATGCAGGCCTGCATGATGCCCAGGGGGCCGGCCGCGAGGACGGCGCGCTCGTAATCCAGGCCCGACATGAGCACGCTCACGCCCTTGCCGACCTGGCCGAGAACGTTCTCCTCCGGCACCTCGCAATCCTCGAAGACCAGCTCGCAGGTGTCGGACCCCCGCATGCCGATCTTGTCGAGCTTCTGGTGGGTGGAAAAGCCCTTGAATCCCTTCTCGATCAGGAAGGCCGTGATGCCGCGCGAACCGGCCTGCGGATCGGTCTTGGCATAGACCACGAGGGTGTCCGCGGTCGGGCCGTTGGTGATCCACATCTTGGTGCCGTTGAGCACGTAACGATCGCCGCGCTTCTCGGCCTGGGTGCGCATGGACACCACGTCGGAGCCCGAGCCGGGCTCGGACATGGCGAGCGCCCCTAGATGCTCGCCGGAGATGAGCTTCGGCAGATAGCGGCGCTTCTGCTCCTCGTTGCCGTTGCGGCGGATCTGGTTGACGCACAGGTTGGAATGCGCCCCGTAGGAGAGACCAACCGAAGCCGAGGCGCGGGAGATCTCCTCCATGGCGATCACGTGCTCGAGATAGCCGAGGCCTGCGCCGCCGTATTCTTCCTCGACCGTGATGCCGTGAAGGCCGAGTTCGCCCATCTGGGGCCAGAGATCCCGCGGGAACTCGTTCTTGCGGTCGATCTCCTCGGCGCGAGGCGCGATCTTGTCCTGCGCGAAGTCGCGCACCGTCTCGCGGATGGCCTCGGCCGTCTCGCCGAGATCGAAGTTGAAGGCTTTGGACGTATTGGGAATCACGACGTTTCTCTCCTGGTCCCACGCAGGGCTTGAAACCGGCCCTGAGAAGACTGTTGTGTTCGCGCTCGGGCGGCGCCCAGCGCCGCCCTCGGGAATGATTGAGGAGAGATATAGCAGCCTTTGACGGGAAGTCAGGCTATTCGCCGACGCTTGCCGTTTGGACGGGATCCACGTCGCGGCAGACGCCGAGGGGTTCGAGCCGGGCGTGATCGCGCGGATCGCACTTGCTCTGCACGAACATGCGCCACTGGTTTTCCGTGCCGTAGAAGGCGTTGCGGTCGATGTCGCCCGACACGCCGGGGACACGCCCGGTCGTGGTGAACTGCCAGAAGGTCCAGCGGCGGTTGTTGTAGCGGTGATGCGGCTCTGCGGCGGTGCTGCGGATCCAGTAGGGATAATCGTTGAACTCGCCTTCCAGGATTTCCTGGTGGAAGGTGATGTCAGTGTAGATGATCGGCCGTTTGCCCGTATGGGCTTCCATTTCCTTCAGCATCTGGTCGATCATGGCGAGCGCCTGGGCGCGCGGCACCTTCCGGGGGCAGTTGACCGATTCGCCGTTCCATTCCACGTCGAGGACCGGCGGCAGGGCGTCGGGATCCTGCGGAACGTTCTTCTTGAACCAAGCCGCCTGCTCGTGGGCCGGGCGGCACCAATAGACGAAGTGATAGGCCCCACGCGGAACCCCGGCGCTACGGGCCGCGTACCAGTTCTCCAGGAACCGGTTGTCCACGTGATCGCCGCCTTCGGTGGCCTTGATGAACGCGAACTGCGTGCCGGCCTGGCGAAGAGCCGCCCAATCGACCTTGCCCTGCCACTTGGAGATGTCCACGCCGTGGATCGGCAGCCGGTGGGCCGTCGCCACGCCGGCATGGGGCCTGGCGTCGCTCTTCGACGGATAACGGCCGGACGAGGAGGGGGCGATGGCGCAGGACGCGAGGCCAAAGGCCAGGGCGGTGACAGCACCAAACCGGGCGACGCGCAGAAACGTCATCAGGCCGGAGGCTTTTGAACGGCTGGGGGCGCGGCGGCGTGTCTTCATCGGCTCATCTGTTTACGCATGACCTGCTTGGATCAAGGGATGGCTCAAGGGCCGTTAACAGGTCATTACGATAACGGAGCCGAAATGAATTTTACAGGTGAAACCAAGCGGTTGCTATACCTAGGAAGGCGAAAAATCCCACGATATCCGTGATGCTGGTGACGAAAGGACCTGACGACACGGCTGGGTCGACGCCGAGCTTGTTGAGGCTGAGCGGCACGAAGATGCCGCCAAGGGCCGCGAAGATCAGGACCGTCACGAGGGCCATCCCGATGACGATGCCGAGTTCGATCGATTGAAACCAGAGGCCGGCGATGGTGCCCATGATGAGTGCAAAGGCCATGCCGTTGAGCAGCCCGACCATGGCCTCGCGGCGGATGATGCGCCAGGCGTTGGAGCGGCCGAGCTCGCGGGTCGCAAGCGCCCGGACGGCAACCGTCATGGTCTGGGTTCCGGCGTTCCCGCCCATGGACGCCACGATCGGCATCAGGACCGCGAGGGCCACCATCCGCTCGAGCGAGCCCTCGAACAATTGAATGACGTTCGCTGCAATAAGAGCGGTGCACATGTTGATGAACAGCCACGGGAAGCGGCTGCGCTGAATGTAGAAGACGGTGTCCGACAGCTCTTCGTCCGATTTCACGCCGCCGAGCTGCTTGATGTCGGCGTCCGCTTCCTCTTCCAGCACGTCGACGATGTCGTCGACCATCATGACGCCGACGAGCCGGTTGGCCTCGTCCACCACCGCCGCCGAGACGAGGTTGTAGCGCTCGAAGAGGCGCGCCACCTCCTCCTGGTCCTGCGTGGCCGCCACCCGATCCGGATCATCGTTCATGATGTCCTGGATGGTAATGGGGCGCTTGCTGCGCAGAAGCCGGTCGAGGGGCACGGCGCCCAGGAGATGGCCTGCGGGATCGATCACGAAGATCTCGTAGAACGTCTCCGGCAGGTCCGCTGTGTCGCGCATGTAGTCGATGGTCTGGCCGACGGTCCAAAACGGCGGAACGGCGATGAGTTCGCTCTGCATGCGCCGGCCGGCGCTGCCTTCGGGGTAATCGAGCGAGCGCTGGAGCGCCACGCGCTCGACAGCCGGAAGGTGGTCAAGGACCTCGGCCTTGTCTTCCTCGTCGAGGCTTTCGAGAATGGTGACCGCGTCGTCGGAATCGAGCTCGCGCACGCCCTCCGCGAGGGTCGCCGTCTCGAGGCCCTCCAGGATTTCTTCGCGGACCGCCTCGTCGACCTCGGTGAGCGCCGTGAAGTCGAATGCAGAGCCGAGCAGTTCAATCAGGCGGGGGCGATGCTCCGGGTCGAGAGCCTCGAGCAGATCGCCGAGGTCCGATTCGTGAAAGTCATCCACGAGAAGGCGCAGCCGCTCGGTGTCGAGCGCATCGATGGCATCGCTGACCGCTGAAACGAATTCCGGGTTGACGTAGCCTTCCTCGTCCCGGAAGGGCAGGGAGTCAGCCACCACGCCGTCGGGCGTGTGGAGCGCCGCTTTGTCTTCAGCGTCCAGCATTGGCCTGTCCTCACAAGATTCATGGGCCTTTTAGGCGCGGGGCGAAGCCTCGACAATGCGCCCAAAAGGCCAGATCGAAGAATTGGTTAGCGGCAGGTCCTCAGAGCCTGAATCGGGCCCCTGAGAAAAGGGTTCAACTTAACTAGGCGCTGAGGCCTGACCGGAAAAGAAAAAAGGCCCCGAAAAGGGACCTTTTTTAAGTGCGCCCGGTGGGCCATCTCGAAGGTTTGGTGCGGCCAAGAGGACTCGAACCTCCACGGGTCTCCCCGCTACCACCTCAAGGTAGTGCGTCTACCAATTCCGCCATGGCCGCGGAACCTTCAAGGCCAGGGTTGTTTCCCCTGGCGAGGCGGTGGCTCTAACAGATCGGTTCGGCCGCCGCAAGCCCATTCGTCGCCGACATCGCCGGTTGGCGAAAAACCAGATCGCCCTCCATATATCGTAACGCATCCTCGCGGATGTGGAGAGTTGACCCTAAGGGCGCCGCGGCTCAAAACGCCCGCCGGTTTCGTTCGACAGCATGGGTGGCAATTGGTGACGAGTTTGCGTGACAACTTGGCCGATGGGTTCATTGCCGGTGTCGGGTCCGAGCCCGTCGATTGGATCATCGCCGAGGGGCTGACCGGTTATGAGCAGGCTGTCGCCTTCATGGAGGACCGCGCCGCCGCTATCGCTGACGGGAGAGCCCCCGAACTCGTCTGGCTCGTGGAGCATCCTCCGCTCTACACCGCCGGCACGTCGGCCGATGCGGGGGATCTCGTCGATCCGGACCGCTTTCCCGTCCACCAGACGGGCAGGGGCGGGCAATACACCTATCACGGTCCGGGTCAGCGGGTGGCCTATGTGATGCTGGATCTCAAGCGCCGGACGCCGGATCTTCGCCGCTACGTGGCAGCCCTGGAAGCCTGGCTGATCGCGACCCTAGGGGAGTTCAACATCCGCGGCGAGCGGCGGGAGGACCGGGTCGGCGTCTGGGTCAGGCGGCCCGACAAGGGCGAGGCCGTGGAGGACAAGATCGCCGCCATCGGAATCCGGGTTCGGCGCTGGGTCAGTTTTCACGGCATCAGCCTGAACGTGGAGCCTGATCTGTCCCACTTTTCCGGCATTGTTCCCTGCGGCGTCACCGAGCACGGGGTCACGAGCCTGGTGGATCTAGGGATTCCGGTGACCATGCCGGAGGTCGATGCGGTCATGCGCAAGAGCTTTGAGGGGATCTTCGGGCCCACCGCGCGGGCGGAGCCGTTGCTTTCCGGCAACTAGGGGCGGGATTTGCGCATCGGGAGCCGCAGGACTTCTCCTCAAGGGCGCTTCATGCTCTAAGCTTGTCCGAATAAGCTTGTCTAAACGGCTGATCATCGGCGGACCACACATGCAACGCGCACTCCTTGTTTCTTTCGTCGCCCTGGCTGCTTCGGCATGCTCCTATACGCCCGAGCCCAGGGAACTGGTCCGCATCGTCGATTCCCCGGCGGATGTCCGGGCCTGCACCCGACTTGGCGAGGTGAGCCCCGTGGTGCCGACTGTTCCTGGCTTCGGGTCCGCGACGGACGCCATGCTGGACCAGACCATGGCGCTGGGCGGCTCCCACCTGTTCCTGCAGAGGACGTCCCAGGATTGGTCACTCGTGCGCGGCATAGCCTACCGGTGCGGATCCGGCACGGTGCGCCGCGATGTAGTCATTCGCGCGAAGGGCTGATTCGCTCTCGCCTGAGGGGCAGCTCCCCTACCATCTCCATTCGAGCCTCGTTGACCCGACTTTGCCTTTGCGTCAGGCATTTCGGTAGAAGCAGGGAGTGCTGAGCACGTGCCGGTCATCGCCACATCCGCCGATCTCGCATCGGATACAGCGCGGTCCAATCGCGAAGCCTGGGCCGATCTCGCCCGGGACCTTCAGGCCAAGCGCGCCGAGGTGGCGCGGGGTGGTCCTGAAAAGGCGCGGGAGCGGCACCTAGCTCGCGGAAAGCTCCTGCCGCGCGAACGGGTGACGAGGCTGCTCGACCCTGGGGCTCCCTTTCTCGAGCTGGGTGGGCTTGCGGCTCACGGCATGTACGACGATGCTATTCACGGCGCCGGCATCATCACGGGCACCGGGCGGGTTGAAGGCCGCGAGGTGATGATCGTCTGCAACGATTCGACCATCAAGGGCGGCACCTACTACCCCATGACGGTCAAGAAGCACCTCCGTGCCCAGGAGGTTGCCCGCGAAAACCGTCTGCCCTGCATCTACCTGGTCGATTCGGGCGGCGCGAACCTGCCCCACCAAACCGAGGTCTTTCCGGATCGGGATCATTTCGGCCGGATCTTCTACAATCAGGCGACCCTGTCCTCCATGGGCATCCCGCAGATCGCCTGCGTCATGGGCTCCTGCACGGCGGGTGGCGCTTATGTGCCGGCCATGTCGGACGAGACGATCATCGTGCGGCGCCAGGGCACGATCTTCCTCGGTGGCCCGCCCCTGGTGAAGGCCGCCACGGGGGAGGTGGTCTCGGCGGAGGATTTGGGAGGCGCGGATGTGCACGCCCGGCAGTCGGGCGTCGCCGATCATTACGCCACGGACGACGTTCATGCGCTGGCTATCGTGCGCCGCATCGTCGGCACGCTGAACACCCGCAAGACTATCGACATCGATCTCGCCGAGCCGGTGGAGCCGAAATACGCGATTCAGGATCTCGACGCGATCGTGCCGACGGATCTCAAGAAGCAGTACGATATCCGCGAGGTCATCGCCCGCCTCGTCGACGGCTCCGAATTCGATGAGTTCAAGCGGCTCTACGGCACTACCCTCGTGACGGGCTTTGCTCGGATCTGGGGCATGCCGGTCGGGATCATCGCCAATAACGGCATCCTGTTCTCCGAGAGCGCCCTGAAGGGCGCGCATTTCATAGAGCTGTGCTGCCAGCGGCGCATTCCGCTCCTGTTTTTGCAGAACATCTCTGGCTTCATGGTCGGCCGACAATACGAGGCCGGCGGCATTGCCAAGGATGGCGCGAAGCTCGTCACGGCGGTCGCTTGCGCCCAGGTGCCCAAGATCACCCTGCTGGTCGGCGGCTCGTTCGGCGCGGGCAATTACGGCATGTGCGGACGGGCCTATTCTCCGCGCTTCCTGTTCACTTGGCCGAACTCCCGCATCTCCGTGATGGGCGGCGAGCAGGCGGCGAGCGTGCTGGCCACCGTGCGGCGCGACAACATCGAGGCTGACGGCAAGATGTGGAGTGCGGAGGAGGAGGAGGCCTTCAAAGCCCCCATCCGCGACCGATACGAGGAAGAGGGCAGCCCCTATCACGCGACCGCCCGCCTGTGGGACGACGGCATCATCCTGCCGTCCGAGACGAGGCGCGTCCTGGCGCTCGCCTTCTCGGCCGCCCTGAACGCTCCCGTGCCGGAGACGAAGTTTGGCGTGTTCCGGATGTAATCCGCCTGGGCCCGGCCCTTGCCGTGGCACCGCTTGGAACCAGCTTAGGCCGGGGGTGGATTTTCGGAGACGGCGATGGCTTCGTCCGAGGAATACCGTCGGCGCTATGCCGAGCAGATCGCACGATTGGCGGCTGTCGAGGATCCTCGTATCCAGAGCGCTTTCGCCTCCATCCCCCGCGAATACTTCCTTCCGCCTCCACCCTGGACCACCATCAGCCAGGGGATCGCGACCCAGACGCGCGACATCGCCGACATCTACGAGAATGTCCTCGTGGCCATCGATCAGGCGCGGGGAATCAACAACGGCGAGCCGGCGCTCCACGCCGCCTGGATGGAAACGGTCAAGCCTCAGCCGGGCGACAGGGTCGTCCATGTGGGGGCAGGGACCGGCTACTACACGGCTATCCTGGCTTCCCTCGTGGAGCCGGGCGGGCGCGTCGAGGCCTTCGAGTACGAAACGGATCTCGCGGCCCAGGCGGCTGAAAATCTGAAGCGCCTGCCTCATGTGAGCGTCCATGCCCGCTCGGCCTTCGGCGTGACGCTGCCGAGTGCGGATGTTGTCTATGTGAATGCGGGGGTGCTCGCGCCCGATCCCGGATGGCTGAGAGCTCTTGAGCGCGGCGGTCGCCTGATCTTCCCGTGGCAACCGCATAAGGGCTGGGGACCGGCCATGCTTGTGACACGAATGCAGCGCAGATATGCGGCCGAGCCTTTGATGACCGTGGGCTTCATTTCCTGCAGCCAGGAGACGACCCGCAAGACCAGCGCATACGGTCCTTCGGAAGCCGATATCGCCGGCACACGATCCATTTGGCTCACAACGGATCGGTCGCCGGACCGAACGGCGACGGCGGTCTACGATGCGGTATGGTTTTCGTCCGACCCTGCTTAAGGGTTAGAGTAAACGGGAAAATGTTGCTCAGGAGCAACATCTTCAAACCTTCCACATCCTGCCGTTCTTGGCCCAGGCTCTGCCGCGATGCCGCCATAAAGGGCGCGCACCTGAGTAAACTCAGTTAAAGTGCTTCAACCCCAACGCCTTAAGGCGCGGGATCCCAGGGAAAAGTTCAGCCCAAAATCCGCTGACTTGCACTTCCGGGGATCGTTGCATCGGCGGCGCGGCACATGGCACATCACATTTATTCCGTAACCACTCGGAAGTAGGGTGAAGGTCAGTTGGGGGAAGAGTGAAATCCATGGATGCGCGCCTGATCGACAAGTCGAAACTGCCGAGCCGTCATGTGACGGAGGGGCCGGCCCGCGCGCCGCATCGCTCTTACCTTTACGCCATGGGCCTGACCAAGGAGCAGATCGGCCAACCGCTCGTGGGCGTCGCCACCTGCTGGAACGAGGCTGCTCCCTGCAACATCTCCCTCATGCGCCAGGCGCAGGCAGTCAAGAAGGGCGTGGCCGCCGCCCGTGGCACCCCGCGCGAATTCTGCACCATCACGGTGACGGACGGCATCGCCATGGGCCACCAGGGCATGAAGTCGTCGCTCCCCTCCCGCGAGGTCATCGCGGACTCGGTCGAGCTGACCATGCGCGGCCATTCCTATGATGCTCTCGTGGGCATGGCCGGCTGCGACAAGTCCTTGCCCGGCATGATGATGGCCATGGTGCGCCTCAACGTGCCGTCGATCTTCATCTATGGCGGATCGATCCTGCCCGGCTCGTTTCGCGGCCGACCCGTTACCGTCCAGGATCTCTTCGAGGCCGTTGGCAAGCACTCCGTCGGCGAGATGTCCGACGAGGATCTGACGGAACTCGAGCAGGTGGCATGCCCGTCTGCCGGAGCCTGCGGTGCGCAGTTCACCGCCAACACCATGGCGACCGTGTCCGAGGCGATCGGCCTCGCGCTGCCCTATTCGGCCGGCGCGCCTGCGCCTTACGAGATCCGCGACCGGTTCTGCGCCAGCGCCGGCGAGATGGTCATGGAGCTCATCGCCAAAAACATCCGCCCGCGCGATATCGTAACCCGCAAGGCGCTCGAGAACGCCGCGACTGTGGTGGCGGCCTCCGGCGGGTCCACCAATGCGGCCCTGCATTTGCCGGCTATCGCTCACGAGGCCGGGATCAAGTTCGACCTGTTCGACGTCGCCGAAATCTTCAAGCGCACGCCGTACGTGGCGGATCTCAAGCCCGGCGGGCGCTATGTGGCCAAGGACATGTTCGAGGTTGGCGGCATACCGCTCCTCATGAAGACGCTCCTCGACCATGGCTATATGCACGGCGACTGCATGACGGCGACCGGCCGCACCATTGCCGAGAATCTCGCCTCCGTGCAGTGGAACGACGATCAGGACGTGATTTATCCGGCCAACAGGCCGATCACGCCAACTGGCGGCGTGGTGGGCCTCAAGGGCAATCTTGCTCCCGAGGGCGCAATCGTGAAGGTCGCCGGCATGCCGCTCGAAAAGCAGACCTTCCGCGGCCCGGCCCGGGTCTTCGACGGCGAGGAGGCCTGCTTCGATGCAGTGACCCATCGCCAGTACAACGAAGGCGAAGTGCTGGTGATCCGCTACGAGGGTCCACGCGGCGGCCCCGGCATGCGTGAGATGCTGTCCACCACCGCCGCCCTCTATGGCCAGGGCATGGGCGACAAGGTCGCCCTGATCACGGATGGCCGCTTCTCCGGCGCGACCCGTGGCTTCTGCATCGGCCATGTGGGCCCCGAGGCTGCTGTCGGCGGCCCGATCGGCCTGATCCAGGATGGCGACATCATCGTTCTCGACGCCATCAAGGGCACCATCGACGTGGAGCTCTCGGACGAGGAGCTGACGCGTCGGCGCGCCGAGTGGTCGCCTCGCGAGACCACGTCGACCTCCGGCTATCTATGGAAATACGCGCAAACAGTAGGTCCGGCGCGGGATGGGGCGGTAACCCATCCGGGCGGAGCTGCGGAAAAAGAAACCTATGCGGACGTCTAGTCTCATCGCGGTCACGCTCGGCGCGACCATCCTTGGCGGAAGCGCGGCCTTCGCGCTTGACGCCGCCCCACGTCCGCAGCCGCTGACGCAGAGCCTGACGCCGGCATTGTCCACGACGGTCGCGCCAACCCTGGCCCCGGCCGTCAAGTACGGGTCGGTGCGCGAGGCGCTGCGCAACGGCATGCGCGATTACAATGCAGGCGACAAGCGCGGGGCCGCGCAGGCGCTTGAATATGCGGCAGGGCAGGGTCATTCGTTGGCCCTGTGGAAGCTCGGACGCATGTATGCGGATGGCGACGGCGTCCAGCACGACGATCTCAAAGCGTTCGAGTACTTCTCGAAGCTGGCGGACCAGCACGCGGACGAGAGCCCGGATTCACCGAACGCCAAGGTTGTGTCGAGCGCTTTCGTAGCGCTCGGCGGCTACTTCCTGGACGGGATCAAGGGCACCTACGTGTCGGCCAATCCGAGCCGCGCCGTGGAGATGTACTACTACGCCGCGACCTATTTCAGCGACTCCAACGCTCAGTACAACCTCGCGCGTCTCTACCTCGAGGGAACGGGCATCGAGAAGGATTCGCGCCTTGCAGCCCGTTGGTTCAACCTCGCGGCCGAGAAGGGGCATTCCGCGTCCCAGGCCCTGCTCGGTCATCTTCTGATGACGGGCCAGGGTGTTCCGCGTCAGAGAGCCAAGGGTCTCATGTGGCTGACCCTTGCCCGGGAAGCCAGCGATACTCCCAAGGAACGGTGGATCACGAAGCTCTACGAGGAGGCTTTCGCGGAAGCCGGCGACAGCGACCGCAAACTGGCCCTCTCGCTTCTCGAGCAATACATCCAAGCCCGCCGATAGAACGACACGCGCGTAGCGTTCGCACGATTGCGCTATTGGAGCCGGTTCCACCACCATGGAACCGGCTTCTTTTTGTAACCGCAAAGCGCTTTAGTCGATATCAAGATCAACCATCACAGGCACGTGGTCGGACGGCTTGTCCCAGCCGCGAACTTCCTTACGGATCGACGAGGTCCTCAGCTTGTCCTGGGCTTGAGGCGAGAGGAGGAGATGGTCGATGCGGATGCCGTTGTTCCGCTGATAGGAGCCGGCCTGGTAATCCCAGAAAGAGTACAGTCCCGGCTGATCATTGCAGGCACGAAGCGCATCGCTGAAGCCCAGGTTCAGGAGTTCGCGAAACTTCGCCCGGCTTTTGGGCTGAAAGAGCGCATCGTTCCTCCAAGCCGAAGGATCGGCCGCGTCCTTCGGCTCCGGGATGACGTTGTAATCGCCGCAAAGGACGAGCGGCTCTTCCAGTGCGAGGAGCTTGCGCGCATGGGAATGTAAGCGGTCCATCCAGGCAAGCTTGTAGTCGAACTTCGGTGTTCCCAGAGGGTTGCCGTTCGGCAGATAGATGGACGCCACTCGAACGGCTCCGTCGGATGTGGAGATGACGCCTTCGAGATAGCGTGCCTGTTCGTCAGTCTCGTCTCCGGGCAGGCCTTGCCGCACATCCTCGAGGGGGCTCTTGGACAAGATCGCAACGCCATTATAGGCCTTCTGCCCATGAGTGGCGACATTGTACCCAAGCGCCTCGATGTCGCTGCGCGGAAACGCTTCGTCGATGCACTTCAGCTCCTGCAGGCAGACGACGTCCGGCTCCGCGCTTTTCACGAAGGTGACGAGGTGATCCAAGCGCTGCTTGATCGAGTTCACGTTCCAGGTGGCTATCCGCATCGTTCGAGCTTGCTCCCGCATTCATCGCCTTCATCCGATGTCAGGAAGTATCTGGCAAGGTGGAAGCCCTGAAGATCGTGAACAGGTCAGTCGTAAGACACACGGATGGACGTGCCTCTAGGCCGGTTCCAGTTCCCTTGCCCGTGTGGCGGAAGCTCTGTCGAGGGCCTCGATGTCGGACGCCTCCAGGGCAAGCGTCGTTGCCGCGACAAGCTCCTTGAGCTGATCGAGCGTCGTCGCGCTCGCGATCGGAGCGGTCAGGCCCGGCCGGGCCATAGACCACGCCAATGCAACCTGCGCCGGACTGGCGTTGTGCCGCCGGGCTACCTTGTCGAGCGCCGTCAGGATTCGTCGTCCCCTGTCGTTCAGGTATTCGCCCATTCCATACCCCCGAGGACTTTTGCCGAAATCCTGTCGGGAGCGATACTTGCCTGTCAGGAAGCCGCTGGCCAGGGAGGAATAGGACAGGACACCAAGGCCGTTCTGGCGGCAGATCTGTTCCAGATCTGCCTCGTAGGCCCCCCGGTCATAAAGGTTGTATTTGGGCTGAAGGCTCTCATAGCGGGGGAGCCCTGTGCGGGCGCTGATCTCCAGGGCTTCCTTCAGTCTTTCAGGGCCGTGGTTCGAAGCGCCGATGGCTCGCACCTTTCCCGCCCGGATCAGCTCCGCGTAGGCGTCGAGCGTTTCTTCGAGCGGGGTGTCGGCATCGTCGACATGGGATTGGTAGAGATCGACGTAATCGGTCTGCAGCCGTCTGAGCGACGCATCGGCAGCCGACCGGATATAGGTCCTGGAGAGGCCCTTCTGGTCAGGAGACAGTTCAACGCCAACCTTGGTTGCGATGATGACCTTGGAGCGGTTGCCCCGGGCCTTCATCCAGCGCCCGATGATGGTTTCCGACTCACCGCCTTGGTTTCCGCGCGCCCAGATTGAGTACATGTCGGCTGTGTCGATGAAGTTGAGGCCCGCCTCCAGGGCAGCATCAAACAGCTTGAACGATGTGGGTTCGTCCACCGTCCAGCCAAAAACATTGCCCCCGATGCATAAAGGTGGAACTTGCAGGCCTGAACGGCCGAGTGGACGCGCTTTCATTGGTAGCCCTCCAACGCCCGATACCGTCTTGCTAAACGATATCACATTCGATTATTCTACCTGTCGTTGCGAGGTGCAAGTTAGCCGTTGGAATCATGAGGGCGGATTCGATGCTCGCAGCTCATTGATGTTTCGTGGACTGGGCAACAAGATAGGCCCGACATCCCTCTCCAGGGCAGTGTTCGATGCCCACATCCTGGTTCACGCCTGTCGACAATTACTGCGAGCGGATCGACGCCAGCTTCTGGTCCGAGCCCCTCAACGCAGCGACCAATGGGGCCTTCGTTCTGGCTGCGGCCTATGGGTTCTTCCTCTGGCGGCGAGCCGGGGGGAGGGACTGGCCGGGCCTTGCGCTCATAGGGGTGATTCTGATCGTCGGGACCGGGAGCTTCCTGTTTCACACCTTCGCCAACCGCTGGTCCCGCTTGGCCGACGTGCTGCCGATCGCACTTTTCATCTACGGATATTTTCTGCTCGCCCTGCGCCGCTTTCTGCGACTCAGGCTTGTCGCCGCGCTCGCCGCCACGGGGATCTTTGCCTTCTTCAACATCGTCTTCCCGCGCCTCTGGTTCGGCGTCCTCCCCGGCGTTTCCCTCGATGGCTCGAATGGATACATTCCGGCTCTCGCTGCCCTCCTGACTGTCGGCTGCCTTTGTCTCGTGGCGAAGGTCCAGAGACCTGGATTTGCCCTTTTGGCAGCCGCTGGAATTTTCGCCCTGTCGCTGTTTTTCCGTTCCATCGATAGCGCCGCCTGTTCCGCGTTTCCGAGCGGGACGCATTTCCTGTGGCATGTGCTGAACGGGGTCGTTCTTCTGGTTCTTGCACGGGAGGCCATTGCCTATCAGGCTGGTGATCGGGCAAAAGCCTCATCGTGACGCCACCGGCTTCAAGGCCGGGGCGGGCGGCGATTCAAGAGGGCAGACCTAGTCCGTGGCAGCAGTTGAAATTCATGGCTATGCCATCGTGTCGGACGATGATCGTATTGCGGACGCAGAGGGGCGCATGCCAGACGTCCTGCGCAACGATGCGGACTGGGCTTATTTCCAGTCGGAGCTCGATAGGTGCGCCCTCGTGGTGCTCGGCCGGCTAGGGCACGAGGCCAATCCCAATCCCAAGCAGCGCCTCCGCCTCGTCGTCTCGTCGTCGTCGTCGGGTCTGGAGCAGCGAAACGACGGGTGGTGGTGGAACCCGGCCGTGCTGCCGTGGAGCGAGGCCAGCCGTCTCGCGCTGCCGCAAGGGGGGCGGGTTGCCGTTCCCGGAGGACGCCTGGTGTTCGATCTCTTCCTCGAGATCGGCTACACGGCCTTTCACCTTGCGCGCGCTCATGGAACGCGGCTCCCTGGCGGCGTGCCCGTCTTCTCTGGTTGCCTTCAGGGTCAAACGGCAGAGTCGGTTTTGGCCGGGAGCCGATTGCGTGCGGGGCCACGCCGAGTTCTGGATCCGGCCGGTCCTGTAAGCCTGACGGTTTGGCAGGCCGAACGCGAAACCCGCCGCTCCTCTTGGAGTTGACCTCCGACGAGAAAAATCGGGAGGGGTTATGCGCTATCTCACACTTTCGGTCGTGATTCTCGCCGGCGGCCTTGCGGCGGGTGGGGCATTCGCCCAATCCGGCTCCTCCTCGGGCGGGGGGTCGACAGGCGGAAGCCCGTCGTCGACGGGCGCGCCGTCCGCCACGCCTGCGCCCAGTTCGCCGGGATCCACGCCCGAGACGACGACGGCCCCGAGGCCTTCACCGGGCACGGAGGGTGGATCAGCCGGATCGACAAGAGCCGGCAGGGCCGGTGCGGCCTCCGGCACTGGGGCTGGTGCGAACAGGCAAACCGGTGAGCCCTCAGTCGTGACTCGGTCGCCTCGTGAAGAGAACTTGGATCGTCGAAGCCGGGAGCTTGATCGAAGGATCAAGCGCGGCATCTGCGTCGAGTGCAAGTAGGGTTCGGGCAAGGCATCAGGTCAGGCGGCAGCGGTCACTTTGCCCGCCCGATCGAGTTTCTCGATATCGGATGGCTCCAGTCGTAGCCTTGCTGCGGCAATCAGATCCTGAAGCTGATCGAGGCTCGTCGCGCTGGCGATGGGAGCCGCGATGCCCGGGCGCGCCATGAGCCATGCCAGGGCGACCTGGGCCGGCGTCGACCCATGATGAATTGCCACCTGATCGAGGGCCGCCAGAATGCGCAATCCGCGTTCGTTCAAGTAATTGCCCATGCGGCCGCCCCGCACGCTCTTTCCGAAATCCCGCTCCGACCGGTATTTGCCCGTCAGGAAGCCGCTTGCCAGCGAGGAGTACGAGATGACGCTGATGGCGTTGTCGAGGCAGACCTTCTCGAGATCCCCTTCGAGTTCCGACCGGTCGAAGAGGTTGTAGAGGGGCTGGAGGGTTTCGTAGCGCGGGAGGCCCATCTTGGCGCTGGTGTCGAGTGCTTCCCGCAAGCGCGTGGCGCTGAAATTGGAAGCGCCGATGGCACGGACCTTTCCCTCATCGATCAGCTCGGCATAAGTGCTCAAGGTCTCGGATTGAGGTGTCTCGGGATCGTCCCGGTGGGATTGGTAGAGGTCGATATGGTCGGTCTGGAGACGCCTCAGGGATGCTTCCACCGATTCGCGGACGTGTTTCTTCGAAAGACCCTTGCGGCCCGGTCCCATCTCGGATCCGACCTTGGTGGCGATGACAACGGCGTCGCGGTTGCCGCGTGCCTTCATCCATTTGCCGATGATCGATTCGGATTCGCCGCCGGTATTGCCAGGTGCCCAACGGGAATAGACATCCGCCGTGTCGATGAAGTTGAAGCCGGCTTCAAGGAAGGCGTCCAGCAGCCTGAACGAAGCGGCTTCATCGACGGTCCAGCCAAAGACGTTGCCGCCGAAGCAGATCGGCGACACCATGAGGTTCGAGCGGCCGAGACGACGCTTTTCCATGTGTATCTCCTTTCGTGCCAACCTGTATCAGAGGCAAGCTTTCTCAAGCGGACGCCTCATAGGTACGATCACAAAAGGGAGTTCGAAAGGCCGTTTCCGGCGGGACAAGTGCCAAACGGCGATGGCCGGGACAAGCCCGGCCACGGGAGCCGCCGAATTGGCCGGCAGCGGTGGCTGGAAACAAGCTCCCAGCCTGATGCCGCAGGAGCTGGTTACTTCTTGCGGGAGCGGCGCTTGACGTTGAGGGTCTCTTTCAGAGACTTGGCCGATTCGAACTTCAGGTTCTTGGAAGCAGCGATCTTGATGGCTTCGCCTGTCTGGGGATTGCGTCCCTTGCGGGCGCCGCGCTCGACAACCTTGAACTTGCCGAAGCCGAAGATCGCGACCTCTTCGCCTTCCTGCACCGAATCGGTGATCTTCTGGAAAATGCTGTCCACCAGATCCCTGGCGAAAGTCTTCGTCAGCTCGTGCTCCTCGGCCAGGAGATCAATCAGTTCATTCTTGTTCATCATCACCCTCATGGTTAAGTGGGAAACTTAGCTCATGAAGGATTTTATAGCGCGGTCAAGCCTCCAAAAGCGAGGTAATTACCTGACGTTCAGTAAAGGCGCGCCTGGACCAGATAGGCAAACACGGTTTTCTCGCCCAAAGCCCGGCACGCCTCCAGCCGATGCAATCCTTCCACCAGAACGAAGCGGTTTCCGTCCTCCCGCACGAGAATCGGCGTTTCCTGCCCCTTGGCGAGCATGCTCTCCGCAATGGTGTCGACCTTCTTCGGGTCGAGGGTCTGGCGCCGCTTCACGGGGACATAGATGTCGGCAACGGCCAGGGTCTTCTTCTTCATCATCGCCTTGGCCGTTCCTTGTGCTGCTGCCGAGTGTAGCGCGCAGCCGCGCGCCCGGCTAGTTCGCCGCGAAGCAGTAGAACAATCCTGCTCCTCCGGTGCTCTTCAGTGCGTCCTGGCTGCATCCGCCCCTCGAGGGATGGGACGAGTTCCATGACTTGGCCGGCGGGCTCTCGTCCAACCCGGTCCTGTCGTGATGGCCCACCATCGCGACGCCATCCGGTCCGCTCTTGGTCCAATTTCCGCAAGTGCGGTCCTCGGTGCCGGCGAAGGCTGTGCCGTCCGGCTGGGATCCCGTCAGGACGTCGTGCTCGTTGGGCGTGTCGCCACGACCCTTAACGACCCCGCCCTTTTCGGTCAGTGCGGTCTGCTTGGTGACATTGTTGGAGCCGTGCAGCTCCGCCACATCCTTTGCGACGACCGTGCCTTTGGCGTTCTGCCATGGCCCGCGTCCAATGCGGTCCTTCGCATTGACCGCAGGCGAGCCGCCTGCCGCCTGGGTGGACAGATACGCCCGCCAGGTTTTTCCGGTTGCGCCTGCCGCCTGAGCCAGTGTCTGGCAATGCCGGTCAGCCCCTTCCAGTCCTCCAAGATCCGCGCCTTTGCCGGATCCGACGCTCGTGACGAAGAACGTCATGTTGGCCGCGCCGGCGTTGTCCTGCGCCTGAGCGCCGGCCGCGAACGCCATGGTGAGCGCACCGGTCACTGCGAGTAGTCGAATGCTGCAGGCTTTGCCCATTTTGATCCTCCCGTTTCGCGCCCGCGCTCCGGGTCGGGAGCCGGGCTCGTTGAGAGCAGGACTCTAGCATAGGCCAGAACCCTGCCGGACTGACCACTCTGTGCGGGAGCCCTCCCGTTAAGTGTTACTCCTTCACGGCTCCAGTCATCGACGACACGTAGTAATCGACGAAGAACGAATAGAGCAGCACGACCGGCAAGGAGCCTAAGAGCGCGCCTGCCATGAGCGCGCCCCACTCGTACACGTCGCCGCGAACCAACTCGGTCAGAACGCCCACCGGCACGGTCTTGTTTTCCGACGATTGGATGAAGGTCAGGGCGTAGATGAACTCGTTCCACGACAGGGTGAAGGCGAAGATACCGGCCGAGATGAGGCCTGGCACCGAGAGCGGGAGCATGATCTTCGTCAGAATCTGCCAGCGCGAGGCCCCGTCGACGAGCGCGCATTCCTCCAGCTCGTAGGGAATCGACCTGAAGTAGCCCATGAGCAGCCATGTGCAGAACGGGATGAGGAAGGTCGGGTAGGTGAAGATGAGAGCAAGCTTCGAATCGTAGATGCCGAACTTGAAGATCATCACCGCGAGCGGGATGAAGAGGATCGACGGCGGCACGAGATAGGCCAGAAAGATCCCAAGCCCAATCCAGCGCGAGCCAGAGAAGCGGATGCGCTCGATCGCATAAGCGCCGAGCACCGACGCTATAAGGGACAGGATCGTCGATCCCAACGACACTAGCATCGTGTTGAGAAGCCAACCTGGATAGGATGTTTCGAACAGCAGGTAGCGGATGTGCTGCAGCGTTGGGTTTTCAGGCCAGAGCGGGTTGAAGTCGCGGAAGTTGGTCAGCTCGTCATTGGGCTTCAGAGCCGTGATCGTCATCCAGTAGAACGGAAACAGGAGGACGAACACGAACACCGCGAGAGGCAGGTAGACGGTGACGAGCCGGCGGGGAGCCCGGTTGAGATAGCTCATGCCGACGCTTTCGTCGTCCATGGCGTGGTCCGCTGGTCTGGCGCTATAGGTCATGCGTCGGATCCTCCCTGCTGCCAGCGACGGCGTTGCAGTCCGAAGTAGCTGAAGAGAATGGCGCTGAGCAGGAACGGCACCATCGCGACGGCAATCGCCGCGCCTTCGCCGAGCTGCCCGCCCGGAATGGCGCGCTGGAAGCTCAAGGTGGCCATGAGGTGCGTGGCGTTCAGTGGCCCACCCCTGGTCAGCACGTAGATGAGCTGGAAGTCCGTGAAGGTGAACAGCACCGAGAAGGTCATCACGACCGCGATGAGCGGCGAGAGCATGGGCAGGGTGATGAAGCGGAACCGCTGCCAGGACGTGGCCCCGTCGAGGGTCGCGGCCTCATGGAGCGAAGGTGAAATGGTCTGGAGACCCGCCAGCAGGGTGATGGCCACGAACGGGATGCCGCGCCAGACATTGGTGAAGATCACGGTCGCGCGGGCATTGTTGGGGCTGCCCAGGAAGTTGATGGGCGAATCGATCACGCCCATGTTCATGAGCGCCCAGGAGATGATCGAGAACTGGGTGTCGTAGATCCACCAGAACGCGATGGCCGATAGTACCGTCGGGACCACCCACGGAAGAAGCACGATGGCGCGTATGAAGGCCTTGAACGGCAGGTGCTCGTTGAGGAGAAGGGCCAGCCAAAGACCGAGGGCGAATTTGAGCAGCGAGGCCACTACCGTGTAGAGCAGGGTGTTGAACACGGAGAGCCAGAAGATGCTGTCGTCCCACAAGCTCTGGTAGTTTTCCAGGCCCACGAAGACGCCATCGCGCCCGATCCGCGTATCGGTGAATCCGAGCCAGACGCCGAGACCGAGCGGGTAGGTCAGGAAGACCAGCAGAAAGATGGCCGCCGGTAGCATGAACATCAGGCCGAGGAAGCCTTTGCTCTGTGTAATGGATGCCCGCGTTCGTGCGGCCGGCACGTCCGAGGGGGAGAGGGCGGCTTCGGTCATGATGCAGTCTCCGGCTGTTCCGGGAAAGAAAGGGTGGCGCCGCGGCGCCACCCTTGAACCGTCAGACGCGGTAGTACCGGTTCGCCCGCTGCTCTGCGCGCTTGGCCGCCTCTTCGGGCGTGCGCTGGCCGGTGGCGGCTTCGGCCACCATGTCCACCATCACGTAATCCGCCATGGTGGCGGCGGACGCGTAGCTGAGCGGACCCGCATAGCCGTTCGGGCGCAACGTCGAGGAGGCGCGCTTGTAGGGCTCATGCACCGGATCGGCGGTCCAGACCGGATTGTCGATCATGCCTTTCAGGGGAGGGCAGCAATAGGCGCTCGATCCTGTGATCCAGGCATCCATCTGCGGCTTGTCCAGCATGTATTGCAGGTAGGCCCGGGCCGCGTTGGGGAACTTGGAGTACTTGAAGATCACCGCCGACGTGGTCTGGTGCAGCTCCACCGACTGGCCGATGGGCCCGATCGGCAGGGTGGTCGAGCGGATGTCCTGCGCCATCTCGGCCATTTTCGGGTCGTTCTTGGCCGAGTAATAGAGCGAGACGCCGTTCGCCGTCACGGACACGTCGCCCGACAGGAACACCCGGTTGTTGTTGATGTCGAGCCAGCTTTCCGTTCCTGGGATGAAGGTCTGGTAAAGCTCGCGGACGTATTGCAGCGCCTTGATGGTCTCCGGCGAGTTGATCACGACCTTGCCGGATTCATCGACCATCCTGCCGCCATGGCTCCAGACGATCCAGTGGGCGAAGTTGTTGCCGTCACCCACAGCCTTGCCGAGCGCGAAGCCTGCTGGCTTGCTCTTGGCCTTGAGGGCCTTGCACATTTCAAGGAATTCGTCGGTTTTCTCGGGAAACTTCGAGAAGCCCGCCTGCTTGATCATGCTGTCGCGATAGAGGATGCCGTTGCCGATCGTGGCCAGCGGGAGGGCGATGAACTTGTCTCCCTGCTTCGCGTATCCTTCGAGGCCTGGGTAGTACCCGCCGTACTTGCTGGCGAAGCCCGTTGCGATGTCGGTCACGTCCATGAGCTTGTCAGGATACTGGAAGGGATCGTCGAACCAGACGAGCATGATATCCGGCCCCGAGCCCACATTGGCCGCCACGGCGGCTTTGGGGCGGATGTCCTCCCAACTCTCCTTGTCGACGCGCACCTGAACGCCGGTTTCATCCGAGAATTTCTTGGTGTTGGCGAGCCAAGTATCCTCGTCGCCCTTCACGAAGGGCGTCCAGCGCAGCACGCGCAGCGAGGCTCCTTGCTCCGGCTTGAATGTGGGGGACGCGCCTTGCGCAAAGGCGGGCACAGATCCCAGCAACTGGGCTCCTGCTGCGCCTGCCGCAAGGCTGGCACTCCCGAGAAGCAGATCACGTCTAGACAGGGTCATCGTCGTTTTCCTCCGCAGCCCGGGATATGTTTTGAACGAGCGGTGCGACCCTCCCGGTGGGACCGCCCGCTTCAACTCAGTTCATGCGCCGTCCCGTTTCCTTGTCGAAGAGATGCACGAGGGCGGGATCGGGCAGAATGTGAATGAGCTCGCCGGGCCTCGCGCTGACGCGCTCGCGGAATACGCAGGTGATTTCCTGTCCGCCCGCCTTCGCGACAACCTGGGTTTCGGACCCCGTAGGCTCGACCACGATCACTTCGGCGGGCATTCCGTCTCCGGTGAGCCTGAAATGCTCGGGGCGGATGCCATAATGGACAGGACGCCCATCGGAGGCCGCCGGCGCGTTCTGGACCGGCAGGGTCAGGCCGCCGACGGTGACACCGGAGGATCCCAGGCGTCCTTCAAGCACGTTCATGGCCGGCGAGCCGATGAAGCCCGCCACGAAGAGGTTGACCGGGCGGTCGTAGAGGTCGAGCGGCGCACCGATCTGCTCCACGACCCCGTCGTGCATGACCACGATCTTATCCGCCATGGTCATGGCCTCGATCTGGTCGTGAGTGACATAGACCGTGGTGGTCTTCAGCCGCTGGTGCAGGGCCTTGATCTCGCCCCGCATGGACACGCGTAGCTTGGCGTCGAGGTTGGAGAGCGGTTCGTCGAACAGGAACACCTGAGGATCGCGCACGATGGCACGGCCCATGGCCACGCGCTGGCGCTGTCCGCCCGAGAGCTGGCGCGGATAGCGGTCGAGAAGGGGCGTAAGACCCAGGATTTCCGCTGCCCGGTTGACCTTGGCGGCGATCTCGGACTTCGGCGCGCTCTTCAGCTTGAGCGAAAACGCCATGTTGTCCGCCACCGTCATATGGGGGTAGAGCGCGTAATTCTGGAACACCATCGCAATGTCCCGCTCTTTCGGCGGAACGTTGTTGACAACCCGGGAGCCGATACGGATCTCGCCCCCGGTGATGTTCTCCAGTCCGGCGATCATGCGCAGGAGCGTCGACTTCCCGCAGCCGGATGGCCCCACCAGGATGACGAACTCACCGTCCTGAATGTCCACCGACACGCCGTGGATCACCCGCGTGGCCCCATAGGCCTTTCTCACATCCCGGATATCAACGGAGGCCATGGGGCGCCCGATCCGTCCGATGGACCTGAGAGGAAGATTGTATGTGAGACGGCAGACGAGCCGATGCCCGGCGCGTCAAAGCCGCTGGACGGCGTTGAAGCATGCTCTTCCTCCCAAGCCCCCCGCTTTGTCATCGCCCGTCTGTGCGAGCTTATAGCGATGGCTGGGGA
This sequence comes from Microvirga aerophila, assembly GCF_003332305.1. Lineage (GTDB taxonomy): Bacteria > Pseudomonadota > Alphaproteobacteria > Rhizobiales > Beijerinckiaceae > Microvirga > Microvirga aerophila. The sequence goes on along the minus strand of NZ_QOIO01000023.1, from coordinate 62,583 downwards.
CAATAGTTCAGCAGGATCGACAGAAGATCAAGCGTTGTTGCCAAGGAGGGGACTGCCAGTCACATTAAGATGAAACAAAAAGGAAGTTTTGGGATGGAAGTTCTGATATTCGGCGCGGCCGGCATGGTCGGGCGAAAACTCGTCGAGCGCCTTGTCCAGGAAGGGCATCTCGGCGGACGCGAGATCACCAAGGCGATTCTACACGACGTGGTCGAGCCTCAGGCTCCCCAAGGTGCTCCCTTCACCATTACGACACATGCATCCGACTTTTCCGCCCCGGGCGACGCGGAAAAGCTGGTGGCGAGCCGGCCAGACGTCATATTTCATCTGGCCGCCATCGTGTCCGGAGAGGCCGAGGCGGATTTCGATAAGGGCGACCGGATCAATCTCGACGGCACGCGCCGCCTGTTCGACGCGATTCGCCTCATCGGCGACGGCTACCAGCCCCGGGTCGTCTTCACATCCTCCATAGCCGTCTTCGGCGCGCCATTCCCGGAGGCGATCGGCGACGAGTTCTTCCTCACGCCCCTGACTAGCTACGGAACCCAGAAGGCGATCGGCGAGCTGCTGCTGGCCGATTATACCCGGCGCGGATTCTTTGACGGAATCGGCATCCGGCTCCCGACGATCTGCGTGCGGCCGGGCAAGCCGAACAAGGCCGCATCCGGGTTCTTCTCCGGCATCATCCGCGAGCCGTTGAACGGTCAGGAGGCAGTGCTGCCTGTGCCCGAGGACGTACGCCACACCCATGCGTCTCCCCGCTCGGCCGTCAATTTCCTCATGCATGCGGCGACGCTGGACGGTGGAAAACTCGGCGCCCGGCGCAATCTCACGATGCCCGGAGTGTCGGTCACCGTTGCCGAGCAGATCGATTCCCTGCGCCGGATTGCAGGTGAGGGCGTGGCCGCGCGGATCCGCCTTGAGCCGGACCCGACCATCATGAGCATCGTCGAGGGGTGGCCGCGCCGCTTCGATGCGCAGCGCGCCAGGAGCCTGGGCTTCCAGGCCGAGAACAGCTTCGACGAGATCATCCGCATCCATATCGACGAAGAGCTCGGCGGCAAGTTCGTGGAGTAGCGGCGGCTGTCAGGAAGGGATCAAAACCATGAATGCCAAACGGTTTGAGGGCCGGCGGGCCATCGTTACCGGCGGCGCGTCCGGCATTGGCCTGGCGGTCAGCAAACGGCTCGCGTCCGAGGGGGCTCAGGTGGTGGTCTGGGACGTGAACCAGGACACCATTGCGGCAGCCAAGAAGGAAATCGGCGCGAACGTGATGGGCGTACAGGTGAATGTCGCCGACCCCAACATCGTGAGCCAAGCCTGCAAGGAAACGCTCTCACTCGTCGGCGGAATCGACATTCTCGTCGCGAGCGCCGGGATTACGGGGCCGAACACGACCCTCTGGGACTATCCCGTCGATGCCTGGCGTCAGGTCATCGACGTCAACCTCAACGGGGTCTTCTACTGCAACCGGGAGGTTGTTCCGGCGATGCTGGAGGGCGGCTACGGGCGCATCGTCAACGTGGCATCCATCGCGGGCAAGGAGGGGAATCCGAACGCGTCCGCCTACAGCGCATCGAAAGCGGCCGTGATCGGCCTCACCAAGTCCCTGGGGAAGGAACTGGCCAAGAACAACATCACGGTCAACTGCGTGACGCCGGCCGCGGTGCGCACGCCGATCTTCGACCAGATGAGCCAGACCCATATCGACTTCATGCTCTCGAAGATCCCCATCGGACGATTCGGAACCGTCGACGAGGTGACGTCGCTGATCTGCTGGCTCGCAAGCGACGAATGCTCCTTCACCACCGGAGGGGTCTTCGACATCTCCGGCGGACGGGCCACTTACTGATTCACCTGCCAGTTCAAAAAGGGAATGGAAATGCCGCAGACGTCCAAGATCGCCATCGTTACGGGTGCGGGAAGCGGGGTGGGAAAGGCAATCGCCAAAGCCCTCCTGCATGCCGGGTTCACGGTGGTCATGGCGGGCCGGCGGCAGGAGGCCCTGGAATCGGCCCTGCTGGATATCGTGACGCCGGGCGTCACCGCCCTGGCGGTTCCGACGGACATCACCGACGCCGCTTCGGTGGCGGCCCTTTTTGCCAGAACAAAGGCTGAATTCGGAAGGCTTGACCTCCTGGTCAACAATGCGGGCATCGGCGCACCGGCGATTCCCCTCGAGGATCTTTCATTCGACCAGTGGAAGAATGTGGTGGACACCAATCTGACGGGCGCGTTCCTGTGTACGCAGGAAGCGTTCCGGATCATGAAGGCGCAGGATCCCCGCGGCGGTCGCATCATCAACAACGGGTCTGTCTCAGCCTATGCGCCGCGTCCCTTGTCGGCACCGTACACCGCCACCAAGCATGCGATTCTGGGCCTGACCAAGTCCACGTCCCTCGACGGGCGACCATACGACATTGCGTGCGGCCAGATCGATATCGGCAACGCTGCGACGGAAATGACCGCCAGGATCTCCACAGGGGCGCTCCAGGCCAACGGATCGGTGGAGGCTGAGCCGACGATCGACCCGAAGAACGTAGCCGACGCCGTCGTCTATATGGCGAGCCTGCCTCTGACGGCCAACGTGCTCAACATGACCGTCATGGCGACCAAGATGCCCTTCGTCGGGCGAGGCTGAGGCTCTCGCGTCAGCCCTTCCGGCGTCCCGAAGGCGATGCCGGGTCTATGGCCATGGGAATGACCTCTGCGCCTTTCACGGCGGGCGGCTCCCCAGCATCGGTCTGTGCCGAGCTTGCCGGAGCGAGACGTCGCTCAAGCGCTGCGATCTGGCGCGTGAGGGCGTCGATGCTGGCCTTGAGGGCGAGCACATCGGCCGCGTCCGGGATGGTGGAGACTTTGGGCGCGACCGTCCCAAGCATCGGTTCCCGCCTTTCCTGAGCGGGATAAGGCTGCGGCGTAACGGGAGCGCTCTCGGATCGCCCACCGGCGAACAGGCGCTTGAAAAAGCGCGAGACAGCCATGATCACCCAGGCGGCCAGCAGGACGATGAGAATCGCCGGGCCCCATTCAAGTGCCAGGGAAATCAACGTGCTCGAATCCGACATTCGCGAAACTCCGTCCTTCGTTTCATTGAGAACGTATCTAGGGCGACGAGTGTGACTGCTTTAAGTTCATCGGGATGAGGCAAGCAGGCGCATAGGGGAGGAACCGACAGAGCACCATCCGGTTGATCCCACGGGAAAACACAGTTGCACTCGCCAGGCGAGGACCGGTCCACGCATGCTTTCAGAGACTTGGCGATTGCTCAAGGTCGCGTTCAATGGCTGGTGGAACGATCGCGCCATGAGCCTGGGCGCGTCCATTGCGTTCTTCACTGTCTTCTCCCTTGCACCGATGCTGCTTGCCGCCATCGCGGTCGCGGGTCTCGCATTCAGCCGGGAGGCCGCTCAAGGCGCCATCGTGGGTGAACTCGGAGGTCTGCTCGGCAAGGAAGCGTCGGCTGCCCTGGAGGCCATGATCCTGAGCGCGAGCAATGTGGGCTCCGGCATCGTGGGCATGACGATTGGGCTCGTGACGTTTCTGCTGCTCGTGACGGGCGCCATCGTCGAGCTGCAGGACGATCTTAACATTATCTGGAAGGCGACTCCGTCCCAGAGCTTCGGCGTGTGGTCTTTCATCAAGACGCGCCTTTTGAGCATGGCGCTGGTGATCGGCATCGGATTCCTGCTTCTCGTCTCGCTCATCATCGATGCGGGCCTGACAGCGCTCGGATCGTACCTTGAGGCTAGTTTCTCCGGGGCGACCGTCCTTCTGACGCTCCTGAACAGCGCGGTCGCCTTCACCATAGCGTTCCTCCTGTTCGCCATGATCTTCAAGATTTTGCCGACTGTAAATCTCGATTGGCACGATGTCTGGGCCGGCGCTTTGGTGACGAGCCTGTTGTTCACGTTCGGCAAAATTCTGATTGGACTCTACCTCGGCAGTAGCGGCATCACGTCGAGCTATGGAGCGGCCGGGTCCATCATCACGATCCTGCTCTGGATCTATTATTCCTCGCTGATCCTTCTGTTCGGTGCGGAATTCACCAAGGCCTACGCGGAAAGCCGCGGAAGCCGGAGGGGCAGGGTACGTCAGGTCGCCATGGCCGAAACGAAAACCTGACGAAGCGCCAGCTTCGAGGAGGTCAGCCTTTGCGTTACACCCCCAGGCTTGTGTCCGTTGCCACGGCTGTTCCCGAGCACGTGCTCCTTCAAAGCGACGTTGCAAAAGCCGCTTCCACGATCTTCTCCAAACGCTACAGCGCTTTCGATCGCGTTTCCCCTGTCTTCACCACTGCGGGCATTCATAAGCGTCACGCCGTTCGCCCTCTGGAGTGGTTTTTCGAGTCGCATGGGTGGCCGGAGCGGACGGCGGCCTATCTGGAAGGCGCTCTGAAGCTTTTCGTGCAGGCTGCAACAAAGGCCCTGGACGGTGCAGGGCTACAGGCCCGCGATGTGGACACCATCGTGACGGTTTCATCCACCGGGATAGCGACGCCGAGCCTCGAGGCGCGCGCATGTGGCATCATGGGCTTTCGCGGCGACGTGCACCGGGTGCCCGTTTTCGGCCTTGGATGCGCAGGCGGCGTCACCGGCTTGTCGATCGCCGCGAAGCTGGCGAAGGCGCAACCTGGGTCGGTGGTACTCTTCGTGGCCGTGGAACTCTGCACGTTGGCGTTCCGGTTGGACGAGCTTACCAAGGCCAACATCGTTGCGACGGCGTTGTTCGGGGATGGGGCGGGCGCCTGCATCCTGAGGGCAGGGGAAGGCGGGATTGCTGAAATCGATGCGTCCGGCGAGCATATCTGGCCCGATACACTCGATATCATGGGCTGGAATGTCGATCCCGAAGGATTCGGCGTGATCTTCGCCCGTTCCATCCCGCCCTTCGCCGAAGCCCATATGGGTTCGGCCGTCATGGGAATTCTCGACCGGGCCGGGTTGCATCGGCAGGATATCGACCGATTTATCTGTCACCCGGGCGGCAAGAAGGTCGTGACGGCGCTTGAGCGGGCGCTCGCGCTGGATCAGGGCTCCCTTGATCACGAAAGGTCGGTCCTGTCCGAGTACGGGAACATGTCCGCCCCCACGGCGCTGTTCGTCCTCGAGCAAGTGATTGGCGCGGGCCTCCCCAACCGCTCCGTCCTTGCGGCTCTGGGGCCGGGATTTACCGCAAGCTGCGTGGCTCTCAGACGGGTGACGTGATGGCGGCGATCCTCGTTCTCGCCATTGTGACGGTCGAGCGCTTGGCGGAGCTGTTGATCGCCAAGCGCAATACCCGGAGGTTGCTGGAGGGCGGAGCTTTCGAGGCGGCCCCACACCATTATCCGTTGATCGTCGCCCTTCACGCCGCATGGCTTGGAGGCCTCTGGTTCATCGCCTGGGACTGCCCGGTCAATCCTGGCTGGCTTGCGATCTTTGCACTCCTTCAGATCCTGCGCATTTGGGTTCTTCTGACCTTGGGAAGCCGTTGGACAACGCGCATCATCGTCGTTCCCGGCAAGGCGCTTGTGCGCAGGGGGCCGTATCGGCTGATGTCTCACCCGAACTATGCGGTTGTGGTTGGCGAAATCGCGGTGCTTCCTCTCGCGCTTGGCCTCCCTTGGTATGCGCTCGTCTTCACTATTATGAATGGCGCCGTGCTTGCGGTGCGCATCCGAGCGGAAAACGCCGCCTTGGCGGAAGTGGCGCGTATGGCTCGATCGCCGGGAGACTCATGACAAACTCAACCGGCCAAAGAAAAGGCGGTCCGCACGGACCGCCTTTGGTTCAACACCTCAGCGTCGATTAGTCGATGATCTCGACGACTTGCCGTGTCTGAGGATCGACCAGGACCGTCTGGTCGTTCACGACCGTGTAATGATAGGAATTCTGCAGGCCGACATTGGACGGGATCGGGTACGCCCTCACGCGGCCCGGGAGGGGACGTCCGACGACGACCTCTTCCGTAACCTGCATGGAAGGACGGCGCTGTGACACCACATAGGTGCGAACGCGCGTCGATTCTTCGGCGGTAAGAATTCCCCCGGCGGCCGCGCCCGCAACGCCGCCCACCGCGGCGCCGATCGGACCACCCACGACGGCGCCTGCGACCGCGCCGCCGGCCGCGCCTGTCGCGGCTCCCGTTTGGCAGCCGGCTAGAGGAATTGCGGCGAGGGTCAGGAGAAGGGCAGAGCTGAGGACATGGCTGCGCATGGCGGCTTCCTTTCCAAGTTGCTCGGGGCGAACGCGGTAAAGCTTGAGCGGTTCCAATCAAGCTTTGCAGGAAGCATGCTTCTTTTGCGCCGATGGTGCGGGCAGGGCCCGGACGTGGCTTCGATTGCAACAGGTTCACTTCGATTTTACTATGCGGGGGTCTTGGCACTGTCGTCTGGTCGAAACATCCGCATGCGGAGGAAACCATGGGACGAAAGTTTGTCGATTGCCGCCAGATCCCCAGCGATGTCAAATGCACGCTAGCCCTCGTGGCCGATACGGAAGACGAGGTCCTCGAAGCAGCTGTCCTGCATGCCGTTACCGTGCATCATCATCAGGATACGCCCGAACTGCGGGAGCAGCTGAGAGGTGTGATCAAGGACGGCTCGCCATCCGTGTAGGCACGCCGAGGCAGCCTAACCCTGCGCCGACTTTCCGCGAGCATCTGCAACAAGGTGGCGGAACTCGCCCTCGCGCGTCTGGCGAAAATGGTGTAACGGCCGACTAAGCGGGAATATCCTTTCTCGGCTTGCCGAGCGAGGTGTTCCGTCCTCGGACACCCGCCCTAGTTCAACGCTCTATCTCAGGAGAAGATAGTTCAATGAAACGTCGCAATTTCCTCGCTGCCGCCGGCGCCGGTTTGGCCGCGGGCGCCGTCGCCAAGCCCGCCATCGCCCAGTCGAATCCCGAGATCCGCTGGCGGCTCACCTCCGGCTTCCCGAAGTCTCTGGACACCATTTACGGAGCCGCAGACTTCTTCGCGAAATACGTCTCCGAGGCAACCGACGGCAAGTTCGTCGTTCAGCCATTCGCGGCGGGTGAAATCGTCGGGACGTTCCAGGCGGCCGATGCGGTGCAAAGCGGCACGGTCGAGATGGCGCATACGGCGTCGTACTACTACGTTGGCAAAGACCCAACCTTCGCGGCAGGAGCGGCGCTTCCGTTCACGCTGAACGCGCGCCAGCAGAATGCGTGGATGTATCACGGCGGCGGCGTGGATCTCGTGAACGAGTTCATGGCCAAGCATGGCATCCATGCGCTTCCGGGCGGAAACACCGGCACCCAGATGGGTGGTTGGTTCCGCAAGGAGATCAAGAGCGTTCAAGACCTGCAAGGCCTCAAGATGCGCATCGCCGGCGTGGCGGGCCAGGTCATGGCGAAGATGGGCGTCATCCCGCAGCAGGTGGCGGGCGGCGATATCTATCCCTCGCTGGAGCGCGGAACGATCGACGCTGCCGAGTGGATCGGTCCCTACGACGATGAGAAGCTCGGCTTCCAGAAGGTCGCCCCGTACTACTATTATCCTGGTTGGTGGGAAGGCGGCCTGACGCTGCACTTCTATTTCAACAAGGCCAAGTGGGAAGAACTGCCGAAGAACTACAAGGCAATCGCCGAGGCGGCATGCATGGCCGCCAACCTGGACATGCTGGCCAAATACGATGCCCGCAACCCGAGCGCGCTTCGTCGCCTCGTCGGCGCAGGCGCTCAGCTGCGGCCCTTCCCACAGGATGTGATGGAAGCCTCCTACAAGGCGACGAACGAGGTCTATGACGAGATCTCGTCCAAGAACGCCGACTTCAAGAAGGCCCTCGATTCCATCCGGGCTTTCCGGAACGAAGAGTACCTGTGGTTCCAAGTGGGCGAGTATTCCTTCGACACCTTCATGATCCGCGCCCGGTCGCGCGGATAAGTCTCCCAGAATGAACCGATGCGGGGAGCAGGCCTGGGGTCTGCTCCCCATTTTTGTCTAAGGAAGCACAATTCCATGGCTCGCGATATTCGACAGATCCGCCTTCCTGACGGAACGATGGTCCCGGCCCTCGGGCAGGGGACGTGGTTCATGGGGGAGAAGCGCAGCGCCCGGGCGGCGGAGGTGGCGGCCCTGCGACGTGGCCTGGATCTCGGCATGACGTTGATCGACACCGCCGAGATGTACGCGGATGGCGGCGCCGAAGAGGTGGTTGGCGAGGCCATGAGCGGGCGGCGGGAGGAGGTCTTCCTCGTCAGCAAGGTCCTTCCCGGCAATGCCTCGCGCAAGCGTGCGATCAAGGCCTGCGAGGACAGCCTTCGGCGTCTCGGCACCGACCGGATCGACCTCTATCTTCTGCACTGGCGTGGCGGGGTTCCGTTCTCGGAGACGCTGGAGGCATTCCATGCCCTCGTGCGAGACGGGAAGATCCGCGCCTGGGGCGTCAGCAACTTGGATGTGGACGACCTGGAGGAGTGGGTGGCCCTGGCCGATGGCAACGGGATCGCGGCCAACCAAGTGCTCTACAATCTGACCCGTCGCGGAATCGAGTTCGATCTTCTGCCCTGGTGCCGCCGCCATGGTATGGCGACCATGGCCTATTCGCCGATCGAACAGGGCCGCTTGCTTGGGCATCCGACCCTGACGGCGGTCGCGGACCGGCATGGCGCAACGGAGGCTCAGATCGCTCTTGCGTGGGTCATGAGGCATCCGGATGTGATCGCGATTCCGAAAGCCGGCCGCCTCGTCCATGTCGATGAGAACCGCGCCGCGCTAGACATCGTGCTCTCGGCCGAGGATTTTGCGGCTCTGGACGCCGCCTTTCCGCCGCCTCGCCGCAAGCGGGCGCTCGAAATGCTGTAATGGCGCGTTGTCGTGCCTTCCGGCGTTGTGCTTTTCCACTTCGTTATGTATTGGCCGCGGTTCCGCCGCGATACGGATCGCCGGAAGTTTGAGCTTGGAGTGACGGACGAGTGTTTGAAACCTATCGCATCGAGACGATCGCACCCGAGGATGAGGGCGGCGGCGTCGTTCGCCGAACATTCGTCCGAGCCGACTCGCTCGAAGTGGTCAAGGAGCGCGCCTTGAGGGTGCTTTCCCGCGCCCGGGTTCCGCAGGCGAAGGGGCCCGAGGTGGAGGCCGTGCGCGTTCTAAACGGCGCGGGCTACGAGGTGTTTTTCGTACACGCCAGGGATTAAGGGCTAAAATGGCAATTCCGTCGATGCAGAAGGCGTCGAAGCTCGCAATATCCTTTCGGATTAATTGACGTCATCGCCAGGGCTAGGCGACGCTCGCTCCATCATTCGCAGGGTGGGCATGATGATCAAGCGGCTGTTGGCTGGATTCCTATTCATCTACAGCAGCGCGCCCGCCATGGCGGATATCATCGTCGATCAGGCCATGATCACCGGAGGCGAACTGCGGGTCGTAGGCCGCTTGAGCAGGCCGCGCCAAGTGCCCGTGACTCTCGACGAACGGCACCAGACAAGAACAGACTCCAGTGGCCGCTTCACCTTCCGGCTGGCCTACCATCCGGCCACCTGCGTGGTAAATCTTCAGGCCGAGGACGAACAGCGGCAGGCGGTCGTGGGCTTCTGCGGCCAGCGAGGTCCGGGGGCACCAGCCGAACCGGCAGTCGCGGTCGCGAACCCGCCGCCCGGAGAGCCCGGACCCGTTGGTCCGCCAGGACCTCCAGGGCCTCAGGGCGAGCCGGGACGCGATGGCGCGCCCGGACCACAAGGTGCCGCCGGCCCGGAAGGGCCTGCGGGCCCTCAAGGTCCCCAGGGCGTTCCCGGCCCTCAAGGCCCCCAAGGCCCGCAGGGTCTCGTGGGGCCTGCCGGACCCCCGGGTGAGCCGGGTCGGGATGGCGCTCAGGGGCTCGCCGGACCGGAGGGGCCATCTGGACCACCCGGGCCTCCAGGGCCGCCTGGACCTCCCGGCGCAGCGACTCAATCCGCTGAGAGCCAACCTGGTCTGCCCGGTCCGCCTGGCCCGACAGGTCCTGAAGGTCCCGCAGGGCCGCCCGGTCCGCAAGGTCCGCAGGGGCTCGCCGGTCATCAGGGTCCCCAAGGCCCACAAGGGACGCCCGGTCCGCGGGGCGAGCCCGGCGCCGTCGGCCCGTCTGGCCCTGCCGGCCCAGCCGGACCAGTGGGAGCCGAAGGGCCGACTGGGCCGGCAGGACCTCCGGGCCCTCCCGGACCGCAGGGCATCGCCGGACCCGCCGGAGAGATCGGACCGATTGGGCCTCCAGGTCTTACAGGACAGATCGGGCCTGCCGGATTGACCGGTCCTGTCGGCCCGCCCGGCCCGATGGGTCCTGAAGGAAAGCCCGGAATTGCCGGAACGCTTCTTCGAGTCTTTGTTCAGGAATGCACCTCTCAAGGTCGGTGCATGGCCCGGTGTGACGCAGACGAATATCCAGTCAACGGCACCTGCAATCGCGGCGATCGCCTCGATATGGATGAAGTCGGCGTGTACTGCTTCTCCACCAACGAAACCCCCAAGGTCATGATGGCCAGGGCGATCTGCGCAAAGAAATAGGCGGGTTTACACCGCCAAACGAGGAAGAGCCCAACCGCCTGGTTGGGCTCTTCTTCATGCTCCAGGCTGGTCGTCCTATTGGGGCTGCGGTTTACGATAGACCTGATGGCAGCCGCCGCAGTTCTGGCCGATCACCTGAAGTTCGGCCTGTAGCGTTGCCGGGTTCGTGACCCGCGACTGCGCCGCTCTGGCGTCCTGCGAGAGCTTCATGGCCCGTGCGTCGAAATCCGTTTTCTGTTGCCAGATCACCGGCAGGGCGTTGGTTTCGCCGGTCTGCGAGTTTGGCGGAAACAGGGGTGGGGTCTGGGCGCCGTTCTGCTCGAGCCGCTGCAAGGCCGTTCGAACGACGGCGGCGTCGAAGGCTGCCTGCCCTCTGGCGATGCCGGTCAATGTGCGCAGCTGTTCCTGATTGTTCTTCATCAAGGCCTGGCGCTGCCGGATCGGATCAGTTTGCTGAGCCACGACCGCAGTACCAGCCATGAGTGCGACGCCTACGAGAGCAACTATTGTCTTTCGCATGGGGCTCGTTCCTCCTCGAGAGGACCAGCATGCTCCCATTGCCGTGCTAGGACCATAGTCAGGAGCTGTGCTCAGAGGGGGTATGTCCTGGTAATTCCAGCGAATATTCTATCCAGCTAGGCCATTTTCGCCGATACTGGAATAAGGTGGAGGTCCGCGCGATGCAGAAGCGGATCAAAGGCCTTCTGGTCGTCTCGGCAATGATGCTCGGCATTGCCGGTGCTGCCTTCGCGAGCCCCTTCGACAGGACTCCCGACACCTATGCCGCGGCGCTCAACGAGGTTTTCCGGCGGACGGGATCCGATCTTCGGCTGGAGCTCGACTTGTGCAGCACCGCGCAACAGGCGACATGCCGGTTTTCGAGTCAGCGCCTCGCAGTCATCGTGGAGGCAACCGAGGACAGGTCCGGCATCGGCAGGATCGTCATCGCAGCCGACCTGCTTCGGGACCATCCGGCGACCTTGCCCCACATTCCGGTCATCGATGCGCTCATCACGTTGACGGCCACAATGGTCGTTTTCGATCCGGACCTTCCGGACGACCGGCGTGACGGACTAGTGGCGACCCTGGCGGAGTCGGTGCATAGCATAGGGCAGGGAGCAGGCAGCGGAGTCGCCGCGGACTACGTCATCGCCCTGGAGCAAAAGTCCACGGCGCTGCTCGTGATCACCATGCGGCCGAAACCGAAGTCCTGACGGCTGGGTCTCGAGCCTTTTGCAGAGGATCGATCTTGGCTTCCTGCACGGGAGGAAGCTGCGGGATGGGAAGCGGCTTCACGGCCGGTCCGCTGAAATGGGCGACGCTCAGTTCCTGCTTGAATTGGGACGAGAAGCCAATATCGGCGACAACGATCCGGGGATCGAACAGGGCCCGCACGGCCCCTTTCACGTCATGCCCCAGAACAGGCTCCGGCGCAGGAGTGGAGACGACCGGGGCGGTGGTGGTAGGCAGGGACGCTACGACCGCCATGGCCGGTGCTTCCGGGGCCGCCGCATCCCTTGGGCGTCGCGGAGGAAGAGGCGCGGATGCGATGGCCGCCTCCATGGCGTCAGGCGATGCTGAGGCAACCTGGATTGGTGCGGCCTCCGCCGGACGCTCCGCCTGTGCGGGTGGGGTCGGATCCCTGCGTCCGAACAGGGCGGTCAGGATGTTCCCCACAGAGCCACCACCGGCCGAGGCGTATGTGGCGAGGTTTGCGTTGCGCGAAAGGATTTCAGCCTTGGCCACCTCATAGCCGGGCAGGGGCTTGCCGCTCGGGGGAAGGTGAAGGGTCTTCCCATCCGGGAAAAGGCGCACGAGTTGGTCCTCCGACATGCGCGGCCAGGCACGAACGCTGCCGGTGTCGATGTGCACGAATTGCGAGGAGGAGTAGTAGCCGACGCCGCCATACTGCATCTTCATGGCGACCGCCCGCAGGCGCGCCGTGTCCACATCGGGCAGACGGACGTCCATGGCCTTGCCGAGCATGTGCTGGCTGTGTTCGGAGACGCCGCTGGACCGGCGTCGCAATGCGCCATTGGTTTCCGGCGAGCGGTAGGCGGAGACGATGTGGATCGGACCCGTGGAACCGGCCTCGCGCTGGACCTCCCAGAGGATGTCGAAGAGACGCGGATCCATCTTGGTCGATTTTTCCACCCGCCAGTCGCGCAGGATCCAGTTCAGCTGTTCAAGGCCGCGTTCGTCATACTGGCCATTCCGGCGGAACGTGATCGTGGCGCTTTCTCGCGTGTGCGTGTGGAAGATGGTCAGGCTGCGGTCGCCGTTGGCGGCGGCATCCTGAGTTCCGGCTGTCGCAGCCAGAAGAGCCGCGCCCGCCACACTCGAGCATGAAACAAAACGGAAGAGTCGCTCCCCCGCACTCCGGCGACGGTCGATCGACGCAGATTCCACAGTGCGTCCCCTTTGAGCTTGGACGTATCGTAACGAGGTCGTCACGATATCCCTTCGTCCGCTCCCTTTGTCAGAGGGTTTTCTGGGGACAAACCATGGCAAAATTGGAGCAAGCCGCATTCTCAGGCGGAGAGAAGAACCAAAAAGTGGCTTGATCGCAGCGGACATGACAAGCAGTCTGCCGCCGAGGCTTTAACCGAGCGTTAGCGACGACCGTAATTTTTGGTCGTCGCGAAACCTTTTTTGCTTGACGGCTCAGAGCCGGCTGGTGGTCGTCCGCCGTGACCGGTTGGATGGGCCCGACAGCACCACGACTCTCGTTCCCACCGGTGTCCGCTCATAGAGGTCCATTGCGTCCTGATTGATCATGCGGATGCAACCTGACGACACGCTCGTGCCAATCGTCCAAGGTTCGAAGGTGCCGTGGATGCGGTACAAAGTATCCTTCTTCCCCTGCCAGAGATAAAGCGCGCGTGCCCCTAAGGGATTTCCGGGGCCGCCCGGCATGCCGGTCCCTCCCGGCAGTTCTGCCATCTGCTCCATGAGCTCCGGCTGCCTCTGGAACATCTCCTTCGGCGGATACCAGTCCGGCCATTCCTGCTTGTTCTCGATGGTCGCGGACCCGGACCAGCTGAATCCCTGGCGTCCGACCCCGACGCCATAGCGCATAGCCGTTCCGCCATCCTGCACATGGTAGAGATAGCGGGCGCGCGGATCGACCACGATGGTTCCCGGCGGCTCCGCCGTCTCATAGGGAACTTCCCTGCGCAGGTAGGCGGGGTTGATCCGAGAAAGGTCGACGCCCGGGATCGGATAGATGTCGCTGGTCACCGGGCCGTAGATCGCGTCATAGCCCGATCGAGCCCTGAGCGGTTGGGCGAAACTCCGGGTGCCGAGAAGTCCGGAAGCGGCTGCGGCTCCAAACACGAAGGCGCGGCGGTCGAGATCCATGATTCTTTTCCTCCAGATACGCTAAGGAGACCTGAGAGGACATCTAGGCGGCAGAGAGCGAACGACCAGACTGCTCAGTTAAGTCGTGCCGGTGCGAGCGAAGCGATGCGACGATGGTCCGCCTCCCAACCGTCAATAAAACGTGACGGAACATAGTTGCTAACCCATAAGGGGAGGCCGCCAAATTACCGTATTTCGGTTACACCTCTGGGGCCATTCCAGACGCATCCCAAATCCTGCTTTGCCCTATGAGAAACTCCGTCCGCGCCAAGGACGAGGATGAGAATCCTCGTGACGATCCCTTGCAGAATGCTCGTGTGCTTCATGCCCAGATCAAGGGGCTGAAGAAGCTTCTGGAGCTCCAGCAATGGCAGATCGAGACGCTCACCGACAGGCTTTATACTCAGCAGCCGGGAGGAGTGGCCGCGCGGCGGCTGCTGGCCCTCAAGAGGATCGAGACGAAGCGCTGACAGTGGCGGGTCAGACGCCTGCGTTCACGCTCGCGATTTCGGTCGCGACTTGGCGATGCAGATCGCCGGCTTCCGCACCCGTGCGGCGCAGCCGATGCCGCAGGCGGAAGCGGTCGGCGCGGTAATAGGCCCGCGAGCACTCAAGCGCATCGCCGTTGTCGGAATAGATGATGCGTTCGACAAGAATGAGCGGATGTCCGACAGGCACGCTCAACATATCGGCGCGAAACTCGTCAGCCACGATGAACTCGATAACCTCGTCCGCTTCGATCGCTTCGATGTCGTAGAGCTTTTCGATGAGCGCGTAGACAGGCTGCGAGAGTTCGGCCTGGGGTAACCTCGGGGCGATGCGCACGGGCACGAAGGTCGTGCGGAAGGCCACTGGCTCCCCATCGGCCGACAGCACCTTGCGGATCTTGTGCACGTTCTCCGCCGAGCGCAATCCAAGCTTCGCCGTAATCCAGTCAGGCGCGGGAACGGTCTCGGCGCTGTAGACACGGATATGATCGGGATCGGCCGCGTCGAAACCCGATAAGAGGAAGTGCTCCGGATCGGTGAGCGGCTCGGCCAGGCGGGGCGCCAGAACGAACGTGCCACGACCCTGCTGCTTCTGAAGAAAGCCTTCATCGACCAGAGCCGATATGGCTTGCCGGACCGTGATGCGCGAGAGATCATAATGATCGCAGAGTTCGGTCTCCGAGGGAATCTTGTCGCCGGGCTGCAGATCGAACGACACGTAATCCCGCAAGGCATGTTTCAACTGTAGCCACAGCGGCGTGCTGCCTGTTCCCCGTAGAGGATGAAGACTCGGGCCTGGGTTCGTCATCAAAAGCGCCTTTTCTGCAGGCCGGGGCCGGCATCAACTCATCTTGAGATGTCTTTTTATCGAGCTTGACACGGAAGGAAAGCAAGACCTAGTCTCAAAACGTCTTAGGACGTCATAATAAGCCAGGATACGGAGGAAGCCAACCATGCATACCACTGGAAGTATCTCGTCCCGATGCAATCGCCGTCTCATGATGATGGGAGCTGCCGTGACGACGGCGGCATTGATGCTGGGCGTCCAACCTGGCTTTGCCCAGGGCAAGGCTCCGACCGGCCCCATTGAGATCACCTCCGGCACCAGCCCTGGCGGTACTCCTGACGTTCTCATGCGCCGCGCCGCAAAGATCCTCAACGACGAGAAGATCATCACGAACCCGCTCGTGGTGCAGAACCGCACCGGCGGCTCATGGATGGTGGCGGCCAACTGGGTTCTCAACAAGAAGGGCGATGCAAACACCGTCCTGACGGTCGCCCAGCCGATCCTTACCACGCCGATCACCACCGGTCAGCCGACGCTCTACGACAAGCTCACGCCGATCAGCATGTTCATCCAGGGCGATCTCCTGATCGCCGTGCAGCCGAATTCTCCGGCGAAGGACTTCAAGGGCTTCATCGACTTGGCCAAGCAGCGCGAGCGCGGCATCAAGGTGGCCGGCGCCCAGGCCGGCTCGACCGATCACATGGTGACGGGACTGATCGAGAAGGCCAGCGGCGCAAAACTCAACTACGTGCCGTTCGACGGCGGCGGCGCAGCCGCGACGGCGTTCCTCGGCGGCAACGTCGACATGATCGTGCTGCCCCCGAGCGAAGCCCTTCCGCTCATCAAGAGCAACAAGGCCAAGGTTCTGGCTGTCTTGAGCGAGAAGCGCCGCACCGAGCCGGAGTTCAAGGACATCCCGACCGCCAAAGAGCAGGGCTACGACATTCTCTGGGGTCAGTCCTGGGGCCTTGCCGGACCGCCGGACATGGATCCTGCGCTCGTAAAGTTCTGGGACGATGCGATCCAGAAGCTCGTCGCCACCGATGCCTGGAAGGCGATGGTCAAGGAGATGTTCCTGCGCAGCGAGGTGGTGCCGGCCAGCCAGGCTAAGGCGCATTTCGTCGAGCTGCACAACCAGCACCTTGCCGTTCTCAAAGACCTCGGACTTGCCAAGTAGGTCATTGGAACCGTCATGAAGACTGCGGATATCGTCAGCGCGGTAGTCATGCTCGTCCTGTCGGGGGTGGTCTTCGCGACCACCCGCGACTTGCCATACTGGGCGGATTTCGCACCCGGATCGGCCTTTGCGCCATTCTGGGTCGCCGCGACGGGCGCTGTCCTTTCCATCGCTCTCTTTGTCGGCGCCCTGCGCCGGCAAACCAATCCGCCCGTCGACTGGCCAGATCGCACAGGCCTGCAGCGGGTGATCCTCACTGCTGCAGGCCTGTGGGCGGTCATCGTCCTTGCGCCCATCATCGGGCTGATGGCGACCGCTCTTCTGTTCATGTTGTTCTTGCTCATTTTCGTTGAGCGCCGCCGCCTCGTGCCCAGCCTGTTCACAACCGCTCTCACGATGGCGCTCGTGTATGGCGTGTTCTCTGCCTGGCTCGGGATTGCTTTTCCCAAGGGCGTGCTCGGCATCTGACGCTCTCCAAGGATCAAGTTCATGATCGATTCTTTAGTCTCTCTCGGGCAAGGGTTCGCGATCGCCCTAACGCCGATGAACCTCCTGTTCATCTTCGTCGGCGTGTGCCTGGGCCAGCTGATCGGCGCCCTGCCGGGTCTTGGCCCATCGGCCGGCATGGCCCTTCTCCTGCCAATCACCTTCGGCATTCCTCCTGCGACCGCCATCATGATGCTGGCCGGCATCATGTATGGCGGCATGTATGGCGGCACCCTTACCTCTGTTCTCGTCAACGTGCCGGGTGAGGCCGCAAGCGTTATGACCGCTGTGGACGGCCACAGGCTCGCCAAGCAGGGCAGGGCGGGGGCGGCGCTCAGCGTCTCAGCAATCGGATCGTTCCTTGCCGGCGTCGGCGCGGTCATCGCATTGGTGTTCGTCACGCCGCCGCTGGCGGAATTCGCGCTCAGCTTCTCGTCGCCGGAATACTTCCTGCTTGCCACCCTCGGCATCACGGCGACCGCGAGCATCGGATCGGGTTCGCCCATCAAGGCGATCCTGATGGCCGTGTTCGGCCTCATGATCGCGCTCGTCGGCACGGACCCGATCCTCGGCAGCGCACGACTCACCTTCGGGAGCACCGAGCTTCTCGACGGCATCGACTTCCTGCCGGTTGCCATCGGCATCTTCGGCATCGCCGAGGTCCTGGCCTCGCTCGAGCAGAGTTACGATTCCGAACCGATCAAGACCCGGCTCAAGGACATGTGGCTCAGCGGCAAGGACTGGGCCGAGTGCCGCATCGCCATCCTACGCGGCGGAGTCCTGGGCTTTTTGATCGGGCTCATGCCCGGGGCAGGGCCCACGGTTGCGGCGATCCTGGCTTATGTGACGGAAAAGCGGTTCAGCCGCCATCCCGAGCGTTTCGGCAATGGCGCGCTCGACGGCGTGGCCGCGGCTGAATCCGCCAACAACTCCGCGGCTCACGGCGCGCTCATTCCGATGCTCGCGCTCGGCATCCCGGGATCGGCCTCCACGGCGGTGCTGCTCGCGGCGCTGGTTCTGCAGGGCATTCGCCCCGGCCCCACGCTCCTCGTTGAGCAGGCCGATCTCGTATGGGGCCTGATCGCCAGCATGTTCATCGGCAACGTCATCCTGCTGGTGCTTAATCTCCCGCTGGCGCCTCTGTTCGCGGCGCTTCTGAGGATTCCCTACGAGTATCTGGCGCCGGGCATCCTGGTGATCTCGCTCGTGGGCGCCTACGCGACGACGCTCAGCCTGTTCAGCGTAGGCCTTACACTCTTCTTCGGCATGGTCGGCTATCTCATGATGAAGGCCGACCTTCCCAGAGCGCCGGTCGTGCTCGCCGTGGTTTTGGCGAGTTTGATGGAGAGTTCCCTGAGGCAGTCGCTGATGCTCTCGGAGGGCAGCCTTTCGATCTTCGTGCAGCGCCCGCTCTCGGCCATCCTTCTTCTCCTCGTCATCGCCTCCCTGCTTCTTCCTCTGATGAGCATGTTCACGCGTCACCGGGCCAGGCGCCGGAGCCGCAATGAGCAGCAAATCTCCATCGCAACCAAATAGGACCTGATATGACCACCGTTCGAACCATCGACGTTCACGCACATATCCTCACCGAGGAAACGATGCGCCGCATGCGCGCGGAAGCGCCCGACATCGGTCCGACATTGAGCGAGGTCGATCAGGAGGGCGGCGTGCTGACCGTGGGCAGCATCGTCCAGCGGCCTTTCCCGCGAGGCGCATGGGACCTGGAGCTCAGGCTTCGCGACATGGACGCGGCGGAAGTCGACGTGCAGGTGCTGTCGGTCTGCCCGCAGACCTTCCTGTATGATCGCGATCCCGCGCTGACCGCCACGCTCTCGGCGATCCAGAATGAGGAAATCGCAAAAGTCGTCAGCCAACATCCCGACCGGTTCCTCGGCATCGCCACGCTGCCGATGCAGGACCCGGAGCGCGCCGTTGCGGAGCTTCGCCGCTCGATGACGGAACTCGGACTTCGCGGCGCGCAGATCGGCTCCCACGTGGAGGGGCGCAACCTCGACGACCCGGCGCTCGAACCGCTCTGGGCGGCTGCAGCGGAACTCGGCGCCTTCATTCTGGTCCACCCCCAGAAGACCGCCGCCAATGACCGCCTCAAGTCCTACTATCTCAAGAACCTGATCGGTAACCCGCTCGACACCACCATCGCGGCCGCATCTCTCGTGTTCGGCGGCGTGCTTGAGCGGTACCCGGATCTCAAGTTCTGCTTCGCCCATGGCGGCGGCTTCATGCCCTACCAGACCGGCCGCATGAACCACGGCTACGACGTGCGGCCTGAGGGCAAGGTGAACCTGAAGGAAGCGCCGGAAGCATCGATCCGCCGGCTCTATTTCGATTGCATCCTGCATTTCGAGCCCGCCCTGCGCTATCTGGTCGAAACGTTCGGGGCCGATCATGTGCTGCTTGGAAGCGATTATCCGTTCGACATGGGCCTGCTGGACTGCGTCAAGCAGGTGCGTGCCCTCAAGGCATCCATCGAGGACAGAAACCTGATCCTCGGAACGGCCGCCGCCGGCCTTCTGGGTGATGTGCAGTCTCCTGCCAAGCGGGCCGCACAGGCCGGCTGATCGGCGCGATGCCTGCGCCTCGGCAGGAGCAGGAAGCCGACCGGGAGCATCAGCACGGGGGAGCTCCCGACCAACACCGGTATCGGTGGGTTATTCTTGCCGTGGGAGTCGTTGCTCAAGCGGCGCTCGCCGCCCTTCAGCACGGGCTCCCGGCCCTCGGACCCGTGCTGCGCTCTCATTTCGACCTGAGCCTTCCCGAGGTAGGGCTGGTTCTCGCCTCCGCCAATTGGGGGATCATGAGCACCCTCCTGATCTGGGGCATGCTCGCGGACCGGTATGGCGAGCGCTTGATCATCGCCATCGGCCTCGGCGGCTCCGCCGTTGCGGTGCTGATCGCGTCACGAGCGGATGGACTTGGCGCACTCGTCGCTTGGCTTGCCCTTGCGGGAGCCCTCGGCTCCGCGTCTTCGGCGGCGTCGGGACGCGCGGTCATGCATTGGTTCTCACGTTCGGAGCGTGGTTTCGCCCTTGGCATTCGCCAGATGTCGATTCCGCTCGGAAGCGCTATCGCGGCCCTCGTTCTACCCCTGACTGCTGCGGCTGCGGGGCTTGGTGCGGCTTTTACGGTCATCGCCGGCGCGGCTGCGCTCGGAGCCGTCTGCGCGGCCATTTGGCTGGCGTCTCCCCGCGTCGCTCGCGAAGACTCGGGCCACACCGATCTGCCGTCGCCCGTGCGTGATCCGGCGCTCTGGCGTTTAGCGTTTTGCGCGGGGCTCCTCGTGTGCAGTCAGGTGGCCATGAACGGTTTCATGGTGATCTTCCTGACCGAACATCGGGGCCTTCCCGTCACCCTTGCGGCCCTCGTCCTTGCGTTCATCAATATCGGTGGAGGCACGATGCGCGTTTTGGCAGGGCGCTGGTCGGATCGCTCCGGGAGGCGCGTGCCGCCGATCCGCAGACAGGCGCTCTGGCTGTCCTTGGCGCTCATGGGGTCAGCGCTTGTCGTCGATGCGCCGCTTCCATTGCTGATCGCCGCGCTTTTGATCGCAGGGGTGCTGGGCCTGGCTTGGAACGGCCTAGCCTTTACGGCTGCGGCCGAAATGGCCGGTCATGCCCGGGCCGGAATGGCAATCGGCCTGCAAGGCACTATCATTCGGGTCGTCAGTGCCGGGGCCGGTGTGGTGTTCGGGCTCGCCGTGGAGCAAAGCGGCTCGTGGAGTGTGGCTTTTTTCCTGTTGGCAATTTTGCCGCTGGCAAGCTTCGCACTGCTGACGCCACTCACCAAGGAGGAGGAGCGTCGGCTCCTCCCTTCCGCGGCCAGAGCCGCAACTCAGTCCCAATCTTAGACGGCAGCTTACCAGTCGAGGGACGGGTACTGGCGGCGGTAATGCTCGCGCATTTCCTTGCCCTCCGCGATCGCTTCCGAGACGATCCGTAGGATCCGACGAAGGGCCAAGATTCCAGCGAAGACATTGGGAGTCGAACGAAGAATGGCGACAGCGGTAGACACGGGAATGCTCCAGAAGACACAACAGAGTTTCGTTGCGCCCCTTTTACTTTGTGCGCCGCAGCGCACAATCTCCCGCATTGCAGCACAGCTATGCAGTATCGGCAAAGGTCATTATAACGAGTTAAATTGCTGTAAAGACTGACAGATCAATCGAGTGTCGAGCCCCAAAGGGTGTTGAGCCGTTTCGTCTCCTGCTCAAGAGCCTCCAGAAAGGTTTCCGCCGCGAGCGACAGCGGCCTACGGGCTGGTTCGATAAGCACGAGATCGGTCTTGAGGGACGGCTGAGCCAGAGGATTGATGACATAGTGCCGACTCTCGATATCGCTGGCCATCATCACGCCGGGCAGGATTGTCACCCAGTCCGAATGGGACACGAGATCGAGGGTCCCTAGCATGGCGTCGAGCTCTAGCACGCGCCCGACATGAACGCCGTTCGATGAGAAATAGGTTTCGAGATTGCGCCGCCGGGTATTCTGACCTCCCGGAACGACGAATTTGAGCGGACCAAGATCGGCCAGGCGAACGGGCGCCATGTGCTGGAGGTTTAGCCGCCCATCCGAGACTAGCACCTCCGGCGTTCGCGCCAAAAGGCGGCTTTTCAACCCGACAGCGTCGTCGAAGGCGGGAACCACCGCGAAATCGAGCTCCCCTGCGCGCACCTGCTGGGTCAGGAGCGCCGAATAGGCCTCGACGATGCGCACCATGACATTGGGATGGGCATCCATGAATTTCGCGAGCGCGGGCGCCATGGCACAGCGTGTCATGGTGGGCATCAACCCAACGGTGATCTCGCCCTCGAGCCCGCTGCTGAATCCCATCAGCGCCCGGGTCGCCGCTTCGTTGCTGCGCAGGACGTCGATGCAGTGTCGGTAGTAGCTGTCACCGGCCGGCGTCGGAATGACGGCTCCGCTTCCCCGCCCGAAGAGCTTCACGCCGAAGCGGTTCTCGATCTTGCGGATATGCTGGGATACGCCGGATTGCGTGGCGTTTTCACGGGTGGCCGCAGCCGTAAATGACCGTTCCTCGTAAACGGCCACAAACAGTCGGATGTCGCGCAGGCTTTCCAGCATAGAGTTATCATAAAACATAATGGACGCGAGCAGATCATATCATTTTATGCGCTGAGGCGTCGAGGGTATCTTCCGGTCAATCACATCCTCCCATCGTGCGGCCATGGGCTGCGAAAGACAGGATGACCCCATCAGATGAATCAGCCGCGCATGAGTTTCAAAACGGTCGAAGACCCGATGCATCTCCGCCAAGCCCTCGGCCGCTACGCGACCGGCGTGACGGTGGTCACGACCCGCGGGCCGGACGGCAAGCTCGAAGGATTGACGGCCAACTCCTTCTCGTCCGTTTCCCTTGATCCGCCACTGGTCTTGTGGAGCCTGCAGAAGCGCGCTCCTTCTCTCGAGAGCTTCCGCTCGTCGGGATCCTTTGCGGTCAATGTTCTGGGAACGCACCAGCATTCCCATTGCAAGCATTTTGCGACCCCTGCCCAGGACAAGTTCGCCGATATTGCGCATGAGATCGGCTTCGGCGGTTGCCCGCTTCTGACCGATAGCCTCGCGACGTTCGAGTGCTCCACGCACAGCGTTGTTGAGGGTGGCGATCATTTGATCTTCATTGGCCGCGTCGAAAGAGCCGTCTATGCCGACGGCGAGCCACTGATTTTCAGCGCCGGCTCCTTCTGTGTGCCGGCTCTTTTCCCGAAACCTGAATCTGTCCGCGAAGCGTCGACAATAGTTCAGCCCGCCGCCATCCAAAGAGAGTGCTGCTCATGAAGCTTGGCTTCTTCACCATGCCGATCCATCCGGTCGGCCGCAATCTCACTGAGACGCTCAAGGAAGATCGTGAGCTTGCTCTCATTGCCGACCGCCTCGGCTTCACCGAGGGCTATTTCGGCGAGCATGTGACGGATGCGGCGGAGACTATCACGAATTCCCTGCTCTTCGTGGCCTGGCTGCTCAACGAGACGAAGAACATCAAGCTCGGAACCGGCACGATCAATCTGCCAAGCCATCATCCTGCCATGGTGGCCGGTGAGGTCGCAATGATCGACCATATGGCCGAAGGCCGCTTCATCATGGGCATCAGCCCGGGCGGATTGCTGTCCGACGCGGAGGTCTTCGGCAATCTCGACAAGGATCGCACGGCCATGTTCGTGGAGGCGATCGATCATATCCTGAACATCTGGGCGGGTGAGCCTCCGTACAATCTCAAAGGCCAGTTCTGGAACATCACCACGGAGCGGACCCATATCCCGGAACTCGGCCAGGGGTATATCCATAAGCCGTACCAGAATCCGCATCCGCCCATCGTGGTGACTGCAGTCGCGCCATTCTCGAAGGGCGTTTCCGAGGCGGCCGCTCGGGGTTGGGATCCGATTTCCGCGAACTTCCTCCTGCCGAAATGGGTCAAGACCCATTGGCCGAAATATGTCGAGGGCTGCGAAAAGGGCGGACGCCGGGCCGATCCGGCAAACTGGCGCGTCGCAAAGAGCATCTTCGTCGCCGAAGACATGGATACGGCACGCCGTTACGCGACGGAGCCGGACAGCCCCTACTACTTCTACTATCGTTCTCTCGCCACGAAGCTGATCAAGAACGGCCGGGCGAACCTTTTCAAGAGCGACCAGAATGCACCGGATTCCTCCGTCACGGTGGAAAGCGTCGTGGACCAGCTTGTGATCTGGGGTACGCCCGAGAAGGTGACGGACGATCTGCTGGCCTTCCGTGAGGAAGTCGGCGATTTCGGAACGCTTCTCTATGCCGGGCACGACTGGGCCGATCGCGGCCTTGCGATCCGGTCGATGGAGCTAATGGCCGAGAAGGTTATGCCTGCCGTCGACAGCGCAACCGTGACCGCAACCGAGGCGGCATGAGCTCGATGTCGCAGGAATTGACGATCGCCGCTAACGGAACCGAGTTCCGGGTTCTCATCGACGGGCCCGAGGACAAGCCTTGGCTGACGTGCCTGCACTCGCTCGCTACCCGGGCGGAGCTCTGGGACGATCAGGTCGAGGAGTTGACGAAAAGCTTCCGGGTCCTGCGCATCGACGCGCGCGGGCACGGCGGGTCTGCTCCCGTGCAGGGGCCCTACAGCTTCGATCAGCTTGCAAAGGACGTGGTGGCGATCTGGGATCATCTTGGCATCGAGAAGTCGGCCGTTCTGGGCCTGTCCATGGGCGGCATGACCGCCTTCGGACTGGCCCTCGACCATGGCTCCCGGGTGACCCGGATCGTTGCGGCCGACTGCCGATCCGATGCGCCTGACTTCTTCCGCAACATGTGGGCGGATCGCCAGAAAGTCCTGGAGGAAAAAGGCATAGAAGCCATCGCCGAAGTCACGATTCCCACATGGCTTACGGAAGAGACGCGAAACCAGCATCCCGACAAGGTCGAAAGGGTGCGCCGCATGATCCTCGACACATCCCGCGAGGGCTATGTTGGCGCGACTGAAGCCTTGCGCGGGCTGAACTACAAAAGCCGCCTGAGCGAGATCAAGTGTCCCGCCTGTCTGGTCGTGGGGTCGGCCGATGGAGTCCATCCGGCAGAGATGCGCTCGATGGCCGACCAGATCCCGGGGGTTAAATTCGCGGAGATCCCAGCGGCGGCGCACCTTGCCAACCTTGAGAACCCTAAAGCCTTCAACGAAGCGGTCTGCGCATTCCTCGCGGGGTGAGCGTCAGACAGGAAGCAGGAGGAAACGATGGTTCGGGCAGCGATTGCCGGTTTGGGATGGTGGGGCAAGCATCTGGTCCGTCGCATGCAGGACTCGAGGAAACTCGAGATCGTGACCGCGCTCGAAACCTCGAACGCTCAGGCCGCCTTCGCGGCGGAGCATGGGCTTCGCCTCACGACGGATTGGGATGACGTTTTGAGCGATCCGGGCATCGACGCGGTCATCCTCTGCACGCCTCATTCCATGCACACGCGGCAGGTTCTGGCCGCGGCTGCCGCCGGCAAGCACGTTTTCTGCGAGAAGCCTCTGGCCCTTACGCGCGCGGACGCCGAATGCTCCATCGAAGCCTGCCGGGCGGCGAACGTGCTGCTCGGCATCGGCCATGAACGGCGGTTCGAGCCAGCCGCCATCGAGTTGCGGCGCATGGTGAGGGAAGGGGTGCTGGGCACCATCATGCATGTCGAGGCGAATTTCAGTCACGATAAGCTGGCCGCTGTGCCTGAGGGCGATTGGCGCGCTTCGCCCGTCGATGCGCCTGCCGCCGGCATGACCGCCATGGGCATTCATCTGACGGATCTCTACCTCGATCTGTTCGGTCCCATCACTGAAGTCTACGCCCAGACCGCGCAAAGGGTCTCGAAGCGGCCGAACGGCGACGTAGTGTCGGCGCATTTCCGCTTTGCGTCGGGCGCGACAGGGTATCTCAATGCGATTTTGGTCACGCCGCTTTATATCGGCATGATCGTATTCGGCTCGGATGCCTGGGTGGAGATCCGCAATCACACCCATCCGGACACGCCCGGAATGACGACACTGACCTACCAGCACCGCAACGGCCACCGGGAGATCATCGAGTTCCCCTGGGAAGACGCGGTACGCCGAAACCTCGAAGCCTTTGCGGACACAATCGAGGCTGGCACCGAGTATCCGTTTACCGATGCGCAGAAGATGGGCAACATCGCAGTTCTCGAGGCCATCTGCCAGTCGGCAATCAAGAACATCCTGGTCCGTGTCGAGAACATCGAGATCCGGCCGCGACCGATCGCCGTCTCCGCATGAGAACTGGAAGATCGGTCATACAATGAACAGTGCAAGCCCGGCATTCATGTCCGGGGTTTTCGGCGATCCGCTATCGGCGCTCGTCGGGAAGGAAATTCAGGGAGATAGACGTCAATGAAGCAGGTTGAAGTCGGCGTGATCGGAACCGGCTGGGTCGGGGGGATCCGCGCCGAGACATTGGCGCGCTCGGCTCTCGTGGACAAGCTGCATATCTGCGAGATCCGTCCCGAGCGGCTGGCGGAGGTCAAGGCCCTGACCAATCCGGCGACGGCGACGCTGGATTATCAGGACATCATCAACAACGACAAGATCGAGATCGTCTTCATCTCGACCACACCGGAAAACAGCCACTTCCCCATCGCTCGCGATTGCCTGCGGGCCGGCAAGCACGTGATGCTGGAAAAGCCGATCGCCCTGGAGATCTGGGAGGCGGACGAGCTGATCGCCATTTCGAAGCGCAACAATCTCAAGTTCACGATCGGTTATTCGCAGCGCTTCAACCCCAAGATTGCCTATGCCAAGAAAAAGATCACCGACGGCACCCTGGGCCGTGTGGTGAACGTGATGGTGAGCCGCCATCTGTCGCGCAGCCTGGGCAAGAAGATCGCGTCCAGGGTCAAGCTGTCGCCGGCCGCGATGGAATCCACCCACGACCTCGATTTCGTTTTCTGGCTTCTCGAGCCGGCGAAGCCCGTGCGGGTCTATTCCCAGGGCGCCTATGGCTACATGGAGCACATCAACGGCTCCTATGACTGCATGTGGACCACGGTCACCATGGACAACGGGATGCTGGTCGTGATCGGCGGCGGTTGGAACCTTCCGCCGAGCTATCCGAACTTCTCGTCCACCTGGATCGAGATCACCGGAACCGAGGGGGCGCTCATCCTCGACGACACCCACCGCGACCATTGGCTGAACACCGTCTCGGACGGGACGCGCTTTCCCATGTCGACCATGCCGGGCGAGCAGGTCGACCACGTGTTCGCAGGTCAGATGGGGCCCGAGACGATCCATTTCATCGAATCCATTCTTCTGGACCGGCCCGTCATGGTCGCGCCGGAGCATGCGCGCATGGTGATGGAAACCTATACGGCCGCGGATCTCTCGGCCGAAATCAACGAGCCGGTCGATCTACCGCTTTCGAACAGGTCGATTGCAGCCATTGCGGACCTAAAGGGAGGAAAGAAGCTTGAAAAAGTCAGCTAAAGGAATTGGCCTTGCGATCATCGGGGCAGGGCGCGTCGGCCTGTTCCGGGGTGAAGTTGCGGCCAGGCATCCGGCCGTGGAATGGATCGGTCTCGCCGAGATCAACCCGGACCGGGCGAAGATGGTGGCCGACAAGGTCGGGGCGGATTTCGTCACGTCCGATTACCGGGAGCTCTTGGCCCGCCCTGAGGTGAACGCGGTCATCATCGCGACGGACGAACACCTTCACGTGGACCCGGTGATGGCCTCGGTCGAGCGCGGCTTTCCGATGCTAATCGAGAAGCCGCTAGCCACCGATCTTGCGGCCTCCGCTCAGGTTTTGCGCGCTATCGAAGCCGCAGGCGTGGACGCGGTAGTAGGCTATACCCAGCGCTTCCGCCGGAAATGGCTCTCGGCCAAGGAGAAGGTGCGCAACGGCGCCCTCGGCGACGTGACGATGGTTACCTCGCGGGCCTTCATGAACAGGCTCGTGGCCATCGACAACTACAAGCGCACGGACGATCCGTCGACCATCTCGCCCATGGTGATCTCGGGCACCCACGCGCTCGATATCGTCATGTGGTACATGGAGCAGAAGACGCCGGTGGAGGTCTATGCCCGCTCGGTCGACAAGGTGCTCGGTCCGGAATACGGCGGCATCGATGCAACCGCCGGAATGATCATGTTCTCCGACGGCAGCGTGTACCACCTCAACATCTCGTGGGCTCTGCCGGTCACCTGGCCGGGTGCAGTCTACAGCCTCGAGGTCGGCATCAACGGCACCGATGGGGTGATCACCATCGACGACACGCACCGGGACATCGTGATGGCCGTGTCCGCTCCGCAGGCGGAAGGCTATGCGCCGGACACGAGACGTCTCGTGGACTTCCTCGGCAGCTACCCACCTGGCGACATGGCCCTTGGCGAGCTGCGCGGCCCCATGCGGGAAGAGACGGATTCCTGGCTCAACCGTGTGTCCTTGGGCCTGCCCACACAGGCGGCCACCGCCGCCGAGGCGCACCGGAACCTCATGCTCACCAAGGCGCTCGATCTCTCGGCCAAGCTCAAGAAGCCGGTTCAGCTTCCGCTTGCGCCGGAAGTTGTGGGCGAACTGGCGGCCTGAGCCGCCACGAAACCAAAAAGCCTGCCCGGAGCGATCCGCGGCAGGCTTTTTCTTGTGCGTTACGAAATCAAAAACCGTGGAAGGCTTGGTGCGTATGTTCGACCTCGGGCGGCTTCTCGAAGAAGGGTCCCACGAGATTGCGCCACTCCTGGAAGTCCGCGGAGTTGCGGAAATCCTCCATGTGGTTCTCCAGGGTCTCCCAGCGAACGAAGAGGCGATAGCGGCTCGGCTTCTCGATCGAGCGCTGCAGCTCCATGGTGATGCAGCCCTTCGCCCGCTGGAACAGGGGTGCGGCCTTGGCCACTCCGGCCTCGAATTCGGCCTCCATGCCTGGCTTTACGTCGATCTGGGCGATCTCGAGGATCATGGGTACAGCTCCTTGTCGGCTCGCAAAGCACGAGCCTCTGATCTCAGCGAAAGGCGGCTCGTCTAGCCGCGCCTTCAGGTTCTGATTGGATCGATTCCGAGTTGGGCCGCAAGGTCATCGAGCTTCTTGCGAAGCTCGGCCGACAGGGGAACCCCGTCGCGCGAGCGGCTTCTGATGCGCGCTTCCCGCTGCTCGCCCGGAATCCGGATCGCGTCGAAGCCGGGCAGGCGCTCAGAATCCCGCATGTCGCGCATATGCCGGTCGACTTCGGCCTTGAAAGTGTCGAGGGGAGCGAAACGCGATACGTCGACGGCGACGATGAAGTGACCAGTATTGGTCTCGGTCACCGTATCGGCATTGAAGTCCACCACGTCCCGGCCAAAGGCTGCGCCATTCAACGTTCCAGCGAGCAGACCCAGGATCAACGCAAGGCCGCTGCCCTTGTAGCCGCCGATGGGCAGCAGAAGGCCTTCGCTGCTGCGTTTCGGGTCCGTCAGGGGTTCCCCGTCCGCGCGCTTGATGATCCAGCCTTCGGGAATGCTCTTACCTTGCAGCGCATAGTTCTTGATCGTGCCGTACGACACCATGGTGGTGGCGATGTCGAGAATGACCGGCGGCTCCTCGCCTGCCGGAATACCCACCGCCAGCGGGTTCGTCCCAAGCAGGGCCTCGACGCCGCCCCAGATCGCCATATGGTTGGCGCTCGCAACCGCCGAATACAAGCCGATCATGCCGTGCTCGACCGGCATGGAGGCATAGAGGGCGGCCGGACCCGCATGGTTGGAATGATGTGCGCCAACCCAAGCGACGCCGGTTTCGCGCGCGAGTTCGATCGCGGTCTCAGCCGCGCGGGCCATGACGAGATGGCCCATCCCATTGTCTCCGTCGACAAGGGCGGTCGCGGGAGCCCTGCGGTCGACCCGGATTGCAGGCTTGGGGTTGATGCCCCCGGTTTGGATGCGCTGCACATATTGCGGCAGGCGGAAGACCCCATGAGCGTCGGCGCCCGACAGGTCGGCCTCGGTCATGAGGCGCGCAACCTTGGCGGCGTCGGCGTCGGGGAGGCCGACTTTTCTGAAGGAGGTCTCGATGAAGGCGTGAATGGCCGCGGCGGGCACGCGATCGCTGGTCGGCGAGGACGTCTCGAGAGGCTTCACTGGCCCGCCCCCTTCGCGTGCTCGGCTGAGACCGCACGGGTTTCTCCGGTGGCGATCAGAGTCCTCGTGGCGTCGACGGAGGCGTAGGTCCAAAAGATGCGCATCGGCTCGGTGTCGGACGCATTGCGAAAACGATGCGGCACGTCGGAGGGGATCCAGGTCGTGTCGTGGGGGCCGAGCTCGTGCTCCACGCCGTCGATTTCGGCAACGGCGCGCCCCTCGAGGATCATGACGCTCTCCTCGCAATTGTGGCTGTGAAGCGGAATGGCCGCACCCGGCTCGAAGGACGTGATGCCGTTCAACATGC
Source organism: Microvirga aerophila (assembly GCF_003332305.1). Classification (GTDB taxonomy): domain Bacteria; phylum Pseudomonadota; class Alphaproteobacteria; order Rhizobiales; family Beijerinckiaceae; genus Microvirga; species Microvirga aerophila. The sequence goes on along the minus strand of NZ_QOIO01000023.1, from coordinate 32,889 downwards.
TCGTCGACCCGATCTTCTTGGTCACGAGAGGAATGGTTCGCGCTCCGCCGCCGCGCTCGGCCGGCGTGATCTCGGATGGGCGAAGCACCGCCCCTACGGGTTCTTTCATGTCACTCATCGTCATTGTCCTCTCGTGCCTTGGCGCCTTACTCGGACAAGGTCACTTTGTTTGCATCCTTGGCAGGACCGATCCACACGGTCTTGATATTGGTGAACTCGCGGATGCCGAACTCGCCAAGCTCGCGCCCATAGCCTGATTTCTTGATGCCGCCGAACGGAAGCCGGGGATCGGACGCCACCATGCCGTTGATGAAGACAGCGCCAGCTTCAATGCGCCGGGCCAGCTGGCGAGCCCGGTCGATATCGCGGGTCCAAAGCGCTGCGCCTAGGCCGAATTCCGTCGCATTGGCAAGGGTGATCGCTTCCTCCGCATCCCGAACCCGGATCACGGCGGCTGCTGGCCCGAAGGTTTCCTCGGCAAACGCCGCCATGTCCGGAGTCACCCGGTCAAGAACCGTCGGCGCATAGTAAAAGCCTGGCCGGTCGAGTGGCTTGCCTCCAAGCCTCAGCTCGGCGCCTGCTCCGATGGAGCGCTCGATCTGCGACTTGAGATCGTCACGCAGATTGGCGCGCGCCATCGGGCCGATATTGGATTCACGGTTCATGGGGTCATCGACGACCAGGGCTTCCACACGGGCGCAGAGGGCCGCCACGAACTCGTCGGCAACGCTCTCCTCGACGATGAAGCGCTTGGCCGCGATGCAGCTCTGCCCGACATTGAGGAACCGGGCGCGGGTGGCGACGGCTGCCGCCTCCTTTACGTCGGCATCCGCCAGCACGATGAATGGATCGGAGCCTCCGAGCTCCAACACCTGTTTCTTGAGCTGACGGCCCGCCTGGCTCGCCACCAGACTGCCGACTTCCGTCGAGCCGGTCAGGGTCACGGCGGCGATGCGGGGATCCGCGATGACGGCCTCAACAGCCGAGGGGCCGATCAGGAGCGTGCGGAACAGCCCATCGGGCGCTCCCGCCTCCCGCAGCACGTCCTCGATGGCGAGAGCGCATTGCGGCACGTTACTGGCGTGTTTCAGAACCGCGCCGTTGCCGGCGGCAAGCGCCGGGGCCAGGAATCGGAAGAGCTGCCAGAAGGGATAATTCCACGGCATGATCGCCAGCACGACGCCCAACGGATCGAACACGACGGAGCTTTCCGCCGCATTGCTTACGACGATCTCGGGCGCCAAGAACTCCTCCGCCTTCTCGGCATAGAAGTCGCAATTCCAGGCGCATTTCTCGATCTCGGCTTCGGCCTCGACGATCGGCTTGCCCATCTCAGCCGTGATCAAAGCGGCATAATCCGCCTTTTTGGCCCGCAGAACTTCAGCCGCTTTCGTGAGAAGCTGGACCCGCTCCGGGATCGGTCTCTTGGCCCAATCCCGTTGCGCTTGCACCGCTTGCGCGAGAGCCTGCTCGATGGCGTCCGGTGTGTGCTCGTCGAAACTGGCGAGGGTGTCGCCGGTTGAGGGGTTGATTGAGTGGATCATGCTTGCCTTCCGAAGAGCTGTGCTGGCGAATGAGTCTTCAAACTCTCGCTCATAACGCGCGGGTCTGCCCGCTGACGCGCCTCCGACCCCCTTCAAGAGGTCAGGCTTGAAGCCTTTGCGGATAAAACGTCATAAGACATCATAAACTTAGAGAGCGCGTCATCTCCGTGTCAAGCGCCTAGCAAGCTCACGGCGTGGATAGACGGAGGCCTCTTCGTAAAAGCGAATGTTGTTTCCAAAGCAGACGAGTGTGGTGCAACCTGATCAGGTTTCGTGATGCGCGGCAGTACGACATATTATTTTACCTACTGAATCCCCGCTGCTAGCGTCGTCTGATCGTCATCTTTTCCGATGCTTCGCCGAAGCGTCCAAAACGAGATGGGTTCAAGCGATGGCTGAACCGCTTGATGGTTTTGCTGAACAGCCGACGACTGAACATCGTCGATGCGCGCCTCACGCTTCGCCTACGACCCTTCTTTCAAAAAGCATGCCGACGCTGGCCGTTGGACGCGCTGCGGAGACGCAATAGCAATTTCGATATGTAGTAACGCCAACACAACCCGCGCGAACAGAAACAATACCGGCGGGGCTCATTCCAGGGAGGAAGAGACGAATGATCACTAAGCGTACGTTTACAGCAGGTCTGCTCGGAGGCGTCTTTGCGCTGGCGGCCGGGATCGCGGCGCCCAAAGTCGTTCTCGCGCAGGATGCGTCCAACTATCCTAATCAGCCGATTCAGATCATCGTTCCGTTCGCGCCCGGCGGCGCGTCCGATTTTGCCGCGCGCCTTCTGCAGAACAGGCTGGCGGAGATTCTTGGGCAGCAGGTTGTCATCGTCAACCGGGACGGCGCAGCCGGCAATATCGGCATGGGTCTCGCGGCCCGCGCCAAGCCCGATGGCTACACGCTCTTTCTCGGGAATGTCGGCACGGTTTCGATCAACCCCCACCTGTTCTCAGACCTGAAGGTCAAGCCGCTCGAAGACTTCATTCCGATCTCCATCGTGGCCGACACGCCCGGCCTGCTCATTTCCCGTCCTGATTTCCCGGCGAAGGACGCGAAGGAATTCGTCGAATACGTCAAACAGAACCCCGGCAAGGTCAATTTCGCCTCCCCGGGCACCGGCAGCGTGAATCGTCTCGAGATGGAATCGCTGGCTCTGGAGCAGGGTCTGAAGATGACTCACATCCCGTACAAGGGCGGTGCGGGTCCGGCTGCGGCGGACGTGATGGGCGGCCACGTGGATGTGATGTTCGTGACGATCGCGACGGCCATCAACAACGTAAAGGCGGGACGCCTCAAAGCTCTCGCCGTCACCACCAAGGAACGCGTGCCTTCGCTCCCCGACCTGCCGACCATGATGGAGCAGGGCCTCACCACCCGTCCGAGTTCCTCATGGCAGGGAATTCTGGTTCCGGCCGGAACGCCGAAGCCGATCGTCGACAAGATCCACTCGGCGGTGGTGGAGACCATGAAGGACAAGACCATTCATGAGCGCATGGCGGCATCAGGCGTCCTTGCGGTCTCGAGCCCGTCGCCGGCGGCGTTCACCGATTACATCAAGGCGGACAGCCAGCAATGGTCGAGTGTCATCCAGAAAGGCAATATCAAAGCTGACTGATCCTGCGCAAATGGCGGGCGTTATGCGCCCGCCATTTGCGTTGCCTCTGCCCACATGACGTCCCCAGCACTTTCGTAGATCGAAGGACTGTCCATGAACATCCGTGTATCGGTTGATATCCTCACGGGAATTCTTTTCCTCGGCATCAGCCTCGCCGCAATGGCGATCATTGGATCCAACTATCCTTTAGGCACCGCATCCCGCATGGGGCCGGGTTTCTTTCCGTTGATCGTCAGCGGTCTTCTGGGGCTGCTCGGGGCCATCCTCCTGGTGCGCTCGTTCTTCATCGAGACCGAGATTGTCGGCACTGTGAATCTGAGGCCTGTGCTGCTCATTCTCGCGGGTACGCTATTCTTCGGGCTTGCCATTGAGGACCTGGGTCTTGCGGTCGCCGGCATCGTTCTGGTCTTCGCCGCCCGCTTGGCCGGGGACGAGTTCAAGTTCATCGAAGTGACCATTCTGGCCGTGGCCCTCGTGGCCGCGAGCATCTTCCTGTTCGCCTATGCGCTGGGGCTCAACCTGCCTCACACACGGTTCTGGTGAGAGCGATCGAGATGGAACTGTTCAACAACATCGTTCTCGGGTTCTCGACTGCCATGTCGCCTGAAAACCTCATGTATGGTTTTCTCGGCGTCTTTCTCGGCACGATGATTGGAGTGCTTCCGGGCCTGGGGCCGGTGGCCACAATCTCGATCCTGCTTCCGATCACGTTCACGCTTCAGCCTGAAGCAGCCCTCATCATGCTGGCGGGAATTTATTACGGCGCGGCCTATGGCGGGTCGACGACGGCAATTCTCGTCAATCTACCGGGCGAAAGCTCCTCGGTGGTCACCGCTATCGACGGAAACCAGATGGCGCGTCGCGGCAAGGCCGGACTGGCGCTTGCGACTGCGGCCCTCTCGTCCTTCATCGCCGGCACGCTGGCCACCATCCTGATTGCCGTCATGGCCCCGGCCCTTGCGGAAGTGGCGTTGCAGTTCGGTCCTGCGGACTACTTTTCCCTGATGCTCTTCGGCTTGATCGCGGCGGTCATCCTGGCCAATGGCTCGGTCGTCAAAGCAATCGGCATGATCATGCTGGGCGTGCTCCTCGGCACGATGGGCACTGATGTCAGCACCGGCGCTCAGCGCTTTACCTTCGGGGTCGCCGAATTCGGCGACGGCCTCGACTTCGCCGTCATCGCAATGGGTATGTTCGGTCTGGGGGAAACGATTTCCAACCTCAGCCGGAAGGAAAGTCAAAGCGATGTGATGGGCGAGGTCCGGGGGCTATGGCCCACGTGGAAAGAGATCAAGTCCTTCCTGGCTCCGGCCCTGCGTGGGACGGCTCTCGGGTCCTGCCTCGGCATGCTTCCTGGAGGTGGACCAGTCCTTGCGTCATTCTCGGCCTATGCCTTGGAGAAGAAGATCTCACGCAAGCCTGGCGAGTTCGGAAAGGGTGCGATCGAGGGTGTGGCGGGACCTGAGGCTGCCAACAACGCAGCAGCGCAGACCGCCTTCATCCCCATGCTGACCCTGGGTCTGCCGTCGAGCGCCGTCATGGCGCTGATGATCGGCGCCCTGATGATGCAGGGGATCGCGCCGGGTCCTCAACTTCTGAACAGCAATGCCGAGCTGTTCTGGGGCCTGATCGCCAGCATGTGGATCGGCAACGCCATGCTGGTCATCCTGAACCTGCCGTTGATCGGGATCTGGGTGAAGCTGCTGTCCGTTCCGTATCGGCTGCTCTATCCGGCGATCCTGCTGATCTGCTGCATCGGGGTGTACAGCCTCAATGCCAGCGCGCTCGACGTGATCGTTGCAACCTTCTTCGGGTTCATGGGATATGTCTTCGTTCGACTGAGATGTGAACCGGCTCCGCTGCTCCTCGGTTTCATTCTTGGACCGATGATCGAAGAGAACCTGCGTCGGGCGCTACTCATCTCCCATGGAAGTCCCACGGTCTTTTTCGACCGCTCGATCAGCCTGACGTTCCTGATCCTCTCGGTTCTGCTTTTGGCGATCATGATCGCCCCAGCAATCCGGACGAAACGCGAGATCGCATTCCAGGAGGAGGCTTGAGGCGTGACGGCCAGCAGCTGCCGTCACGCCTGTCTGTGCAGACGCGAACCGACTGAACAAGGAAGTGAGAGTAAACCATGACGACATTTCTTGAATTGCTCGAGACGGGTTTCTGAGGCGTGGACCGTCTGTTTGGCACCAGTGCGCAGCCGTTCGGGCGTCAGCTTTCCCGGCCCGGGGCCGGCAAGCTGCCGGTGACGGTGATCACGGGCTTTCTCGGAGCCGGCAAGAGCACCTTGATCAAGGCCCTGCTTGCGTCACCCGAAGGCTCCGGGACCGCTCTGATCATCAACGAGTTCGGAGAGGTCGGTATTGACGATGCGCTCTTGCGGGAAAGCAGCGAAAAGACGATGCTGCTTGGCAACGGCTGCCTGTGCTGCCTGAGCGGCACCGACCTCCAGCTGACCCTGCGCGATCTGTTCGCCGAGCGCCTGCGCGGAGCCATTCCGGATTTCCGGCGCGTGATCATCGAGACTTCCGGTCTTGCGGATCCCAGCCCAATCCTCCAGACCCTTGCAACTGACCGGACCCTCGATGTGCATTATGGGCTCGAAGGCTTGGTGACCGTGGTCGATACCGCGACCGCCCTGGCCAGCGTCGAACATTCGCCCGAATGGACCAAGCAGGTTGCGCTGGCCGACCGGATCGTCCTGACCAAAACCGACCTGGCGACGCCTGAACAGCTTGCTCAGGTACGTGCGCTGCTGACGGAGCTTGCGCCCCTGGCGCCCGTAACGGAAGCCGCACAGGGTGTGGCCGATCCGGCCTTCATACTGGGCGAAGGGGAGGCGCGTCAGGAGGCGCAGAGGCGTTCGGCGTTCCTGTGCGAGGCTCCGGCTGTCGATCCAGGCGCGCACCGGCAACCTTATAAGACATTCGTGATCACGATCGATCGCCCCTTGCCGTGGTCGGTCTTTGCCCATGCGCTGGATACGCTTGCAAGCTTGCGCGGTCCGGATTTGCTGCGGGTGAAAGGGTTCGTGAACGTGGCCGGGCGGGCGGGGCCTGTGGTGGTGCATTTCGTGCAGCACCTGGCGCACCAGCCCGAAGAGCTGACGTCCTGGCCGAGCCCGGACCATCGGACGCGGCTGGTTTTCATCACCCGCCAGCTCACTCGCGAAAGGGTCGAAGGCCTTCTCGCGGCCGTCCTCGCCATGGCGGAGGATTCGGAAGAAACCGCGCATTCCTGAAAATGGGGCGTAATCCCCACAAGACCAATCTCCAAAAACCTGACTGGGAGGACTGACACCATGACTGACGCAACAACCAAGAACGCAGGAGCCGTGAAGGCGGGCGACGGGGCTTTCCTGTTTGCGCTTGCCGACATGAACAAGATCGATGCGGGCACTGGCTATTCGACGGCCCACGGACCCGTGATCGAAGGTGACCGGATCCAGGTGGGGCTGATGCTCAAGCCGCGAGGCACCGGCGCACGGCCGCACAAGCACCCCAATGAGCAGTGGAATTATGTGCTTCAGGGCAAGCTGCGCGTGAACATCGAAGGCGAAGAGGAGAAGATCGTCGGTCCTGGCACTCTGATCTACTTCCCGGCCAACAAGGTGCACTCCACTGTGGCGCTGCCGGAGGAGGATGTGATGTTCCTGGCGATCAAGGATCTCTCCCATGGCATCATCGGCATGGCCGCCGACGGGACCATGGCGGGCCCCCATTACGATCCCGGATACGAGCCGGATGCCAAGACAGGGCAGTGAGCGCCTGTCCTGTCGCTCTTTCCTAGAAAACTAAGGGTTTCAGCTTGTTCGGCTGGAACCCGAACGGTTACGCTTTCGTTAATGCTTGCGGGCTGATGCGAGGCAGGGACCATGATGGCGGGGAAGGGCGACAAAACACCAAGGCCGAGGAGTAACCAGCCTCCGCTGCCGAGGCCGGTTCAAGAGCATCTGGGGCAAAAGCTGCGCGCCCAGCTGCACGAACTTGGCGAGAAGCCCAAATATCTTGGCGACCCGATGGTTCCTCGGGAGTTCGATCCGATCATCGAGAAGATCGAGAAGAAGGATCGGGCTCGCAGGACAGCGAAGATCGAGGAGGCCGGACGTCAAGCCGTCGAGGCCGCGCTGACGGACTTCGTGAATCCGAAAAAAGCCGATCGTTAAGCCGTACCGACAGCCGGCCTGATTCAGCTTGCGGATCAGGTCTCCGGTTTGAGGAACGGTCGGAAGTTGTCGAGCCATGACCTCAGCCACAGCTCCATGGCGGTCTTGGCGGCGCCTTCCGTCGGTCCATAACCCCAGGCGTCCTCCTGAAGCGGGCTGGCCCAGACCCAGAACCTGTTGCTGCCGTCGTATTGCACGGAGCCGACTTCGACAGGTCCCACATATCCGACATACCGGTTCAGCGGCACACCCGCGACGCTATCCTGTCGCCACGCGATCTGGCTCATCCGTTCCTCAAGGCTGAAAGTCATCAGCACATCATCTAGGGCGGGGAAGGGCCGTTGAAACGTGCATCGGCTCCATCCTCTCTTCAAGAAGCAGCGCATCGTCCGGTACGGAAGACCCGACTTGCTTTTCCGCACGATGAGCTAATGTGCTGCGCATGAACGATCTCCCGGGAACAAGCGCCTGATGTCCAGCCTTTCCACCATCGGTTTCGACGCCGACGACACCCTTTGGCAGAACGAGACATTCTACCGGCTGACGGAAGAACGCTTCACGTCCCTGCTGACGGAGCATGGAGATGCGCACACGATCTCCAGCCGTCTGCTCGAGGCGGAGAGGAGAAATCTTCAATTCTACGGCTTTGGCATCAAGGGGTTCACGCTCTCGATGATCGAGACGGCCATTGATGTGACGGAGGGGCGGGTTTCTGCCGCGACGATCGGCGAAATTCTAGCCGCCGGGCGGGAGATGCTCGCCCATCCCATCGAAACGCTCCCCCATGCGCGGGAAACGCTTGAGCAACTGGCGGGCTCCTATCGCATAATCCTGATCACGAAGGGTGATCTCTTCGATCAGGAGCGCAAGCTTGCCCAATCAGGCCTCGGTGAGCTGTTCGATGCGGTCGAAATCGTCAGCGACAAAAATGCTGCGACCTATGAGAGGATTTTCAACCGCTACGGCGATGGGCCGAACCGCAGCATGATGGTCGGTAATTCCTTAAAGTCGGACGTGGTGCCGGCAATTCAGGCCGGAAGCTGGGGCGTCTATGTGCCCCATGCCCTCACCTGGGCCTTGGAGCATTGCGACGAGCCTTCGGACGAGCCGCGGTACAAGCGGCTCGCCCATCTGGGCGAGTTGATTGATCTGGTGACGCAAATCTAGGTCTGCGGCTCACGCCGGCGATGTCGTTCGGTTGGGGTGGCGAGGCGTTACCGCGTCGATCCGCGGGCGATGCTTCTGATGTCGCTGCGGCCAATTCCAAGATCGGACAGGTCACGGTCGTCGAGACCTTCGAGCTCTCGAACCGTCGCCTGATAATCGAGCCATTCCCGAAGCTTTTTGAGGACGAGTGAAATGATCATGAGTCTGTTGCCTTTCCGGTGGCGGTGAACACCCACGATCCCGGGCGCTTCCCTGTTCTTGCTGTTGAGGGGAATCTGGAGCACTTTGCTGCATTGCGGGATATTGGTCAGGGCATATGACCTATGCACCACCGGCACGGAACCTAAACCGTTGCCGAAAAATAGGGCGAGAATGCCGATTGCTGAGCAGTAGCCGTAAACTGGGCCTGCTATCCCGGGCAGAGCGAAGTGATGAGGCACGCGATTGCAACAAAATTGACCAGTCGGAGGGTTGCTGATTTTGTGCAGTGCACCATAAAATGCCCTACAGCAGGTTATTTCGCTGGTGGAGGCCTCATGCAGTCCAGTTTTTCAGTCGGGCAGTTCGTGCGGTTCCGAAAAGTGACGGGGCGCATCTACGAGATCGTCCGCATCCTTCCCCTCGAGGATGGCGGAACGACCCTGTATGTGATCAGGAGCACCCACGGAGCGGAAGCGGTCGCTCGGCATTCCGAGATCGAGCGAGCCTAGTGTAGCCTGCTTGCACAGGGCCTTGAGCCAGTCGTCAAACCAGCCCTCGCGATCTATTTCCTTCTTTTCGTGGGCTGGAGCACGCTCGCCAAGCGACCGATGGGTCCGCCCGATTCTTAGGAGACAGGCCGTATGCGTGGTAGTCGCCGTTGCTCCTCCGGCTCGAGGCATGCATGACACGGCGGAGTGCCGCCTCCATTCTCTTGCTGGCTTGCTTTGCAAACGCGCCCGAGGCTGTGGCGCACGATTGGTACCCGGCCTGGTGTTGTAGCGAGAAGGATTGCCGTGAGCTCGCGGAAGAACGGGGTGAGGTCGTCTCCGAAGTCCCGGAGGGATGGAGGCTCTGGGATGGGCGGATCGTCCGGAGGAAGACCGCCAAGCCATCCCCGGACGCCAAATTTCATCTCTGCGAGGAAGCGACGACCAAGGCGATCATTTGCTTCTTCGCGCCACCTGGAGCCTCCTGAGAGGCAGGGAGCGCCCGTGCAGAGCGCTTTAGATCTTGGGCTGGAGTTGATCCCTGTTGGGGATCACTCCGGCACGACCCGCACGGCGCCCTTGGCGGCGCTTGTGGTCATGGACGCATATGCCCGCAGCGCGGTCGAGACTTTCCGCTTGCGGTCGGCTGCCGGCTTCCAGGCCTTGTCTCCGCGCGCCTGCATGGCGGCGCGGCGCTGGGCCAGTTCCTCGTCCGGCACCGCGAGGCGGATGGTGCGGTTCGGGATGTCGATCTCGATGCGGTCGCCTTCCTGAACAAGGCCGATGATCCCGCCTTCCGCCGCTTCCGGCGAGACGTGTCCGATGGAAAGACCCGAGGTGCCGCCCGAAAAGCGGCCATCCGTGATAAGCGCGCAGGCCTTTCCGAGACCCTTCGATTTCAGATAGCTGGTTGGATAGAGCATCTCCTGCATGCCCGGTCCGCCTCGCGGGCCCTCATACCGGATGACCACCACGTCGCCGGCTTTCACCGCGCCCCCGAGGATGCCCTGAACGGCGGCGTCCTGGCTCTCGAAGACCCGCGCCGGGCCATTGAAGACCAGGATGCTTTCGTCCACCCCGGCGGTTTTGACGATGCAGCCATCCACTGCGAGGTTTCCGGACAATACCGCCAACCCGCCATCCTTTGAGAAGGCGTAGTCGGCATTGCGGATCACACCCTTCTGCCGGTCAAGGTCCAACTCTTCGAAGCGACGCTCCTGGCTGAAGGCGACCGTCGTCGGGACACCCCCAGGCGCAGCCTGATAGAAGGTCCGCACCGCCTCGCTGTTCGTGCGCTTCACGTCCCATCGGTCAAGCGCATGGCCGAGGCTTTCGGCGTGAACGCTTCCCGCGTCACGGTGCAGGAGGCCCGCCCGGTCGAGCTCGCCCAGAATGCCCATGATCCCGCCGGCCCGGTGAACGTCCTCGATGTGGACATCGGCGATGGCAGGCGCGACCTTGCACAGCACGGGCACGCGGCGGGAGAGCCGGTCGATGTGCTCCATGGTGAAATCGACCTCCGCCTCGCGGGCGGCGGCGAGGAGGTGCAGCACCGTGTTGGTGGAGCCGCCCATGGCGATATCGAGGGTCATTGCGTTCTCGAACGCCTGGAAGGTGGCGATGTTACGCGGAAGGACGGAGGCGTCGTCCTGCTCATAGTGGCGGCGCACGAGATCGACGATGAGGTGACCGGCTTCGACGAACAGCCGTTGGCGATCCGCATGCGTCGCCAGAACCGTGCCGTTCCCCGGCAGCGCAAGGCCCAGCGCCTCGGTGAGGCAGTTCATGGAGTTGGCCGTGAACATGCCGGAGCAGGAGCCGCAGGTCGGGCATGCCGAGCGCTCGATGACCTTGACCTCTTCGTCGGTGATGGACTCGTCGGCCGCCGCCACCATGGCATCGACGAGATCGAGCTTCTTGAGCTTGCCGCGCAGGTTGGCCTTGCCGGCCTCCATCGGCCCGCCGGAAACGAACACGGTGGGAATGTTGAGGCGCAGGGACGCCATCAGCATCCCGGGTGTGATCTTGTCACAGTTCGAAATGCACACGAGGCCATCCACGCAATGGGCGTTGGCCATGTATTCGACCGAATCCGCAATGATTTCGCGCGACGGCAGGCTGTAGAGCATGCCGTCATGCCCCATGGCGATGCCGTCATCCACCGCGATGGTGTTGAATTCCTTGGCGACGCCGCCGGCCTTCTCGATCTCCCGCGCCACCATCTGGCCGAGATCCTTCAGGTGCACGTGGCCAGGCACGAACTGGGTGAAGGAATTGACCACCGCGATGATGGGCTTGCCGAAATCCTCGTCCTTCATGCCTGTAGCGCGCCAAAGTCCTCGGGCGCCGGCCATGTTGCGGCCATGGGTGGACGTGCGGGAGCGATACTGAGGCATGGGGGTAAACCTGACGGTGTTGGGAGTAATCTATGCCTACACCGTCAGACGCCGGGCATTCAAGCCAAGGATTGTCGCGCCCATCGACGCCGGGTCGTGGTTTGGAAGGGCGCGCGCCATCCCATAGGCCGTCTGCGCGGCGGACCCGCCGCGCAGATGCACTAGGATAAGATAGTGAGACTACGGGTTGGTGTTCCGGTTACGCTCGCGCTCGACCTGACGCAGAGTGAGCAGAAGGTCGACGTGCTCATTGGGAATGGGAGCCCCCGTGACAGAGCGGTACTGCGCACGCAGTCTTCTGCCGATACGATGCCGGGCGACCGAATCGAGCTTTGCTCCTTCGGTCTCGCTATGGCCTTGACCCATGTTTGTTGCCTCCTTGTTCTTCATGCATAGAAACTGCAAACATTATGGTTAACAGTCGGTTAAGCGCTGTCGTTTGTGCGGCGCGGCAGGATGCGGCTGGAGGCCGCGCCGCCTGCTAAAGGCACACCTCGGGAGGCCTCGCCGGTTCAGGCGGAGGCCGCGAGGGGGTAGGAGTTTTTGGTTGCGGGATCGCTCCCGCCGGAAGGCAATCGTTCACTCTTGATGGTGTAGGCTGAGCCGATAATGGCTGCGACGCTTGAACGAGACCTTCCATGACCAACCAGAGGGATCTTCTGCATGCCTATGAACTCTGCCTCAAGGCGGAGGAGGCCAAGAAGCACCTTGCGCCGGAAAGACTTAAGACCATGAAGGCCGATGGTCCGTGGATCAAAGCGGTCAGCGCCCACAGTGAAGCTCAGCAGGCCTTCATGAAAGCGGCCTTGAACTTCTGCCGGACTATTCAATCGGAAGGGTTCACATCGGCGAAGTCCCATTCAAGACTCCGGCAAAGGCCTGCCCGCGCAGGCAGCCGCTGACCGCGGATCGGCTCCGTGCTACTTCCCGCGCGGCTGGAGCGTATGAATATGAGAACCGTTTTCGCAATGGCGTTATCCGTTCTTGCGGCCGGCGCGCAGGCGCAGTCGGCTTCGCAATCCCCGGTCAACATCCGTCCGGATGCCGTGCTCAGCGCCGTCACGTCCGACTGGAATGGCGACGGGAGGATGGATCGCGCAGTCTTGGTCGAGGGCCAGGAGGACCAGGCGGACCTTTATATCTATGTTTCCGCAGACGATCCGAACGGAGGCGAGCGGCGGAACCTTGCACTGGCCAAAACGGGCGCTGCCTGGAAGGGCGCCATGTGGGGAACCCAGCCCAGCCTCGATCTCAACCCCAAGGGATCCCTGCTGCTCAAATCCGGGAACGACGCCATAGGCCGCAGCCGCTGGAGCCAGACTCTCACGATCGTATACCGGAATGGCGAATTCCTGGTCGCCGGCGTGACGTTCGACAGCCGTGACACGCTGGAACCGAAGGCGGGCAGACACTGCGACCTGAACCTCCTGACAGGGCAGGGCATCCGAGACGGCAAAGCCCTCAAAGCCGCTGTCAAGCAGATCAGGCTGGCCGACTGGAGCGATGATAAGCGGCCCAAGGAATGTGAAATCTGAAACAGGGGCAGCACCGAACCATCCTAGCGAGGTTTAAGGCTTTGCCTTAGGTCGCGGGTTGTACAGGGGAATCGGCAAAATTCTGGTCAATGCAAATCGATCCCGGCGTGATTGCGCGGATCAGGTGCGGTGCGACAGGGGTCAGGATGCGGACTGTCCCCATGCTCGAAGGTTCAGCCAGGATGCCGAGGCCGGCATCGCCTCCTTGCCCGTCCGGGAATCCAACCAAGAGACCGGTCGGATAACTTCCTGCGTTGATGGATAGCAGGTCATGGTGCTCGAACTCCACGACAGACGCCTCGGTAAAATAGCGCTGGAATGCCTCGCGTCTCGAAGCTCGCCGCTCACCGTTCGTTTTGCGCTTCGCCTCGGGCGACCGGGTTAGACGAAGGGCAGAGAGGCCGGGGTAGTCCCTCATGATCTCGTCCAGCTTCGGATCGTCACCGAGCGCCACCAGGAGGTCTGGCGCGAGGGCGGTGATTTTGGCGGCCTTCAGACGCCTGCCGGGGCCCGCCAACAGCCCGCTCGTATTTGCAATAAGAAGGTCTGCAGCGGTCGTGTCTGCGAGGAAGCGCACGCCTTCCACCAAGCGGCTCCAACCGAGGATGGGATTGGTCGTGCCTACGAAGAGGAGCCTGCTCCGCGTGGGTTCGGCCGTGGTGAGGCATGCGGGCGGTCCGAGCATCTTCTGGCCCACATCCGCGTCGAGAAGAGCAACCGTTCTTCCGGCCTGGAGCGCGTGCTCCCGAAGAAAGCGACAGAAGGTGCTTTTGCCCGCATCGGCAGATCCGATGACCAGGATGCGCTGGAAATCGCCCGACAGTATATATTCGGCTGCGTCGGACCAGTCGGCGGGAATGTGGATCGAGGCCATTGAATCGAAGGATGACACCAGTCACGTCCTGGGCCTATCAGGTGAATCCCTCGGTTAACCGAGAAACCGCCGGATGGCGCGCTCGACTATGTCGGCCGGCACCACATGGCCACCCTCGAATTCCTGATAATCCACGTCGTAGCCAGCTTTTTTCAGGTTTGGCACGAGACGGCGACTGCAACGATCGATCGGCAGCACCTCGTCCGTGACCCCATGTGAAATGAAAATCCGAGGGGTGTCACTTTGCTGGGTTGGAGCCATGAAACCGGGCGAGAAGGCCACGATATTGCCGAACAGCGAGCCGTTGATGAGGCCGATGGAAAGCGCATAGGACGCCCCGTCCGAGAAACCCGCGACGGCAATTCGCTGCGGATTGATCACATGGAGGTCGAAAACCTTTTGGAGCGCCCGGTCAATGAACAGGACATCGGGGCCGTAGCCGCCCCTGATCACGTCCCAGGTGGAACTGCGGGATTCCGGCGCGAGGATGATGATGCCATGAGCGTCCGCTGGCCCGACCAGGAGATCGATAAGCTGCGAGGCGACGCCACCGGCTCCGTGTAAGGCGACGATCAGCGGCGCAGGTTTGGTGGCATCTTGCCGGTTCGGTATGTACAGCGCTCCGTCTCGAGTGGCGCTCAGATCCAAGGGTCGGGAGCCGAGCGGGGAGCTGGACGGTTTGGCGATGGTTTCCGGCCGCGACCGGAGAATTCCCAATTCTGCGGCAGGCTCCTGGCTGCTGGACATGATCTTTGCTCGTTTTGCACGACCGGCAACGTCGTATTTCTCTTCTCGTTCCAAGGTGGGCAGCCCATGCCGCCGGGTGGCGAAAGGACAGGATTGGCAGAAATTGATATCCGGCCTGCTCCCGAAGCCATTTCTTTTCAGTTATCCTCGACATCGAGCGCTGGCGCTCGGCCGCAACACAGCACCATTGATCTTGAAACGGAGTTTCAGCTTCTCATAAAGCCGTAGGAACACGAGCCGTTTCAAGGATCTGAGATTGGAGGCCGCTGATGGCCTACCTCGTCCGGTGGCAACTCGTCGGCCGATCAGGGCGTCCGCTCGACAGCGGCTGCATCCGCGAGTGCTTTCCGCATTATGGCGATGCAGTTACGGCGATCAGCGATTTCCTGCATCCCTATCCCGAGGTGTGTCGCTGCGGAGACGAAGGCTACTGGCAGGCGCGCCGGTCGGCCGAGGCCGATCTCGTCGTGTGGGTCTGGGTGGAATGGCTCGATGGTCCGGCAGGTCTCGAGGAGGCCTTTGCAGCTTCGTTCGCCTAGACCTCGTTAAAAGCTCCATCAGCCGGACTTGGTGATCTCGTCCAATTTGGCCGCGATGATGAAGTCGTTCTCGTGCAGGCCTTTGATCTTCTTTGTTTGAAGGGACACGGTCACATAGCCCCAGCCGAAGCTGACATCGGGATGGTGACCCTCGCTCTCCGCAAGTTCGGCGACTTTCTGCACGAACGCGAAGGCTTCTGCGAAATTCCTGAATCGGAAGGTTCTTTCAATCCGGCTTGAACTGTCCGCCACGGTCCATTCAGGGACCTTCGTTCGAAACGTCTCGACCTCCGCTGATGACAAAGGAGGAATTCCTCCGCGGCAGGGAGTGCATGTCTTCGTGGCAAGGTCGTCTGTCACGGCGTCCTCCAGACTTGTCGCAACTGCGTTCCATAAACAAAAGTTAAGCGTAGACCTCGATCGGTCCAGGACGATTGTGGGTTTATCCCCGTGGCGTTGGCCTCAAGGGGGCGAGTTACTGGTGCTCGTAGAGCAGCCGCGCCCGGATGGTACCTTCGAGCGCGCGAATCTCCTTGAGAGTCTGCCGGCTTTGCGCCGTTGAGCCCTCGGACTCGATCACCACGTATCCAAGCTCGCCATCGGTCTGGAGATACTGCGCTGCGATGTTCAAGCCGCGGCGGGAGAACACCTCGTTCAGACGTCCGAGCATCCCCGGGACGTTGCGGTGCACATGGATGTAGCGTGTTCCTGTCGGGCGGGACGGGAGCTGAGCCTGCGGGAAATTGACCGCCCCGAAGGTCGAGCCCACATCCGAATAGTCGATCAGCTTGCGGGCGACCTCGGCTCCGATGCGTTCCTGGGCCTCCTCGGTCGAGCCTCCGACATGAGGCGTCAGGATGACATTCTCGATCCCCTGGAGTGGGGTCTGGAACGATTCCTTGTTGGAGGCCGGCTCGACCGGAAACACATCCACGGCCGCGCCGCGCAGGTGCCCGCTTCTCAAAGCCGCCGCCAAGGCATCGAGATCGACGACCGTGCCCCGGCTGTTGTTGATGAGGTAAGCGCCCTTTTTCATGGAGGCGATCTCGGCTTTACCGATCATGCCATGGGTGGCGGGCGTCTCGGGCACGTGCAGGCTGACCACGTCGCTCTGGCTCAGGAGATCCTGAAGGCTGGCGGCAGGTTCGGTGTTGCCGTGCCGCAGCTTGTCGGTCTGATCGAAGAAGATGACCCGCATGCCCATGGCCTCGGCCAGATTGGACAATTGCGAGCCAATGTTGCCGTAGCCGACGATGCCCAGCGTCTTGCCGCGCACCTCGTGGCTGTCCACCGCAGACTTGTCCCAGCCGCCCGTATGAGCGGCGTTGGACCTTGGGATGATGCGCCGGAAGAGCATGACGATTTCGCCGATCACCAGTTCGGCAACGCTTCGGGTGTTCGAAAAGGGGGCGTTGAAGACCGGAATGCCCGCAAGCCGCGCGGCGTCGAGGTCGACTTGGTTCGTCCCTACGCTGAAGCACCCGATGGCGATGAGGCGGTCAGCGGCTTCGATGACCTCCCTTGTCATCTGCGTTCGGGACCGGATGCCAAGCAAGTGTACGCCGCGAAGCGCCTGCCGCAGGGCAGCGCCGTCCAAAGACGTCTTGAGATAAGTGATGTTCGTGTATCCGGCGGATCGAATGAGGTCGACGGCCGAATCGTTCACTCCTTCAAGGAGCAGTATGTGAATCTTGTCCTTGGGAAGGGAGAGATGATCGGACATGATGCTCTATGAAGGCTGTGGCGCGAGGGTGCCCGGTTGCAGACTCGGGGAGTCTTAGGGCAACTCGCATCGCGGTGCCAGACCTTAGCGATTCCGCCTCGCTGCCTCCGAAGGGCGTGATCCAGCCTCAGGACCCGTCCCGGTGACAGTGGCGCAGGCGAAGGTACATCAGGCTTGCGTCGCCTGTCGCTTTACCGTCTTTTCCGGCGAACCGGGTATTTCACTCGCGTGCGAGCAGACGATTTCAGGGAGGGTTTTGTTGCTGCGCGCTGCTTGATGCTGCCGGTCGTCCAGCGGGAATCCTTCTTCCTGACATGGACAAGGACAATGTTTCTTTGCGCCTGCCTCAGCTCTTGTTGGGTCGGCTTCGGCGACGGGGGTGGGTCTTTGCGGACGACGAAAGCACGCGTCATGCACTCGCTGACATGTGCGTTCCGCCGTTCCACGATACGCCGGTACTCATCGACCGCGATCTTCGTCTTCGGCGCAATGCGCGCCTTCGCTTCCTGACGGCACACCTCGCGTTTCGCGACGAGATTTTCATCAGCGCGAGCGCTCGAAGGCGCGATCAAGGTGATCAAAACGAGTCCAAGGGCCGCTAGCTTCACGACCGCACCTTTCGCGCCAGATTCGGAGAATATGATCGGCCGATATCACTTTGCCGGAGCCATGGCATCGCGACAAATTAGCAGGTGTGGCGAGGGAAGTCGGGCGGAGCAAGTTCCTCGGCCATCACGCCGATTGTTTTTGACTTGAACATGCTTGTCCGGTCAGTGGAACGTCGCTGCATGGGCTGTGCGAACCGATCTATCGAATGCTCGTTGGATAGAAAGAAGTCAATAAGAAAGAGAATGAAATGGACGCATTTATTCCCGCCATTGAAGAAGTTGCTCAAGCCATCATGGCTGGCGAGGATGCGGAGCAGGCAATTGCCGACATCGCCCAGGAGCATGAGCTTCCGGCCGTTGCTCTGCGAAACAGGGCGCTGCGAGCGCTCGGTCCGTTCGATACTTACAAGGAGCGTCAGGCACGCTCGAAAAAGGAACGGGAACAAACCGCAATGCGGCGCGATCCTGTTCTGGCGGGCGCTTCATTCGTAGCCCAGGTGTCCAACCTTAGTCCTAAATTGTCTCCGGAGGAGCGGGAGGCCGAGATACAGCGCCTCGCAGCCGAGTTCGACGTGGACCCTCGCGCGCATCGTGATGCGATCGAGCGACTTCGGAGAAAATTTTAGGAACGTCTCAGGAAAGGCAGGAAAACCGGGTGACGTCCCAACCCCGGTCTCCGGCTCTTCAAGGAAACTTTTTGATCCACTGTCCCGCTAGGACCGCTAGGGCTATGCCTTGACCAACTCCCGGCGCCACATGTCCAGGTCATTGAGGGACACGTTGGAGCCACAGAGGACGAGGCCGACCACGCTGTCTTCGGGCAATGACGGCGCGATGCGCTGGGCTGCGGTCAGTACGCAGGCCGCAGCCGGCTCGGTCAGCACCTTCTCGGTCTGGAGGAGCCAATTCAGGTCGGCGATCATCGGCGGATCCTCCACGAGCACGATCTCTTCCAGGAAGAGCTTCGCGGCCGATAGGGTGCGAGGGGTGGCGAATGGGGCCCCGAGGGTGCGGGCGACCGACGTGGCCCGGATCGTCACAGGTTGGTCTGCCTTGAGCGCTTCGGTCATCGTCGGCGCTCCCACGGTTTCGACCCCGTAGACCGCAACGGAGGGCAGCTTCGCCTTTAGAGCAGCCGCCACACCGGCCATGAAGCCGCCGCCGCCGATCGACACGAAAACGTGAGTGAGATCGGGAACGTCGTCCAGTAACTCGAGGCCCAAGGTGCCATGCCCCGCGATGATGGCCGGGTCGTCATAGGGGTGGACGAAAACTTTGCCTTCTGTCTGGTAAGCCTCTGCCTTGGCGAAGGCTTCCGCCGCATCGTCACACAGTTCCACACGGGCGCCGAGCTTCAATGTCAGGTCTACGTTGAACTGGGGCGTCACCTTGGGCATCAGCACCAGGGCGTCGATTCCGAGCGTTCCTGCCACATTCGCCACCGCAATGGCATGATTGCCGCCTGATACGGTTACAAGGCCTCGCTCGCGCTCCGCGTCGCTCATCGTCATGACCTTGTTGAAAACACCTCGCACCTTGAAGGAGCCGGCCATCTGCAAGGATTCCAGCTTCAGAACGGTGCGCCGGCCGAGACACGCCGAGACGTCGAGGCTGTCGAAGGTGGGGGTCCGCCGGACCTTTCCGGCGATGCGGGCGCGAGCGGCTTCGATGTCGGCCAGGGTCACGTCAAAAGCGGTCATGTGGTTTTCCGTTGGGCGGTTGCGATGCATTCGATCTCAAGGAGCATGCCATGGGGAAGCCGGCCGATCTCGACCGTCGAGCGCGCAGGGTAGGGCGGCGCGAAAGTGGCCGCGTAGATCTCGTTCATTCCCGGAAAGTCGTCGAGACTGGTCAGGAAAACAGTGGTTTTCACCACATCATCTAGGGATGATCCTGCTTCGCGCAGGATAGCCGCCATGTTGTGCAGCACTATCCGCGTTTGAGCCTTGATGTCGCCAGCTCCCACGAGTGCACCGTTCGGATCGAGCGGCAATTGTCCCGATACGAAGACAAAATCGCCGGCCGAAACGGCTTGGGAATATGCGCCCGCCGGAGGAGCAGCCTGGGACGTGAGAACTGATTTGCGCGCCATGATGCGGGACGTGGTGAAGGGCGGCCGATCATTGTTGGGCGGATGGCGTCCGTCAACAGATCTTGCAACAGATCTTGTGCAGGTCATGACGACAAATGCAGCTTGACCGCTTGCCGTCCAGGGTTGGATGCTGGCCTCCGCTTAATCAAGGTTTGTCCCATGTCCCTGTCGCCTCGCGAAATGCTCGCGCGTTTGATTGCCTTCCCGAGTGTCTCCACGAGCAGCAATCTCGATCTTATTCACTTCTGCCGGGATGGGCTGAAGAGCCATGGGGTCGAGAGCCATCTGGTCATGAACCCTGAGGGCGACAAGGCCAACCTCTATGCCACGATCGGGCCCCGGGTCGAAGGAGGCATCGTGCTGTCCGGACATACCGACGTCGTACCGGTCGAGGGTCAGGCCTGGTCCAGCGACCCCTGGACCCTCACGGAGAGGAATGGCCGCCTCTACGGTCGCGGCACCACTGACATGAAGGGCTTTGATGCCCTTGTTCTGGCTCTCGTGCCGGAGATGGTTCAGGCCCCCCTGCAGCGGCCGGTTCATATCGCCTTGTCTTACGACGAGGAGATCGCGTGCCGGGGTGCGCCCTCGATGGTTCGGGCCATGGCCGAGACAATTCCGAATCCCTCCGCCGTCATCGTAGGGGAGCCGACTCGGCACGCGGTGGTGACCGGACACAAGGCTTCCGTACAGCTGCGCACCGAGGTGACAGGCTATGCGGTCCATTCGAGCCGGATCGACCAGGGGGTGAGTGCGGTCATGAACGCCGCGCGCCTCATCACTTGGCACGAGGACGCCATGGAGGAGAACAAGCGCCGGGTCGATTCCTCCAACCCCTTCGAGCCACCCTATACGACGCTGCATTGCGGAATGATGGTGGGCGGCAGCGCCGCTAACATCGTTTCATCCTCCGCATGGTTTTTCAGCGATATCCGGACCATTCCGACCGAAAGTCCTGAGGAATACCTGGAGCGCTACCGCGCCTATATCCGCGACGTTATCGAGCCTCGCATAAAAGCCGTCATCCCCGAGGCGGGTATTGCGGTCGAGCTCGTTGCCGAGGTTCCGGGCCTTCGACCGGAAACGGACGGCGCGGCGGAGAGACTGATGCGCCGGCTGACGGGGGACAATGGAAGCCACGTGGTGTCCTATGGGACGGAAGCCGGGATTTTTCAAAGGGTCGGCTGGTCGACTGTGGTCTGCGGGCCGGGCGACATCGCTCAAGCCCATCAGCCGGACGAATATATCGAAACCAGCGAATTCGAGGCCGGAGAGCGGGTGCTGCGCCGCCTGATCGGCGAGCTCTGTGCCTAAATGCTGATCACGTAGGTTCACGTCGGGACTAGACCCTGAGGCCCTTTCCTGCCTAACCTTCCGGTCCGAGGAGGAACTGCCGGTAAACGTGTAGGCTTCCGAAATAAAAAACCGCGCAACGACGCGGGACTTCCAGTGGAGAAAGACACATCAATGACGATCCGTCCGACATTTCTAGCGGCCACTGCCGCCATTCTTCTGGCGGGCTCGGCCCTGCCAGCCATGGCTGTCACCCTCCGATACGCCAACCAAGGCGATCTCAAGTCGCTCGATCCCTATACGGTGAACGAGACGACCACGAACGCCCATCTCGGGCACGTCTATGAAGGGCTCACCAGGCGCGGCAAGGATCTGGCCATTCAGCCAAGCCTGGCCGAGCGGTGGGAAATCAGCGAGGACGGCCTGACCTGGCGCTTCTTCCTGCGCAAGGGCGTCAAGTTCCACAATGGCAACGCCTTTAATGCCGACGACGTGATCTTCTCGGCGAACCGGGTGAGGGCGCAGGGGTCCAACTTCCAGACCCGTGTGCCGACGAACGCCGAGTTCGTGAAGGTGGACGATCACACCATCGACGTGAAGCTCAAATCCCCCAACCCGATCCTGAACTCCCAGTGGGATACCTGGTATATCCTGGACAAGGAATGGGCCGAGGCGAACAATGCGACGGGGCCGACCCCCGCCTCCGCCACGACCCCGAGCTACGCGGCTCTCAACGCCAACGGCACCGGCCCGTTCAAGATCGAAAGCCACCAGCCGGGCGTGAAGACCGTCTTCAAGTCCAACAAGGAATGGTGGGACAAGGCCGAGCACAACCTCGATGAGATCGTCTTCACGCCGATCGGCTCGGACGCCACCCGCGTCGCGGCGCTGCTCTCCGGCGAGGTCGACGTGATCGAGCCGGTTCCGCTGCAGGACATCCAGCGGGTCAACAGCAGCGCAAACGCAAAGGTGCTGTCGGGGCCCGAGCTGCGCACGATCTTCCTGGGCATGGACCAGACCCGCGACGAACTGCTGTTCTCGAACGTGAAGGGCAAGAACCCGTTCAAGGACCCCAAGGTTCGTGAAGCCTTCTTCAAGGCTATCGACATCGAGACCATCAAGTCTCGCGTCATGCGCGGCCTGGCGACGCCGTCCGCCCTCATGATTGCGCCGGAGCTGTTCACCTTCTCGAAGGATTTCGAGCGTCCGAAGTATGACCTCGAGGGCGCCAAGAAGCTGCTCGCCGACGCCGGGTATCCGAATGGGTTCGAAGTCGGCATGGACTGCCCGAACGACCGCTATGTCAATGACGAGGCGATCTGTCAGGCCGTCGTCAGCATGCTGGCCCGCGCCGGCATCAAGGTGAACCTCATGGCGCAGCCGAAGGCTCAATACTTCGGAAAGGTCCTGAAGGCAGGCAACTACAATACTTCGTTCTACCTCCTGGGATGGACCCCGGGCACCTTCGACAGCCACAACGTGCTGCACGACATCGAAGGCTGCCGGGACAATCCGCAATCCTCGCGCGGTGAGTCCAACCTCGGCAACTACTGCAACAAGAAGCACGACGAGCTGACCGACAAGATCCTCGTCGAGACCGACAAGGCCAAGCGCGACCAGATGATCAAGGAAGCGTTCCAGATCACGGTCAACGACTACGGCTACATTCCGCTGCACCAGCAGGCCTTGGCCTGGGGTGTTTCGAACAAGGTGAAGCTCAGCCAGCGGGCCGACAACTCCGTCCTGCTCTACTGGGCCAAGAAAGAGTAGTCTGCGCCGGATCGCTCGTCCCGGACGTCGCGCATGCGGTGTTCGGGACATTCTTCTCGAAGATGCCCTCGGGTGCCATTCCGGCCCCGAGGTCACGCGATCGTGGATTAGCGAATGCTTGCTTTCACCATCCGACGAGCCTTGCAGGCCATCGGCGTTCTTCTGGCCGTCGGGATCATCGCTTTCGCGATGTTTCGGTTCGCCGGCGATCCGGTCAACCAGATCGTCTCCCTCGATACGCCTGCGGCGGAGCGGGAACAGGTGCGCCGCTCCCTCGGGCTGGACGATCCGGTTCCGGTGCAGTTCGTGCGGTACCTGGCCCAATCCATCCAGGGCGATTTCGGGGTCTCGTATCAGTTCCGTCAGCCTGTCTCCGATCTCCTGGCCGAGCGCATGCCGGCGACCCTCGAACTGGCGATCTGCGCCACGATTTTCTCCACGGTGTTCGGCGTGCTGATGGGGGTGTATTCCGGCCTGAGGCGGGACAGCTTTCTGACGAAAGTCTTCCAGACGGTCTCGCTGGTGGGCATATCGCTGCCGACATTCCTGATCGGCATTCTTCTCATCTATCTTTTCGCCGTGACCCTCGGCTGGCTTCCGTCCTACGGGCGAGGGGACACGGTGCAGATCGGCTGGTGGTCCACGGGGCTCCTGACGGTCTCCGGCCTCAAAGCCCTCATCATGCCGTCGATCACCCTCGGGTTGTTCCAGATGACCCTGATCATGCGCATCGTTCGGGCCGAGATGATGGAAGTCCTGCGCACGGACTACATCAAGTTCGCCAGGGCCAGGGGGCTGACGACCCGCGCCATCCATTTCGGACATGCCTTGAAGAACACCCTCGTGCCGGTCATCACCATCGTGGGCCTCCAGTTCGGCTCGGTCATCGCCTTCGCGATCATCACCGAGACGGTGTTTCAATGGCCGGGAATGGGCCTGCTCTTCGTGCAGGCCGTGCAGAACGTGGATATCCCGATCATGGCGGCCTACCTGATGCTGGTCGCGCTAATCTTCGTGGCTATCAATCTGGCCGTCGACATCCTCTATACGGTGGTGGACCCGCGCTTGCGCACCACCATCCGGCAGCCAACGTGAGGAGATCCCCGTGACGGATGCACTCCAAGCGGCGCCCACAGCGTCTGGACCAACCACCTGGGCCGGCCGTTTTCTCGACAGCGACGTCTGGGCGAGCTTCAAACGCTCCAAGCTCACCATGGCGGCCGCCTTCCTGACCCTCCTGTTTTTGGCTGTCGCCATCCTGGCGGGAGTGCTGGCGCCTCAAAATCCCTTCGATCCTGCACAGCTCGATCTCCTGAACAGCCGGCTGCCGCCGATCTGGGACGCGGAAGGCCAAACCCCATTTCTTCTCGGCTCGGACGAGCAAGGTCGCGATATATTCTCGGCGATCCTCTACGGGCTTCGCATCTCGCTGCTCGTGGGCTTTCTGGGGGTCGCGTTCTCGGCGACCCTCGGCATCGCGCTCGGCCTCGTGGCGGGGTACCTGGGTGGGACGGTCGATGCCATCATCATGCGCGTCGCCGATGTCCAATTGACCTTTCCGGCCATTCTGATCGCCCTTCTGGTGGACGGAGTCGTGAAGGCTGTCCTCGGAGGCCAGCTGGATCCGGCGACGACCCTCTCGGTCCTGGTGTTCTCCATCGGCCTGAGCTTCTGGGTGCAGTACGCCCGAACGGTTCGCGGCTCGGTGATGGTGGAGAAGAACAAGGATTACATCGCGGCCGCACGCCTCATCGGCCTGCCGGCTCCGGTCATCATGTTCCGGCATATCCTGCCCAACGTCATGGGACCGGTCCTGGTCATCGCCACCATCAACCTCGCGCTGGCGATCATCACCGAGGCGACCCTGTCGTTCCTCGGCACCGGCATGCCTGAGACAATGCCGTCCCTTGGCACGCTGATCCGCATCGGCAACAATTACCTGTTCTCGGGCGAATGGTGGATTGTGGCGTTTCCGGGCATCGCGCTGGCGCTCCTCGTCCTCGCCATCAATCTCCTGGGAGATTGGCTGAGAGACGCACTGAACCCGAAACTGCGATGAGGGAGGAGAATATGTCCGTGGTTCAACCCGTTCTCTCCGTCCGCGACCTTCGCGTCGAATTCGTTACCCGGCGCGGCGCTCTCAAAGCCATCGATGGTATTTCGTTCGATATCGCCAAAGGCGAGGTCCTCGGCGTCGTCGGCGAGTCCGGCGCTGGCAAGTCCGTCACCGGTTCGGCCGTGATTGGCCTGATCGATCCACCGGGGCGGATCGCAGGCGGCGAAATCCTCCTGTCCGGCATGCGGATCGACAACCTGCCGCCGGAGGAAATGCGCAGGATCCGCGGCAAACGGATCGGCATGATCTTCCAGGACCCGCTCACGAGCCTCAATCCTCTCTACCGGGTGAGCGAGCAGTTGGTCGAGACCATTCGCACCCATACGAACCTGTCTTCGTCGGCGGCCAGGAAACGAGCCATCGATCTTCTGGCCGATGTGGGAATTCCTGCTCCCGAGAGGCGGATCGACAGCTACCCTCACGAATTCTCCGGCGGCATGCGTCAGCGTGTGGTGATCGCTCTGGCTCTCTGCGTCGAGCCCGAGCTTATCATCGCCGACGAGCCTACTACGGCCCTCGACGTGTCGGTGCAGGCGCAGATCATCGCGCTTCTGAAGCGCCTTGGTCGCGAGCACGGGACGGCCATCATGCTGGTGACCCACGACATGGGCGTGATCGCCGAGACGGCGGATCGGGTCGCGGTCATGTATGCGGGACGCATTGCGGAAATCGGGCCTGTGCGGGACGTAGTGCAGAACCCGCTGCATCCTTACGCCAAAGGACTCATGGGGGCGATCCCGTCGCTCGAGAGCGCCGCCGATCGCCTCGTACAGATTCCCGGCTCAATGCCGCGCCTGTCGGCCATTCCGCCTGGTTGCCCGTTCAACCCCCGGTGTCCCTACGTATTCGACCGCTGCCGGGTCGAGAGGCCGGAGCCTATCCAGCAAAGCGAGCATCGGGTGGCCTGCCATCTTTACGATCAATCTTCCGTCCGGTCGGAGGCCGTTGCGTGACAGAGCGTTCTTATGTCGAAGTCAATGACCTGCGTCGCGTCTTCGACGTGTCCAAGCCGTGGCTGAACCGGGTTCTGGAAGGCGGTGAGAAGCAGTACCTGAAGGCTGTCGACGGCGTCTCCTTCAACATCGCCAAGGGAGAGACCTTCGCGCTGGTGGGCGAATCGGGCTCCGGTAAATCCACGGTGGCCCGCATGGTCGTCGGGCTCCTGCCGCCGACGAGCGGGGAGGTTATCATCGATGGGATTTCCATGTCGAGCCGCGCCGCATTGGCGGAGCGCCAGCGCCTGAGGCGGCGGATCCAGATGATCTTTCAGGATCCCTATGCGAGCCTCAATCCTCGCTGGCAGGTCGACCAGATCGTCGCCGAGCCGATCCGGGCATTCGGTCTGATCGACGGGGAAAAGGACATAGCCGGGAGAGTGGGCGAACTCCTGTCCTTCGTGGGTCTACATCCCGCCGACGGGAAGAAATATCCCCACGAGTTCTCGGGCGGCCAACGCCAGCGCATCGCCATCGCAAGGGCGCTCGCCTCGAACGCGGAATTCATCGTCTGCGACGAGCCGACCTCCGCTCTCGACGTGTCGGTGCAGGCGCAGATCCTGAACCTCATGCGCGACCTGCAGGATCGCCTGGGGCTGACCTACCTGTTCATCAGCCACAACCTGGCGGTCGTGCGCCATATGGCGAGCCGCATCGGCGTGATGTATCTCGGCCGCATCGTCGAAATCTCCAATGGGCGCGAACTTTTCTCCCGGCCGAAGCACCCCTATACGCGCATGCTGCTTGATGCGGTGCCCGATGTGGGCATGACAGGTCGCCAGCGCATTCCGGTCAGCGGTGAAATTCCCAACCCCATCAGTCCGCCGTCCGGCTGCACCTTCAATCCCCGTTGCCCATTCGCGAACGAGCGCTGCGTGGCGGAAGTCCCTCCCTTGCTCGGCGGGGTGGCCTGTCACGCAATCCACGAGGGACGCCTCGGGATCGATGCCGCTGCTTGATCGACTCCAACGACATATTGTTGACTCAGTCAACAATATGTCGGACTGTGCTCGGCGGAGGAGGCAGCCATGTCTCATGCGCCCCAAGGTCCAAGTCCTGAGCAGATCGCGCAATTCCGTCGGTTCAGCCGTTTCTACACGCGCCAGATCGGCTTGCTCGATGAGGGCCTGCTCGAAAGCGAGTTTTCACTCACGGAAGTTCGTGTTCTCTACGAACTGGCCCACCGTACCGGTCTGACAGCCACCGAACTCGGGCGGGATCTCGGCCTCGACCGGGGCTATCTCAGCCGCCTCCTGAAAGGCTTCGAGGCTCGTGGGTTGATCAAGCGCATTCCCATAGAGGGAGATGGTCGGCAAGTCCTCGTTGCCCTTACCGATACGGGACGTTCTGTCTTCGACCCGTTGAACCGGGCATCGGACGCACAAGTCGCTTCTATTCTGACGGCATTGTCCCCGGGCGAGCGGGAGCGGCTCGTCCAGGCCATGGGAACGGTCGAGCGGCTGCTCGACCCAAATACGCCATCCGGCAATTGCTACCGCCTACGCTCGCTCCAGGTCGGAGATGTCGGCTGGATCGCACATCGGCAGGGTCTGCTCTATGCCCAGGAATACGGTTGGGACGAGACTTTCGAGGCGCTCGTGGCTGAGATCGCCGCCTCCTTCGTCAGGAGCTTTGATCCCACGCGCGAGCGCTGCTGGATTGCCGAACGTGAGGGTGAGATCCTCGGCAGCGTCTTCCTAGTGCGTCAATCGGACGAAGTGGCGAAGCTCCGCCTGCTCTATGTGGAGCCGCACGCAAGAGGACTCGGCCTCGGACGACGGCTCGTCGAGGAATGCATCGGGTTTGCAAGGGCGAAGGGTTACAGGACGCTCACGCTCTGGACCAACGACGTTCTCTTGGCGGCCCGTGCCATCTACAAGGCCGAGGGCTTCTACTTGGTCAAAGAAGAAGCGCATCATTCCTTCGGAAAGGACCTCATCGGTCAGAATTGGGATCTCGACCTGTGACAGGCTCCCGGGAGACGCTGGCGCTGGCGGCGGCCGCCGCCACCGGCGTTCAGGTCGGGGCGGCTCTCGTGGCGTCCCGTTTCGTGATCCACGACATCGGACCGGCCTCACTGGCCCTGTTGCGCTATGCCGTTGCGCTCCTGTGCCTTCTCCCGGCCGTGCTCTTGAGCACGCGAACACGCTTCGCGTTTCGCGACCTGCTCGCTGTGATGGTTCTCGGCATCGTCCAGTTCGGAGTGTTGATCGCTCTGCTGAACGTGGGCCTGCTGTTCATCTCGTCGACACGCGCAGCTTTGCTCTTCGCGACCTTTCCGCTCTTGACCATGCTCATCGCCGCCGTTCTGGGGCGCGAACGTTTGACGAGGGCAAAAGGGGCAGGGGTCGTCCTGACCATCGTGGGCGTGGGACTCGCGTTGGGCGAAAGGCTCATAACCGACACTCCGTGAACGAGTGGCTCGGGGCGCTGATGGTGCTCCTGGCAGCCCTTTGCAGGGCCGTCTGCTCTGTCCTTTATCGTCCCTACCTAGCGCGCTATCCCACGCTACCCATCGGCGCCTGGGCCATGCTGGCCTCCGTCCTGTTCCTCGCAGGACTGGCCGGGGCAGAGGGTTTCTTTGCCGGCTTGCCGCACCTCGGCGCTCCGGGCTGGGCCGCCGTCGTCTTCATCGGCGGATCGAGCGGCATCGGCTATATCCTGTGGTTATGGGCGCTCAAGAACACCACGCCGACCCGAGTGACCGTGTTTCTCTCCTTGAGCCCCATTACGGCGGCCCTGCTCGGCGTCTGGCTCCTCGGAGAGCCCTTCACTCCCGGGGTGTTGCTTGGACTTCTTGGGGTCGTGGGCGGTCTTTGGCTCGCGACGAGAGGCCCAAGCGCCGGATAGCCGTTATTCCGGCAGGGCAGGAGGCTGCGGGAACGCTTGAGGTTCGATGGAGCTGTCGACCGACAGAGATCTCAGCGTCGCGGATTCGACCTTCGCTCCCAACTGCTCCATCATTCGGAGGCGGATCCCATTTCAGCCTGGATGACACTGCTGACGAGCAGGGACCTCATGCTGTCGCGCTGCTCCCCGAAGGCTCTTACGGTTCTGTCGTCGCAGCCCAGTCCGCCTTCGAGCTGGTCATAGACAATGTCCAAAACCTTCAGAAGTCGGGTCCGGCTGACATCCGCCAGTTCGAAGCAGATCGTGTGCACCAAGGCTTCTGTCATGATGCAGTGAGCCGTTATCGCAGCGACGGCCCAGTCCGCACGACCCTCGACGCTGCCGTCCAATCCTGGATTCGATCGAGCATGGGCATGATTGCCATCAAGGCTGCTTCTTTGATCCGACATTCTGACTTCTTTCACTATGGGTGCTGAGGCGTCACCCTTTTTCTGAATACTTTTGTTTGCGTCAGGTGGAATTCACGCCGTCTCGTGCTTCGTCGTTTCGCTCCTGGCTTTCATGAGGAGCGCCGTGACGACGCCCAACGTTTCGTCCCTGTCATTCTTCGCGGAAGGCTCTGGTGATGTGGTCGGCCAGCGGTTTGGTGAGGTAGGACAGGACGGTGCGCGATCCGGTCTGGATGAAGCCCTCCACCGGCATGCCGGGCATCAGCTTGGCGCTCCCCAGCCGCTCGCGCTCGCCCTCCCCGAATGTCACCCGCACCGGGTAGTACTGCGCCCCCGAGCGCTGGTCCGTCACCAGGTCCGCCGCCACCACGCTCACCTGCCCTTTGAGCTCCGGCGTCGTGCGCTGGTTGAAGGCGGACAGCCGCAGCACCGTGTCCAGCCCCGGCCGCAGCTGGTCGATGTCCTGCGGCGCCACCTTCACCTCGATCGACAGCGCCTCCGTCTCCGGCACCACCAGCATCAAGGCCTCGCCCGCATTGACCACGCCGCCCACCGTGTGCACCACCGACTGGTGCACCAGCCCGTCCTGCGGCGCCCGGATGTCGATCCGCCGCAGCTGGTCCTGCGCCGCCACTTGGCGCTCCACCAGCTCCGCCGTTTTGGCCTGCGCCTCGCGCAGCTCCTTCGACACCTCGCTTCTCAGCTCCTGGTCCACCTGCAGGATCTGCAGCGCCGTTTCGCTGATCCGCCCCTTGGCCTGCGCCACCGACGAGATCAGCTGACCCCGCTCCCCGCGCAGCCGCGTCTCCTCGCGCCGCAGCGCCGTCACCCGGGTGATCGGCACCAGGTTCTTCTTCCACAATTCCTGCACCCCCACGAGCTCGTCCTGGATCAGCTTGATCTCGTCCGCCTTGGCGGAGGCCTGCAGGTGCGTGCCCTCGATCTGCTCCTGCAGCTGCGCGATGCGCTCGCGCAGCTGCGCCTTCAGGCCCTCGCGCGCCTCGCGCCGGCTCTGGAACAGCCGCCGCTCGCCCGCCACCAGCCCGAACAGCTCCGGCTCGACCAGCCGGCTCACCAGCCGCGACGGGAACGCGATGTCTTTCAGCCCGTCCCGCTCCGCCTCCAGCCGCGCCTGGCGCACGCCGAGCTCGTCCAGGCTCTTGTCGATCATGGCCAGGTTGGCCTTGGCCACGGTCTCGTCCAGGCGCACCACCACGTCCCCGGCCCGCACCCGGTCGCCGTCGCGCACCAGGATCTCGCCCACCACGCCCCCGGTGGGGTGCTGCACCTTCTTGACGTGGCTGTCCACCACCACCTGGCCCGGCGCCACCACGGCCCCGGACAGCTCGGTCACCACCGCCCAGCCGCCCAGACCGCCGACCAGAAAGGCCGCAGACGCCAGGCCGATCGCCGTGTGGCGGCGGATCGAGCGGCGGGCGTTGGCGGGCGGCGGGGTCTTGCTCATGGGATCGGTCCTTGACGGGCTCAGGCGATGGGCGGGTTACGGCGATGTTGTGGTTGGGCAGCTTGGGGTCAGGCGACCTTGAACGGGGCGGCGGCCGGCAGCCGGGGCTCGGGCCCCACCGCGGTGGGCCGCAGCACCCGGCCCAGCACCTCGTCCTTGGGCCCAAAGCTCTGCATGCGCCCGTCGGCCATCACCAGCACCTGGTCGACGCCGGCGAGCGCGCTCGGCCGGTGGGCGATCACCACCACCACGCCGCCCCGGGCCCGCACCCCCAGGATCGCCCCTGTGAGCGCCTGCTCGCCCTCCGCGTCCAGGTTGGAGTTGGGCTCGTCCAGCACCACCAGGAACGGGTTGCCGTAGAGCGCGCGCGCCAGGCCGAGGCGCTGGCGCTGGCCGCCCGAGAGCGCCGCCCCGGCCTCGCCCACCGCGGTCTCGTAGCCGTCGGGCAGGTGCAGGATCATCTCGTGCACCCCCGCCGCCTGGGCGGCGGCGATCACCGCCTGCGGATCCGGGTTCTCGGCAAAGCGGGCGATGTTCTGGCTCACCGTGCCGGCAAACAGCTCCACGTCCTGCGGCAGGTAGCCGATGTGCTCGCCCAGGTCCTCCGGCCGCCACTGCTCCAGCGCCGCCGCATCGAGCCGCACCTTGCCGCGCCAGGCCGGCCACACCCCGACCAGAAGCCGCGCCAGGGACGACTTGCCCGAGGCGCTCGGGCCGATGACGCCTAAGCCGGCTCCGGCGGCGAGCTGGAAGCTCACGTCCTGCACGGTGAAGCGCTGGGTGCCGGGCGCGCCGGCGCCGGCATTGTCCACCACCAGCATCGCCTGCGGGGCCGGCAGGCGCAACGGCGTGACCGCCGGGGCGGAAGCCAGCTGCGTCCTGAGCCGGGCCCAGCCCTGGCGGGCGGACACGAAGCCCTTCCAGTTGGCGATCGCCAGCTCGACCGGGGCGAGCGCCCGGGAGGTGAGGATCGAGGAGGCGATCATGATGCCGCCCGTGGCCTGGCCGTCGATGACCAGATAGGCGCCCACCCCCAGCACCGCCGATTGCAGCAGCATGCGCAGCACCTTGGACAGGGCGCCCAGGCCCCCGGCCACGTCGGAGGTGCGCTGCTGGTAGGCGAGGTAGCGGGCGTTGGCCTCGCCCCAGCGGGCGCCGAGGCGTCCGGCCATGCCCAGGGCGCGCACCACCTCGGCGTTGCGCCGCGCGCCCTCACCCAGGCCGTTGCGCACCAGCGCCGCGCCCACCGCCTCGCGGGCGGCGGAGCGGGTGAGCACCTCGGTGAGCAGGGTGATCACCACCAGGCAGGCGGCGCCGGCGAGGGTGACCAGGCCGATGAGCGGGTGGAACGCAAAGCAGATGAACAGGTAGAGCGGCATCCACGGCAGGTCGAACAGGGCCGAGGGGCCGCCGCCGGACAGGAAGGCGCGGATCTGGTCGAGGTCGCGCAGGGGCTGCTGGCCGTCGCCCTCGGACCGGCCCTTGAGCGGGGCGGCGAGCTGGTGCTGGAACACGCTCTGGCTCAGGTCCTCGTCCACGGCGGCGCCGATGCGGGCCAGGATGCGCCCGCGCAGGGCGTCGAACAGGCCCTGGAACAGGTAGAGCACCACCACGATCAGCGACAGGCCGACCAGGGTGGGGATGGAGCGGCTGGGCAGGACCCGGTCGTAGACCTCCATCATGAAGATCGAGCCGGACAGGTACAGGATGTTGATCAGGCCGCTGAGCAGGGCCACGCCGAGCACGGCCCCGCGGCACGAGGCCAGCAGACGAAGAGGGGAAGACGGAGCGCTCATGGGTGCCTCGGGGCTGGGGCCGTGAGAAGGACGCGGAGGAAGCCATCCTGGCCTGGAACCGCCGGGGCCGATAGCGTCGAAGGGCTGATGCGGGCTGGGCCTAAGGTCTGATGGGCCCAAGGTCCGATGGTCGAAGAAGGCGGGGCCAAGAACACAGGGTAGAACACAGGGTCCAAAGAACACAGGGTCCAAGGATGCCGATCGAACGATGCCGATCGAGGGATGCGGCTCGAAGGGGTCGTCCGCCGGGGGCCGTGGGGGGCTTGGGCCTCCGGCGGAGGAGATGCGGCCCGGGGGCCGCATCGAGGGGATCAGAAGATCGCGGGGATCAGAAGATGAAGTCGGACTGATCCAGCTCGGCGGCGGAGACGCCCTTGAGCACCAGCACATCCTGGTTGTGCCAGATCATCGTGTCGTGCCCGACCTGAACCCGGGCCAGATCGCCC
>NZ_QOIO01000022.1 GCF_003332305.1 Microvirga aerophila | reverse complement strand
GCGCGCACGGTGCCGAACCAGTCGATGCCGCCCGCGGTGCCCGCCGGCACGAAGCTGGCCGGGAAGCCGGCCGGCACAAAGGCGGTGCCGCCGCTGCCGCCGAGATCGGCCCACTGCAGGTCGGCCTCGACGCCGAACACGAACGAGCCCATCTGGTAGTTGTAGCCGATCTGGCCGCCGCCGACGAAGCCTTCGCCCTCGTCATCGGCAAACGTGATGGTGCCCGAGGCCGCCGGAGCGGTCACGAAGGTGCCGGCCGGCACGAAGATCGAGCTGTTGTTGTCGTTGTTCTGCCAGCCGTAGCCAGCGTTCACGCCAACATAGAACCCCGTCCAGGTGAAAACCGGAACAGCGGCGATCATGGGAGCGGGGGGCGCCGCGCGAACGGGAAGGTCCGCAGCCGCAGCAGCTCCGGCGAAGCCGAAGAGAGCGACGCTGGCGAGAAGAATCTTCTTCATGGTTTCTTTCCTATCGATGTCATGGCCTCCTCAAACCCAAGAACTGGGCCGAGTCAGTCGACGAAGTCTTTATAGTGCGACGGCCGCATGAGAGCTGTGACTTAACCACAACAGACCCCTCCGGGCACTGTGGCGGCAATGTGACGGCGACTTGCGTGCTGTTCCCCTTTGGCATCGCGAAACTCCCAACGCAGACATCGATTTTTTGTTCGGTTCCGGTGTCAAAAAATGTTCATTTTGCGGCAGAAGCTGCCATGCTGGAACGTCATACCGTTCAAGGGAGCGATATAATGGATCAAACTGCCCTGGTAACCGGGAGTGCTCAGCGGATCGGTCGCCGCATCGTAGAGCGCCTTGCCGATGAGCGCTATGCGGTGGCGATCCACTGCAACCGCTCGACGACGCAGGCGGATGCGCTAGCGGCATCGATCCGCCAGCAAGGGGGACGGGCCGTCGTGGTCCAGGCTGATCTTGCCGACCGTCATGCCGTGGCGTCGCTGATCGCGGCCGCTACGCGGGAGCTTGGACCCCTCAGCCTGCTCGTGAACAATGCGTCGGCCTTTGAGCCGGACGAGATCGGAAGCCTCTCGGAGGACCGATGGGACCGGCACTTCGCCATCAATCTCCGCGCGCCTGCGTTCCTGGCGCAGCATTTTGCAGGCCAGCTGCCGGAGGATCGGGTCGGTTGCATCGTCAATATCGTGGATCAGCGCGTTTGGAAGCCGACGCCGCAATTCTTTTCCTACACGCTGACGAAGGCCGCCCTATTCACGGCCACCCAGACCATGGCCCAGGCGCTTGCCCCGCGCATCCGCGTGAACGCCATCGGGCCGGGCCCGACGCTTGCCAACGAGCGCCAGGCCGAGGAAGATTTCGCCAAGCAGAGCAGATCCGTTCTTCTCGGCCGGGGCGGGACGCCTGACGAGATCGCCGAGGCGGTTCTTTATCTTGCCCGCGCGAGCAGCGTCACCGGCCAGATGATCGCCGTCGACGGAGGTCAGCATCTGGCCTGGGAAACGCCGGATGTCAGCGGGATTGCGGAGTAAGGACGATCGCGGAGATCAGACGTCCGTAATCGAGCTCGCTCCGATGGGTCGTGCGGCGATAGCTGAAGAAGCGTTCCTCGTCGGAATAGGTGCAAAGACCTGAATTCGCGAACGTCCCGATCCCGGCGGCCTCGAGGCGCATGCCGATGTAGCCGGGAAGGTCGAACATGGCGTGGCCCTCCCGTTCTCCGGGACGGAAGAACTGCTCGTTGCCGGTGTCCGTGCCCGTCAGGCGCTCGACGAAATCCGGACCGACTTCATAGGCCGCCTGGCTGATCGTCGGTCCAAGCACGGCGACGATGCTGCTGCGTCGCGCTCCAAGCCGCTCCATGGCCTCGATGGTGGATTCGAGAACTCCCGTTGCGGCCCCCCGCCACCCTGCATGCGCGGCCCCAATGACACTTGCCTGCGGGTCGGCGAAGAGCAGCGGGCCGCAATCCGCGGTCGTGATGCCAAGGGCAATGCCCGGCACCGAGGTCGCCATGCCGTCCGCTCTCGGACGCTCCCCATTCCAGGAGCCTTCGACGATCACCGCATCTGCCGAATGGACCTGGTGCACGCTGATCAGCGCCGCTGGGTCGACCTCAAGCCTCTCGGCCATTCGCCGGCGGTTTTCCGCCACCTTGCCGGGATCGTCCGACGAGCCGAGACCGCCGTTCAGCGATGCGTAGATGCCCTCTGACACCCCGCCCTGGCGTGTGAAGAACGCATGACGCAGGTTGGGAAAGGAGGCGAGTTCGGGGGCTTCGATGAACATGGCTTCAAGATCTCGCCGATGGGGAAGGGGAATGAGGCAGTCCGGGCACGCCCGCAAGGCCGTCATGGGTCAATGCTAAAACCTTGAAGAGCTCGCCCATTCCTTTTGGCCCGCGTTCCGTCAGGCGCGCAAGGGCGTTGTCGATGTCGGCGGCTTGCGCCGCAGTGGCGCGTTGCTTGAGACGCTCGGCGCGCGCCCCGATGCCGAGGGCTTCAAGGAAGTTGCCCTGGGTCGCCAAGCCATGAACGAGAACGTTCTCTTCCAAGGCGGCCTGCGCCAGCGCCTGAAAATCCACATGCGTCGTCAGATCCGCCTCGCCGGGCTCCGCCAATGGATCCGCATAGGCATGGCCCTTCAACGCCTGCAGGGTGTCGCCGAAGGCTGGACCCCAATAGCCGTAATCGATGATCAACGCTGCGCCGGTATCCCGCCCAAGGCGCCGTGAGAGCGTTCTCACCAGGTCGATAGACCCTAGAGGCAATTCGAGGATGTCGCCCAGGCGCAGCGGGCTCTTGAGACCCCTTTCCGGCTCGGAGCGAAGGCCGAAGATCAGGCTATCCTGCTCGACGCCGACGAGCCGTTCGCACCAGCCGCGATCGGTCGCGACGAACTGGCGGACCGGAAGTGCATCGAAGAACTCGTTTGCGACGACCAGGGCGGGGCCGGCAGGCACGTCTTCGATCCGATCGTGCCATTCGACACGAGCGCCGGATGCGGCCAGGGCCGACTGTTGCCGTTCGCGGAGGGCGGGGCTCGTCTCCACCAGATGCACCGTGACGGCCGAGAGGAAATCGGGCAGGAGGCGGGCCGAGCGCAGGAGGTCGGCCATCAGGGTGCCGCGGCCCGGCCCCAGTTCGATCAGGCGAACGGCTGGGGGGCGGCCCATGGCGTGCCAGACCTCCAGCATCCACAGACCGATCAGCTCCCCGAACATTTGGCTGATCTCGGGCGCGGTGGTGAAGTCGCCCGCTGCCCCGAGCGGGTCGCGGGTCGCGTAGTAGTGCGTCTGGCAGAGGCTCATGTAGCGCTCCACCGTGATCGGCCCCTCATGGGCGATCATCTCCCGAACCCTGCTCGGAAACGGGATCATGCCGCCTCGGCCGCAACGGAGGGCCGTGTGTAGCCGCGCGCCGCGATCCAGATGGCCGCCGCTCCGACGAGAGCCATGGGAACGGACAGCAGCATGCCCATGGTGATGCCGCCGCCCAAGGCCCCGACCGAGGAGCCGAACAGGAACCCGAGCTGCGCATCCGGTTCGCGGAAGAACTCGCAGACGATGCGCGCAACCGCGTAGCCCAGCACGAAAATGCCCCCGAGAAGTCCCGGGCGGCGGAAGCCGAAGCGGCGGACCGCAATGGCCATGACGATGAAAAGGATCAGTCCTTCCCCAAAGGCTTCATAGAGCTGGCTCGGGTGACGGGGTACGGGTCCCGCATGGGGAAACACGACCGCGTAGGGAAAATCGGGCGCAGGTCGGCCCCATAATTCGCCGTTGATGAAATTGGCGATGCGCCCGAAGAACAGGCCGATGGGGGTAACCACCGCCGCCATGTCGAGCATCGCCAAGGGATTGAGATTGCGCGCCCGTGCAAAGAGCACGATCGCCAGAACCGCCCCGGCAAAGCCCCCGTGAAACGACATCCCGCCGCGCCACACGGCAAGGATCTCCAGGGGCTGGGACAGGTAGGCCCCGAAATTGTAGAACAGCACGTATCCCAGCCGCCCTCCCAGGACGACGCCAAAAGCCACCCAGACGATCAGGTCGTCGATGTCGAGCGGCTTCGGCTGGCGCAGGCCGGCCCAATCGTCGGCCCGGGCGGCCAGGCGCTTGGCGTAGCACCAGCCGCCCAGGAGCCCGACCACATAGGCCAAGGCATACCAGCGGATGGCGAAGGGGCCGATGCTGACGGCAACCGGATCGATCATGGGAAAGGAAAGGGCGGCAAGAGGCATCGGCGGGCCTTATGTAACGACGCTGCCATTGGACTGCCGAGGCCCGGATCGTCAACCCTGTTGCAGTTTGCCCGGAATGTCTCCACATGTGACCAGCCGAGGCTGTTGCCTTCTCCTTTTCGATTGCGGATGCACCCATGACTCAGTCTTCCAACCGGATTTTCGACGAAATCGCTCGCTTGGCGACCGATGCGGCTGGCGCGGCGCAGGGAGTTCGCCGGGAGGTTGAGACCGTCATGCG
This sequence comes from Microvirga aerophila, assembly GCF_003332305.1. GTDB lineage: Bacteria > Pseudomonadota > Alphaproteobacteria > Rhizobiales > Beijerinckiaceae > Microvirga > Microvirga aerophila. The sequence goes on along the minus strand of NZ_QOIO01000022.1, from coordinate 97,596 downwards.
GACCCAGATCGAACGGCTCATCAAGGACATGGACGTCGCCACCCGCGAAGAGGTGGACGTGCTGCGCGACATGGTGGTCGCGGCCCGTGAGGAGAACGAGCGCCTCGAGGCCAGGCTCAAGGCTCTCGAGGCGAAACTGGGTACTTCCCCCGAGGCTCCTCCCGCGTCGGCCTGATGGGACGGGTCGCACTACCTCCTCAGGCTTGGACGCCTGTTGTGGACAGGGCATACCGACGCATTGTGGCTCAGCTCAAAATCTAAGACTGTCGATTCATGAACTGATTCGCGGTCGGGACGGAAAAAGCTGCTGAATACTGAATCTATTCAGCGCTCAAGCCCGCTTCTTGCCTGAATCAACCTAAAGGTAATTGCCGAAATATGTTCTAATATTTCAGGCGCCGGGGCTCCTTGGATCGATATGCCACAGCTTCACATCGACATTGACCGCATGGAACACCCGCTCGATGTGGTCGAGCGGCTCGCGTCCTCGCGGCACTGGATTTTCGACCGCGCGGAGACAGACGAGATGTCCGTTTCCGTCGACGGACGCTGGGCGGATTACCACGTGGCCTTCACGTGGATCGAGGACGTGGAGGCGCTGCATGTAGCCTGCGCCTTCGACATCAAGGTCCCTGAGCGCCGGAGGACGGAAGTCCTTCAGCTGATCTCGCGCATCAACGAGCAGCTCTGGGTCGGGCATTTCGATCTCTGGAGTTCGGAGAACGTGGTGATGTTCCGCCATGCCCTGCTGCTGGCCGGCGGCGCCGACCCGACCCACGGGCAATGCGAGACCATGCTGCGGGTGTCGGTGGAAGCGTGCGAGCGGTATTTCCAGGCGTTCCAGTTCGTGATCTGGGCCGGAAAGTCAGCCCGCGAGGCGCTGGACAGCGTCCTGTTCGAAACTGAAGGCGAGGCCTGAACCACGCCTCGACACGACGTGGCGAAGATGGATAGAGTGCGGCCCTCCCATTCCATCCCGGCCAGGTTCCCATGCCCACACACGCTCAGCATCTCCCGTCGTCGCTCATCCTCGTTGGTGCAGGGAAAATGGGAGGTTCCATGCTGGAGGGCTGGCTCGCCGTCGGCATGTCGCCTCAGGGGGTGACCGTCATCGATCCGCGCCCCTCCGAGGCGATGACGCGCCTGTGCAACGAGCGCGGGATCGCCCTTAATCCAACCAATCCTCCGGCTGCTCCCGAGGTGCTCGTGCTCGGCATCAAGCCGCAAGGCCTCGAAGAGGCAGCGCCCCAGGTGAACGCCCTTCTGGGGCCGCAGACCGTCGTCGTGTCGATTCTCGCAGGCAAGACCATCGACAATCTGCGCAGCCGGATGCCGGCCGCGACCGCCATCGTGCGCACCATACCGAACCTGCCGGCCAGCATCGGGCGCGGCGCGACCGGCGCGGCGTCCAGCCCCGAGGTCACCGAGGCGCAGCGGCTGATAACGGATGCCCTGCTGCGCAGCAACGGCGTGGTCGAGTGGGTCGCGTCCGAGGATCTGATCGACGCCGTGACGGGCCTGTCGGGCTCCGGCCCGGCCTATGTGTTCCACCTCGTGGAATGCCTTGCGGAAGCGGGCGCGGCGGCCGGGCTGCCGGCGGATCTCGCCCAGCGCCTGGCGCGCGCCACGGTCGCGGGTGCCGGGGAGTTGCTGCACCAGAGCGACCTGCCGCCGGAAACGCTCCGGCAGAACGTCACCTCGCCGGGCGGCACGACGGCTGCGGCCCTCCAGGTTCTCATGGCCGAGCCCAACAGCCTCAAGGCGCTCATGCGGGAGGCAGTGGCTGCGGCAAAGCATCGTGCGGAGGAACTGTCCGGCTGACAGGCATGTTCCTGGACCAGCGGGCTTCTAGATAAGCTCCCAAGGATTTGCTCAGGAGACTGCCATGCCGGCCGCGAAAACACCCGACAAACGCAAGGCGATCGTCGACGCGCTCATGGATCTCGCCTCGAAGAGACCCTGGAACGAGATCGAAATCGGAGACATCGCGCAGGCGGCGAACGTGTCCCTGGCGGAGTTCCGTGATCTCTTCCCGTCAAAGGGAGCCGTGCTTGGCGCGCTCTCGCGCCAGATCGACCAACAAGTGCTGGAGGGAACGACCGAGGATCTGGCCGGGGAGCCGGCGCGGGAGCGCGTCTTCGACGTCATGATGCGCCGGTTCGATGCCCTGGCGCCCTATAAGGAAGCGCTGCGCCGGATCAGCCAGGACCTGCAATACGACCTGGGTTCGCTTGCGGCCCTCAACCAGGTCGCTCTCAACTCCCAGCGCTTCATGCTAGCCGCAGCGGGAATCTCCACGGAGGGGCCGCTCGGCAATCTCAAGCTCCAAGGAGCGGTGCTCGTCTATGCGAACACCATGCGCACATGGCTTGAAGACGACGACCCGGCGCTTGCCCGGACCATGGCGCGGCTTGATCGTGAGTTGCGCCGGGGCGAGCGCATCCTCGAGCAGGCCGAGGATGTTCGCCGCCTGACCGCGCCGCTCAGGGCTGTCGGCCGCGCCTTCATGGGAAGCCGCCGACCGGCGAGACGGGACAGGCGGCGCTCCGAGGACGGGGACATCGAGAACCCTGCAGCCACGATCTGAGCTGCGGGTCAAGGGGGCACCATGGATCAGAAGACCAATTCCTCAACGCCTCAGATCGTGTTCGACGATTTTCTGAAGGTGGATATCCGCGTCGGACGCATCGTCTCCGCCGAGGCCTTTCCGCAGGCGCGCAAGCCGGCTTTCAAGCTGACGATCGACTTCGGGCCGGAGCTCGGCATCAAGCGCTCATCGGCGCAGATCACGGTGAACCACACCTTGGAAGACCTCGTCGGAACGCAGGTGCTTGCCGTCGTGAATTTTCCGCCGCGCCAGATCGGACCCTTCATGTCGGAGGTTCTGACGCTCGGGGTGCCGGATGAGAACGGTGAGGTCATGCTCATCCGCCCCGATCGGGACGTCCCGATCGGCGGGCGGCTTTACTAGAGCCCGATCCAAATCCTTCTTCAGTCCTTGCGGCCGCGCACGGCCCATGCCCGCGCGACGAGATGAATGCTTCCATCCGGCCGTGTGGGCAGGGACGAGCGAAGGCGCTCGCGCAGCGTGGCGCGGCCTTCTTCGTCCAGAGACATGCAATAGCGTGGAGCCGGCGCCTGCCCACCGAGGAACGGGGTCCAGTAATCGTCGAAGTCGCGAAAGACCGTAGGGATGTCGATGGCGCGGGTTTCTACACCCTTGAAATCTGCGCCTTCGAAAAGCCGTTGCAGCGGTTCCGGCTTGCAGATTGGGGATTTGCGTCCCTCATCGAGTTCGCGGGCGCTCGAATCCAACGCGATGGCCGCATCCCAGAAATGGCGCATGATCTCCATTCGGCCGGCATAATCCCATACATAGAGCGCGACCTCGCTACCGGGACGCGCAACGCGCCATAACTCGGCGGCCGCACGCTCCTTGTTGGGCACGAAATTGAGCACGAGGCCGGACACCACGCGGTCGAACTCGGAGGGGCCGAAGGGCAGGTCCTGAGCGTCTGCCTGCCGCAGCTCGGCGCGATCCTGCAGGCGCTGGCGGGCGAAGGCGAGAAAGCCTTCCGACGGGTCGATGCCCGCAAGGCGCTTCGGCGCGTTGCTCTCGGCAATCGCCTCCGTCATGGCTCCCGTGCCGCATCCCACGTCAAGCCAATCGAGCCCGTCCGGCGGATCGAGCCAGCCGAGGAATTCTCTCGCCACCACTCGGCTCCAGCGGCCCACATAGGGCTCATAGACGTCCCCGCTCGCCCAAAGTTTTGTCGCGCTCCCCGCCATGGCTGTCGCCTCCCGAGTCGGCTGCTCGGGTTCGAAGCTATTAAGCCTTCTGGGCTAAATCAGGCCGGCAGACGCACGGTCGCGCGCAGACCGCCCAGGGGACTGTCCCCCAGGGTGATGTCGCCCCCATGGGAGCGGGCGATGTCGCGGGCGATGGCGAGGCCAAGCCCCGAGCCGCCCTCGTCCTGGTTGCGCGCTTCGTCGAGGCGCACGAAGGGCTTGAAGACCTCCTCGCGCATCTCGGCGGGAATCCCCGGCCCGTCGTCATCCACGTTGAGCACCAGCCAGCGGGTCTCGTGATTGGCAGATATCTCGATGCGATCACCGTGCCGCGCGGCATTCGCCACCAAGTTGAAGAGCAGGCGGCGGAACGCATCGGGACGGACAGTGATGATTGGATCGCCGACCACGTCGAGGGACATGGCATGTCCCTGCCGTTCCGCGTCCGACTGCACCTCTTCGAGCAGCAGCCGCAGATCCGTTTCCACCGCGTGCTCGCCCATATCACCGCGCGCGAAGGCCAGATAGCCCTCGAGCATCCGGCTCATCTCATCCACGTCGCGCTTGAGATCCTCGACCTCGGCGGTCTGGTCGAGGAACACGAGCGAGAGCTTGAACCGCGTGAGGATGGTGCGCAGATCGTGGCTGACCCCGTTCAGCATCGTGGTGCGCTGCTCCATGTTGCGCTCGATGCGGCGCTTCATTTCGAGGAACGCGTGGCCCGCCTGGCGCACTTCACGCGCGCCACGGGGGCGAAACTCGATTTCGCGTCCCTTGCCGAGCGCTTCCGCGGCCTCCGACAGGTGCAGGATCGGCCTGATCTGGTTGCGCAGGAACAGGATCGCGATGCCGAGGAGCACGAACGACGAGCCGCCCATCCAGACCAGGAAGATATGGGAGTTCGACGCATAGGTCTGGCTACGGCGAGCCAGAACGCGCATGACCTGGTTTTGATCGAGCTTGATGCGGATTTCCACATAGTTGGATCGCCCCACCGTATCCATCCAATAGGGGCGGTCCACCTGACGGCGCAGTTCGTCGGAGAGCGCCTCGTCGAGGATCGAGAAGAAGGGCTTCGGCCCTGGCGGTGGCAGATCCGTGTCGTGGAGAATGTCCACATCGAGCTGCAGGCGCTCGGACGCGATGCGCGACAGCTTCGTCGCGTCCCGGTCCTGGGGATAATTCTCGTAGATGTCGATGAGGGCCGCGACATCCGCCGTCACGGCGGATGACAGGCGACGGGTCACGAGCTGCCAGTGCCGTTCCATGAACACATAGGCGACGATCGATTGCAGCAGCACGACAGGCGCGATGATGATGATCAGGGAACGGGCGTAGAGGCCCTTGGGCAAGCCCTTGCCGAGCCGGCGCAAGACCCAGTCGACAGGAGAACGTTTCAGGGCCCTGTTGAGCTTCATCTGTCGACAACGAGGCGGTAGCCGATACCGCGCACCGTCTGCAGGAAAACCGGATTGGCCGGATCGACCTCGATCTTGCGGCGCAGGCGGTTGATCTGAACGTCCACCGTGCGCTCGTTGGCGGCCACGCCGTTGCCGGAAAGCTCTTCGCGCGGAACGTTGTCTCCGGCCCGCGAGCCGAGAAGCGTCAGGATCTCCCGCTCCCTTTCGGTAATGCGCACGATATCGTCCTCGCGCCGCAGCTCGCCCCGGTCGAAGCGGTAGGAGAAGGGGCCGAAATGTATGACGTCGGGAACGTCCCCGTTGGCGGGCCCGGTCGCTGGAACCGTCCGCTTCAGGATGTTGCCAAGACGGAGAAGGAGTTCCCGCGGCTCGAAGGGTTTCGACAGATAGTCGTCTGCGCCTATTTCGAGGCCGGTCACCCTGTCCGCCGCGTCGGAGCGGGCAGTGAGCATGAGGATCGGCACCTGGGAGGTCTGGCGCAGGCTTCGGGCATAGTCGAAGCCGGTCTCGCCCGGCATCATCACGTCGAGGACCAGGGCGTCGAACAGGAAGCTTTCCGCCTTCGCCCGCGCCTCCGCGGCGCTGGCCGCGGTGGTCACCCGATACCCGGCTTCCGTGAGGAAGCGCGCCAGGAGATCCCGCAGGCGGCGGTCGTCGTCCACCACAAGCACGTGAGGGGCGTGGTCCGGGATATCGATGCGTGGGGCTTCCATCAGGCTCGGCGCTTTTGACTATGGGGTTCCTGCCTTATCAGGTTTTTCCGTCTCCGAACACGAGGCGCTCCACATGGGCCCGGTCATCCGGGTCGATGAGGCGCAGGAGATAGCCGCTCACGTGTTTCTTGCCGTCTGGATCAAGTTCGGACAGGGCCCGCATGATGCGCCGGGTCTGGAGCTTGGCGAGCTTGAGTGCTAGGTCATGGCCTTGGGCCGTGGCGAAGAGCAGCCGCTGGCGCCGGTCGGAGGTGCCGGTGCGGCTTTCGATGAAATCCTTCTCGATCAGCTCCTTGAGCACCCGGTTGAGGCTCTGCTTGGTGATCTTCAGGATGTCGAGGAGTTCAGCGATAGTCAGGCCCGGCTGCCGGTCGACGAAATGCAGGACCCGGTGGTGCGCCCGCCCGAACCCATACTCGTCGAGGATGCGGTCGGGATCGCTGACGAAGTCCCGATAAGCGAAGAAGAAAAGCTCGATCAGGTCATAGGCCGGCAGCTCGGCCAGAACATCCTTGCCAAGCCTGTCAGGTCTGAAAGCCGGAATCGCGTCTGGCACCGTTCCTCATCCAATTTTATGTCAGCCTTGTTGACATATCTCAGGCCGATCGTTACTCGTCAAGGCGCTTCCGTGAAATGAATGAAACTCAAATCGCATGGTTGCGCACTGGAAATTTCACGATCCCGGTGAGCCACAAGGTCGAATCACAAGGAGAATACGATGTCCGCGACCCCCTTCGATCAACGTGATGGATGGATCTGGTACGACGGACAGATCGTACCCTGGAAAGATGCGCAGCTCCATGTGCTCTCCCACGGCCTGCACTACGGTTCAAGCGTGTTCGAGGGAGAGCGCGCCTATGGGGGCGAGATCTTCAAGTCGACCGAACATTCGGAGCGCCTGAAGAAGTCGGCCGAGATCCTCGATTTCGAGATCCCGTATTCGGTGGCCGAGATCGATGCGGCCAAGCGTTTGGTTCTGGAAAAAAACGGCCTGAAGGACGCTTATCTTCGTCCGGTGGCCTGGCGCGGTTCCGAGATGATGGGCGTTGCGGCTCAGGCCAACAAGATCCATCTGGCGATCGCTTCCTGGGAGTGGCCGAGCTACTTCGATCCGGCCCAGAAGATGAAGGGCATCCGTGTCGACATGGCCGAGTATCGCCGGCCCGACCCGGCAACGGCGCCCTCCGCCGCCAAGGCGGCGGGCCTCTACATGATCTGCACGATCTCCAAGCATAAGGCGGAGCGGAAGGGCTATGCGGACGCGCTCATGCTCGACTGGCAGGGCCGCGTGGCCGAGTGCACAGGCGCGAACGTATTCTTTATCCGGGATGGCATCGTGCATACGCCGGTCGCCGACTGCTTCCTGGACGGCATCACCCGCCGGACGGTGATCGACCTCGCCAAGCGTCGCGGGTTCGAAGTTGCCGAGCGCCGGATCATGCCGGAGGAACTCGCGTCCTTCAACGAATGCTTCATCACCGGAACGGCCGCCGAAGTAACGCCCGTGGCCGAAATCGGCCCCCACACCTTCCAGCCCGGCAACATGACCAAGGTGCTGATGGAGGATTACATGGCCGAGGTGCAGCCCAAGAACGCCCAGGCTGCCGCCTAAATCTCACCGGCCTATTTCTCATACCGGCCGACGTAGAGGCCTTTCATGGCAGGCATTCCGACGAGATCGGAGTGCCTGCCTTCTTGATTTTGCGAGGCGTCGTCTCCGGCGAGAGAGGGCTTCCGCATTCGCATGATGGTCTAGAAGTCCTCCGCGTCAGGGATGCGGTTGAAGGCGATCTTCGCCCCCGCGTAGCCGCCGGGAATATGGGTCCACGGCCCCCAATGCAGCAGCCTGCGCCCGTGATGGGTGTTGAGCCTGTCGACTAGCACGGAGAGAGATTCCAGCCTGCGCCTGACCTGCGCTTCCGGGGTGTCACCGAACAGGTCCTCTTCGATATCCTTGAGCGGCACCAGATCGTGCAGGGTGACATGGACGCTGCGGCTCGGGCCGCGCGGCAGTTCTCGCTCCGCATGGCGAAAGAGGCCCGCCAAGCTCGCCAGCAGGGACGGGTCGTCCCAGGTGGGCTGGAAGCGTTCCTCGGCGTACCAGCCCGCGCTCTGCCGGTCGGTCAGCCACAGGGCCAGGGCGCGGGCCGAAAACCCAGCCCGCCGCATGCGGCTCGCCGCTTTCGCCAGAAGCATCCGGGCGCACGCATAGGCTCCGCCCAGATGCCGCCAGTCGGCCGGCAGCACCCGCCCATGCCCGAACATCCGCCGCTGGGTCTCGGGCCTCTCCACGGCATAACCATGCAGCCCCATCCAGAGCCTCTCCCCCTCGACGCTTCCCCATAGGCGGCGCAGCTCCTTGGGCTGGATTCGCCAAAGCGCCGCCATATCGGCGATCCCCGCGCGGGCAAGGCGCGCCGCATTTCCCTTGGCGATGCCCGGAACGTCCGAGAGGGACAGGGAAAGGAGCGGTCCCGGTAAGGAATCCGGATGGAGAGCCACGAGTCCGTCAGGCTTTTCCATCTCGGCCGCGATCTTGGCCAGGAGCTCGTTGGGCCCCAGGCCCATGGAGCAGGTGAGGGTAGGGCCGATCTCACTTGTGATAGCGGCTTTCACCCGTTGGGCCACCGTCACGGCCTCGGTTTGTTCGGATGGCAGCAGCGCGCAGACCATTTCATCGATCGAGCAGACGGCTTTGACGGGCAGGACCGTCTCGATGGCCGCGATGATGGCGCGGTGGAGGTTCACATAGAGCTCATGCCGGGCGGTCACGAGAATGAGGGCGGGGCAGAGGCGACGCGCGTCCCGGACGAATGTGCCCCGCTTGATGCCGAGAGCTTTCGCTTCGCGGCTGGCCGCGATCAGGCCCGTGTGCTCGGAAGCAATAGGAATGACACCAACGGGCCTGCCGCGAAGCCGCGGTTGAAGATGCTGCTCGGCGCTGGCGAAAAACGAGTCGAAATCCACATAGAGGCGCTCAAGACCGCTTGGCTTCCGCACATTTCTGTCCCTCTCATTCTTGAACAAAACAGGAACATGGCCAGGTTAGCCTGTCGAGGCGCGGATCTGTGGATAACGGGGATGAGCGCAGGGATTCAGAGACAAATTTCTCTTATTGGACAGATGGTCAGCCTGTTTGTTCTCATAGGAGAACAGGCTGGGAACGATAGGTGTTCAGCCCATTCGTGGGAGCCATTCAGGGCGGTTGCTCGTTGACCGAAGCGGAACCCCTTTTGCAATAGCCAATTCCTTCCCACATAAGGGTTAGGGAGCGCTTTGCTCCGTGGGATGAGTGAAACGATGATGAAAATTGCTTCTCGCCGAAGCCGCGTCATGATCGCCCTGGCGGCCGCTTTGGTCTTTGCCGGAAGCGCGGCCGAGGCCCGGGTCGGCCGGGGAGGGGGTAGCTTCGGATCGCGCGGCGCGCGCACCTGGAGCGCCCCGCCGAGCACGAACACGGCACCCGGAACGGCAGCGCCAATTCAGCGCTCCCAGGTTCCGAACCAAGGCCCGACCATGAACCGTCCAGGCATGCCGGCTCCCAACGTCGCCCAGCCGCGGCGTTTCGGCTTCGGCACCGGCCTCATGGCAGGTCTTTTCGGCGCGGGCCTGCTCGGCTTGCTGATGGGCAATGGCTTCTTCGGCGGCCTCGCGGGGCTGGGATCGGTGCTGGGGCTTCTTCTCCAGATCGGCTTGGTCGTTCTGCTGGTCAGCTTCGCCCTCAAGTGGTTCCGCAGGCGCCAGCAGCAGCCGTCCTACGCGGGTGCCGGTCAAGGCTATGCCCGTTCCATGCCGGGCGCTGATCCCCAGCCGTCCGGCGGACTGGGCGGCGGTCTTGGCGGCCTCGGCGCAGGCGGTGCCCGCGCGGGCGGTCTCGGAGGCGCATTGGGTGGTCTAGGCGGCCTCGGACAGGGGTTGCGGCGTCGCCCAGGGGTTCGCGATGAGATCGGAATCGGAGAGCAGGACTTTGCTGCCTTCGAGCGGTCCCTGGGCGAGGTTCAGGATGCCTATTCGCGCGGCGATGTCGCCACGCTCTGGACGCTGGCGACGCCGGAGATGGCCGGCTACATGCAGGAAGAGCTCAATGAGAATTCCGAGCGTGGCGTCGTCAACAAGGTCTCGAATGTCCGCCTCCTCCAGGGCGACCTGGCCGAGGCATGGCGGGAAGGCGGCACCGATTACGCCACCGTCGCCATGCGCTACTCCCTGACCGATACCACGGTCGATAAGGCCACGGGCCGGGTCGTGGAGGGCGATCCGACGAACCCGGTCGAAGCCACTGAACTCTGGACGTTCCGGAGGGACCAGGGCGGGGACTGGAAGCTTTCGGCGGTCCAGCAGAGCTAACGTCGAAAATCTCGACAAACATGAAAGCGGCCGGTGATAAACCGGCCGCTTTTTTATTGGGTCACGTTGGATGCGCGCAAGCCTACTCGGCCGCCATGCGTCGGCCCGAATGGATGCCCTCGCGCACCTCCTCGATGATCTTGGCCACGAACGCCTCCAGGTCTCCCGGATTGCGGCTGGTGATGAGGCCCTTGTCGGTGACCACCGTCTCGTCGCGCCACTCGCCGCCTGCGTTGATCACATCGGTCTTGATCGAATGGTACGAGGTGCACTTCCGGCCCTCGATGATTCCCGCCTCGATAAGAAGCCAGGGCGCATGACAGATCGCCGCGACGGTCTTGCCGGACGAATAGAACGCACGAACGATTTCGATCGCCCTGGGCTCGACCCGCAGCTTATCCGGGTTGATCTGACCACCCGGGAGCACGAGCGCGTCGTACTCGTCCGGGTTCACGTCTTCGAGATCCTTGTCGACCGAGACCGTCTTGCCCCAGTCGGTTTTATCCCAGCCGTAGATCTTGCCGGATTTCATGCGCGATTTCGGAGCGGCGACTTCAACGCTGGCTCCGGCTTCCGACAGCTTCTCCTGCGGAACCATCAGCTCCGACTGCTCGAAGCCGTCCGTGGCCATGATAAGGATTTTGGCCTGTGTGATGTCAGGCATGGCGTTCTCCATTTTGTCAGGGGTTGGTTGAGGAACGGAGATGCGGGCGCGAGGTTCCTCACCGGACGGAAGCCGGAACCACCCAAGGGCACCTCGGTTGACCTTCTAACAGTCGAAGCGAGCAGGACATGAGGATGGTCAATCCAGGCCTACCAACGAACGAGCCGCTTCCGGGCGGCAACATTCCGAGTGACGTTCCTCCGGCCCCACCGCCGGACGAGACGCCCGATATCGGCCCAACCGGCCCGAGATCGCCCTATCCGGTCAACGATCCCGGCATCACCGATCCGACGGGGCCTGGATCGGAGCCCGATTATCTGCCGGGCAATCCGACGGATCCAGGTACGCGCTTCTGACGTCCGGCCGTCAGATCTCCAGGATGCCGTAGGGCTTTCCGCCGGGCTTCTCGATGTGCCGGGCCACGTTGTAAACCGGCTGGCCGCCGGGCGTGCGCCCTTCGTACCGGCCTCGATGAGCATGGCCGTGCACGATGGCGCTGACCTGGAAGCGATCGATGGTTTCCGCAAGACGCGACGAGCCTAGAAACGGATAGATCTCAAGCGGCTCGCTCTCGATCGTGTCCGTCACGGGCGCATAGTGCAGGATGACGACCGATCGCTTCGCCTTGACCTGTCGCATTGCGTTTTCGAGCCGCAGGGTTTCGTTCATGGCTTCACCGACGAACTGCTTGATGGCGGGTTCGCCGAAGGAGCCGAGCATGCGCCGTCCGAACCCGCCCGCGAAGCCTTTGACGCCCACGAAACCAACGCCGTCGATCTCGCAGGACTGACCGTCGAGAACGCGCATCCCGGCATCGCGAAGGATATGTGCCACCTCTTCGTGCGCGCCGCATTCGTAATCGTGATTCCCGAGCACGCCGATGACCGGAATCGAGCAGGCTTTGAGATCCTGCGCGAGGAGCTCTGCTTCCTTCGGCTTGCCAAGATCGGTCAAATCGCCCGCCAGCACGAGGACATCCGCTTCCCGGGAGATCTCGCCGAACAGGTCGCGATAGGACGACTCGTTGTCCTCGCGGACATGGAGGTCGCCCATCGCCGCGACCCGCATCGGTTTACTCGGTTCAGTCATTCCGCCATTCACCTTCGCCGCCCACATCGGCGAAGCCCCATTGCTTGACGTCGATTTCGTAATCCACACGGGAGAACATGCGCCCCCGGCAAACCTTCATCTGCGGAGGCGGCAGATCGAGCTGCTTCGCTAGACGGTCGAGAAGTTCATCCATCACCCAACGCGGAACGTTGTCCCGCTCGGTGGGGTAGATCCAGCGGAAGTTGAGAAGGTGCATCAGCAGCACTTCCCAGTGAACTTCCATGTAGGCCAGAAGCTGGTGCCAGTCGATTTCGTTGTGGGCTTTGAGAATGGTGTGAGCCACGTCCGCGCCGTCGTAGCGGTGGCGGAGCTGAATGAAGCACTTGGACCAGACCAGCTCGGTCGGTCCCACGATGCGCACGGGCGACCCGAAGACCTCGATCTGCCGCGCATTCCTGAACCATCTGTCGCCGATGGGCATCGTCCCGTTGGACGACGCGAAAATCACGTCGAAGAAGTACTGCCCCTTGAAGACCTTGCCGAGCCAGCGGTCATCTTCGATCTCGACCGCATAGCCCAGGTTCTTGAAGTGCGACAGGACGCGGGTGTAATCCCCGGCCTTGCAGAAGATGTCGAGATCCTTCGTCGGACGCGTAATGCCCGTATAGGCCGATAGAGCGTATGTGCCCGCGAGCAGGTACGGGAGGCCAAGCTGGTTCAGCTCGCGAAGGGCTTCCGCATAAAAAGCCTCGGATTCAGGGTATTTGAGGGTCGGTTCAGCCTTCGCCTCGAGGACCGGAATGGCCGGATCGATGCCGCTGGAGGAGAACTCTGGATTGGGAACCGTCATCAGCCTTGTCCGAAGCGTGGCCACCTATGCCCGCGTTCGACAACAGAATGGGCGGTAATGAAGTTCCTTTCCGACTCGAAGGCCGGCTGAAAGAAATAACCTGATCCTCGGATCGATCTGGGGATCGGGTTCGGATGCGGCGCATCGTTCTGGCGGGAGGCCGGCCGGTTTTGTGCGCGGTGCGCTAGGCGCTTCTCAGCCGCTGTTCCTTTGAGGCCACCATGGCAGCGGCGCCCACCGGGATCCCGAGATTACGCCATATGGGCTTGGTCTGCTCCTCGAAGCGCGAGACGCTGTGGCCGATCTCGGCGAGGTTCTCGTCTTCCGTCACCAGGGTTTGCCCGTCCTTCACCATCCTGTGACCGGCTTTGGACAGGGTGTTCCAGACGGAACGACAGACGTTCTTCTCGCCGTTGCGCTCAGCGAGCCAGATGAGCTGCGCGATCCGCTCCGCGTGAATACCGCTTCCGGTGGCGCTTGATGCGAAATAGTTGAGTTTGCCCTCATGGCGGGCCTGCTCGGCGATGGCCATGTTGAAGCGTTCGACTTGGATCTGACGCTCGGCAGCTCCTTCCTTGGGCAGGCATGGATGGCAGGACCCATGTCCAACGAGATAGTGGATGCCGCGCAGCAACTCGCCCGGGGTGAGCTTTGAGAGACCAGGGTCGCCCAACGCCTCCCGGAGCGAGCGCGGTCCGTGCTCGAAGCTCGACACCAGGGCCGCATGAAGCTCCGGGTTGATGCTGACCGCGCTTCGGACGCCTTCGACCTTCGTGGGAACATTGGCGCTGGTGACCGTAAGGGCGAAGCGCAGGTCCAGGCTCTGTTCCAGAGCGGCGGCTTTCGAGAGCCGGACCGGGCCCTTGACGAAGATATCGCGGCGGAAATGCTGGTTGACGATATGGTCGCGAACGGTCTGGCGGAATTCGACGTTCTCGATCTCCGCCAGAAGCTGCGTCTGCTCGGGGGTGAGATGCAGCTCATCGGCCGTCTCGAGGGCGTTTGCCGGACCGACCCAGGTCAGCTTCGCCTCCGCGAGTTCCTGCGCCACGTCCATGAAGTAGAATGGATCGGAGTTGTCGTTGAAGTACTCGTGCGCGATGTACTTCTTGTCCTTCGTCGTCAGGTCCTCCACACGGGCCATCACGTTCGGATGCTGGGCAAAATACTTAGCCCCCAGGCCGCCGAGACGTTTCGCGAAATCAAGGGACGAGGAGATGGCGGCTGCCCGCGACCGGGCCCCCAGGCTGGCGGCGTGTTCCAGCAGGAGGCGCCGGAGCGGCATCAGGGAGCTCCAGCCTGGCATGGTGTTGTAGGAGATGTAGACGATGCCGCCCGGCTTCAGCTTCCTGCAGATGAATTCGACGATAGCCTGCCGGTTCTCCGGCGAGATCCAGCTGTAGATTCCGTGAAGGGTGATGAAGTCGAATTCCGGAAGGTCTTTCCTGTCCAGGAACTCGACGAAGCTGTTATCGGCAAAGTGGACGTTTCGGAGTTTCGCCGATTGAGCCAGGCTTCTCGCGCCGGCGATGTGGCTCGGATTGAAGTCGGTGGCGTAGAACTGGATCTGCGGGTTGGCGGCCGCCAGGAGATTTGTCGTCAGTCCCTGACCGCATCCGAGCTCGCAGTAGGTCAGCAGTTCGCCGCCAAGACCCGGCGGCTGCAGACCCTGCATGAGACACAGATAGGCGAGGTGGGTAGGGCTCTGCTCCCGATAAAAGCCGTGGGTGTACTCCACGTCCACCACATAGCCCGATGTCCATTCCGCCATAGCCGTGCCCCAAGGTCTTCATGTTTGTTCACGGGCGTTCTATTATATCTTATGGGCCTACGCCATAACAAAGTTACGCTGGGGCAGCGCTGGGTTAGTGGCCTCCGGACGAGGCTCTGACGTCCCGCGGGCTATTCAGAATTTCGATGAGGCTGTTTGCAATGTGGCGGGCCTCGTCATCCTTGAGGCGGAGCATGAAGGGCGGGAACATGCCGGCCTGAAGCGCCACCACGGCGGTTCCGTGCTCGTCCATGCCCACATCGATCGTGGATGATGTCACGTCCACCATCTCCTCAGGGAAGTCATCGCCGCCCTCCTCGGTCGTCTCGCCAATGGCCTGAAGCAGCTGGCTCAGCGCTTTGACGAGGGAGCGCGCTGCATGGGGATCCATGACGACAGCTGTGGATTGCTCACCCTTCTGAAAAGCAAGCTGGATGTTGTCGCCTTCAAGCGTGACGGAGATACCTGCCATGTGTGTCCTCTTCCTCCTCGCCAGATATGGGGTTGCAAACGAGCAAGGGAAAGGCAAGCGCATTTGTCCGCCAGATGCGCTTGATAACCGCGTCTTTGTCACGCCTTTCCAGGCGGGGAGCATCCCGGAGCATCCCGGAGCCTCCGGGATGCTCGGGGCCTGCCTCAATCAGGTATTTGACGAGCCGGTTGTCCGCCCGCGGGCGCTTCCCACATCGCCCATGCCGAATGGGGACTGCGTCTCGGGTTCGCTGCCGGAGCCGGAAAGCATGCTCCCGCCCATTCCCATTCCGGCCTGCTGCTGGACGCGCAGGTTGTTCTGCACGTGCGTGACGCCGGAGATGGTTTCGGCGAGGTCTTCCGCGTGGCGCTTTTCGAAGCGGCTGTTGACGGTGCCGCTCAGGGTGACTTCCCGGTTGGACACCGTCACCTCGATCTCGCTTGCGTCGATATGAGGATCGTCGGTCAGGCGATCGTTCACATCCTCGCGGATCCGTTCATCGGAGCGTTGATAGCCCTTGGGGCCGCGCCCGCGATGATGTTCGCCGGAGCGCACGTCGTCCTGGCGGCGGCGATCAGCCTCCTCATCGCCAAACCATGAGCGGACCTCGTCGCCGGCGCGTTCGAAGAAGCCCCTGTCCTCGTTGTAATCCCGCGAGCCACGGCCGAAATAGCCGCTGTCCCGCTCATGGGATGAACCGGACGCCCGGTTCCGCCCGTCATCGGAACCGAAGACCGACCCGCGGCGGCGATCCTCGTCAACCACCTCACGCCAATCAAGGGCCGAACCGCCTGTTCCGTAACCGGCGGAATCGCTGAAGTCGCGCCCGCGCCGCATGTCCTGACGGCCCTCGGGGCTTCGGTTGCGGTCATACCCGGATGACGCATTGCCGAAACCCCGTCTCGCAATATAGCCGTCATCGCTTCCAGACCTGTCGTCGGAGCCGTAACGGCTAGGATCCTCATTTCTGTCGCGCCAATCGCGTTCCGACCGACCCCAGTCGCGATGGCGATCCTGATCATTCCTGTAACGATCATTGGCCATGAGACGCTCCTTTGCTTTCGAAAGAAGGTGGCTCCCGCCATGTGGGGCGCCATCTCGACCAACGTGAGGATGTATCAGGGGTTCCTGGGGGACCTAGCAGGGCAAACCAGGATTTCCAACGGTCGCGCTTGAACATGAGGTGCCGTTTTGCATTGAACCTCGGGCAGCGACGATCCTCCACCTCACACACGAAGTTGGACCCCTATGACAGAAGCGCTTTCAGGCTTGAGCGAAGAGGCTTTGGCCGTCTTTGCTTTCGCGGCATACCATCAACTGGCCAGCGGGCAGGCGGTCCGCAGCGTCGTGCGGCGCGACGGGGCCGGGCACAAGGCGAGCGACAAGGCAGTCGGAGAGCTTCAGGACCGCGACCTGATCAAGGTTGAGGAAGATGAAATCCGCTTCACTCCTGCTGGAGAACAGGCATTGCAGGCTATCGTGGAAAGCATCAAAAGGAGTAGAGATACTCAATGAGACTTACACTGTAATCTCTTGCCTTTTGCGGATCCGTCGCCTAGTTAAAACCCATCGACATTTGGCCGGACGACTGGGCTACTTCGCTTTGGCACTGCCGAGCGCACGTTGCTACTCTCTACCAATATCGACTAACGGGCGGCCCATTCTACCTCCGCCCACGTGCAAACGACAGTGAAAGGAATTCCCATGGAAACGGGAACCGTGAAGTGGTATAATGAAACCAAAGGCTACGGTTTCATTCAGCCCGACAACGGCGGCAAGGACGTGTTCGTTCATGCGACTGCCCTGGAGCGGGCCGGTATGCGCGGCCTCCAAGAGGGTCAGAAGCTCTCCTTCGAGCTGCAGACCGACCAGCGCACCGGCCGCACTTCTGCAGTAAACCTGCAGAACGCGTAAGGTTTGACGCTCGAGGGCGTGCTTATCGCGCCCTCCCGCGTATCGGCCGTTCCGGTTCAGGGGCGGCTTTTTTTATTAAGAGACGAAAGGCTTTGCATGGCAAAGGAAGAACTCATCACGTTCGAGGGACTTGTGACCGAAATCCTGCCCGACGCGCGCTACCGCGTGCAGCTCGACAACGGGCATGAGGTCATTGCCTATACGGCAGGCAAGATGAAGAAGAACCGCATCAAGACCCTGGCCGGCGATCGTGTGACTGTCGAGATGTCCCCATACGATCTCGAAAAGGGACGCCTCATTTTCCGCCATAAGGATTCCGGCGCTCCGACCGGTCCCCGTCCGCCCCAGCGTGGCGCGCAGCAGTTCCGGCGGCGCTAGAGCATCAGAGCCAAAGCGCTTCCTGCTTCGGGTGCTCGTCTTTGGAAGCGGCGCGTCGTTCTAGTGGGAAACCGGTGCACTTTTTCCGCACGATGCGCTAAAGCCGCCCGCTCTCTCAAGCGACCGCCTGCATCACCGATAGGGTGAGGCGGTCCGGGCCGATGGCCTCGTCCATGTCGGTGATGTGCAACAACTCGGCGAGCCGGTTCCGAGCGCGGTTGACCCGGCTCTTGATGGTCCCTACGGCACAGCCGCAGATTTCCGCGGCCTGCTCGTAGGAGAAGCCTGATGCTCCCACCAGAAGCAGCGCCTCGCGCTGGTCGTGGGGCAAGCGGGCAAGCGCTCTCTGCAGATCCTCGAAATCGAGATGCGGCATCTGATCGGGCAGAACCGACAGAGTGGCGGCGTATTTGCCGTCTGCGTCTTCCACTTCGCGGCGACGCTTGCGGTATTCGGAATGAAACAGGTTGCGCAGGATGGTGAAGAGCCAGGCTTGCATGTTCGTGCCGGGCTGGAAGCGGTGGATGTTAGAAATCGCCCGCATGAGCGTTTCCTGAACGAGATCGTCCGCACGGTCGACGTTGTTGGTCAATGAGATGGCGAAGGCGCGCAGGTTTGGCGTCGACTTGAGCATGGAATCGCGCAGATCCAGGTCGATGCTCATGACTGCTTTTTCTCCGGCTGGCCCTGATCCAATCGGTTGATGATCTCGATGAAACGGTCGGGAACCGGCTGTTCGCCAAGAGCCAGCGATTCATAAAATTGGCGCAGGCGCTGCCCAAGCTGGGTTTGAACGGAACGGGTTAGCGCAGGAGACTTCCCGAGGCCTGGGACGGGCTCTGGATCAGAGTGCGACATTGCCTTGGAACTCTTGCTTTCCACTGGGTCATCCTGGTCCATGCGAGGTTGCGACGTCCCTGAACGGGGTCGCACTCATGGCGGCGCCCAATCGCCGTTGGGCCAACGCTCAAGCCAGGATGATGTTCCGTCCACGAAGCGAGCGCCTTCTGCCGCGTTTCGCGAGACTCCACGGGAACCGAATCCTTACTGCCAAGTTTTCCCGGAAGGTTAACTGTGTAACGGAGCGAATTCCATGAGCACCATTCTTCTGATCATCGTCATCCTGCTGCTTCTCGGCGCGGTGCCGGCTTGGCCCCACAGCCGTGGCTGGGGCTATGGACCGAGCGGCGTGCTCGGGGTGATCCTGCTCATCCTGATCGTTCTGTTGCTGATGGGACGGATCTAACCCGCCGTCGCAGCCTCTTACCTGGACTTTGGGTCGATGGCCGGGGAGGAATCCTCGGCCATTACCCATTTAGAGCCATAAAAACCCCATTTAGGATAAAAGGCTCCGCTGATATCCTTAGGTAATGTGACCTATGGGAGCAGGACAAGCCGCCGATTCCAAGGCGGTCTGAACGTATCCCCATGGCTCTTGGAGCCTTTCACAAGGGGTAATGATGGCGCGATTCAAAGGAACCCGTGGCGACGATTCAGTTCGTGGTGGCAGCGGGAGGGACGATTTCAAGGGGCATGGAGGCAACGACCGGTTCTGGGGCGGCCTCGGCGACGACAGCTTCGATTGCGGCGTCGGCAGTGACTGGGCCTGGGGCGGCTCCGGCAACGATCGCATGGTCGGGGGCGCTGGGAACGATCACCTCGAAGGCGAGAGGGGCAATGACTGGCTCTTCGGCGGGGCAGGCCGCGACGAACTCCGCGGCGGACACGGCGCGGACCTGATCAACGGCGGGCAGGGGAACGACGACCTGGGCGGAGGCAAAGGAACGGACACCTTCGTGTTCAACCGCAGCTTCGGCCGGGACCGGATCAAGGATTTCTCAAAGGGGCAGGATGTGATCGACCTGCGCAATGCGGGAGTGACCGCGTTCGAGCAGATCACCATCACCTATGGCAAGAAGAAGGGCGCCGTCATCACCACCGATGAGGGCACCATCGTCCTGCACAACTACAAGGGCCAGCCCCTCGAAAAAGGTGATTTCCTGATCTGAGGCATCTTGCCAAGCTGGTTTCAGGGGCGGCTCGCGGGCCGCCCTTTTTGCTGCAAGGCGGTCGTGAGAAAGCCCTGATCCTCGTGTTCTTGCCGCGGGTTCCGCTACCCACCATCCTCGCGCGGGCGGCTTCCAGACAAAAAGAAAGCGCCCCGAGGGGCGCTTTGGAGGTGTTCGGCCGTGGGGGCAGAAGAGGCCGAAGTTGCCTGTCAACGCCGTCATGAGCCTCAGGTTCCATCCCCAACAAACATTTTCGAATTATTTTTACGTAACTTTATCACTTGCCCTTAGGGTAGGATGTGGGTTAGGGAAGATTCGGCCGAAGGGGCAGAATTCGAGCCAGGGTCGCGAACACGGTCAATCGAAAGACCGGGCGCGGCCCTTTTCGTTTGGAGATAGCGCGCCGAGCGGCGGGTGCGCCTCGGCCTCAACCTCTCAAAGCTATCGCCCTTTTCGGCCCTTGTATTTCGGCTTCTGCCCGCCGTGTCCCTGTGTCGAGCGCGGCATAGGGCGCTCGCGGAAGTTCAGGGGCACTTCCCGGTCCGTGCCGGGACCCATCTCGTCGAGGCCAGGCTTGCGAACCCGTGTGCCCTCGTCCGAGCGACCCTGGCCGAGGGGGCCATAGGAAGCCGAGTCCTCGTCACCGGCACTGGCTCCTTCGCCCGAGGGTGGCAGGCCCTTCGGCGGCAGATTGGCGCTGCGGCCGTATTTGCGCGAGCCGCCATAGCGCCCGGCCTCCCGTTCCACGTCCGACTGGCGCGCCAGCGGATCGTCGCTGATGGCGAGCTCCGTCGCCTGGAGGCGCTTGAGCTCGTCGCGCAGACGGGCAGCTTCCTCGAACTCCAGGTTCGCGGCGGCCTCACGCATGCGCTTTTCCATGTCGGCGATGACGGCCTTGAGGTTGTGCCCCACGGTCTTCTCGGCGAGCCCCGTATCGACGGAGACGTGGTCGCGCTCGTAGACGCTCTCCAGGATGTCGGCGATGTTCTTCTTCACGCTCTGCGGCGTGATGCCGTGCTCGGCGTTGTAGGCGAGCTGCTTCTCGCGGCGGCGGTTGGTTTCGGCGATCGCTCGCTCCATGGAGCCGGTGATCTTATCGGCATAGAGGATCGCCCTGCCTTCCACGTTACGCGCGGCGCGGCCGATGGTCTGCACCAGAGATGTCTCCGAGCGCAGGAAGCCCTCCTTGTCGGCGTCGAGAATGGCCACGAGGGCGCATTCGGGAATGTCCAGGCCCTCGCGCAGGAGGTTGATGCCGATGAGCACGTCGAAGGCGCCGAGCCGCAGGTCGCGAATGATCTCGATGCGCTCCAGCGTATCGATGTCGGAGTGCATGTAACGCACGCGAATGCCGTTCTCGTGCATGTATTCGGTGAGGTCTTCCGCCATGCGCTTGGTGAGCGTGGTGACGAGGGTGCGGAACCCTTGCGCGGACAGCTCCTTCACCTCGTGCACGAGGTCGTCCACTTGGCTGCGGGCCGGGCGTATCTCCACCACCGGGTCGACGAGGCCGGTGGGGCGGATGACCTGCTCCACGAACACGCCGCCGGTCTGCTCCATTTCCCACTTGGCGGGCGTCGCCGACACATGGATCGACTGCGGACGCATGGCGTCCCATTCCTCGAAGCGCAAGGGGCGGTTGTCGAGGCAGGACGGCAGGCGGAAGCCGTATTCGGCGAGCGTCGCCTTGCGGCGGAAGTCGCCGCGATACATGCCGCCGATCTGCGGCACGGTTACGTGGCTCTCGTCCGTGAAGATGAGCGCGTTGTCGGGCAGGTACTCGAACAGGGTCGGCGGCGGCTCGCCGGGCTTGCGGCCCGTGAGATAGCGCGAATAGTTCTCGATGCCGTTGCACACGCCGGTGGCTTCGATCATCTCCAGGTCGAACTGGGTGCGCTGCTCCAGGCGCTGCGCTTCCAGCAGGCGGCCCATGCGGGTGAGCTCCTGCAGCCGGTGCTGCAACTCGTCCTGGATGCCCTTGACGGCCTGCTGCAGGGTCGGGCGCGGCGTCACATAGTGCGAATTGGCGTAGACCTTTACGAAGGACAGGTCGTTGGTTTTCTTGCCGGTGAGCGGGTCGAACTCGACGATGCTCTCGATTTCGTCCCCGAACAGCCCGATGCGCCAGGCGCGGTCCTCCAAGTGGGCCGGAAAGAGTTCGATCACGTCGCCGCGCACGCGGAATGTGCCACGGGCGAAATCGTTCTGGATGCGCTTGTATTGCAGGGCCACGAGGTCGGCGATGAGCTGGCGCTGCTCGATGCGCTCGCCCACCTTGATCGCGAAGGTCATGGCCGTATAGGTCTCGACCGAGCCGATGCCGTAGATGCACGACACGGACGCCACGATGATCACGTCGTCGCGTTCCAGCAGCGCGCGCGTGGCCGAGTGGCGCATGCGGTCGATCTGCTCGTTGATCGACGACTCCTTCTCGATGAAGGTGTCGGAGCGCGGCACATAGGCTTCGGGCTGGTAGTAGTCGTAATACGAGACGAAGTATTCCACCGCGTTATCAGGGAAGAACGACTTGAACTCGCCGTAGAGCTGGGCCGCGAGCGTCTTGTTGGGCGCGAGGATGAGCGCCGGGCGCTGCGTTTCCTCGATTACCTTGGCCATGGTGAAGGTCTTGCCCGAACCAGTGACGCCAAGCAGCACTTGGTCGCGCTCGGTCCTGCGCACCCCGTCCACCAGCTCCGCGATGGCCGTGGGCTGGTCGCCCGAGGGCTTGAACTCGGACACGATCTTGAACGGAATGCCGCCTTCCGATTTCTCCGGCCGGGGGGGGCGGTGCGGCACCCAGGCCTTGCCGTCCTTGAACCGGGGGTCGCCCTCGGTCAAAAGCCTCGTGAGGGCATCCACCGTGGCCGAGACGCCGTTCACGTCCGGGGCCATGTCGCCAAGCTCTTCGCGCACATCCGGCCCGTCATCGGGCCCCTTCAGGCCAAGCTTCTTGGCCAGCGCCGGGTCCACATCCGTGACGTCGCCGTGGATGAAGGTTTCCTGCGCTCGCTCCGCAAACCCTTCCGCCGCCTCCCGCTCCCGGTTGACCGCCGGATTCAGCAGATCGGCCAGATAGGTATCCAGCGGCTTCAGATCAGGTTTCGACGCCTTCCCGGTGGAAAGCTTGGGTTTTTTGGGTGCTTTGGCCATGGAACGAATATGGTACAAAGAGGCCGGATTGGGAAGGGTGCGGAGGGCCTCTCGTTCTTCAAAGGATGGGCCATTATCCGCCAAGCTTGGCAAGCATTTGAGGGTGCAAGTTTTCCCGTTGGCGGTCTTCCCGATGCTGCTTCTCTGCAGAGTGTTGCAGACGGGTTTGCCGTTCTCAAAATCCTGGCCTTTGACGCGTATAACGCGTCCCAACAGCCTTTTGGCTCATCCCCGCTTCACCGCCCTCAGCGAGAACGACAGCGGAATCGGCACCGCCTCGTCGGGCAGCCTGAAAAGCTTGTCTTCGGCTGGGACCATGGAGGGGAAGAGGCGGTAGGGCAGGAGTTCGTGCTCGTGGAGGTATTCCAGGGTCAGGCCGGCCTCGATCAGGCCCGTGAGGATTTCCGACAGCGGGTGGATCCAGTTGTAGTCGGCGATCAGGTCCTTGAGCACGTCGCCGGAATAGGACTGCGCTTCGTCGAAGACGTCCGGCTTTTCCTTCGGGGTGCGCCAGCCGAAGCTCGGTTGGAGGGTTCCGTCGCGCTCGTCCAGGACCACGGCCGAAGGATGGGAATCCGCAAAGTAGAAGACGCCGCCGGGAGCCAGCATGCTGGCCACGACCCTGGCCCAGGCGCGGATATCCGGCAGCCAGCAGATCGTCCCCCAGGTGGTGTAAACCATGTCGAACTCGCCCGGGACGGCCCTGCGGGCGTCATAGACGTCCGCCTGCACGAAGGTGCCCTGGAGCCTTGACCGCGTGGCGAGGTCCCGGGCACCCTCGATGGCCACGGGGGAGAAATCGAGCCCCGTCACGATTGCGCCCCGCCGCGCCAGTGATAGGGTGTCCATGCCGAAATGGCATTGCAGGTGCAGCAGGCGCTTGCCGGCCACATTGCCGATCTCGGAGGCTTCGATCGGGTAAAGGGTATCCGTCCCGGACAGGAACTCCTCGACGCCATAAAAGCCCGTAGCGTCCCGAAGGTGCAGGGCTGCGCGGGTGTTCCAGGCGGCGAGATTGGCTTGCTGCCAAGAGGCGTTCATGAAGGGCTCCGCAAAGGGTCGTAGGGAGATATTCAGGGGATCGATAAAGCATTCGCCCCCGCAGCAAAAGCCTAGCCAGGCATTACAGGGCTCGAAGGAGGTTTCTTAACCTTGCGGCTGCTTAACTTGGCGTATTCGCCCCGCCGGATCTTTGCCGCGCAAGAAAAGTTCGCCATAAGGATGAGCAACACACGGGGATTTCCAGCGGCGGCAGCCCAGCGGCCGACGGCTCCGGGCGCAAAGATACCATCGCACGGACGCTGCAATGCTCACGGTCTATGACTGCCTCGTCACACAGCACGATTTGCGACTCGTCGCCCTCGCGGAGTTCATCTGCGCGCTTGCCTCCTTCACGGCATTCAACCTGCTCAACCACGTCCGCCGCTCGAAAGGGCAAAGCCGGCGGATTTGGCTCTACGTGGCCGCCGTATCGAGCGGATTTGGAATCTGGGCGACGCATTTCATCGGCATGCTCGCCTTTTCGCCGGAAATGCAGAGCGGATACGACATGACGCTGACGGTCTTGTCGCTCCTAGCGGCGATCGCCGTGACCGGGCTCGGCATGACGATTGCACTGATCGGCGATCCGCGCCGGATGCCCTTGCTGGGAGGCGCAATTATCGGCGGCGGCATCGCGGTCATGCATTTCACCGGCATGGCGGCTTTCCAGGTGCCGGGAACCGTCGCATGGAATGGATGGCTCGTCGCCGTCTCCATTGGGATGGGTCTCGTGCTGGGTGCGTTGGCGCTTTCCGTGAGCATGAACGGCCGCAACGCGCGATCGAAGCTTATCGGCGCCGTACTTTTGACCCTCGCCATCTGCGGTCACCACTTCACGGCCATGGGCGCGGTGTCGATCACTCCCGATCCGACCGTACAGGTTTCTGCGTCCGCTCTGCCGACAAGCTGGCTTGCCGCCGCTGTGGCCCTGGCGAGCGCCACCATCGTGCTCCTGAGTTTTGCGGCGCTTGCCCTCGATTTGCGAGACCGCCGGCAGGCGGAGCTCGAGGTGGAGCGCATGAGAAGTCTCGCCAATGCCGCCGTGGAAGGCCTGGTCGTCTGTGATGGTGCAACCATCGTGTCGGTCAACGAAAGCTTTGCGTCCCTGTCGGGTTTTGCGCCGGGCGAGATCCTCGGCAAAAGCCTGGACGATTATCTCTCGGCGCCGGCCGCGCTGGCGAAAGTGCTTGGCGCTCCCGACCGGAGCATCGAGACCGAACTGCGCCGCCGGGACGGCACGGTGGGGCCCGTCGAGTTGATCATGCGCACGGTCACCTACGCGGGCAAACCTCACAACGTGATCGCGGTGCGCGATCTGCAGGACCGCAAGGTGGCCGAAGCGCGCATTCACTTCCTGGCTCACCATGATCCGCTGACAGGCCTTCCCAACCGGGGCACCTTCGATGAACGGCTCGATCTGGAACTGGAGGCGCATCGAAACAGTCAGCAGCGTCTTGCGGTCCTCTGCGTCGATCTCGACCGCTTCAAGGACGTGAACGATCTCTTCGGCCATTCGGCGGGAGACGACCTTCTGCAGAAAGTTGCAAAGCAGTTTTCGTTGGTTCTCGGCGAGAGGGAGATGCTGGCCCGTCTCGGCGGCGACGAGTTCGCCGTCATAGCGCCGGACATCAGCAATCCGGTTCAGGCGGGCCGCCTGACGGAAGCCATGTTGCAGGCTCTGAAGACTACGCAGGATGAGGACCTGTTCGGCACCGTGTCCGCCAGCATCGGCATCGCGTTCTTTCCGGATGATG
Organism: Microvirga aerophila; assembly: GCF_003332305.1. Lineage (GTDB taxonomy): Bacteria > Pseudomonadota > Alphaproteobacteria > Rhizobiales > Beijerinckiaceae > Microvirga > Microvirga aerophila. The sequence continues at coordinate 72,273 of NZ_QOIO01000022.1, read as the reverse complement.
CGACGGAACGGGCAGCCCTCCTGTCGAATGCCGACACGGCCCTCTACCGGTCGAAGACCGAAGGACGGAGCACGTACAGGTTCTTCGAAGCCGCAATGGGCGAGGAGGTTCGCGACCGGCGCATTCTTGAGCACGACCTTCGCCATGCGATAGCAAACGGCGAAATGTCGATCGCCTATCAACCGCAGACCCATCTGGGTTCGAACGAGGTCACCGGTTTCGAGGCGCTGCTACGCTGGAAGCATCCTGCCAGGGGAGATATGTCGCCGGCAATCTTCATCCCTATCGCGGAGGAGAGCGGCGCCATCCTGGCCATTGGAGAATGGGTGATGCGCACGGCTTGCCACGAGGCGGCAAGCTGGGGACGCCCGCTCAAGATCGCCATCAACGTGTCGGCCCTTCAACTCAACAGCCCGGATTTCGTAAGCCTCGTGCGGGAAATTCTGGATCAGGCCAAGCTCGATCCGAGCCGGTTGGAGCTGGAGATCACCGAGTCGGTGCTGATCCGCGATCCGGACAGGGCGCTTCAGACGCTTACGTTGCTGAAGGCCATCGGCGTATCCATCGCGATGGACGACTTCGGAACGGGATATTCATCCCTGTCGAACCTGCGCAACTTCCCGTTCGACAAGATCAAGATCGACCGATCCTTCGTTCGCTCCATCGACGTCAACATGCCGGCTGCGGCGATCGTGCGGGCCGTTCTGGGGCTGGGGCGCGGGCTTGGTCTGCCGGTGATTGCCGAGGGCGTCGAAACGTCAGGCGAACTTGCTTTTCTCAACGCCGAGGGCTGCAAAGAGGCGCAAGGCTATCTGTTCGGACGTCCCGCGCCGATCGAGGTTTTTCGCGCGGTGACCCATGTGGAAGCGGTCGCATAAACGCAAACGCAAAAGCGCGATCCCAGGAACGTGAGAGCCGCGCCTCTGTGGCCGGAGCGGCCCGGCAAGCGTAAGCGCCGGTCGCTCCGATCCTGATTTCATCACATGGTGAACATGGCCGTCCGCGGGGCTGGCTGAAAAAAAATTACCCTGTGCGGGAAGGCTGCCCTGCACGCGTGCCGGCGGGTTTTAGGGAGGAACAGGCTCAGGCGGAAAAGGCAGTGGGACCCCTCAGGTAGCGCTCTTCACGCTCCTCGTCGGTCTCATCTTCTGCTTCGGCCTGGTCGGCCCGGCGCTCCTCCATGGACTTCTGCTCATCGTCCGCCTTGTTGAGCGCCTCCTCGGGAGACGGTTTGTGCTGACGCGGAATCATGCGCTTTCTCCTCACATCGAGGTAGGGAGTGTTGGCCTGATCCGTGTCGCAATGATGGCACCTTGGCGCGCAGGTCCGAGAGAAGCCTGTGTTTCCGTCATCACGGAATCGACAGCGGGCGAGAGCAAAGTCCTAGACGCAGCTGCGCCCCATGGCGTTGAGACCCTCGTCCCAGAGATCGGCGAGGTTGGGAATGCCAAGGAGCCAGTCTGCGGTCGAGATCGAGTTCGCTTCCTCCCGCTCCTGGGCCAGGCGAACCGCGCCGCCCCATTCTTCCGGCTCCATGTCGCCACGGCCGATATACACCAGCGCGATCAGGTCGAACCGCTCATCCTCATTGAGCCCCGCGATCACGTCCCGGAATTCATCCTCCGTGGTGTCGTCCGGAGAGGATGCCAGCATGTCGATGCTGCCGTCGTCCGTGGGATTGGAGCCGGAGGCCGGGTCGGTCACGCCTTCCTTCACGTCAATGGCCCTCGCTCTGAGAATGAGTTCGCAAACCTTGTCGAGCGCGATATCCATGAAAATCCTCTTTGGGGAAGTCTCTTCGGGTGATTGTGAGAGGGAAACCCGGAAGACGGCTTTCGGTTCAGCCTCGGCTACGGTTCGGCCTGAGGCGGGGACGCTAGGATTTGGTGTAGCCATCTCAGGTAACGTGATAAGGCTGCGCCGACCCCACTGGCGATTCGACCATGTCCGGACATGAAATTCTCGGCTTTGCGGCCGCCATATTGACGACCGTGTGCTGGCTTCCGCAGGCCTTCAGAACGCTCCGGACCAAGGACACCAAGTCCCTCTCCCTCGTGACGCAGAGCGCCTTCGCCCTGGGTGTTGCCCTTTGGCTGATCTATGGGATCCTGGCCGGGAACGCGCCGATCATCCTTGCGAACGGCGTAACGTTCATTCTCGTGTCTTTGATTCTCGCCATGAAACTGCGTTACGGCTAAGCTGTTAGGCGCTGGGAGGTTCGGAATGCGCCGTTTCTTTGCCATTTGCATGATGGGCCTGTCGCTGTGTCTCGGCCTCTCGGGCGAGGCCGTCGGGCAGAGCCCTCGCAGTTCGGACCCGTTCCGGCTGGAGCCGCAGCGGCCCGGCCAGCCCGACGTGTACATTCTGTCGTTCGGCCTGTGGGGGCCGCAAAGCGTTTTCGAGAGCGAGGCCAAAGGAGCCGCCCGGGTGCTGGAGGCGAAGGTCGGCTCGAAGGGGCGCACCATCGTCCGGTACAACTCGAAGCGCCGCTCGGATGCGACGCCATCCTCCATGCTGGCCGCCGCCCGGGCAGCCGGGCAGGCGCTCGATCCCGCAGAGGATATCGTGATGATCGTCCTCACGTCCCATGGCGCGCCGGAAGGCGTCGGCGTGGTGACGAGACGCGCGCAGCAGCTCATGACGCCGGAGGACGTTCGCGTTCTCCTGAACGAGGCGAGGGCGCAGCATCGCGTGGTTATCGTCTCGGCCTGCTATTCCGGCATCTTCGCCAAAGCGCTTGCCGACGAGCGGACCCTCGTCATCACGGCCGCTGCCGCCGACAAGCCCTCCTTCGGCTGCCGGGATGGCGCCACCTGGACCTATTTCGGCGACGCCTTCTTCAACAAGGCCGTGCGAAGCGAAGCGCGCCTCGACGCCGCTTTCGGGAAGGCCCGCGATCTCGTGACCCAGCGGGAAAAGCGGGAGGGATTCGATCCATCCAATCCGCAGATGGTGGGCGGCGCCCGGGTGCTTGAGCGCCTCAGCGCTCGCTAGAGGCTTGCCCGCCTTCGACAAGCGCGTCGATGCGCTCGAGCCAGCGCTCGAGACGTCGTAAGTTCACGCCAAAATCCGACCGACCGATCTGGCTGCGCGAGTAGAGCGCCAAGGTCGATGCGCCTTTGCCCTGCTCGAAGACTTGCGTCACCACCGTGTCCGGGAACCGCATGAGGCGGGTGCGGACGAGAAAGCGGTCCTGGGTTTTTGTTGAGCCGATCAGCACCGTATTGGGCTCGCTTGCGGCGGCTTGCGCGATGACGGCGCGAAGGCTGGCAGCCGGAACGGGATAGACCGGCGCATCGATATCAGACTTAGCCCCCGGGCACAGGCCTGGCGGACACGCAAGGGCATCGTTCGGGGTCGGGCGGCGGGCCAGCGCGGCAAAGTCCACAGGCCCGAGATCCGGCGAACCGAAGAAGCCGCGCCACGCCCGATCCATGCCGGCCGCATAGGCGCGCCAGAGGGCATATCCAAGGCCGAAGCCGACAAGTCCCGTCGTGACGGCCTTCTTGGTCATGTGTTTCCTGCATCCATTCGCTTGACAGTGGAGGCCAGAAGGATAGGGCAGGGCGCATCATTGTCACCTTCCCAAAATCCATGAACCCTCACGTCGCGCCCATCACCCTGCTGATTGCCTCGAACGTCTTCATGACATTTGCCTGGTACGGCCATCTCAAGTTCAAGACTTCGCCCCTGTGGATCGCGGTTCTCGCGAGCTGGGGCATCGCCTTCGTCGAGTACTGGTTCGCCGTGCCGGCGAATCGCATCGGCTCCGCGGTCTATTCGGCGGCGGAGCTGAAGACCATGCAGGAGGTCATCACTCTCGTGGTTTTCGCGGGCTTCTCGGTTCTCTATCTCAAGGAGCCGCTGGGCTTGAACCACCTCGTCGGCTTTGCGCTGATCGCCGCTGGAGCCGCCTTCATCTTCAAGAGCCCCTGGTAAGGTCCTCTCAGTCCGCTGGCCTCATCCTCAGGATCCGCCCCTGGCTTGAATCCGTCAGCAGATACACGAAGCCGTCCGGCCCCTGGCGCACGTCGCGGATGCGCTCACCGATGTTCTGCAGCATGCGCTCCTCGCCGGTCACCTTGTTGCCGTTGGTCTCCAGGCGCGACACGAGCTTGCCCGCAAGCGCTCCGACCAGAATGCTGCCGCGCCACGCCGGGAACTTGTCGCCGGTGTAGAACGCCATGCCTGACGGGGCGATCGAAGGATCCCAGTAATAGACTGGCTGCTCCAGGCCCGCCTTCGCCGTGCCTTCGCCGATCTTCGCGCCCGAATAATCGACCCCGTAGGAAATGACCGGCCAGCCGTAGTTCTTGCCCTTCTGCGGGATGTTCACCTCGTCGCCACCCCGCGCGCCGTGCTCAACGGTCCAGAGCTCGCCGGTCGTCGGGTGAAGCGCGGCGGATTGCAGGTTCCGGTGCCCTACGGACCAGATCTCGGGCCGTGCGCCCTCGCGGTTCAGGAACAGATTGCCGGGTGCAGCTCCGCCCTCCGGCTTGATGTGGACGATCTTGCCGATATGGTTCGCAGGGTTCTGAGCCTGCTCGCGCAGATCGAACCGGTCGCCCATCGTGACGAACAGATTGCCATCCCGGTCGAACACCAGGCGGGAGCCGAAATGGTTGCCGCCCGTATAGGCCGGTTCCTGGCGGAAGATGACCTGCAATTGCTCGAGAGCCGTCCCACCTTCGTTGAGGCGGCCCCGCGCAACGCTCGTGCCGGCCTGACCCTTGCCCCGTTCTTCCGCATAACTGAGATAGACGAGGCGGTTTTGCGCGAAATTAGGGTCGAGAGCGACGTCCAGAAGACCACCCTGTCCACGCGCCGCGATGGCTGGCATTCCTTTGATCGGTTCGGAGAGCGCTCCATCGGCCGACACCATGCGCAGGTTACCCGGCCTCTCAGTGACCAGCATGCGGTTGTCGGGCAGGAATGTGAGGCCCCAGGGTCGTTGCAGCCCCCGCGCAACGGTTTCGACGACAACTTCCACCTTGTCGGTGCGAACCCGTTGCGTGTCCTGGGCCAAAGCGGTAGAGGCCGCGCCGGCTATGATCGCGCCGGCGAGGGCCATGCGAAGCATCATCATGAAAATCTCCGTCATCCGATTGAACGGAGAGCTAGCTGTATGGCGCAGGGCGTCAACCTCGCGGCCGATCACTCACGCGTTATCGATGGGAATCGGTGGGGACAGGCCCGGTGCTCCATGCTGACTGCACCTGGGTGGTCGCCATCACGGATACGGTCGCAAATCCCATCAGCAGGATCAGCGCCAGCGACAAGCGGCTCTCCCGGCGCGGGTCGAGGCGATGAGCGCGGGGTTCGGTGCGGTAGGCGTGTCTCCTGCGGTCGCCGTTCATCGGAGCTTCCCTCAGCATACACAACGTGCTGTTGGGGAAAAAACTTGTTTGAATCGAGAAAGTTCCGCTTGACGGCGAAGTATTCGCTTTCAGACACCCATTTAAGTATCGGCGTTAACTAATTATTAACCTTTCAGGCGACCCGTGCGCTACAGCTTCGGCGAAACAATCACGGAGTCTGCCGTTCTGTCGGCCGGGCCGTGAAAGACGGCCTCGATATTGTTCCCGTCGGGGTCGAATACGAAAGCGCCGTAGTAACCAGGATGGTAGGACCGCTCGCCCGGCCCGCCATTGTCCCGGCCCCCATGGGCAAGCGCCGCCTTGTAGAAGGCGTGAACCATCTCCCGATCCGTGGCCTGAAAGGCCAGATGCACCCGCGATACGGCCCCGTCCGCCTGATCGACCCAAAGTTCGTCGCAGTAGAAGTGCCTTGGGCTTTCCGACGTGAAGGCTTTACCAACAGCTTGGAGGACGGCGCGGTAGAAGCGCCGGCTTGCCTCAAGGTCCGAGACCCGGAGGTGGACATGATCGATCAAACGCCCTTGATGAAACTGCATGAAGTTTCCTCCTGTCACGGGCTCTTTACTGTCATCCCGGGGCCGCGCAGGGGAACCTGGGATCGTTTGGCGAGATTGGCGCTTCATTCAGCGCACGATCCCGGATCGCCTTGCGGTGTCCGGGATGGCGGTTGTTGAGGAGGCTTATTCCGCCTTGATGTTCGCCGTCTTGATGATCTCGGCCCAGGTTTGGATTTCCTTGGCGAGATAAGGCTTGAAGGCTTCCGGATCACGGACGTTCAGGGTGAACCCGAGCTTGGTGATGCGCTCCTTGATGTCCGGCTTGTTCAGGATCGCGATGATCTTGCCGGAAAGCTTGTCGAGAACGGGCTTGGGCGTATTTACCGGCGCGAAGAAGGCCGCCCAGGATTCCGCGTCCGCGTTCGTGATGCCCTGCTCGCGAAGGGTCGGCACGTCGGGGGCTTGCGGGTTTCGCTGCGGGCTTGCGAGGCCGATGGCGCGCATGTTGCCGGCCTGGAACTGGCTGAGCACGCTGGGCAGGGTCGAATTCGACACGTCGATGCGTCCGGCCATCAGCTCGGTCACCAGGGGAGCGGCGCCGCGGAAGGGCACGTGGGTCATCTTCGTGCCCGTACGCACCATGAAGAGCTCGGTGGCCAGGTGCGAGCCGGAGCCCACGCCGGTCGAGCCGTAATTGAGCTTGCCCGGATCCTTTTTGGCCAGTTCCACGAGCTCCTGCATCGACTTTGCGGGCAACTGGTTGCTCACCACGAAGACGTGCTCAAATGCGCCTGCGCCGGCCAGCGGTGCGAAGTCCTTCACGGCGTCGTAGCCAGGCTCCTTGAGCAGGAACATGTTGTTCCCGTGGGTCTGGTTGTTGCCGAAAACGATCGTGTAGCCGTCAGGATCGGCTTTCGCGACCGTGCGGGTTCCCACCGCCCCGGAGGCGCCGGCCAGGTTCTCGACGACCACGTTCTGGCCGAGATCCTTGCCCATTTCCTCCGCCACGATGCGGGCAATCACGTCCGTCGGGCCGCCGGCCGGATAGGGCACGACCATCTTGATGACGCGCTCGGGGTAGGTCTGGGCAGTGGCGGCGGAGGCCAGGAGCGTCGCGCCGGCGAAAAGGCCAAGCGCGAGGCGGCGGGTGACGGAAGAAGTCATCGGCAGGGAGTCTCCTCAAAAACCCATCGGAGGTGGGCTGTTTAGCTTGATTGGACGGCTTGGGCGGACTAGGGTCCGCCGCCGTCACCGATCCCTTCTAACGCCCCGACCGGAGGATTCCCATGGGCTTTTTGTCTGACGCCCTTTCCCGCATCAAGCCGTCTGCCACGATCGTCATCACGCAGAAAGCGCGGGATCTCAAAGCCCAGGGCCGGGACGTGATCAGCCTCTCCGTGGGCGAGCCGGATTTCGACACGCCGGACAACATCAAGGAAGCCGCCATGGCGGCCATCCGCCGGGGTGAAACCAAGTATACGCCTGTGTCCGGCATCGTGCCTCTGCGCGAGGCCATCGCCCGCAAGTTCAAGCGCGAGAACGGCCTGGACTACAAGCCGTCCCAGACCATCGTCGGCACCGGCGGCAAGCAGGTCATCTATAACGCGCTCCTCGCCACCCTGAACCCGGGCGACGAGGTCATCGTGCCGGCTCCCTACTGGGTGTCGTATCCGGAAATGGTTGGCCTGTGCGGCGGCACGCCGGTTTTCGTGGATTGCACCATGGAGCACAACTTCAAGCTCCAGCCAGACGCGCTGGAACGCGCCATCACGCCCAAGACCAAGTGGCTCCTCCTCAACTCGCCGTCGAATCCGACGGGCGCGGCCTATACCCGCGAGGAGATGAAGGCGATCACCGACGTGTTGATGCGTCATCCGCACGTGTGGGTGCTTACCGACGACATGTACGAGCACCTGACCTACGGTGATTTCGAGTTCGTGACGCCCGCCCAGGTGGAGCCCGGCCTGTATGACCGCACGCTCACCATGAACGGCGTGTCGAAGGCCTATGCCATGACCGGCTGGCGCATCGGCTACGCGGCCGGTCCCGAGCACCTCATCAAGGCCATGGACTTCGTGCAGGGCCAGCAGACTTCCGGCGCCTGCTCCATCGCCCAGTGGGCGGCCGTGGAGGCCCTCGACGGCACGCAGGAGCATCTCCCGCGCTTCAAGAAGGCTTTCGAGGAGCGTCGCGACCTGGTGGTCTCGATGCTGAACCAGTCGAAGTACATCAAGTGCCCAATGCCGGAAGGCGCGTTCTACGTCTATCCGTCTTGCGCCGAGGCTATGGGCAAGACCGCGCCGTCCGGCAAGGTTCTGAAGACTGACGAGGATTTCGTATCGGAACTCCTCGAGGCGGAAGGCGTCGCGGCGGTCCACGGCTCGGCCTTCGGCCTGGGCCCGAACTTCCGCATCTCCTACGCCACGTCCAACGCGGCCCTGGAGGATGCCTGCAACCGCATTCAGCGCTTCTGCGGATCACTTCGTTGACCGGTCTGCCTCGGACATTCCATCCGGATCCCGAGGCAGCGCCTTATCGCATCGATCAACGATCCGAGTATCGCGTGAAGTCGGACTTCCGTGTCGACTTCACCAATGGCGGGCACATCGAGGCGAAGGACTTCCTCTTCGACATCGAGGGCTCCGAAGTCACGCCTGAACGTCTTGCCGAGATGATCGTCTCGGCACTCAACCTCCTCAGGGCTGGACCGGTTACGATCTTCGCCATGAATGTGGTCCGTCGCGGCGAGCATCAGGATGCCGAGGCGGCGGCAATCCCCCGGTAGGAACTGCTGTCCTCCAGCGCCGTTGGTCACCCAGCAAGGCCACGCTTGGGAGATCACGATGCTTCGCGCCACTGCCTCAATCGCCGTTCTGGTTCTTCTCGGGTCTATTGGGGCAGGCGACGCACAGGCACAGAGCCGGGTGCGCACCGGCGTCCTGACCTGCAATGTGTCGGGTGGCATCGGCCTTATCGTGACGTCGCAGAAAACTACTTCCTGCACCTTCAACCCGCGTCGTGGTCCCAACGAATACTATGTCGGCGTGATCCGCCGGTTCGGCCTTGATATCGGGGCGACCCGGCGGGGTGTGCTGTCCTGGGCGGTTCTCTCGGAAGGCAGCGTCCGGCCCGGCTCTCTTGCGGGCAGCTATGTGGGTGCGAGCGCCGAGGCCACGGTCGGCGCAGGGCTCGGGGCCAACGTTCTGGTGGGCGGATCGAACCGCTCCATCGCCCTTCAGCCCCTGTCGGTCAGCGGCCAGACAGGCTTGAACTTCGCACTCGGGGTCGGAGATTTCGAGTTGCGCGCCGTGCGCTGAGCGAACCAGAAACAGAGGCGTTGTTTCGAAGGTCAAGCGAAAGCTTGGCCTTTTTCTTTCCCAGATTCGTCTCTTGCCAAAGCAGCCTGAGAGGCAGAGCATCGTCATCAACGCGACCGGCAAGAGCGCGCCAAACGGGGGCAGAGGGGAAGGAGACTCTCATGGCACCCAACGGCAGAGGACCGGCGGGCCCGCGATGCATCGCCATCGTCGGACCCTTTCAGAGCGGCAAGACCACACTCCTCGAATCGATCCTGGAGCGAACCGGCGCGATTGCCCGCGCGGGACGAATCGCAAATGGCGATACCGTGGGTGATGCGAGCCAGGAGGCTCGCTCCCACGGCATGAGCATCGAGCCGAACGTGGCGACGGTGGAGTTTCTCGGCGAGCGGATGACCTTTGTCGACTGCCCCGGCTCTACGGAATTTCTGCATGAGATGCGCAACATCACGCCGGTCTGCGACGCGGCCATCGTGGTTTGCGAGGCGGACGAGCGCAAGGTGCCCGCCCTGCAGGTCATCCTGAGGGAGTTGGAGGAAGCCGATATCCCGCGCTTTCTCTTCATCAACAAAATCGACGCCGCGACGCAGCGGGTTCGCGAGACCCTGGCGCTGCTCCAACGTGCTTCGCGCACGCCGTTGCTCCTGCGTCAGATTCCCTTGTGGCAGGACGGCATTGCGGTCGGTTTCATCGATCTGGCTCTCGAGCGCGCCTTCATCTATCGCGAACACGCGCCGAGCGAAGTGGTTGATCTGCCGGCCGACGAAGCATCGCGTGAGCGTGAGGCCCGCTTCTCCATGCTCGAGCGCCTAGCCGATTACGACGACGGACTGATGGAGGACCTGATCTCCGAGATCGAGCCGCCCCGGGACCGGGTGTTCGACGATCTCGCACGGGAGCTGAAGGAGCGCCATGTGGTGCCGGCCTTCATCGGTTCGGCCGATCGCGGCAACGGGGTCACGCGGCTCCTGAAGGCGCTTCGCCACGAAGCACCTTCCGTCGATGAGACCCGGGCGCGCCTTGGCCTCTCGGAGGAGGGCGCCCCTGTGGCCCAGATCATGAAGACGCTTCATCTCGGGCAAGGCGGCAAGCTTTCCATCGGGCGGGTCCTGCGCGGGACATTCCATGAGGGCGAGACCGTTCTCGGGTCACGCGGCGCGGAGGCCCGCATCGGCAGTCTGGTGAGCATGGTCGGGAGCAGCACCACCCGCGTTGCCGAGGCCAAAGCCGGCGATACGGTCGGGTTCGGGCGTCTCGAAGGAATCGGCACGGGGGATGCGTTCTCGTCCGGGAAGGTCCGCCCCGAGGCGATCCTGTCCATCGCGCCGCCCGAGCCCGTTTATGCGGTCGCCCTCAAGGTCAAGGACCGCAAGGACGACGTGCGCCTCTCGAGCGCCCTGCAGAAGATCACCGAGGAGGATCCGTCCCTGGTGCTCGAGACGCGTCCGGACATGGGCGAGATACGTCTCCTGGGTCAGGGCGAGATGCACCTGCGCGTCGCGGTGAAGCGACTGGCGTCACGCTTCCAGGTGGGTGTGGAGACCGGCAAGCCCCAGGTGGCCTACCGCGAGACGATCCGCGCTCAAGCGTCGGCCCGGGGCAGGCACCGGAAGCAGACCGGCGGCCATGGCCAGTTCGGAGACGTGATGATCGAGGTCAGCCCCCTGCCGCGGGGGGAGGGATTCGCCTTTCAGGACAAGATCACAGGCGGGGTCGTTCCGCGCCAGTACATCCCGTCCGTCGAGACCGGCGCCCGGGATGCAATCAAGACGGGCCCTTTGGGCTTCCCTGTGGTGGATCTCGCGGTGACGCTGACCGACGGGTCCTACCACACCGTCGACTCGTCGGATGCGGCCTTCCAGGCTGCCGCCAAGCTGGCGCTGGCGGAGGCTTTGCCCAAGGCGAAGCCGGTTCTGCTGGAGCCCATCCTGTCCGTGGAGATCGCGATCCCGTCCGACGCCCTGTCCAAGGCGACGGGCCTGGTCACCGCCCGCCGGGGGCAGATCCTCGGTTATGACGGACGGCCCGGCTGGGACGGTTGGGACGTTCTCAGCGCCACGATTCCGGAATCGGAGATCGGCGATCTCATCATCGAGCTCCGTTCGGTCACGTCGGGCGTTGGGACCTTCTCGACCCGGTTCGACCATATGGCCGAGTTGAGCGGCAGGCCTGCCGAGCAGGTCCTCCACAAGACTCACTAGAACCCCAAGATCTGAACGGTCGGCAGGGCCCGACCGTTCAGATCTAAACTATCCCATCGACAAACGCCGCCTTCCGCGCCAATTTCTCTTACATGGAGACGCCATCTCCCAATGTAACCGCGCGTTGAAGCGGAGGAACACGATGAACGCCACGACCCCGGCGGCCGCCCTTTCGGGCGCGACGGATCAGCTTGTAGCCCGCCCTTGGCTTGATGCGTACCCCCCACAGGTTCCAAAGGTCATCGACGAGGCGAAGATCGGCACGCTCGTCGATATGTTCCGCGAAGGCGTTGCGGCCTATGGCGGGCGCAATGCCGCCGAGAGCTTCGGCAAGCGCATAACTTATGCCGAGTTAGGCCGCAAGGCCGATGCCGTAGCGTCATGGCTCCAGGCGCAAGGACTTCAACGAGGGGATCGCGTCGCAATCATGCTGCCGAACGTGATGGCCTATCCGGCGATCCTGTTCGGGATCCTGAGCGCCGGTTGCACGGTCGTGAACGTCAATCCGCTCTATACGGCCCGCGAGCTCACCCATCAGCTTCAAGACGCCGGGGCCCGGCACCTGTTCGTGCTCGAGAACTTCGCCGCCACCGTACAGGATGCCTTGTCCGGCCTCGATCTCAAGCAGGTGATCCTCGTCACGCCAGGCGATCTGCTCGGCCTCAAGGGCGCCATCGTCAATCTCGTGTCGCGTCACGTGAAGAAGGCCGTGAAGCCATACGATCTTCCGGCCGCCATATCGTTCAAATCGGTATTGGCTCAAGGCTCGAAACAGCCCCCGCGAGCTGTCACCGTCTCGCCCGACGACATGGCGTTCCTGCAATACACGGGCGGAACGACAGGCATCGCCAAAGGCGCCGTCCTGCTTCACCGCAACGTCGTGGCCAACGTTCTTCAGTGCGAAGCCTGGATGCGTCCGTTCTTCGGCGAGCGGAACGACCATGTGATGGTGACGGCGCTGCCGCTCTACCACATCTTCGGCCTCACGGTGTGTGCGCTGCTGATGACGAAGATCGGCGGATGCCAGTTGCTAATCGCCAATCCGCGCGACATCGCAGGCTTCGTCAAGACCCTGAAATCCCGCCCATTCACCCTGATGTCGGGGGTCAACACCCTCTACAACGCCCTGGCGAACGCACCCGGGATCAGGGAGGTCGATTTCTCCCAGATGGTCTTCTCCGTGTCCGGCGGCATGGCCACCCAGGCCGTCGTGGCGAAGAAATGGAAGGAAGTGACGGGCCAGCCGATCGTCGAAGGTTATGGCCTGTCCGAAACCTCGCCCGTGATCTGCGCCAATCGCCTGGACATCGACGAGTTCACCGGCACGATCGGCTATCCGCTGCCGTCCACCGACGTGTCGGTCCGCGGGGCCGACGGTACTGCTCTGCCCTATGGAGAGCGGGGCGAGTTGTGTGCCAAGGGTCCCCAGATCATGGCCGGCTACTGGCAGCGCCCGGACGAAACCGCGAGGGCCATGACGCCGGACGGCTATTTCCGCACGGGCGACGTTGCCGTGATGCAGCCGAGCGGGGAGGTGAAGATCGTCGACCGAATGAAGGACATGATCCTCGTGTCCGGCTTCAACGTCTATCCGAACGAGGTCGAGGAAGTGATCGCCCAGCATCCGGGCGTCACGGAGGTGGCCGTTATCGGCTTGCCGGATCAAGCGGCGGGTGAAGTCGTGGTCGCCTATGTGGTGCGCAAGGACGCGAGCCTGACGCCCGACACCCTGCGGGAGTTCTGCCGCGAGAACCTGACGGCCTACAAGGTGCCGCGCCGGGTGGAGTTCCGCGAGACCTTGCCAAAGACGAATGTCGGGAAGGTGCTGCGCCGGGCCTTGAAGGACGAGGTCACCCAGGCTCAGTGACAGGCGCGGATTGACCGATCAGGCCGGCGGCTGGTTGTTCCGCCGCCGGTTCCTTGCCGGGCGCTGAAAAGAAAAAAGCCGGGCGCGAGGCCCGGCAAAGTCGAGGTCCGACAAAAGTCAAAACCTTCCAGAGGGAACGGCCGACACGGCAGCGCCGGGAGGAAGAAAGCGATGCCGCGTTGAAATCAGCCAAGGCTCATATCGGATGCATTGAGCTCATTTGCAACGCAACATGCCTCATGAAAGGGCTGCGCTTAGCGCATGCCTCGTGTCAAAAAGCCGACATGATCGGCGCGGCGGCAAAGCTTCGATAGCGGAGCGCCGGCGTCAGAACGTCCAGCGCTGGGCCTTGCTGATGAGAAAATCGCGGAAGGCCTGCACGCGGGCGACCGAGCGCATCTCCTCGGCATAGACGAGGTAACTGTCGAGGGAGGGCATCTCGACCTCGCGCAGGATCTGGCTCAGGTTCGGATTGCCTACGACGGCGTAATCGGGCAGCACCGCGATCCCGGCTCCGGTCTCGACCGCGATCTTCAGGGCCGTGATGTTGTTGACCACATAATGGTACTGGCGCGGCTCCCGGCCCTCGCGGCCTGCCGTGGAGAGCCAGTGCACCGCCATCAGATAAGACGGCTGGTCGCCGCCGAACGAGACGATCCGGTGATCGTCGAGCTCTTCCAGGGTCTTCGGCTCGCCGAAGCGCTTGAGATAGTCGTTCGACGCGTAGACGTGAAAGTGGACCGTGAAGAGACGCCGCTGGATCAGGTCCGGCTGGGCCGGACGGCGCAGGCGGATCGCCACGTCGGCCTCGCGCATGGCGAGATCCAGTTCCTCGTTGCTGAGAAGGAGTTGAACCCGCACGTCGGGGTAGATGTCCAGAAACTCGGCGATGCGCTGCGCGAGCCAGATCGACCCGAGGCCCACGGTGGTGGTCACCTTCAACTCGCCCGAGGGGCGCTCGCTCGTCTCCACCAGGCGGGCCTTGGTGGTCTCCAGCCGCATGCGCATGTCGCGCGCGGCCCGGAACAGGAGATCGCCCTGTTCGGTGAGGATCAGGCCTCTGGCATGGCGGTGGAAGAGAGGGGCCTTCAGCTCCCGTTCGAGGGCGCTGATCTGGCGGCTGACCGCCGACTGGCTCAGGCCCAGATCATCGCCGGCCCGCGTGAAGCTACCTGCCTCCGCGACCGTATAGAAAATCCGGATCTTGTCCCAGTCCACAGCAACCCCCTGCTGCCTCACCCTCTGAAGCGGGGCAGCTTATCTCTTATGAGACGAAGGTCGAACGCAATAGGAATTCGGCCCAAGGGTCAACCAAGTGTTTATAATTTCACTCGGCAGCCTGCTGGGCGGACTCCAGGGCAGCGAGATAGCGCTCTGTTTCCAAAGCCGCCATGCAGCCCATGCCGGCGGCCGTCACGGCCTGGCGGTATATGTCGTCCGCCACGTCTCCGGCGGCGAAAACGCCCGGGATATTGGTCTCGGTCGTGCCCGGCTTGGTGAGCAGATAGCCGCCGTGCTTCATGTCGAGCTGGCCTGCGAAGAGCTCGGTGGAGGGCTTGTGCCCGATGGCGATGAACACGCCGTCCGTCTTGAGTTCAGAGGCCTGTCCCGAAACGAGGTTCTTGAGCCGCACATGGGTGACGGAGGACGGGTTTTGGGATCCGCAGATCTCCTCCACGGCGGAATTCCACACCACCTCGACGTTGGGGTGCTTGAACAGGCGGTCCTGCAGGATGCGCTCGGCCCGGAAGGTATCCCGCCGATGGACCACGGTGACCTTCTTGGCGAGGTTGGCGAGGTACAGCGCCTCTTCCACGGCCGTGTTGCCGCCGCCCACCACCACGACCTCCTTGCCGCGGAAGAAGAAGCCGTCGCAGGTGGCGCAGGCCGAAACGCCGAAGCCCTGGAACAGGGCCTCCGAGGGCAGGCCGAGCCACTTGGCCTGAGCGCCGGTCGCAACGATGAGCGCATCGCAGGTATAGACCTCGCCGGAATCGCCCTCCAGGCGGAAGGGGCGCTGCTTCAGGTCGACCTTAGTGATGTGGTCGGAGATCATGTGAGTGCCCACATGCTCGGCCTGCAGCCGCATCTGCTCCATGAGCCAGGGTCCCTGGATCACGTCCGCAAAGCCCGGATAGTTCTCCACGTCCGTCGTGATCATGAGCTGACCACCGGGCTGGAAGCCGGAGATCATCACCGGTTCGAGCAGGGCGCGGGCGGCATAGATCGCCGCCGTGTAGCCGGCCGGCCCGGAGCCGATGATGATGAGCTTGGCGTGGGGGTGGGCCATCAAGAATTCTCCAGCGAAAAGGCCGCGTCCGGCAATCCGAGCGTACGGCGGTGGCGGGCCAAGCCTTCGGCTACGGCGCGCGCAATCTCAAACGTTGCATTTAAGGGCTGATAAGGCTGTCCCACAAGACGGCCCTCGAAAGGATGCACAATTCCCTGAGCCTTCAGGTCCTCTAGAAAGACCTTGAGCTTCCGGTGCCCACCCGTGGGCTCGAAGACGAGGATCGGGACGCCCGTGGCGGCGGCCTCGCCGATCATGTTGAAGGAATCGGCTGTCGCCACCACCGTGTCCGCCTGGGCGAGCAACGCAACATAGGGGTTCTCACCCGCGCCGTCCCAGAAGAAGCCGCCGTGGCGCGCGGCGAGTTCGACGAGGCCTTCCCGAAGACGCGAGGGAGTCCGGCGCGACGCCGTGATCATGAGCCCCGCACCGGTGCGGGACAGGGCGGTCAGGTGGTCCATGAACCGGGCGATATCCTGGCCCGTGAAGCGGTGATGGCGGCTGTCGCCGCCGACGAGCACCGCGACGCGGGGATGGGGCAGGGGCGCGAAGCGCACGTCCGGATGCGCTCTGGCGGCTGCCAGACTCTCGGGGGAAACCCGATGGGGCGGCGTGAGGGTCGTCAGGACGTTTGGTCCCCTCAGGCGGTCGTAGGACGGCGACCAAATGAAATCAGCGGTCGCAGGCCCGGTGCGGGGATCCTTGAGATAGACCGTGAACGTTCGCCCGCCGGAGGCGCTCTTCACGAAGCGAAGATACGGCACGGCCCGGCGGCCGGAGGCGATCAGGATGTCCGGGAAGGGCGGCGCGATGGGGCTATTATGGGCGCCCGGCCGCTCGCGAGGATCCACAGGGCCCCACGGCATGGCCCAGGCGAAGGGCGCGCTCGGGCGGACGCGGCGGATCTCCGGCGACAGATCCAGGGCTTCCGCGAGGCTCAGCGCCTGGAGTTCGTCGCCGGCCTTGCCGTCGCTGAGCACCCAGGAGGTTAAGCCGAGATTGCGCAACATTTGATCATCGAGCCTGTGGAATGCATGAAGTTCGTTGCGACTTAATTGCCCGCCCTTCTTGTGCAGACCCTCTACACGGTCTACTCAGCCGAGACGAGCCTTTACCGGAGTTAACGTGCGCGGACGCCTCGATTCCATAGACTGGGCCATCCTCAAGGAACTGCAGGCCGACGGCAGCATCACGAACGTGGAGTTGGCGCGGCGTGTCGGCCTGTCGGCGCCCCCATGCCTTCGCCGGGTGCGCGCCCTGGAGAGCGCCGGCATCATCAAGGCCTACCGGGCCATGCTCGACCCCAAGGGCCTGGGCTTCGAGATCGTGTGCTTCGCCATGGTCCAGCTCGATGTCCAGGGTAAGAAGGAACTCCAGGAATTCGAGCAGCGGATCAACGACTGGTCCATGGTGCGCGAATGCTGGACGCTCTCCGGCGACATCGATTTCATCATGAAATGCGTGGCCCCGAACCTAGCTGCCTTCCAGGGCCTCGTGTCGGAACTCACATCCCTTCCGAACGTCCGCAACGTCCGCACGGCCCTGACGCTCGATCTCATCAAGGACGAACCCCTGGTGCCAATCGAGGATGTGCCCGAGGCGGCGGTCTGACGATTTAAAGCCGACGCCGGAGCCAGCGGACGTAGTGCCGGGCGACCGCCGCCGTGCGGCCGGGCTCGTCCGGGTCGACGATGCTCCTGCTCACGTCCAGCACCGCGAGCTGCGGATGACGGGCCAGGACCACGCCTCTCGGACCCACGGCTAGGGCCTCGCCCTCGAGGGCATCGGTTCCGCTCCCGCCTCCACCCCGCCACCGGTCGCCGCCACCCCTGTCCGGGTTGGACGTCAGGACAAGGCTCGTCACGCGCAGCACGAAGCGCGGTCCGCGTGGGTCCGTCCGGTCGGCAAAGGAGCGCTGTAGCTCCTCAAGGGCAGCCACGCCGACGATGTCGGCGTAAGGCCCATGTCCTTTCGCCCTCAGCATCTCCACATCGACCGCGAAGGACGAGAAGGCCTGGGGGAACGCAGGGGCGGCGCCGAACTGCGCGAGGGCAGGGGTTGTCAGCCCTACAGCGGCTGCGGTCAGGAAATGGCGGCGGCTGAAGGGCATTCCAGTTCTCCCGTTTCGTCTCACCTTAAAGAAGTTGGGCTTGGCTGATCGACGTCAACGGGCGAGGTCATTTCAGGTCGTTATACACGTCCCGGACCGCGCAAAAGCAGCGCTAAAAAAGCGGGGACCGCCACATGCGATCCCCACACACTGCTCTCTGACAAGATTGCTCGTTACGCGCCGAACTGAACGCCCACGACTTCATAGGACTTGCCGCCACCGGGGGTGACGACCTCGACCGTGTCGCCGATGGTCTTGCCCATGAGGGCACGGGCGATGGGGGAGGAGACCGACACTCGGCCCGAGTGCACGTCCGCCTCCGGCTCGCCCACGATCTGGTAGGTCTTTTCCTCTTCCGTGTCCTCGTCCACGAGTTTCACGGTTGCGCCGAACTTGATCCGGTCACCAGAGAGCTTCGTGATGTCGATGATCTCGGCGCGGGAAATAAGGCTTTCCAGCTCAAGGATGCGGCCCTCGTTGAGGGATTGGGCTTCCTTAGCGGCATGATACTCGGCGTTTTCCGACAGGTCGCCAAGCGCGCGCGCTTCTGCGATCGCCTGGATGATCCGAGGGCGCTCAACCTGTTGACGATGCTTGAGTTCTTCCTCAAGCGCCGCGAAACCCTTGATCGTCAGAGGGACCTTGTCCATCATTCGTCTCGTTCAAAAAGAGGTACGAGGCCGCCGTTTCCGACGCCCTCGCATGTCAACGAAAACTTCTGTGAAGCTTCGCAGTTCCGATTGAGGCCTGCGCGTCAGGCAAAATAATCCTGAAGCGCCCGAACCTCGAGATCCCCGCCCAGATAGGCCTTGATGCCTTCGGCTGCGGCAATCGCACCTGCAAGAGTGGTGTAGTAAGGCACCTTATGCAAGAGGGCGGCCTGACGAAGGCTGCGGGAGTCCGACAGCGCTCCAGCGCCCTCGGTGGTGTTGAAAACGAGCTGGATATCGCCGTTTTTGATCGCGTCCACCACGTGCGGACGGCCCTCGAGCACCTTGTTGATCCGCGAAGCCTTGACGCCGTTCTCCTCAAGAAACTTTTGAGTACCCCCCGTCGCGACGATCTGGAAGCCAAGCCCTTCCAGCATCTGGACGGTTGGCAGTATGCGTGACTTGTCCGAGTCGCGCACCGAAACGAACAGGGTTCCGGTCTTTGGGACTTGGGTGCCCGAGCCGAGCTGGCTCTTGGCGAAAGCAACGCCGAAGCTCTTGTCGAGGCCGATCACCTCCCCGGTGGAGCGCATTTCCGGCCCGAGCAGCACATCGACGCCGGGGAAGCGCGCGAACGGGAACACGGCCTCCTTCACGCCGATATGCGGCAATTCCTTCGGGGTCAGGCCGAACTGAGCCAGATTCTCGCCGGCCATGATCCTGGCGGCAATCTTGGCCACCGGCTCGCCGATGACCTTGGCCACGAACGGCACGGTCCGCGAGGCCCGGGGATTGACCTCGAGCACGTAGATGTCACCGTTCTTGATGGCGTACTGGACGTTCATCAGGCCGCCCACGTCAAGGGCGAGCGCCAGCGCCTTGGTCTGACGCTCAAGTTCGGCAAGGATTTCCGGCGCGAGTGAGCGGGGCGGCAACGAACAAGCGGAGTCGCCCGAATGGATGCCCGCCTCCTCAATGTGCTCCATGATCCCCGCGATGAACACGTCCTTGCCGTCGGAGAGGCAGTCCACGTCCACCTCGATCGCGTCCGACAGGTAGCGGTCGAAGAGCAGCGGGTTCTGGCCAAGCACCGTGTTGATCTGGCCGGTCTTGTCATTGGGGTAGCGGGATTTCACGTCGGACGGGATCAGGCTCGGCAGGGTGCCGAGCAGGTAATCCTCGAACTGCGCCTCGTCGCGGATGATCGCCATGGCGCGGCCGCCCAGCACGTAGGAGGGGCGCACCACGAAAGGCAGGCCGAGATCGGCCGCGATCAGGCGGCTCTGCTCCACCGAATAGGCGATGCCATTCTTGGGCTGCTTCAGGTGCAGCTTGTCGAGCAGGCGCTTGAACCGGTCCCGATCCTCAGCGAGGTCGATGGCGTCCGGCGAGGTGCCGAGGATGCGCACATCCGCCTCTTCCAAGGCACGGGCGAGCTTGAGCGGGGTCTGGCCGCCAAACTGGACGATGACGCCGTGGAGCGTGCCCCTGGAGCGCTCGGTCTCGATGATTTCAAGCACGTCTTCCTGCGTCAGCGGCTCGAAATAGAGCCGGTCGGAGGTGTCGTAGTCGGTAGAGACCGTCTCCGGGTTGCAGTTGACCATGATGGTCTCGTAGCCTGCATCCTTGAGAGCGAAGCAGGCGTGACAGCAGCAATAGTCGAACTCGATGCCCTGACCAATCCGGTTCGGGCCGCCGCCCAGGATGATGACCTTCTTGGCCTCGGAGGGAGCTGCCTCGTCCGCAGCCTTGCCGGCAAACGGCGCCGCGTAGGTCGAGTACATGTAGGCCGTGGGCGAGGCGAACTCGGCCGCGCAGGTGTCGATGCGCTTGAAGACCGGGCGCACGTCCAGGGAGCGGCGAAGCGTACGCACCTCGGCCTCCGCCTTGGCCGTGAGCACCGCGAGGCGCGCATCGGAGAAGCCCATGGCCTTGAGGTGGCGGAACGCGCCCGGCGTCTGGGGCAGGCCATAGGCCTTCACCTTCGCTTCCAGATCGACGATGGCCTGGAGCTGCTCCAGGAACCAGCGGTCGATCTTGCAGCTCTCATAGACCTCGTCGTGGCTGATGCCGAGGCGCAGCGCCTGAGCCACCTTGAGCAGCCGGTCCGGGGTGGGCGTGCCCAGCGCCGCCTTGATGGCGTTTTTGTCGTCGCCCTTGCCGAGGCCCTCGATCTCGATCTCGTCGAGGCCCGTAAGGCCGGTCTCCAACGAGCGCAGCGCCTTCTGAAGGGATTCCGGCAGGGTGCGGCCGATGGCCATGGCCTCGCCCACCGACTTCATGGCCGTGGTGAGGGTCGGTTCGGAGCCGGGGAACTTCTCAAAGGCGAAGCGCGGGATCTTGGTGACCACGTAGTCGATGGTCGGCTCGAAGGAGGCGGGCGTCGCGCCGCCGGTGATGTCGTTGGCGATCTCGTCGAGGGTGTAGCCCACGGCGAGCTTGGCCGCGACCTTGGCGATGGGAAAGCCCGTGGCCTTGGAGGCGAGCGCCGAGGAGCGGGACACGCGCGGATTCATCTCGATCACGATCATGCGTCCGTTTTCGGGATTGACCGCGAACTGCACGTTCGAGCCGCCGGTCTCAACACCGATCTCGCGCAGAACCGCCAGGGAGGCGTCGCGCATGATCTGGTATTCCTTGTCGGTCAACGTCAGGGCGGGCGCGACCGTGATGGAATCGCCCGTGTGGACGCCCATGGGGTCGATGTTCTCGATGGAGCAGACGATGATGCAGTTATCCGCCTTGTCGCGGACGACCTCCATCTCGTACTCCTTCCAGCCGAGCACGCTTTCCTCGATCAGCACCTCGTTGGTGGGCGACGCATCAAGGCCGCGCTCGACGATATCCAGGAATTCGTCCCGGTTGTAGGCGATGCCGCCGCCCGTGCCGCCCATGGTGAAGGACGGACGAATGATGGCCGGCAAGCCCACGGCGGCGAGCGCCAGCAAGGCTTCGCCGAGAGCGTGCTCCTGATAACGCTTGCGGCGATCGTTCTCGCCCGCGTTCCACTTGATCTCGTAGGCGGCGATCATCCGCTTCTTGTCGCCCGGGTGGATGTCGAGCGCCTCCATGCGGGCGAGCTCGGCCAGATAGGCGTCCCGGTCGGCCTTCTTCAGGGCCGAGGCGTTGGCAAGCCGCGATTTCGGCGTGTCGAGGCCGATCTTGGTCATGGCTTCGCGGAAGAGCTGACGGTCCTCGGCCTTGTCGATGGCCTCCGCGGTCGCGCCGATCATCTCGACGCCGTACTTCTCGAGAACGCCCATCTTCTTGAGCGACAGGGCGCAGTTCAGCGCCGTCTGGCCGCCCATGGTGGGCAGAAGCGCATCGGGGCGCTCCTTCTCGATGATTTTGGCGACGATCTCCGGGGTGATCGGCTCCACGTAAGTGGCATCGGCGAGATCCGGATCGGTCATGATCGTCGCCGGGTTCGAGTTCACCAGGACGATCCGGTATCCCTCTTCCTTGAGCGCCTTGACGGCCTGCGTGCCCGAATAGTCGAACTCGCAGGCCTGCCCGATGATGATCGGACCGGCCCCGACGATGAGGATGGAGGAAATGTCTGTCCGCTTCGGCATATGGCCACCCAGGCGTGTCCAGCCGCGCGGCCGCATGATGCGGCGCTTCGAGCGCAGCTGGCGTGTGATCGGATTGAAGGTTGAGGGAGGCTCTTACACGCCCTGTACGCCGAAAGAAAGTGCCAAGGCGACGCTGCTCCACGATGAAATGGGTGACCGCGCCGCTTCAAACCGCTATCGAGGGCACGTGACCACTCATGCCCTACACCGTCTCTCCCGTCAGTTCGCCGCCTTCTCGGGGGTGGGCCTTGCGGCGGCCGTGGCCCATTACGGGATTCTGATCGGTCTTGTCGAAGGCAACTTGGCCTCGCCCGTCCCGGCGACCCTTGCCGGCTACATCGCCGGCGGGCTGGTGTCGTATGCCCTCAACCGCACGCACACCTATCGGAGCAGCCGCCCCCACCGAGAGGCCACCTGGCGTTTCGCCCTCGTGGCTCTGGTGGGTTTTCTGCTGACGTGGCTTTTCATGCATGCCTTCGTTGTCTGGCTTGCTGCGCCCTATCTCCCGGCTCAGCTGGTGACGACCGGAATCGTGATGCTGTGGAGCTTCCTGGCGCACAAGGCCTGGACATTTGCCTAGAACCTCCGCTTGCCCAGACGGCACATAGGTTCGTTCCAGGCTTTCATTGCAGGCCAGACCTGCGTTTCGTCGGGTCCCTCAAGTCTTTTTGCAGTGCAATATAACCGAGGGCCCGAGACGCCCAAGCGAAATTGCCGGGCAAAGTGAATTTGGGGGCTCCATGTCGGACATGACGATGGCAGAGGTCGATGGTGCGGTTCGGGTCGGGAAGACCGCCGTTCCACGCTCGCGCCTTGCGGTGGCCTTGATCGAGCTGGCACTGGCTGTCGGCAGTTTTGGAATCGGTACCGGCGAGTTCGCCATCATGGGCCTGTTGCCGAACCTGGCGCAGGAATTCGGCGTGACCACTCCCGAGGCCGGGTATGCCATCAGCGCCTATGCGCTTGGCGTGGTGGTCGGCGCTCCCATCATCGCGGTCCTTGCGGCAAAGCTCGCACGGCAGACCCTTCTGTTGATCCTGATGGCTGTCTTCGCCGTCGGAAATGTGGTCAGCGCCATTGCACCGAGCTTCGAATCCTTTGTGCTGGTGCGATTCCTGACCGGGTTGCCGCACGGGGCCTATTTCGGCGTGGCAGCGCTGGTCGCAGCCTCGCTGGTTCCCCCAAACAAGCGCACCCAGGCCGTTGCCCGGGTGATGTTGGGCCTCACGGTCGCAACTCTCATCGGCACTCCTGTCGCCACTTGGTTCGGCCAAGCTATGAGCTGGCGGATCGCCTTTGCGGCCGTAGGCGTCATGGGGGCGCTCACGGTTGCGCTGATCTGGCTGTTCCTGCCGAAGGACCGGGTGCAGGAGGGAGCAACTCCTCTGCGCGAGCTGGGCGCCTTCAAGCGAAAGCAGGTCTGGTTCACCCTTGGTATCGGGGCCGTGGGCTTCGGCGGCCTGTTCTCGGTTTTCTCCTACATCGCCTCGACCGCAACCCAAGTAGCCCACATACCCGAGAGCATTGTCCCGGTCATGATGGCCCTGTTCGGATCGGGAATGATCGTCGGCAATCTCGTCGGTGCATGGTTTGCCGACAAGGCGTTGATCGCCACCATCGCCGGAACGCTGGTTGGCAGCATCGTCGTCATGTCGGTACTCTCGCTCACCGCCGAGAACCCTTACATGCTCTCGGCCTGCGTATTTCTGGTAGGCTGTAGCGTCGCCATCGGGCCAGCCCTTCAGACACGCCTCATGGACGTTGCCGCGGATGCCCAGACCCTGGCGGCGGCCTTGAACCACTCCGCGTTCAATATCGCCAACGCCTTGGGCGCCTGGCTCGGCGGACTTGCGATCGCATCCGGCTACGGCTTCGCGTCGACGGGTTGGGTCGGAGCGCTTCTCGCGGTGGGCGGCCTCGTGGTCCTGGGCCTGTCGGTGGCGAGCGACCAGCGTCGCCTGCGGCTCGCCGTTTCCAACGGCTAGACCGGCCGCGCCACGAACGTCATGCGGGCCGGATTGTGCCCCATGTTGCGCTCCGCCCGTTCGGCCGCGAAGCCGGCATCATCCAGGATGTCGACGATCTCGTCGTCGCTGTACTGAGACAGCCCGATCTCCTCGCGGATCTTGCGGTATTCTGAAAAGGCCGTTCGCGCGAGGCCGAGCATCGCGGACTTCAGGAAGCCGCCTTTCCAGGCGAGCGACAGCAGGGCCCTCGCGTCCGTGAGTGGGCTTACGTCCGGTGGGATCACGTCCGCGATGACAAGCCTGCCGTCTGCCTTCAGCTTGGCGCGCCAGAGCTTCAGGAGGCTGCGCAGTTCCTCCAGCGAGAGATATTGCAGGAGAGAGTTCACGACGATCAGGTCGAGGGAGGCATCCGCCAGGGCCGATACCCCGTCCGGAGCTAGGACGGTGATCCGCTCGTTGCCGGCGAACCGCCCGTGGAGACGTTCGCGCACCACAGGCGCGGCATCACACAGGAAGAGGTGCCCGGATTGGGCCGCCACCCGATCGGCGAACAGGGCCTCGCCGCAGCCGTAATCGAGCACGGCCGCCCCGCGAGACGGGATGAAGCGGATGATGTCGTTGGCAACAAGCCGGTAATGCAGGAGCTTGTGCCGCTCGCCCGCATAAATCGGCGTGTCTTGGTTCCAGTAATCTCGCCAGTTCATGACGAGACCTCTTAGCCGAAGGTCACTGCCCCGTCATCACTCCCGGCCCCAGAGTTTCACCAAGGGCCCATCGGGCCCATCGACCGGGTCGGAGTCGGGCAGGGGGACCCGGGCGACGCGCCCGCGGGATTCGGCTATCACGTTCGGATCGTCGCGAAGCGTGTCCCAGTCCTGGCCGCCTGGATAGGCCCCAACCACCAGAAGGTCGTTGCTACCGTTGATAAGCGCGTGACCGACGCCGGCCGGGATCACCACTACGTCGCCGGTGGTGATCGCGACGAGTTCGCCGTCCTCCCCGCCGAAGCGCACGCTGCCGGAGCCCGAGGCGATGCCGAGCACCTCGTGGGCGTTCGGATGGTAGTGGTGATAGTCGTGGATGCCGTTGCGCCAGGAGTTGCTCCAGCCGTTATTCCGGAACAGGACCTCGAAGCTTTTGGCGGGGTCTTCCGGAGACGGGGTGATGGCGCGTCTTCGGACGATCAGCGGAAGGGTGTTATTGGGAATGAAACCGTTGTCCCGAAAGACATAGGTCTCAATCCCGTGTGAGGACTGAAAGGCGCCAGCGCCAGCTCCCGTGGGTCGTACCATGCGTTCCTCCATCCGGCTGGCGGAAGAACGCATCGCGCTACGGAAAGATCGACCTCAGCGGCCAGAATCCGGAGCTTACTGGCCGATCAGCATCGCCGCGACGGCGCGGTCGATGGAGAGATAGAACACCACGAAGGCAACGGCCCCGGCGATGCCGAACTCGACGGCCTGGTTCTTGAGAACCTGGAACCGGCGCAGGGTGTTGTGGCCGAAGACCGTCAGCAGCCACGCCATCGTCAAAACCACGGGCAGGACGAACAGGAACGACCAGGTGCTTTCCACCTGTCCCATGTAGGACGGGTCGATGAGCGGGCGGATGTTGCGGACCCAGGGAGCATAGAAGGCGGCATAGAGCGAGGTCAGCCAAGACACGCCGACGGCGATGCCGAGATGAAAGGTGAAAAGGTTGTGCAGGCGGCTGAATTCGCCGGAATCGTCATCAATCGTCATTGAGAAACCCCCAAGAACCAAGGCTTGATCGTGATTTTTTGTAGTTAATGAAGGGTTACCGTGATTTGGCCCGGATGGGCAATGTCCTGTTTGTCGCGGATTGTGAAATATTGTTCAGTAAGCTGTGGCTAACGTGGAGTTCAGGTCCGGCCAGGCATAGCCGCCCCGCCGGAGCCGGTTATTCTCACGCCTGGCGCTTGGCCTTCTGCTCCTCGATCAGCTTCACGAAGCGGTCGAAGAGGTAGTGGCTGTCCTGCGGGCCCGGCGAGGCCTCCGGGTGGTATTGCACCGAGAAGGCCGGGCGGTCGGTGAGCGCGATGCCGCAATTCGAGCCGTCGAAGAGCGACACGTGGGTTTCCACCGCGTTCGCGGGCAGGGTCTCCGGATCGACCGCGAAGCCGTGATTCATGGAGGTGATCTCGACCTTGCCGGTGGTCTGATCCTTTACCGGATGATTGGCCCCGTGATGGCCCTGGTGCATCTTCGTGGTCTTGGCTCCCACGGCCAGGCTCAGCATCTGGTGGCCGAGGCAGATGCCGAAGGTCGGGATCTGCTCCTCCAGCACCTTGCGGATGACCGGAACGGCGTATTCGCCGGTGGCCGCCGGGTCTCCGGGACCGTTGGACAGGAAAACCCCGTCCGGCTTGAGAGCCAAGACGTCCTCGGCCGTGGCGGTGGCCGGCAGAACCGTGACCTTGCAGCCGGCGCGGGCGAGCAGCCGCAGGATGTTGCGCTTCACCCCGTAGTCGATGGCGACCACGTGGTGCTTGGCCTCCCCCTGCTTGCCGTAGCCCTCGCCGAGGTTCCAGGTGGTCTCGTCCCAGTCGAAGCGCTGGCCGCTCGTCACCATGGGCACGAGGTCGAGGCCGTCCATGGACGGCAGGGCGGCGGCGCGGGCCTTGAGGGCCTCGAGGTCGAATGCGCCGTTCGGGTCGTGGGCGATGACCGCGTTGGGCATGCCCTTGTCGCGGATCAGCGCCGTGAGCGCCCGGGTGTCGATGCCGGTCAGCGCGATGATATCGCGGCTTTTAAGCCAGGCGTCGAGATGCCGGGAGGCGCGCCAGTTGGACGGGTCGGTGACGGCCGCCGCCAGAATGGCTCCGCGCACACCGGACGAGGAGGCGGCGTTGACGCTCTCCGTGTCCTCGTCGTTCGTGCCCACGTTGCCGATATGCGGGAACGTGAAGGTGATGATCTGGCCCGCATAGGACGGGTCGGTCAGGATTTCCTGGTAGCCGGTCATGGCCGTGTTGAAGCAGACTTCGCCGGTGGCTTCGCCGATCGCCCCGATGCCGAAGCCCTCCACCACCGTGCCGTCCTGGAGCACGAGAACGGCGGTTGCGCGCGGCTCCGTCCAGCCTCCCGCTGTGTCTTTGTCTTGCAGCATCGTCATGATCTCTTTAAGTCCGGGGCCAACGGGCGCGCTTGAGCGGGCAGCCTTGGGCCACCCTTGAACTGTGTCCTGTGACTTAAGGGGCCGGTGGCCGTCCGTCAACGCTCAAGCGCCTGCAAAGCAAAGGAGATGCGCCATGCGCGAACGTTTCACCACGGAGATGAAAGAGGCCATGAAGGCCGGCGACAAGCGCAGGCTCGGCACGATCCGGCTGATTCAGGCCGCCTTGAAGGACAAGGACATCGAGGCCCGCGGCGCCGGCAAGGGCCAGGCCACCGACGAGGAGATCCTCGCCCTGCTGCAGAAGATGATCAAGCAGCGCCAGGAATCGATCACCATGTACGATCAGGGCGGCCGCCCCGAGCTTGCCCAGCAGGAGCGGGAGGAGGCCGAGGTCATCTCCACCTTCCTGCCGAAGCAGATGGACGACGCCGAGGTGAATGCCGCTATTCAAGCTGCGATTGCCGAGACGGGAGCCGCCTCCATGAAGGACATGGGCAAGGTGGTGGCCGCGCTGCGGGGCAAGTATGCGGGCCGGATGGACTTCGGGAAAGCCAGCGGCCTCGTGAAGGAGATGCTGCCCAAGGGGTAGGCTCCCCGAAGGCTCGATCACGCGGAGGCGGGCATTCAGCCCGCCTTTTTCTTGGACCTTGCCCTGCCGGCTCCTTTGGAACCTAAACCCCGGCGTCCGGTTCACCCAGTGCCTTCTTCCACAACCCCAGACGCCGCTTCGAAGGGATGCTCCCGGGCATTCCCGTGACGTCGCAAGAACGGAGATCCGAATGCGGAAAACCCTGATCCTAGCAGTCGGACTGGCCCTCATCGGCACGTCGGCCTGGAGCCAGACCTCATCCCGCGACCGGGACGACGAGCCTCGCGGGCGCTGGCACGACGGTGCCGGACGGTGGGACCGAGACCGGGACGGCGACCGGGACCACGACCGGGGCGGGCGGCACGGCCGCGTCATGCGCGATGACGACGACGACGACAATGATCGTTCGGGACGCGGAGCGCGCTTTTTCCTGCGCAGCGGCGACACCCAGCTTCGCGTGGTCTGCGGCGACGAGGAATCCACCCGGGCCTGCGTGGACGCCGCCCTGAGCATGTTCGACCGGGTGCAGTCCCAGTCCCGCACCACGGGCTCGCCCACGTCGCCGTCTCCCGCGCCGGCCACGCCGCCGTCGCCCCAATAACGACGCAAGGGTGGCGGGACGTGTCTCGTCCGCCACCCGGTTCGTCTAGTCTTCGCACACCCGGTAGCGTCGGATGACCACGTCGCCGAAGCGGTTCACCTCACGGCGGCGCTCGTAATAACAGTCCTGGTCGCGGCCGCGCCAACGGGGGCCGCGATCCCAGTCCCGGTCCCGACCCCGATCCCAGCCGCGATCCCCGTCACGCCAGTCGCGGCCGCCGTCCCAATCCCGATCCATCCGGGGCTGCGCGGAAGCGCCGCCGGCAAGAGAGCCGGCCAGAAGGCATCCGGCAAGCACGATCGATAAACGCCCAACCTTGGTCATAGGCTTCCTCGCGTATTTTTTCAGGGAACACGGGATTCAACGGGCTCGGTCGGGCCTCGTTCCTGACGCGCCCCCCGATCCCGCCTCCGTGCCCCGGAGGCCTTCAGGCCCGGCGCGCTAGCGGCGCAGGGACGCGCGCAGCATCGCCCGCTGCTCGGTCCAGAGCTGGCGGTAATCGTGCATGTTATCGCGCAGCGCATCGGCGAAGAACTCGCGCTTCTCGAAAAAGCACGGCGGCCCATAGCCGCCCTGGCAGCTCCCCTCCCGGCGGCAGGCGCGACGGCGGCATTCGGGCGGCACCCGCAGCACGTCGGCCAGACGCCGCAAGGTGTCGTCGCAATCGGGCAGCTTGAAGAGAACGCGTTCGGTGCGGCTGGGGGTGCGGATCATGGATGGGTGGGTCATGAATGTCTCGGCAATGGCTTGGATGAAAGGAACGGTTTGAAAAAATCAGGCAGGCGTCTTCGGGCTCCGGGCCGAAACGGCCCGAGCCTTGAAGAGCAATCGAGGGTGGCGCGACGCGCGGTCCGGCTCGATGATGGTGGTGAGAAGCGATGAGCCGGACAGGCGCCTCGCGCACGGCTTTTTGAGGCGAGCAGGCGGCGATGGTTCAGGCGCTGCCCGGGACGGACGCCGCAGCTTAGGTGCGGACGGGTCCCGGACCAACCCCGATCCCACGGCTTGTGCCTGGGCCTCCCGCCAGACCGACCTGCGTGAGCCAGCCTGCGGGACCGTGCCCGATCCCACAGCCGCGACGCCTCGCGAGCGCGCCCCTCAGTGGATCAGACACCTCACCCATAGCCAAGCTTGGGAATGTTGTCAAGAACAAAAAGGGAACATTTAGTTTGAGAAGTAGAAGCGCAAGGATAGTTATTTAGAAACAAGCGCATGGCTGAGCAGAATTGAAAAGAGGTTGACCTTGTCCACCAGCGCCTTGATCGAAAGCTTCGGCGCATGGTCGAGTTCTTAAGTCAAATAATGCATACGCCCGCTCGGAAAGCTTGGCGGGTCGGATGAAAGCATGGGAAAGCATGATCTCTCCACGCCCCATACGCGTATCGGTGGGCGACTTGGAAATGGATGCCGCGAAAGCAGACGAGAAAGGCATATTTTGCATTCGGTTTTACGTTCGACCGAAATAATCTGCAGCGGTTTAAGTGACGCCTTGAGACAGATCTTCGCGAATGTGCAAATGAGCCAAATTCCATCATTTAGTAATATTAAACTATTGCCGCGTTGAGAGCGCGCATTCTTAGTACTAAGAATATGTTACTTCAGAAAATGTGTTTTTTAACCTATGTTATTAACAATATACTTATAATATATAAATAAATACTTTGACAAATACAATCCCATTTCTGACACTTCACGCGCAGATTGTTCCCACAATCGGGCAGTGATCTCAGGCGCCTCGGCAGCGATCTCCGGTCTCAATCTGAGGACTTAGCGATGACTGACAACGCGCAGGGATTTCGATCCATTGATGGTTCGGGTAACAATCGTGAGAGTTCCGGCTTAAATGCCCAGGGAACGGCGCTTATGCGCGTCGGCGACGCGCATTTTGCGGACGGCATCTTGCAGCTAGTCGATGGTCCGAATCCGCGTGCAATCAGCAACATCGTGGTCGGGGAAGGCGATGCGGCCGTGGCCAACACACAGGGCTTTTCCGGCATGATGTATGCCTGGGGCCAGTTTCTCGACCACGATCTCGATCTCACTGATCTCGACGGGGTAACCCGGATCGATGTGCCTGTGCCGGACGGGGACGCGGTGTTTCCGGATGGCTCAGTCATCCCGATGACCCGTGTGATCATTGACCCGCGAAGCGGGACCGCAATCGACAACCCGGCAATCGCCATCAACGCGGTAACCGGCTGGCTCGACGGCTCGCAGGTCTATGGCTCCACAAAGGCGGTGGCTGCCTCCTTGCGGCTACCAGACGGGCATATGAAGATATCCGAGGGCGATAACCTGCCCATCGTGAACGGCCAGTATGTGGCTGGCGATGCCCGCGCCGCCGAGAATCCGTCGCTCACGGCCTTGCAGGTTCTGTTCGTCCGCGAGCACAATTATCAGGTGGATCGCCTCGAGGTGGAGCACCCGCGTTGGAGCGGCGAGCGTCTCTACCAGGAGGCTCGCGCCATCGTCATCGCGGAACTGGCGAACATCACCTACCGGGAGTTCCTGCCAAAACTTCTCGGGGACGACGCCCTCGATGCTTATCGCGGTTACGATCCCCGGGTCGATCCGCGCATTTCCGCCGAATTCGCCGGGGCGGCGTATCGCTTCGGCCATTCCCTGGTGTCGGCGGAGACCGAGCGCATCGACAATAACGGTGCGTTGGTGGGCGAGGATTCAGCCCTGCGCAATACGTTCTTCATGCCGCCCGAGGCCTTTTCAGCCCATACCGGAGCGGATGGTTTCCTCCGCCACCTTCTCTCGGACGCGTCGCAGGCGATGGACGTCCGCATCGTCGAGGATCTGCGCAACTTTCTGTTCGACCCGCCTGTCGCCTTGGATCTCGCCTCGATCAACATCCAGCGCGGGCGCGACCTTGGGCTCGGCACCCTCAACCAGACCCGCGAGTCGCTTGGTCTCACGCCTTATGAAACCTTCGAGCAGATTACCGATGACGCAGGAACCGTCGCGGCCATGAAGGTGGCATTCGCGTCCGTCCAGGAGATCGACCTGTGGACAGGCGGCCTTGCGGAGAAGCACGCGCCCGGGGCCATGGTCGGAGAAACGTTTGGACTCATCATCGCCGACCAGCTTGAACGTCTGCGCGACGGCGACCGTTTCTATTTCGAGAATGCTCTCCGTCCAACGGCGGCCGACATGGTCAGGGGCACAACCTTAAGCGACATCATCGAGCGCAATACGAAGACTCCAGACCTGCAGGACGATGCCTTCATGTTCGCGGCGCGGCGCACCACACTTGAGCCGGGCGAGGTGGCCGAGCATCCCAATGCACCGCAACTCGTGATCGGCACCGCCGGCACTAACACGCTGGAGGGCGGCGCGAAGGACGACACCTTGGTGGCGGCGGCGGGCAGACAGACGCTCATCGGGCATGAAGGGGCGGACACTTTCCGATTTCATGGAGAGCGAACCCGCGCCACGATCACCGATTTCGAAACGGACGCCGACAAGTTGCAATTCGAGGGCGATGGCCGACCTGAAGCGGCCATTCACAATGGCCATACGGTGATCACATTCGGTGAGGCTACCGTTGTTCTGCGCGGCGTGCATCTTGGCGACAATTTAGGAGGGTACCTGATCTGAAGTTCAGGTCGCGCGATCTTGCATAGCAGAGCAGCCTTAAATCTCCGGTCGGCGCTGCCTTGAGCCAGGACAGGGCAAGCTTGATGCCATAAGTGGCTGGACCGGGCTTTCTCTGGTCGTCCGGCCCGCCAGCATCCCGTTCATCAAGGCTGCTCCTGCGGCGTCAGGGTTTGGGGCGGGCTTCGGAGCGCAGGCGAGGGGTGTCGCCGCCTGCCATGATGCCGGAGGTGAGGGGGTCGAAGCTGGTCAGGCGGCTGTAGTCGCCCCGTGGGCCGTCTGCGCCCGCAAAGCCCGATCCGATGGGCTCCACGCCGACGATCTCGATCTTGGTGCTGGCGGTTCCGGCTTCCGCCACGAGGTTGAACAGGATGCTGGCGTTCATGGGGGCCAGCCGCACGCAGCCATGGGAGGCCGGCATGCCGAGCCGGCCCGTGGCGCGGCTGCCGTGGATGGCGTGGCCCGCATCGGTGAAGAAGATGGAATGCGGCATGGGGGCGTTGTCCCATTCCCGGGAAAAATGCACTTTCGCCAGGCGGGACGGCGCAAAGGCGCCGGTGGGCGTGGCGTAGTCGCCCATGCCGGTGGAGACGGGCCACACGTAGCGCTCCTGCCCGTCCACGGACACGGTCATTCGCTGTTTGGTCTTGTCCACCACGATGGCGATCTCGGCGGCGCTCGCCTGAGACGTCAGGACCAGCGCCGCAAGCGCGGCCGCCGCGAACGCATTCCATCCCCTCATCGGCTGTCCTCCCCGGATTGTTTTAGCGCATGAAAATGGACCGCACAAAGATGACCGCCGAGAACGGCTAAGGTTCCGGCTGCGCCGGCATTCCGTTCCGGGCCGGGGGCGATGCGGCGGGCCTGTGGATTGCGGGCACAGGAAAGCTTTGCCGTTCGTATTATTTCTTCATCGGTCCCGCGCTAGTTTATGCAGCAGGTTTGGAGACACCGCCTCGTGCGCTACCCGCCGCAAGTCCTGGAAGAGATCCGCACCCGGCTGCCGGTTTCGGCCGTGGTGGGAAAGCGCGTGCGTCTGAAAAAAGCCGGGCGGGAATGGAAGGGGCTGTCGCCCTTCAACGCCGAGAAGACCCCGTCCTTCTACGTGAACGACCAGAAGCAGTTCTATCACTGCTTCTCGTCCGGCAAGCACGGGGACATCTTCACGTTCCTGATGGAGACCGAGGGGCTGTCCTTCCCCGAGGCCGTGGAGCGGCTGGCCGGCGAAGCGGGGGTGCCGCTGCCGAAACTCTCCCGGGAGGACCGGGCCGAGGAGGTCAAGCGCAAGAGCCTCTACGACGTGATGGAGCTGGCGGCGGAGTTCTTCGAGGCCTCGCTTCAGGGCCGGTTCGGCGCCAAGGCGCGGGATTATCTCGCCGGGCGCGCCTTAAGCCGGGACACTCAAGTTCGCTTTCGCATCGGCTACGCGCCGCCTGAGCGCTTCGCCCTGCGCGATTTCCTCGCCGGGAAGGACGTGTCCATCGACATGATGGTGGAGGCGGGGCTGCTCTATTCGGGCGAGGACGTGAAGGTGCCCTACGACCGGTTCCGCGACCGGGTCATGTTCCCGATCTGCGACATGCGCGGCCGGGTCATCGCCTTCGGCGGGCGGGCCATGAGCGCGGACGTGTCGGCCAAGTATCTCAACTCGCCGGATACGCCGCTCTTCAACAAGGGGCGGCTCCTCTACAACTATCACCTGGCCCGCCAGCCCGCCCACGACCGAGGGACGGTGATCGCCGTCGAGGGCTATGTGGACGTGATCTCCCTCTCGGTCGCGGGCTTTCCCAACGCGGTCGCGCCCCTGGGCACGGCGCTGACGGAGGACCAGCTCGGGCTGCTCTGGCGCATCGCCGAGGAGCCGATCCTGTGCTTCGACGGGGACAAGGCCGGGCGGCGGGCGGCCTACCGGGCCCTCGACGTGGCCTTGCCGAACCTCACCTCCGGAAAGTCCTTGCGCTTCGCCATCCTGCCCGAGGGACAGGACCCGGACGATCTCGCCCGCTCCGGAGGCCCGGCCGCTATCGAGCGGGTGATCGGCAGCGCGCGGCCCCTGGTGGACATCCTGTGGAGCCGGGAGATGGAGGCGGGTCCCCTCGATACGCCGGAACGCCGGGCCGGATTGGAGCAGCGGCTGCGCGAATCACTGGGGCTGATTCGCGACGACACCCTGAAACGGTACTACCGGGAGGAGATGGAAACCCGCATCGCGGCCCTTAATCCCGATGCCCGGGGCGGGCGCTTCAACCGCCAGGCCGGCGGGCAGAGGCGGGACCGCCGGGGCCCCGCGCCGACTCTGCCAAGCTCCCGTCTCAGCGTGAGCCCGCTCCTGGCCCGCAGCCCGCTTTTTACCGGCAGTTCCCTGGAAAGTCCCCGGGAGGCGGTGATCCTGTGCGCGTTCCTGGTGCACCCGGAATTGCTGAATCAGCACGCGGAAACCCTTGTGGAGCTTGAATTTGAGGGCAAGACCTCCCAAGTCCTGCGCAGGATGCTCCTCGACGGGGCGGCAAGCGGTGAGCCTGCCGATCCTGGCGTCATGCAGGCCCGCCTCGAGCGGGCCGGCCTGGCCCAGCCCGCCGAGCGGCTGATGGCTCTGGTGCGGCCCGGGGATCGGTGGATGCTCGATCCGCACGCGGATTCGTTGCGGCTTGAGGACGCATTGAGACAAGCCATCACCTTGCATCGCCGCGCCCGCACGTTACATAGCGAGCTTCGGGCTGCTGAACGCGCGCTCGCCGAAGAGGACAATGAGGCCAATCTCGCCTGGCTGCGAGAGGTCCAAAACCAGCTGTCCTCCGTCGAGGGTGCCGAGGCCGACCTGGACAACTCCGTTGTCCACCGCGACCACTGACCTTCGGGCAGGGGCGCGGCAAGGGTGGAGCGCTGCGGTTTGAGCAGGGGATGGTTAACGGTTAGTCAAGCGACTCACTGTTTTATGTTTGGGAACGAGATTCGGGTGGCCGGAGCGATCAGCTTTGCCGCCCATTCGCGCATTATCGGTCTTCGCGAGAGGTCCGGTGGGGCGCCGGAGTAGAGCAACAGCATGGCGACCAAGACAACCGAACGGGACGAAGGCGAGACCGCGGCTCCGGAGCAACAGAGCGACGGGCCTCTTCTCGACCTGAGCGATGCCGCCGTTAAACGGATGATCAAGCTCGCGAAGAAGCGCGGCTATGTCACTTACGATGAGCTGAACGAGGTGCTTCCTTCCGAGGAGTTCTCCTCGGAGCAGATCGAGGACGTGCTTGGCCAGCTGTCCGAGCTGGGCATCAACGTGGTCGAGGCGGAAGAGGCGGACGAGAACCAGCCGGCCGAGGCCGAGGAGGAAGAGCCCGAAGGCAACGACCTCGTCGAGACCTCCCAGACCCGCGCGGTGGCAGTGCGCGAGACCACCGCCAAGGAGCCGACCGACCGCACCGACGACCCGGTGCGCATGTACCTGCGCGAGATGGGCTCGGTCGAGCTTCTGTCCCGCGAGGGCGAAATCGCCATCGCCAAGCGCATCGA
Organism: Microvirga aerophila; assembly: GCF_003332305.1. Taxonomy (GTDB): domain Bacteria; phylum Pseudomonadota; class Alphaproteobacteria; order Rhizobiales; family Beijerinckiaceae; genus Microvirga; species Microvirga aerophila. The sequence goes on along the minus strand of NZ_QOIO01000022.1, from coordinate 36,983 downwards.
GGCTGGCCGCGAGGCCATGATCGCAGGGCTCTGCGAGAGCCCGCTCACCTTCCAGGCCATCATCATCTGGCGCGACGAGCTCGTCGAGGGCCGGGTGCTCCTGCGCGACATCATCGATCTCGAGGCCACCTATGCGGGCCCGGACGGCAAGGGCGCGCCCAAGGTGGACGAGCTCGGCGACGGCGAGGAAGAGCCTGCCGCCGCGCAGGAGGGTGACGAGCCCGCCCCGCCCGAAGGCGACCTCGACGATGACGACATGGAGAACAACGTGTCGCTCTCGGCCATGGAAGCCGAGCTGAAGCCGCGGGTTCTCGAAACCTTCGACTCCATCGCCGACAACTACAAGAAGCTGCGCCGCCTGCAGGTCGAGCATGTGGAACAGCGCATGCAGAACAAGCAGCTGACCCCGGCCCAGGAGCGCAAGTACCGCGAGCTCAAGGCCGACATCGTGGCCTCCGTGAAGTCGTTGTCGCTCAACAACAACCGCATCGAGGCCCTGGTCGAGCAGCTCTACGACATCAACAAGCGCCTCATCTCCCATGAGGGCCGCCTGATGCGCCTGGCCGAAAGCCACGGCGTCGGCCGGGAGGACTTCCTCAAGCACTACCAGGGCTGGGAGCTCGACCCCAAATGGGTCCTGCGCATCTCCAAGCTCGGCGGCAAGGGCTGGAAGGATTTCGTCGCCAAGGCCAAGGACGGCATCCACGACCTGCGCGAGCAGATCCACAACCTGGCGAGCGAGACGGGCCTGGAGATCCAGGAATTCCGCCGCATCGTCATGATGGTGCAGAAGGGCGAGCGCGAGGCGCGCCAGGCCAAGAAGGAAATGATCGAGGCGAACCTGCGCCTCGTGATCTCCATCGCCAAGAAGTACACGAACCGCGGCCTCCAGTTCCTGGACCTGATCCAGGAGGGCAATATCGGCCTCATGAAGGCGGTTGATAAGTTCGAGTACCGGCGCGGCTACAAGTTCTCCACCTACGCCACCTGGTGGATCCGGCAGGCGATCACCCGCTCGATCGCCGATCAGGCCCGCACGATCCGCATTCCGGTGCACATGATCGAGACGATCAACAAGATCGTCCGCACCTCGCGCCAGATGCTGCACGAGATCGGCCGCGAGCCGACCCCGGAGGAGCTGGCCGAGAAGCTCGCCATGCCGCTGGAGAAGGTCCGCAAGGTCCTCAAGATCGCCAAGGAGCCGATCTCCCTCGAAACGCCGATCGGCGACGAGGAGGATTCACACCTCGGCGACTTCATCGAGGACAAGAACGCGATCCTGCCGATCGACGCGGCGATCCAGTCGAACCTGCGCGAGACCACCACCCGCGTGCTGGCCTCGCTCACGCCCCGCGAGGAGCGCGTCCTGCGCATGCGCTTCGGCATCGGCATGAACACGGACCACACCCTCGAAGAGGTCGGCCAGCAATTCTCGGTCACCCGCGAGCGTATCCGCCAGATCGAGGCCAAGGCGTTGCGCAAGCTGAAGCACCCGTCGCGGAGCCGGAAGCTCCGGAGCTTCCTGGACAACTAAGAGAATTGAAAGGCGGCCTCCGGGTCGCCTTTTTCTTAGGAGCAGCTAAACTTTCCGAGGCAGACGCTTGGACAAGGAAACCTTTGAAGCGTGGTATGACGGGGCTGATCATAGCATTGCTCTCACATCTCTGAGCGAAGTCACGCGGTTGCGAGCAATCGGAGGCTGGTTGAAAGAGCCCGTCTTTCTCCATCGGATCCAGTCCGAGTCCCTTGAGACCGCTGTAGAGATTCATGAAGCGATGATGGACTGGGACAATTTCCATGCCCACGTGGATGTCGTCGAGAGCTGTCCAACATGTAAGGTTCGCTATTTCCCGCGGCGAACAACTTCATGTCCCAACTGCGGCAGCAACCCTGAAGTCGTACCTGCATGATCCCAAGCCTGACCATCATCCTGCTCTGCCAGCTTCTCGGCGAGGCCGTTACACGCGGTCTCGGCTGGCTTGTGCCCGGGCCCGTGCTCGGGATGGTGTTCCTGCTGATTTTCCTGGGCCTGCGCGACCGCATCAGGGCGAAGCTTCCGGAATTCGGTAAGACGCTGGATTCCACCGGCAAGGGATTGCTCGCGCACCTGTCGCTCCTGTTCATTCCGGCCAGCGTCGGCGTCGTTCAAAGGCTCGACGTGGTGGCGCAGTACGGGCTTGGTCTCGTGGTTGCCCTCGTGGTTTCGACCTTCGTCACCCTTGTCGTGACAGTGGTGACCTTCGTGGTCGTGTCGCGGCTCAGTGGTTCATCCATCGAGACTGAACGGCAGGGCGCGACCCATGACTGATCCGTCCTTCTCGCTCTGGGTCTATCTTTCGCAAAGCCCGCTGCTCTGGCTCACGGTCACGCTTGCGGCCTATGTGATTGCTGATCGCATCTCGATGACGTTTCGTCGGCACCCCTTGTGCAATCCCGTCCTGATGTCCGTTGTAACGGTTGCGCTTGTGCTCTGGGCGACGGGCACGTCCTATCCGGTCTATTTCGAAGGCGCGAAGTTCGTGCATTTCCTGCTCGGCCCCGCCACCGTCGCGCTTGCCATTCCGCTGTATGAGAACCGGCGCGTGGTGCTGCGCGCCATCCTGCCCATGATGGTGGCGCTCGTCTTCGGGTCCGTGACGGCGATTGTTTCAGCCGTCTGGGTTGCCGAGCTTTTCGGCATGCCCGAGACCATCCTCATATCGCTCGCGCCCAAATCGGTCACCGCTCCAGTCGGCATGGGCATCACCGAGACGCTGGGCGGCGATCCGGCCCTCACGGCGATCCTGATCATGCTCACCGGCGTCATCGGCTCCATCATGGTCACGCCGCTCATGAACGCGTTGCGCATGAAGGACTGGCGGGCCCGCGGCTTTGCGGTGGGACTGGCGTCGCACGGGATCGGCACCGCCAGAGCGTTCCAGGTCAACTCCCTTGCGGGAACCTTCGCGGGCATCGCCATGGGGCTCAATGCGCTCGTCACCGCGCTCCTGCTGCCCTTCGTGCTGCGGCTTTTGACAGCTGACTAGTTCACGTTCGTGGACGCGGCGTTCAGGCCTGCAACTGCCGGAATGATGGCATCCGTCAGGAGAGCGTGAAGCTGGTCCCTGTAGCCGCCCTGTCGCGACGGCTGCGTCGAATTTGACGTCATGACGACCGTGAGGCCAAGGCTCGGCGCCACATAGAGCATCTGCCCGCCATAGCCCCAGGCGTAATAGACCGGATGCCCGCGCACGTCCTTGATGAACCAGCCGTAGCCGTAAGCATCGCCGGTGAAGGGCGAAGCCGTGCGCGGTGTCCAGGATTCCTTGATCCAGCTTTCCGGCACGACCCGCTTGCCGTCGATCGTTCCGCCAAGGCGATACATCTCCCCGAAGCGCAGGAGCGCGCGTGGCGAGAGGGCCATTTCGTTGCCGCCGAGGAAGATGCCCTGCGGATCGCGGGTCCAGGGCGGAACCGTGATGTCGAGAGGTTCGCCGAGCCAGTCGCGGGCAAGCTCGAGAGTGCTGCGCTTCGACGCCCGAGTCAGGATCGCGGACAACAGATGCGTGCTGCCGGTGGAGTAGAGCATCCGCCCGCCAGGCTCGTCGACGAACGGCCGCGACAGCGCATCGCGCACCCAGTTGCCGCTGCTGATCCAGGAGCCGTAGTTTCGGCCCGAAGTCCGCTCCAGCCCGGCCTGCATGGAGAGCAGGTTGCCGACGGTGATCGCGCCGACCCGCTCGTCGGCTTCCTTGGGAATGCTCGCTTGCAGAACGCTGCCGATGGGCTGATCGACCCCGTTCAGGATTTTCCTCTCGATGGCGATCCCGACAAGGGCCGACATGATGGTCTTTGACGCGGACTTGATGTTCACGGCCCGGTCGAGCGCGGGCCCGCGAAAGACCTGTTCGGTCACGACGCTCCCATTGTGGGACACGATCAACGCATGAAGGTTTTCAAGGGTTCTCGCCTGCTCGACCGCCTTGTCGATCAACGCCATGTCAGGCTGGGAGGCAGCGTGCGCCTGAACTCCCGGCAGCGGGGCCGCCATGGCCCCGAAGGCCGATCCATGCATGGCGACGAGCAGGACGCCGACGGTCTGGCGGGCGAAGCGAAGGATCGAATTCATGCAGTTGGGCGATTCCGTTCGAACTTCACCGAGATGGTAAGGATCGACGGAACGGCAATGCACCGCACGGGATTGTGACGGATGAGCGCGGCTTCACAACAACCGTCGTCAGGCTGCCGCCCGACGCCGACATTCCGGCGCAGGCGGGAAGCTGTTGAAACCGCCGGTCGCAGAGAGGTTCGTCAGGCTCGGTCTCTTGAAAGAGTGTGTCAGGCCCCCATGATACCCTGATCGGGTCGGAAGGGAGTGCGCATGGCCGAAAAAGTCATCAAGGACGATCAGCCTCGCGTCTATTTCGACTGCAACAAGTGCCCGGCTTTCTGCTGCTCCGTTTACGAGCGCGTCGGCGTCAACAAGCGTGACATCAACAGGCTGGCAAAGCATTTCGGCGTCTCGCCCGAGGAGGCGACGCAACGCTACACGGCCGACTACGAGGGCGAGCGCGTCCTGAAGAAGGTGAAGGACGTCATCTTCGAGAAGACCTGCGAGTTCCTCGACCAGAAGACCCGCGGCTGCACCGTCTATCATGCGAGGCCTACGGTCTGCCGGTCCTATCCCAACCGCTCGCGCTGCGCCTATTACGACCTCATGCGCTTCGAGCGCATCCAGCAGGGCGACGAGAGCGTCGTGCCCCAGATCAAGATCACGTTCCACGAGGTTGAGGAGGAGACGGCCGATTACGCGGACGGGCCCGAGCGCGTCTACGAATGGGACGAGAAGGAGCGCTAAAGGCCTGCGGTCGCCCGTTCTGTTCCGATCCGGCGGGATGTCCGCCTCACAACCCAGCTTTGCAGCACGAGGTGGAGATCGAGCAGCAGTTCTGGTCTATAGACAACCAGCAAGTGCTTAGTTTGCCGGCATCAAGACCGGCTGCCGGAAAAGACGCCAATGGACACCAGATCGCCTGCCCTGACCGCCGCCCCGCAGAACGTGGCCGAGAGGGTTGCCGTTCCGGTCCTGGCCGCCGTAAGCGTTTCGCATCTCCTGAACGACCTGATCCAGTCGCTGCTTCCGGCGATCTATCCGATCCTGAAGGAGTCGTTCCGGCTCGATTTCGGGCAGATCGGGCTTCTGACCCTGACGTTCCAGATCACCGCGTCGCTCCTCCAGCCCGTCGTCGGTTACTACACCGACAGGAGGCCGCGCCCGTTCTCCCTGGTGGTGGGCATGGGGTTCTCCCTGGTGGGCCTGCTGATCCTCTCGCAGGCCCATACCTTTCCGATGCTGCTTCTGGGCGCGGCTCTGGTGGGCCTGGGCTCGTCCGTGTTCCATCCGGAATCGTCGCGCGTCGCCCGGATGGCGTCCGGAGGCCAGCATGGGATGGCGCAATCAGTCTTCCAGGTCGGCGGCAATGCCGGCACGGCCATCGGGCCGCTGCTGGCGGCTTTCATCGTCGTTCCCATGGGGCAGCCCAGCATCGCGTGGTTCTCGATCGTCGCCCTGCTGGCGATGATCATCCTGTTCAACGTGGGGCGCTGGTATCAGGCGAAGCTCGTCGCCCTGAAGGACAAGTCGCGGCCGGAGGCTGTCAAGCCTGTGCATTCGCGGAAACGCATCGCCTGGGCGATCACGATCCTCATGCTGCTCGTCTTCTCGAAGAACTTCTACACGGCCAGCATCACGAGCTACTTCACGTTCTATCTCATGGCGAAGTTTCAGCTCACGGTTCAGGATGCGCAGGTCTACCTCTTCGTGTTCCTGGGCGCCATCGCGGCCGGCACGGTTCTGGGCGGGCCGATCGGCGACAGGATCGGGCGCAAATACGTGATCTGGATCTCGATCCTCGGCGTGTTGCCGTTCACCCTGGCTCTGCCCTACGCCAACCTGTTCTGGACCGGGGTGCTGAGCATCGTGATCGGCCTGATCCTGTCCTCGGCGTTCTCAGCCATCCTGGTCTATGCGACGGAACTCGTGCCCGGCCGGGTGGGCGTGATCTCGGGCCTGTTCTTCGGCCTCTCGTTCGGCATGGGAGGGCTCGGAGCCGCGCTGTTGGGCGAGCTGGCCGACAAGACCAGTATCGAGACCGTCTATCACGTCTGCTCCTTCCTCCCGGCCATCGGCCTGCTGACCTACTTCCTGCCGCACGAGAAGCCGAAGGGCCGCGAGGGCTGAGGCGTTCTGAGCGGCCTTTCGGCGATGGGCGGAACGCTTCGGTTACTGCCAGTTGTAATTGAAGCTGATGCTGATGCGCTCGCTCTCCGCCTCGTTCACCGGAACTTCGTGGCGCAGCCAGCTTTCCCACAACAGCACGGTGCCGGGATTGGGCTTCATATAGGCGAATTGCCGGTTCTCGGGCTTGGCCTTCGCCTTGCGGGGCGGGGCCGCCATCATGAAGCCGAGACGCGGATCCTCGAGCTTGAGGGCGCTCGCCCCCTCCGGAACCGTCACGTAGTAGGTGCCGCTCACCACCGAATGTGGGTGGATGTGCGAGGTGTGGACGCCGCCTGGTGGTAGAATGTTGATCCAGAGGCTGTCGATGACGAGCTTGCGGCCCTTGAGGTCGAATTCGAGCTCCTTGGCGTAGGCCGTCACATGGGCGTTGAGGGCCTTCAGCAACTCGCCGAACACCGGCACCCGCCAGGGCAGGTCGTTGAGCGACGCGTAGGAGGTGTAGCCCGGATAGCTGTTCTTCGCGCACCAGCGCTGGCCGGCCTCGTCGTCCTCGGCAATGGACAGGCAGGCCGCCTCAAGCTCGGCATTGAGGCGCTCGGCCCTGTCGCCGGCGAGTTCCGCGCGGTAGATCTTGGTGACGAAAAGAGTATCAATTTGTGCCATGGCTGGGATCTAGCGCATTTTCAGGCAAGGTGAAAACCAACTTTCCGCCTGAAAATGCGAGCATGACCACCTGCCGGGTTTTTCCGGGCCCATCGTTTCAAGCGGCTTGCAGCAGCAATGGACACCACCCACCTTGGCCTTATGCAGCCATCCCCCGACTCCCGGACCCCTTCGCTCGACATGCTCGGCCTCGCCCGGAGCCTCGACCAGGAAACCCTTTCGCGCGTCATTGCCCTTCGGGACTGGCTGACCACGACCGGCTCCCGGATGGACGACCCGAATGCGGTCATGACCGGGTTCATCGAGAGGCTGATCGAGCTTGGCCTTCCCATCGATCGGGCCGCATCGGCCATCGAGGCCCTTCACTCCGAATATGCCGGGATCGGCCGGTTCTGGACCCCCGGGGAGGGGACGGTGGTGCGTTACCTGCCCCATGGCGAGCGGCGCGAGGCCGTCTACCAGGCAAGTCCCTTCGCGTATGTAAGCAAGACCGGGGAATGGCTCTTTCTCGATCTGAATGAGACGCCGGATGATCTCTTCCCGATCCTTCCGGAGCTCAAGTCGGCCGGCTTTCGCCACTACCTCGTGGTCCCGATCCATTTCATCAATGGAGCCGAGAACGGCATCTCCTTCGCGACCAGGTCGGCGAAAGGATTCGACGACCGGGCGCTGACCATCCTGCGTCTCGTCATGCCGTCCTTTGCGCTCGTAACGGAGCTGCGCGCCACGAGCAGCCGGCTCGACGAGGTGCTGCGCATCTACGTGGGAGACGAGCCGCACCGGGCCATCCTGTCGGGCGCGATCCAGCGCGGGCAGGTCACGCGCATCCGTTCGGCCATCCTGTTCGCGGATATGCGTGAATATACGCGCATCTCCTCGACCCTGAGCCCGGAAAGCGCCGTCGAACTCCTGAACGACTACTTCGACTGCCTCGTGCCGCCCATCGAGGATGAAGGCGGGGAGGTGCTGAAATACCTGGGCGACGGCCTGCTGGCCATCGTTCGGGACCGGGGCGACGATACGGGCGGCGCGCCCCAAGCCGCCCTGTCGGCCGCCAACAAGGCTTTGCGCCGCATCCAGGCGGCCAACAACGAGGGACGCTTCCCCGTGCCGATCAGCATCGGCATCGCGCTGCATCATGGGGATGCGGCCTATGGCAATGTGGGATCGGGCCAGCGCCTGGATTTCACGGTGATCGGGCGCGACGTCAATCTGGCCAGCCGCATCGCGGACCTGAACAAGCGCCTGGGCGAGCCTCTCCTGATGTCGAAGTCCTTCGTCGAGCATCTTTGGGGCGATCCGACGCCCCTGGGGCTTCATGCGGTCGAAGGCTTCGAGGACAAGATCGAGATCTTCAGGCCCTGATCCGGGAGGGTCAGGGTTCACCCGGCGCTCGCTGGGTGTTCCGGCCAGTCGGGGTGACCGTCGCTGGCTTTCCCAGGGGCTGGTCCTGGGCAAAAGCGGCTTGACGGATGCTCTTATGTGCCACAAGAACAGAGGCGGCTCGAAGCAAACCGTCATGGAAGGGGACAAACACCCCTTTGCCGCGAGACCCAAATCCTCGCCTTCCTTGGAAGGGCCTGTAGCTCAATGGTTAGAGCCGGCCGCTCATAACGGTCTGGTTCCCGGTTCGAGTCCGGGCGGGCCCACCATTCGCCAAGGTCCTGAAGGCAATCCTTATATTTCCCCTCTCGCGCCTTGCGCATCATGGCAATCGTCGCCACTCATTTCCTCCGAGCAATCGCATCGGCCGGGTTCTTCATACGGTCCCATGGCACAGCCGGAGAGGCGCGCCTACTGCTCGGTGAAGAAGGTCAGCACGACCTTGCCCTTGTCGCTGACAAGGCAGACGAAGCGGTTCGGCTTGTCGCTCTTTTCGCGCTGGAGATAGGCCTCGCCCATGATCACCATACGGATCGGCGTATCCTCGACCCTCGTGTTCGCCTTGGAGATGGCGAGGGACTCCATGTCGAACGTCAGGTGTTCGATTGACGGCGACCGCTCCTTGAGGGCTGTCAATCCGGAGAGGCGACACGCTTCGACCTCGGCAGGCACCTGAGCAAGGGCCGAGGAGGTCATCAAGAATGTACATCCAAGAACGGCGAGTACAAAGCGCATAACTTTCTCCCTTCGAGTGACAATGCGACGGCCCCTGCCACAGCGGGTCCGATGCTGGCTGCTACGAGAATGACCTTCCTTGCGCCGCACGGTGGAGTTCCTGGATCAGGTGCGGCAACCGGTAGGGCTTGGCAAGAAACGCCGCCCCTGCGGGAATGCGATCTCCATGGCACCTTCGCGAGCGGCCCGACGCAAAAACGACCGAAAGTCCGGGCTGTGCCCTGAGGGCCCGCTGGGCGAGGTCACACCCATCCCGACCGCCCAGGTCGATATCGGTGAACAGGACGTCAATCGCCTCTTGAGCAAGGATGACTTCGGCCTCCTCGGCACTGGCGGCGGTCAGGACCGCAAACCCAGCCTCGTCCAAGGCCTCGGCTGCTAAAGCGCCAATCATCAGGTCGTCCTCAACGACGAGAACACGGCTGCGGCCTGGTTCATGGAGCGGGCACTCATGCTGAGCGGCTCGACTCCACAGAGATGCGATCGGGATCATGCGGGGGCCCTTCCTTCGGGAGTTCGCTTGGTTAACCTCGAACTCGAACGGAGTGTTCACGGCCGAAAGCGCCTTCCGCGCAGCATGGTGAGCAATCCGTTAACAGCCCATCATGCGGGCTCGCGGAGCTGTTGGCGTGAACCGTCGAGACGCCAAGCGCATTGCAAACGCAGACTGCGTGATCGGCAGGTTGCAGGCATGATCCTCGGCAAGGCCCACAGGCACACCGGCAGCCTGTACAGAATTTCGGCCGTGCGAGCTTAGGCTTCGCGTCGTCCTTTATGAAACGGGCCACAACGAAGTATGGTCTTCCGCAGATCAAACGGGGACGTTCATGAGCATAGCTGATTTTATCGGGCTGATTGGTGTCGCGGCCTATCTGTCAGCCTATGGCCTGCTGCAACTGGGCATACTGAAGGTCGAGGATGACCGCTATGCATTGCTCAACGGGATCGGCGCCATTGCCATTCTCTATTCGCTGATCTTTGACTTCAATCTGCCGTCATTCATTACTCAAGCCGCGTGGCTGATCTTTACGATCATCGGCTATGTGCGCTCGCGCTCTCGCCGGAGGCTTTCGAAAGGCGCGAACACCTGACTGCGAGCCTGATATGTCCGATGAGCGCCTTGATGGAGTGACCTCTACCTAAGCCAGGGACGTTCCGGGCGGCGGCCCCTCAAAGCAGCGACACAGGTGCTTTTCGCACACGAGTCCGTCCTCGATCAGGACTTGAGACGCCTTCTCCTCTGCGCACCGAGCCTCGATCATCTGCAACACAAGCAATTCTGCTAACGATCGTGTTGAAAAGCCTGCCTTGAAATGGTCGTCGCAAAACACCATCCAGACACTCCCGATGAGGGAGATCCTGTAGGTCGCATGGGAGTAAGGGGAGGGCGTCATCAATGTTTAGCCACGCTGCTTTTTGGCTAAGACCGCCGGAGGCAATGGGACTGCCGCCAGTGGTGACCCTATCGCCAAGCCGTAGAAATCGAGTAAACCGACGAATATGAAAAAATGCAAGTCTGCTCAATGCTGTGACAATGGATACAACGCCCAGAACGGGGCGCTGTTTGGAATGGTCGTCGTCCCCCTGCACCAGGTTTATCACGCCCTCACGCAACAGATCCCCGAGAACATCCTCGCGCATGTTCTCAGCGAATGGGCGGCCTTTGCCATGGGTGGCGCGGCCTTGTTCGCTGCCGCTTCAGCCGTCTGCAATCTGTTCAGCCGGAGCAAGTAATTCCTATAAACCCACGCGTGGATGCAGACCCATTCAGGAGGCGGTCAGCACAACCTTCACGCTTTGGGACCGATCGAGAGCCAAGTGGAATCCTTCCAACGCTTCTGACAATGGGCGCTGGGACGTGACGATCGAGAGAACGTCGATCTTTCCATCATCGATGAGGCGAACGGCGTGTTCGAACTCCTCCCCGAACCGGAATGATCCCATCAGATCGATTTCCTTGGCCATAATCATGTTGGCCGGCACCGGAATCGCCCCTCCGGGCAAGTTGCCGATTTGAACGACCGTGCCACCGCGACGAACGTTTGAAATCGCTGATGTGAGCCCGGCAGCCGTTCCAGAAATCTCGAAAGCAACATCAAACGGCCGTTCGGCCGCAAGGGCCTTGAGGTCATTCTCACCAGCCGAGATATCGATGATGTGATCAGCGCCAAGACGCTTTGCGAAAGCAAGGGGAGCGCTCATGAGGTCAACAACTGCGATCTCCGACATTCCAGCCTGCCGGGCTACCAGCAGTGTCAGAAGGCCAATCGGCCCGGCGCCAAAGATGATGCCTCGCTTTCCTTCCACCACGCTTGCTCGCTTCACCGCGTGAAGGCAGACCGCTAGTGGCTCCGCGAGGGCCGCAGCAGCGATCGGTGTGTTGCCTGAGACCTTGATGCACTGCGCCGGAACAGCGTCGAAGTAAGTCGCGAACCCGCCTTGCATATGGGGCTTCTTTGATGCCGATCCCATGAAGTAGATGTTTTCGCACAAGTTCGGGCGGCCCTCCAGGCAACGCGGACACTTGCCGCACCACCGCGAAGGATTGACCGCAACTCGATCACCGACCGCCAAGCTGGAAGCATCGCCGGAGATCTCGACGATCTCGCCCGCGATCTCATGGCCGAGAACCAAAGGCGTCTCCACGACAAAGTCGCCGGTTCGGCCATGCCTGAAGTAGTGCATATCGGACCCACAGATCCCGCCTGCTCGAAAACGCACGCGCACCATTCCAGGTGGCAGCGGCTTGAGAGGTTCCTCCACCATGCGAAGATCTTGCGCTCCAAACAACGTTGCAGAAAGAGCAGTTGTGGTCACTTCGCTACTCCCATCGATTGCAGCAGTCAGAACAACAATCCCGGAATGTTCCATGGTCTCGCTGTCGGCCAACCCTCCGGACTTGTTGCGGAATGGTGGAGCCAGCCGACGTCTATCGGTCGTTGCCCTGCCAGGAGAAACGAGCCTCTGGCAGGGCAGCGGTATGTTTACAAAGCAGGTTCGCTTTTGATCGCCTGGATTTTATCGTAATCCGACTTGCGGTACCCGAAGGACTCGAACGTGACGCTCTTCAGGACATTCTGCTTGAAGTCCTCCTTGTCGACCTCGGTAACCGTCAGTCCCTTGTCCTTGAAGAAGCCGACCAGTTCCTTTTCCTTGGCGATGATTTCAGCGCTCGCCCGTGCGGCAGCCTCTTGGGCGACTTCCGAGAAGATCTTCTTGTCTTCGTCGGAGAGCTTCTTCCAAAGAATGGAGGACACCACGGTGTTCAGGTGATCCACGATGTGCCCGGTCAGGGCTATGTGTTTCTGCACCTCATAGAACTTCTTGGCCTCAATCGTCGTGAGGGGGTTCTCCTGAGCCTCGACGGTTCCGTTCTGGAGCGCAAGATATACCTCCGCAAAGGCGATGGGACTCGTGTTCGCGCCACAAGCACGGGGCATCGCCAAATAGGCGGGCACGTCTGGGACACGGATCTTCAAGCCCTTCATGTCGGCGCAGGCCTTGATGGGCTTGTTCGACGATGTGTGACGCGCTCCATAGTAGGTCACTGCGAGGATCTGGTGCCCGGTCTTGTCCGAGTAACCCTTGGCGAGCTCCTTGAACACGTCGCTCTTGGTGTAGGCCAGGAGGTGGTTCGCGTCACGGAAAACGTATGGGTAGTAGGTGATGCCAATAGGCGGAGAGCTGCGCGCTGCGAAGCTGGAGCCTGAGACGATGATGTCCACGGATCCGAGGGACAGGCCTTGATTGAGGTCGGTTTCCTTGCCCAGCTGGGACGCCGGATAGACATCAGCCTGGTAGCGGTTGTTCGTGCGTTTCGCGAGTTCCTGCGCGGCCCAGACGGATTGCGTGTGGAACGGCTCCGACGTTTCGTAGACGTGCGCCCATTTCAGCTTCGTTTGGGCCTGAGCCGCCCCTCCTGTGATCGCGATGCCTAGCGCGGCCGTTACAAGTGCTGACCATTTCAGTGTCATCTTTGTTTCCTCCTTTGGATCTTGTGTGCAGTTCTGGCAGATCGTCCGCTCGGCTGCGAAGCTCGGGCATGACCCAGCCTGTCGGGCGGTACGGCGTTGCGAGCTCGCTGAAACCTCATGAGAAGCACTCGTGAGATCGCCCTAAATGATGTCTCATTGCACCGCGGATGCTTTCAGGATCGCTGTTCGCGATGGAAGTCGCAGATTACCTTTTTGTTGCACGGTGCGCGCCTCGGGGCAATGTTTTGCGCGCGCCTATGGTTTTTGCGCCCGAGCCGTTCGACGTGGCGTGAGCAGCTCCAAGGGCGAAAGCTTACGCAATGACAGTCAAGCTGACTGAAATTCGACGTAGCGGCGTCTTTGCTCATTCCGTCTCCTTTATCCTTGGGATCCGGAGAGGAGGTGGCAAAGAACGACGTCCGGTGTTCCTGTATGGGGAGACGTTCGGCTTACTTCCGCGAAGTGCCAGGAGCGGTTGTCCTGAACTCTCCCGAAGCCAATGCTTCCGGATCAATCAAGACGGTTTCCCCAGGTCCCCAGATTGGCGGATTGGAGTAAGGGCGAGGCGCCGCTGGCGTGAGCGAGTTCAGCGGAAGCGCGCAGTAGCTCGGGGCCAAACTCGAGCATGCGCTTTTCGGTAAGACGCATCGATGGGCCCGCGATCACCACGACGCCGGTTGCCTGTTCTCCGCGGCGCTGGACAGGAGCTGCCATCGCGCTCATCCCCGGGGCATAGACGTCGCACAGCAGGCTGAAGCCTCGCGTACGGCTTTCCTGCAGCATCTCAAGCAACGCCTTGAAGGTTGTTGGCGCGTTAGGGCCGAAATGCGTCCGCTGACCAAACCCCTGGCGCGTGACGGCTTCAAGAGCCATTTCCTCCGGCAGGGTCATCAACCAAGCGTGCCCGGCCGCACTGCACGAGAGCTGTAACTCAATACCCATGTCAGGATCATAGCGCAGTCCGGATCTCGCCCCTTGCGCCTTTGCCACCAGAGTAAGCCGCTGATCGTCAACGATGGCGAGTCGAACCAACTCCTCGGTCGCCTCGGCGAGCCGATCAATGACCGGCTGAGCGATATCTACCACCCCCGACTTGCTGAGAAAGCTGAGACCCAGTGAAGCCAGTTTGGTCGTGAGGGCATAATCTCCGCGTTGTGGCAGCGTCCGGACATATCCGTATCGAACCAGCTCATGAAGAGTGCGGTGGCAGCTACTGCGAAGCTGGTTCAGCTCGGTGGCAATCGCCACGAGCGGTGCGCCATTTGGACGACCGGCTAGATACTCGAGGATCGCCAGGGATTTTTCGAGAGATCCGCTCATTCGGCACCTGTTAGAAAGCCTCGGAACGTCCAACGCCTATCCGTTTTTTGAAAACCATTCAATTTCTGAATGCCATCAGGAAAGGGTAGGTATGCCGGGAAGGAGCGCCGAGTCGAGCGTTCCACTTAGCCGGGAGGGAACCATGAGACACACCATGATTCGTCGCAGTGCGCTGGGCTGCCTCGCTAGTATCGCGATGCTCGCTATGTCCCTGGGCTCGCAAGCCCAAGAGATCAAAGACCGTAACCTGAAATTCGCTTTCAGCCTCGCGAAGGACCATCCAATGGGTATCGGCGCGCAGAGGTTCGCCGACTTGGTGTCCCAGAAAAGTGGTGGGAAGATTAAGATCAACCTCTTCCCAGGCGCTGTCCTGGGCGGCGATCCTCAAAACCTTTCGGCGGTGCGCGGCGGAACGCTTGATTTCACCACGATGGCAACTGGTCTCCTTGCAGGTCTGAACAAGGAATTCATGATTTTCGACTTCCCGTTCCAATTCAAAGACTTTCGCGAGGCATACGCAATAAGCGATGGTCCGGTTGGAACAAGGCTGCTCGGCAAACTTGCTGATCAGGGCATTATCGGTCTTGGAATATGGGACCTCGGCTTCCGGCATATCACCAACAGCCGGCGTCCAATTGCAAAGCCTGAAGACGTCCAAGGACTGAAAGTGCGAGTGATCGCCTCGCCCATCTACATCGAGACATTCCAGGCGCTCGGCGCCAATCCGGTCCCTATGACATTCGGAGAGGTTTATGTTGCCCTTGAAAGCAGGACCATCGATGGGCAGGACAACCCTGTTGGAGTTATCGAGTCTGCCAAGTTCGCGGAAGTACAAAAGTACCTGTCTATCACGCGTCACTTCTATACCGGTATGCCATTGCTGATGAGCAAGAAGACGTGGGATTCCATGTCTCCGACTGAACAGACCGTCATTCGTGAGGCGGCGGACGAGGCGAAGGCAGAAGAGCGCAAACTCCTACAGGCGCAAGAGTCGGAATCAATCGAACGCCTCCAAAAGGTTATGCAAGTCAACGAACTTGAGGCTCCGGAACTCGATAGGATGCGTGAGAAGGTCCAGCCGGTTGTCGAGAAGTTCATCGGTGAGGTGGGAGAGCCATTGGCAAAAGAGGTCAATAGCGAACTTGCGCGCCTTCGCGGCAGCCGGTGAATATCCATGTCGCTCCTTGGCGCTGCCGCCGTCGCCATGTGGTGGGATATAGCCCCAGCTCTGCGATCCGAATTCGAGGACTGGCATTCGCACGAGCACTTTCCCGAGCGGATGAGCATCCCCGGTTTTCGACGGGGATCGCGATGGGCAAGTGAGGATGGGGGTGAAGGCTTCTTCGTCCTGTACGAGCTGGAGACGTATAGGACCTTGACCTCGCCCCATTACCTGGCGCGCCTGAACGATCCGACGCCCTGGTCCACGAAGATGATGCCGCACCATCGCAACATGGTGCGCAGTCAGTGCCAGATCCTCGAAACCAACGGCGGTGGAGTCGCCCAGTTCATGCTGACGCTGCGCTTCTCTCCCGCTGTTGGCCAAGCTGAGGCTGTGCACCGAAGTCTGAGACCGCTGCTGGCGCGGTTGCCGTCGTTGCCGGGAATAACCGGGGGCCACCTTCTGCGAACCGAGACGCCGAACGCGCCCGCAACCGCGGAGCAGAAGATCCGCGGCGGTGACGCCGTCGCAGATTGGATCATCCTCGTGTCAGGGTACGATCCCAAGGCACTCAAGGAAGTAGTGGCGGCAGAGCTTGGTGCGACGTCCTTGGAACAAGCCGGCGCCCTGTCGTCAACCGCCACTTCGCTCTACCGCCTTTCCTATACCTTAACGTCTTGCGACCTCTGATCCGCCACAGAGATGATGGGTCGGGTTGCGGGTTTTATGGTCTAGCTTCACCAGGGGCTCTCTCCCTCTGGTCGCCGCATCACTGCGGCGACCAGACAAGCTCATGCGATTGAGTGGCCGTTCATATTCGAAGTCGAAAAGACAGCTAATGGGATGGACCGGCCGTGCTTACCGGCGCACCCTTCAGGAGGGGCGCCCAGCACGAGGATCTGAGCCATGCCTAATGCTCCGCTTCAACCTGTTGCCACCCTTGGCATCGACATCGGCAAGAACAGCTTCCACCTGATCGGCCTGGATGCCCGCGGCGCCATTGTCCTGCGCCAGAAGCTCTCGCGTGGCCAAGTCGAGCAGCGCCTCGTCAACATGCCCACCTGTCTGATCGGGATGGAGGCGTGTGTGGGAGCCCACCATCTCAGCCGCCAGTTGCTGGCCCTCGGCCACGACGTGAAGCTGATCCCGCTCAGTTCGTGAAGCCCTTCCGCAAAAGCCACAAGAACGACTTCCGCGACGCCGAGGCCACTGCCGAGGCAGTGCTCCGCCCCACCATGCGTTTCGTGCCCACCAAGACGGTTGAGCAGCTCGACCTGCAAGCCCTGCACCGCGTGCGTTCACGGCTGGTGAGCCAGCGCACAGCAGTGGTCAACCAGATCCGCACCTTTCTGCTCGAGCGTGGCATCGCTGTCCGACAGGGGCTGCGATCCCTGCGGCAGGCGCTGCCCGACATCCTGGCCAAACGCACCGATGTTCTCACCCTGCGGATGGTACACTTGATCGAAGGCCTGGTGCAGGACTGGCATCATCTCGACGGCCGGATTGAGGCAGTCACCGAGGAGATCGAAGCTCTCGTGGCGGCTGACGAGGCCTGCCAGCGTCTGATGAGTGTGCCAGGGGTAGGGCCGATCATCGCCAGTGCCATGGTGGCCGCTATCGGCAACGGCGCGGCCTTCCAGCGTGGACGCGATTTCGGCGCCTGGCTCGGGTTGGTGCCGCGCCAGATCTCCACTGGGGATAGAACCGTGCTGGGCCGCCTGTCGAAGCGCGGCAACAGCTACCTGCGATCCCTGCTGATCCAGGCCGCTCGCGTGCTGCTGCTCTGGCCGGCAAAATGGCGCCAGCACAGTTTCGGGGCATGGCTCACCGCTGCCTCAATGCGCCTGCACCACAATGTCTTGGCGGCAGCTCTGGCCAACAAGCTGGCTCGCATCGCCTGGAGTGTGCTGAGCCAGAACCGCGTCTATGAACCACGAGCAGCGGCTATGGCAGGCTGAGGCTGAAAGCCTCTGTCCGCATCAGTCGTCACTTTGAGCTCGCCGAGGTCTGCGAGAGGATGAGGAGATGGAGAACGGTCGCGCCGTCACATTGGGGCTCTGGTGACCCAAAGGGCCATAAAGGGCCGATCAGCTAATGAGAACCAATGTGCGCGGATATCCATGATGGCCAGGAGCACTGCTCCGTAAGGGTCGGATACATTAGCGCAAGACCAATCTCACCATTTCCAAAGCCTCTTGCGACGCACGGCCGGTCCATACATTGGGTCAAAAGGCCCGGTTCGAAGGTCGTGCTGAGAGTCCAGTGAGGTGACGGGCGAGCAACCGTGAAAATTCGTCCGGTCCATCACGGACGGGCTCCGCGAATGGCTTGTATCAGGCCGGCATCCGGGTAGCAGGTCTCATCGCGTCGACTTTTCGCCTGCCATTGACCGATTGCTGTGCGGGTTGCGAACCCTATCAGGCCATCCACCCTGCCCACATCGTAGCCATCGCTCTTCAGGCGCTCCTGCATCGCGTGAATGTCGCTACGCCTCATGGAATCGATTGGTCTCCACTCCCCGGCGAAAGCCGAGGCGCCCCTCATACGATCAGCGAGGTGGCCGATGAACAGCGCGTACAGGTCGGACTCGTTATACTGCTTGAGGACGTAGAAGTTCTTGGAAACCAGGAAGGATGGTCCCAGTCGACCTGCGGGCATCAGCAGGAAGGCGGTTGGGTTGCTGCTCCACTCCGGCAAGGAAGCATCGCCGATGGGAGCCAATCCAAGCCGCAGCCACTCCTGCATCGTTCTGCCTTGGCCCGGTCCTTCGAGAGCGCAGGTCACCGTCTGAGGCACGCGAACCTCGATGCCCCAGCGCTGCTCCGGTCTCCAGCCGTGCTCGCGCAGAAAACTCGCAATGGACGCAAGACTGTCAGGCGCTGACTGCCAGATATCCCGTCGCCCGTCCCCATCCCCGTCAACGGCGTAGCGCAGGAATTTCGAAGGGAGGAACTGCGGTTGTCCCATGGCTCCGGCCCATGACGACAGCAGGGCCTCGCCGGACAGATGATCCTCTTCGAGGATCACCAGAGCCGACAGGAGCTCCGGATAGTACAGCGTGCGCCGCCGCCCCATGAAAGCCTGAGTGGCGAGCACTCTCACGGCTTGATGCCGTGCCGTGACACGGCCGAAATTCGACTCCCGTCCCCAGATCGCGACGACGATCTCCCGTGGCACGCCGAAACGCCGCTCGATGTCGTCAAGAGTGGCGGCCCACTGGCGGAGGAGTTCATTGCCACGCTTTGCGAGGGAGGTGAGCTGGGCTTCGGCAAAGTAGCGACCCGGGCTCTGGAACTCTGCTTGCCGTTGGCTGTCTGGGGGAGTCGCCCGGCCGGGCGGCTGAAGCTCCGGGAGATCCCAATCGAGCGTGACCTTGGCGAAGCTGCGCTCGAACGTGTCCCTGGAGACGCCCTGTCTTTCCGCATCAGGCCAGACGGTCCGTAAGAGCCAGTCTCGGAACTGCGCTTCGGTGGCGACGGGTGCGTCCAGCGCCTGTGCGTGCGTCCGTGAAGATCCCACCAGGGGCATGGCGCAGGCGACGAATGTTAGAAGAGCCGCTGTTGCGAAGCGGAGGCGGTGGACGAGGACTGTCATGGCAGGAAGACTAGGACAGGACGGGCGAGGATCAAATGGGTGCCACCCTTGCGATAGCGGGCGACAGCGCCTTCATTGCCGGCACTGATCCAATTCAAGCCATGAAGTGGCTGGTGCCCTCAATGTTTCCCTTCAAGACCGACCCTGGTGCGGTTCCGTCCTTCTGCCTTGGCGGCGTAAAGAGCGCGGTCCGCCCGGCGGAGGATAGAGCTGCGGTCATCGTCCGGCAGGGCCTCGGTCACGCCGGCGCTGAAGGTGCAAGGCAACTCGAGCTTGCTGTGCGCCAGGAGCGCCGGAGGGAAGCCGTCCCGGATTCGATCGATGATGCGCACGCCGTCGTCGAGCCGAGTTTCGGGGAGCAGAAGCAGAAACTCCTCCCCGCCGGTCCGGCCCAGATGATCCTGTGTCCGCACCCTCTCCCGGCAGGCCCGCGCGAAATGTTCCAGGACGACGTCGCCTGCCTCGTGCCCATGCGCATCGTTGATGGCCTTGAAGTGGTCGATGTCGAGCACGGCAACGCACAAGCCGGATCCTGTGCTCTCGTTGGCGGCAAGCTTCTCATCGAGCAGTCCCAGGATATGGCGGCGGTTGGACAGCCCTGTGAGCTGATCGGTCCGTGATGCCGTGAGCGCCGCGTCATGGGCTTGGCGCAGAGACTTCTCATTGTGCTTCAAGGCCGTGATGTCAGCGCCGACCGACAGCACCCACCCGTTCGAGAGCACCGTGTGCTCGATCCAGAACCAGCGGCCATCAACCAGATCGGTTTCGAAGGACTTGCGCGGCACGCTCCGTCGCCGGAAAAGGGTTCTGGCAATGAAGGCCTCGACATCCCCGTCGTCGATCCGTACGCCGAGCCCGTTCCTGTGCGCGTGGCGGGTGATGTCCGTGAAGGTGAATGGACCATCGTAGTCGCCGAGGAACATGCCTTGGTAGGTTTTGTTCGCGTACCGAAGGTTGTCCTCGCTGTCGAAGATGGACACAGCCTGCCCACTTTCCGTGAGGGCCTCCACAAGGCAACGGAGAGCTGTGTCATCAGGATCAAATGGAAATAAGGTCATTGAAGTCTGACGTAATGGGAAATCAGGATAGCCAGTCACTGCCAAGCGCCATGGCGACTGTCAAATCCGGCACGCCCTTTGTGGTTTCAACACAGGAGCCGCCCCACGAAACAAGCCCGACAGGCTGCCTCCGAGCACACCGACGTCATGCATCAATCTGATCGGCTCAGCACGCTCCTCAACATGGTCACGGGTTACGATAGAACGTCACTGCTACAGCCCTCGTGTTGAAGAGCGGAGCGTTTCCGGAAATTGTTGGATCCTCCTTCGAGACGCGGCCTCGGCCGCTCCTCAGGATGAGACGCGAGGGAGAAGCCAGACTTTAGCGACGAGGGCATGCGAGAAAGTCCGCACCTGCAGCCGACGAAATGCTCGTCGCTCGCAAATAGCCGTTCCCATTCCGGTTCGGGATTGGTGATGAAGCCCGGAACAGGTTCTAGATCGAGAAGCTTCTCAACCGCTGTCAGCGCGAGCCCTGCCGGCTTCCCGTCCGCCGCACACTTCCGGTGGTCGTCACATCCTTGGTGTTGGCCGCGAGCTTGCCCTCTGACCTGAGGCCGTCCGAGCTCCATGCAAGGTTCTCGCCAGGACGCAGTTTCGCGACGAGCTTTCGCGTCGCCTGCGGAACGGCCTTGCCAGCTTGCGACAGGAGCTTGAAGTCCGCCAGCTTATGCGGACCTCCGGTTTTTCCGCTGAAAACCCGCAGGCCGTCTGGGAACATCACCATGTCGCCGGGACGCAAGGTGCTGTCGGCCAAAAGGGCCGGCACAGGGTTCTCGATGTCACCGGGAGCTTTCGGCGTAACCGGCAACTTGATCGCGGGTTGCTCGGCAACGACAGGCTTCGAACGGGGCCGCGGCTTGCGCCTGGGCTGTTCAATGGCCGGAGCAGGGGTGTAATCGAAGGGCTGGAACGTGGGAGCCGGTTGAGCCGGGCGGGAGAGGGCCCTGAAGAAGCTGAAAATGTCCTGCGCGCGCGCAGGCATCGCGCCAGCCGCGAATGGAACGGCGAGCAATAAGGTCAGGACGCAAGGCTTCACCAGTGTCACGAGCTTCAGCACGAAATCTGGCATGACCCGTCTCCCCTTTCGGGAGCAACGAAGCCAAGGTTAGCGGGTTCCTTTCAGGTCGATATATCTTAAGATAGGCAACGATGCTGCGTATGGGGGTCGGGAGACCGGCCGCACCTGCAGACGAGCTCCGCGCGTTGTGGCGTTCTCTGCCACTTGGGCCATTCGGAAGTACTCAGGAGGGAAATTCGTTCAGACGATTAGCCGCCCCTCAAGCTGGATGTATATGACTGAATCAGGTCTGCAGTCTCGGGAGATGGCAGACCGACAGTGGCGGGGCCGGCCTTGGAGGCAACCTGATGCTCGACGAGTTCAAAAAGTTCGCCATGCGCGGCAATGTCGTCGACCTTGCGGTCGGCGTGATCATCGGCGTCGCGTTCGGCGCCATCGTGACGTCCATTGTCGAAGATATCATCATGCCGATCGTGGGCGCGGTTACCGGAGGCTTGGATTTCTCGAACTACTACCTGCCCCTGTCATCGACCGTGCAGGAGGGAGCGTCCTACGACGACGCGAAGAAGCAGGGAGCGGTGATCGGTTACGGGAAGTTTCTGACTGTCGCGTTGAACTTTCTCATCGTCGCCTGGGTGCTGTTTTTCGTCATCAAGGCGATGAACCGCCTGAAGCGGCAGGAGGACGCAAAGGCCGATGTGCCTCAGGCTCCGGAAATTCCCGCTGACGTGAAGCTCCTGTCCGAGATCAGAGACCTCCTGGCCACCGACCGGGGTGCGAGCGCGAGCGACATCAAGCCCGTAGGGAAGCTCTGAATTCTCCCCTCGGGCCTTGGGGGCGCGAGCGCACGGCCGACAATCCCGTATTCGAAGCTAAGGGTTGATCTGGAGCGCTGCCCCGCGGGCTAAACCAACACTGACTGGGCAGGCGCAAGATCGTGGAGCCGGGCCAGGATCTCCGCCCGGCTTGGCACGCTCGTCTGCGCCCCGGCCCTGGTGCAGGCAAGACCTGCGGCCACGGACGCAAAGCGAAGGGCGTCGCTCAACGGCAGGCCTTCCTCGACAGCCGCCGCAAGCGCTCCCACGAAGGTATCTCCCGCTCCCGTGGTGTCGACGACGTGTTCGAGCGCGAGGGCGCTCACCTGATGCCCGGAGCAGTCGGGAGAGACTGCCAACGCCCCTTGCGCGCCCAATGTGGCCACGACCGTCGCGCGGAGGGACCGCGCCAGGGAAACAAGCGCCTCCCGACCCGCAGCGCCTGCGATGTCCCGCGCCTCCGCCTCGTTGACGACGAGCACCGAGAGAAGGCCGGCCCACTCCTCGGGCAGGATCGGACGGGCAGGCGCAGCGTTCAGGATCACGGATGCGCCCTGAGCGGCGGCTTTGCGGGCCAGCGCTAGATTCTCGCCCCCGCCAACCTCGTTCTGCAGCACCACGAGCGTGCCTTGCCGCAGAAGATCGGGTTGGACAAGGCTATGCAAGGCCTCGAGGTTGGCCCCACTCGCCACCGTGATCTGGTTATGGCCGTGACGGTCGACGGTGATGGCCGCGCAGCCCGTGGGGCGCTGAACGGGTGCAACCATGCGAAGGTCCACTTCGGCCTTGCGCAATTCCGCCAGGGCCAGATCCGCAAAGGCGTCCTGTCCGATACAGCCCGCCATCATGACCGGGCCGGCTCCAGGGGCGCAGGCCCTTGCGGCGGCCACCGCCTGGTTGGCTCCCTTGCCGCCGGGGACGGTCGTGAATGCATCTGTCAGGACCGTCTCGCCCTCGGACGGCAGCTTGTTCGCGTGAAACACGAGATCGATGTTGATCGAACCGAAGACGACAATCATCCGAAGCTCATAGCGAGGGGCGGTGGGAGCCGCGTCATGCGTGCGCGTCGTCCGTGCGCGCCATGAGGCGCGCCTGGATGGCGACGACGACGAGGAGGAGGGCGCCGCGGATCACGGATTGCCAATAGGCCGACAGACTGATCCAGCCGAGCCCGTTCTCGAAATTCAGGATGTTGAAGATCAACCCGAGAAGCAGCACGCCGGCGAGGGTCGAGCCCACGGAGCCGACGCCGCCGGTCAGAAGCGTGCCGCCGACCACGACGGATGCGATGGCGAAAAGCTCCCAGCCCACGCCTTCGATGGGCTGGCCCGCGCCGAACTGCGCCGCGAGGATAACGCCTGCAAGCCCCGCCAGGCCGCCGCTCATGATGTAGACGGCGGCCTTCACCCGGGTGGTGGGCAGTCCCATCAGGCGCGTTGCATCCTCATTGCCGCCCACCGCCAGGACGGTTCGGCCGAAAGCCGTCAGGTTCAGCATGAGCGATCCGGCCAGATAGGCCGCAAGAGCGATCTAGGCGGGAATTGGGAAGCCCAGAAAATCTCCCTGGCCCAGTTCGGTGAAGCCGGACTCGTACGACACCGACACGGATTGGTTGCCTGCCAGGAGCAGCGCGCAGCCGCTGGCCGCGAGCATTGTCGCGAGGGTGGCGATGAACGGCAGAATGTTCAGGCGGATGATCACGAAGGCGTTGATCAGGCCAACCGCCAGACCCGCCGCCAAGCCGCCGATCAACCCGGGGATGATCCCGTAGGGCGACAGCAGGGCCGCCACGACGCTGCCTAAGGCCGCAACCGATCCCACCGAGAGATCGATCCCTCCGGTGATGATCACGAAGCACATCCCCAGCGCCACCAAAGCGAACATGCTGTTGTAGCGCAGCACCGACAGCACGTTGAAGCTGCCGAGAAAGTTCTCGTATCGCAGCCAACCGAAGACGATCAGCGCCAGGAGCGCCAGGAGCACCCCATAGCGGCCGACGCCACGAAACAACTGCAGGGTATTGAGATGGGGCATGGGTTCAGCTCTGGTTCTGGCGCTGCAGCCAAACGGCGAGCACGATGATGCCTGCCTTGGCCACGAGGGCTGCCGCATCCGGCACGCCGTTGGCCAGAAGCGTGTAGCGGACGAGCTGAATGATGAGCGCGCCCACAAGGGTGCCGACGACCGTGGCCCGTCCGCCCGTGAGAAGAGTGCCTCCAACGGCAACGGCCGCGATGGCGTCGAGCTCCATGCCGAGACCGACCAGATTGGCGTCCGCCGCGGAGTTGCGGGCGATCACGATCAGTCCCGCTATCCCTGAGAGCAGTCCGCTGATCCAGTAGACCTTGCGCTTGACGGATACCACCGGGATGCCGGCAAGCCGCGCCGCGCGCTCATTGCCGCCGACCGCCAGGATCTGACGGCCGAACACGGTGCGACGCAGCATCCACCCAGCCGCAACCACGATCACGACCATCAGCACCGCCTGGAACGGGATTCCGAAGAGGCGTCCAAGGCCGATATACTGGAATTCCGGAACCTTGAAAACTTGCAGGTTGCCGTTGGTCATCACCTGGGCGATGCCGCGGCCGGCGATGAACAGGACAAGGGTCGCGATGATCGGCTGGATGCGCAGGCGTGTGATCAGCCAGCCATTGAACCAACCGAACGCGCCGGCCACCAGGACAGGCACGACGAACGCCAGGGCGATGCCCACCGCCGGGTGGGGCAGGGGAAAGAGCTTCCCAAGGAAGATCAGCGGGGCAAGCGAGCCGGCGATTGCCATGAGCGAGCCCACTGACAGATCGATGCCGCCCGTTGCGATCACGAGGGTCATGCCGACGCCGACAATCACGATGGCGCAGACCTGGGTCAGGTTGACGTTGAGGGTTTGCCACGTAGCGAAGTTCGGCGTGAAAGCCAGGTTGAACAAGATGAGCAGGGCCAGTGCCACCCATGCGCCGTGGCGCGTCAGGAAGGACTTGATGTCGAAGCCCGAAGTGCTCCTGGTCGGAGGCAAGGTCGTGACGGACTCAGTCATGGACCGTCTCCCGAAGCTCGTTGTGCCCATGAGCCATGGCGGCCATCACGTCCTGTTCGTTCACGGCGTCGCCCGAAAGTTGCGCGACGGTGTTGCCGTCCCGCAGCACGAAGATCCTGCTGGCCGCCTCGACGACCTCTTCAAGTTCCGACGAGATGATGAGAACGCCGAGCCCCTGACCGGCAAGTTCGCGCACGAGACTGAGGATCTCGGCCTTGGCGCCCACATCGATGCCGCGGGTCGGCTCGTCGAGGATCAGCAGCCGCGGGTTCATGCAGAGCCAGCGGGCAAGCAGAACCTTCTGCTGGTTGCCGCCGGACAACTCGCGGATGCGCTGCTCCGGGCTTGCGCAGCGGATGCCGAGCCGCTCGATGAACCGGTCCACGATCTCGCGGCTGCGGGCCTCGTCCACCACCCCGTTCTTCGCCAGTTGCGGCATGATCGCGAGTGTCAGGTTCTCCCGCACCGACATGTCGGGAATGATGCCTTCCAGCTTGCGGTCCTCCGAGAGGAATCCCATACCGGCCAGGATGGCCTCGGCCGGCTCGGCGGCGGGCTTGGGGACATTGTGGAACTGAATCTTGCCTCCCTCGGGACGATCGGCGCCGAAGACGACGCGGGCGGATTCCGTACGGCCGGAGCCGAGAAGGCCCGCCAATCCGACGATCTCGCCTTCGCGAACGTCGAACGTGACGTCGTGCACCTTACGGCCTACGGCGAGGTGCTCCACGGTCAGCAGAGGATCGCGCGGCCCTGAAGCGCGCTGGCTGTCGCCGTCTTCATGCAACACGCGGCTCAGCTCCCGGCCGAGCATGGCGGTGACCAGGTCGAGCTTGGAAATGTCGTCCATGCGCGACACCCGAATGGTTCGCCCGTCACGCATGATCGTGACGCGGTCGCAGACGGCGTAGAGTTCGTCGAGCTTGTGGCTGACGAAGATGATCGAAACGCCCGCGGCCTTCAGCTGACGAATGACGCCGAACAGAACCTCCACCTCCTTGTCGTCCAGGGAGGAAGTGGGTTCGTCCATGATGACGAGCTTGGCGTCGAAGCCGATGGCCCGGGCGATGGCGACCATCTGCTGGACGGCGGTCGGGTAGGTCATCAGGGGCTGGCGGACATCGATCCGGATGTTGAAGCGGGCCAGCAGCTCTTCGGCCTCCGCATGCATCGCGGGCCAGTTCAGCAGCCCGAAGCGACGGCGCTCGCGTCCGAGGCAGATGTTTTCGGTGACCGAGCGGTAGGGCACCAGGTTGATTTCCTGGTAGATGGTGCTGATGCCGGACTTTTGTGCATCCTGCGGGGACGAGAATTCGACGGGCTTTCCGTCGAAGACGATCTCGCCGGCATCCTTCGCGTAGTAGCCGGTCAGAATCTTGATCATCGTCGACTTGCCGGCGCCGTTCTGCCCGATGAGGGCATGAACCTCGCCGTGCTCCACCTCGAGTGAAGCCGAGCGCAGAGCCGGGACGCCGGCAAAGCGTTTGTCGATCCTTTGCATGGTAAGAAGCAGCGGCATCAGAGGCCTATTCCGTCATCGGACATGCCGAGAGGGTTCGCGTAAGAGGAAGGGCGCAGTCCCTTGATGGAAAGCGCCCTTCGTTCGTCTTAGTATGCGTCGGAGATGAGCTGAGCCGCGTTCGACTTGTCGAAGAACCGGTCGGTGTTGACCACCCACGGCTGGATCTGCTCGCCCTTGGCATAGCGCGCCAGGGTCTCGAAAGCCTTGGGGCCGAACTTCGGATTGCACTCCACCGTCGCCAGCATCTTGCCGTCGATGATCGCCTGAAGCGCGTCGCGGGTGCCGTCGATCGAGACGATCTGCACATCCTTGCCCGGCTTCTTTCCGGCGGCCTCGAGGGCCGAGATCGCGCCGATCGCCATCTCGTCGTTGTGGGCGTAGATTGCCGTGGCGTCCGGATGCGCCTGGAGCAGGGTCTCGGCAACCTGCCGGCCCTTGTCGCGGGCGAAGTCGCCGGATTGCGACGCGATGATCTTCATGCCGGGCTTGTTCTTGATGTAGTCCTCAAAGCCTTTGCGCCGGTCGTTGGCCGGAGACGACCCGGTGGTGCCTTCGAGCTGGATGATCTTGGCGGTGCCGTTGGTGGCCTTGTCGAGGGCCTCAGCCGCCCTGCGTCCTTCGTCGACGAAGTCCGAGCCGATGAACGTCACGTAGTCCTTGCCGGCCTTGGCCAAGCTCTGGTCCACGTTACGGTCGAGCAGAACCACCGGGATGCCAGCCTTTTTCGCGGCCATCACGGCGGGAATCAGGGGCTTTTCCTCGCGGGGTGCGAGGAAGATCAGATCGACGCCCTGCGCGATCATGGAATTCACGTCGGCGACCTGCTTGGCGGCGGATCCGGCCGCATCCGTATAGACAAGCTGATGACCAAGCTTCGCAGCCTCGGCCTTCATGCTCTCCGTTTGCGCGATACGCCAGGGGTTGTTCGATTCGGTTTGAGCGAAGCCAACCTTGTACTTGTCTTTCTGCTTGAGCTTCGGCAGCTCCTGCGCCGAAGCGGCGCCTGCGGCGAGTCCAATCGTCGCGACGCCGGCCGCGAGAGCAAGAAAAGTTCTTCTGAGCATCATTTCCTCCGGATGCGGTGGGGGCGCTTCTATGTCACCCCGTAACAACATTGAACGCTTGCTGAAAATTCTAGTCAAGCCAAGATCTTCCCCCATTTCCGCGCTCTCATGAAATGCCCATACGGAATAGTGGTGGAGGACTTGGAGGCACAGGTCATGACCTCAAGCTTGGCCATGGAGAACTGCTTTTACATGACATCGTAGACTACTCGTTTCGAAGCCGCTTGCCTAAATACACGGGAGATCGGTGAACCCGACAAGCACTCGCCCGGGACGGAAAATCGGATACTTCACGTCGTTTGAAGTGTTTGTTACGCTCACTCCAATGACTATAAAACGCCAGGAGCTCCTCAATGACAGCCGCCCAGCCCCAAGCCACGCACAGCGTATCCGGCCAATCCTATGACGTTACGGAGAGCGTCGAGACGCTCTACCGCGACGGCATCGTAGGCCTGAAAGGCGCGTTCTCCCGCGAGTGGGCGGAGCAGATGCGCGAAGACATGATGACCGCGTTCTGGGAGGCCATTCAGCGGCCGGGCGGAGCGGTCGGACGGGGGCCGCGGCGCTGGTACGTGGAAATCCATCCGCAGGATTTCCGGGGCTTCGTGGATCTGGTCACGCATCCGTGGGTCACGGCCATCTGTGAAACCGTGCTGGGTCCGAAATATGAAATCGTCGAGGTTGGTTTCGACACCCCGTTCCAGGGCGCGAAGAACCAGCCCTGGCACCGCGATTTCCCATCGCCCCCCGAATCCTACGAGCAACGGCGCATCACGTCGTTGGCGTTCAACCTCACCGGTGTCGACGTGACACAGGATATGGGCCCCTTCGAAGTTGCGCCCGGCACGCAATGGGACGATGGACGGGAATGGAAATACGAGATGTTCCCGCCGCAGGACATCTGGCCCCGCTTTGCAGAGCGCGGCGTGCGCAAATATCCGCAGATGGGCGACATCTCATGCCGTTCCGCCCTCACGATCCACCGCGGCACGATGCACCCGTCTCCGATCGCCCGTCCGGTCATGGTGCTCGGCGTCGATGCTCCCGGCGCGGGACATGCGGCCTTGCACGATCTGATGGTGACGCAGGATTACTACGACGCGCTGCCTCAATCCGTGCGCGACCACTTGGTGTGCCGCGTCGTCGACAAGCTCATTCCGGTCACGCAGAAGCATGACATCGAAGGCCTCGTGATGGGCACGGAGTGATCTCGAACGAGATCGCAAGCACGATGAACTGCGATGCGCCTCTGCCTATTCAGTAGGCGCATCCACCCTGCAGACGACTCCGGTGGCGGCGAAATCGATCCGCACCTCTCCGTCGAGATCCTGCGCAAGGGTCCGTTCGATCAGCCGCGACCCGAAGCCCCGGCGCTTGGGAGGTTCGACCGGCGGCCCGCCTCTCTCTTCCCAGCAGAGTGGCAGGCGAGGCCGAGCGCGGGCACGGTCGACCGCCCAAGTGATCAGGATTTCCCCGCCGCCGTTCGAGAGCGCCCCGTACTTGACCGCGTTGGTGGCAAGCTCCTGAAGCGCCATGGCCAGCGCCAGCGCCATACGCGGAGACAGGCGAACATCCGGTCCGCTCAGATGGAGCCGGTCTTCCCCGCGGCTGCTGTAGGGCTCCACCGCCTGGGCGACGATCTCGTAGAGGCTTGCGCCTTCCCAGTTCTCCCGGGTCAGCACGTCATGCGCACGGGACAGGGCGAAGAGCCTGCTCTCAAGCGCGTCCTTCGCATCATGGGCCGTTGTGGCGTTTCTGAGAGTCTGCGAAACGATGGACTGCACGGTCGCGAGGGTGTTCTTCACCCGGTGGTTCAGCTCGTTGATGAGAAGCTGCTGGTGCTCTTCCCATTTCTTGCGGTCGCTCACGTCCATGACGACACCGCGGGATGATCTCAGGCCGTCGGCGTCACGCACGTATTCGCCCTTGCCGTAGACCCATCGCACTGTGCCGTCGGGAAACCGCAGCCGGAATTCCATCTCGAACTGACTGACGCTCGGATCGAGCGCCTCCCCGAAGATCCTGCCCAGCCTCTCAAGGTCATCCGGATGATAGCGGGCTCGCAGATCGGCAAGGGTCAGCTCGTGATCCTCAGGGTAACCGTAGATCACGTTCAGGCCGGATGATTTCAGCTCGCCTGTCACATGATCGTAGACATAGGTTCCGAGGGAGGCTGCTCCCAAGGCCGCTTTCAGTTCACGCTCGCGCTGCTGCAGCGCCTCCTCGGCGTTCCTGCGGTCGGTCATGTCGAGAAGGACGCCGACGACCCCGGAGGGCGCACCGCCTCCGTCGAGAATGAACTCGGCCCGCAGCAGGAGCCAGCGCGGCGGCCCTGGCCAGCCGTATCGGAATTCCACCTCGAAGTAGCGCTCGCCGCGGGCGAGGGCCGCCTGTCCGGCGGCCTGCAGCCGCGCATGCTCGCCGGGGTAATAGCGCGCCTGCGTCTCCTCTCGCTTGGGCACGTGCCCGGGCGGGAAGCCGAGAATCCTGTTGAGTTCGGGCGAGCCTTGAATGGAGTTGGTGGCGGCGTCCCACTCCCATACGGCCATGCGCCCGGCATCGATGGCCAAGCGAAGCCGCGCCTCGCTGTCGCGCAGCCTTTCCTCGATGCGGGCCCGCTCGACAGCCTCCCAGGTTCTCTGTGCAGCATCTTCCGCAAGCGCGATCTCGGTGGAAGTCCAACGGCGCGGGGCAGGCTCGTGCAGGTAGAGAATGGCCCTGAAGCGCCCGTCCTTGATGAGTGGAACGGCCACGAGGGACCGGGTGCCGATGCTGGCCCAGGTGGCTGCGTAGGTCTCGCCCATGGATCGCGGATCGGTCAGGCAGCCGTCGACGCGCAGGGTATGTCCCGCCCGCAGTTCCGCAATCACCGCCGGGCCGAAACCGTCGAGAAGCCGGGCCTCGCCCCCAAGGCTCGCAACCGTGCCGTCGGTCCAGTCGCGATAGACGGTGACGACTTCCTCCGACGCGTCGATCTCGCCGTAGCCGGCGCGAGCGACCTGAAGGTGCCGCCCGATGGTTTCCGCCGCCGCCACCTGGACCACGTGCGGATCCGACAGGGTGCGCAGCCGGTCGCTGAACTCCATCTGAAACGCCAGCCGCCGATCCGCCAGGACCTTGTCGGTGGTCTCCCGGCAGGCGCAGAAGAGACCCGCCACCTCTCCGGCTTCGTTGCGGATCGGCGTGTACGAGAAGGTGAGCCAGGTCTGCTCCTCGAAGCCGTTGCGCGTGACGGTGAGCGGCATGTTCTCGTAAGCGGCGGATTCCCCGAGAAAGCGTGGCCCACGAGCGGGCTGATCTCGTCCCAGATCTCCGGCCACACATCCGCCAGGCTCTTGCCCATGGCGGCCGGGTGCTTGCCCCCGAGGATGGGCGCGTAATCGTCGTTGTACAGGAAGGTGAGGCCCGGTCCCCAGACTACGAACATGGGGAACTTCGAGGCCAGCAGCACGCGGATGATCGAGCGGAAGCCCTGGGACCAGGTTTCCGGATGCCCTAGGGACGAGCCCGACCAGTCGAGATCCCCGAGGAGGCTGCCTGTCTCGGTGGTGCTGGAGATGAAGTCCGGAACTGCCCTACCGTGCATATGCTCGCCTGTTTTGAACTGGCCGGATCATATGATGCTCGGGCAAAACCAGTACTCTCCTCATCAGCTAGTTGTTGCCTGCGTTTGGTCAAGGCGTTCGGTCGCAGCATACACTTTGGATTAGGTCGGATGGCAAGACGTGCCCACCGCCGGAATCACATTCGCCTGTTGCCAGACGCTGGTTCCCCGTCCCTGCCTTTGGCGCGGCACGAGAGGGTTTCTATCGAATTCGAGAATTCAACTCCATACACAGTATCCTTAGGTCTGGGCTCGGCGGGAACTGTGCTAGTCTCTCCCGAGGTTGCTTGGGTCCGGAGGCCGCAGTGGGCGCGATTGAACAAGCGGCGCTGCCGCATGCATGGCGGTGCGACAGAGTCAAGGCACGCCAAAGTGCAACCAGAATGCCCTAAATATGCTGTTAAGGCGCTCGCGAAGGCTGCAGGAGAAGATCAATTAAATAAGGCTGAGCACACGAGCCTCGCTCCTTTGACAGCTGACGGAATCCTGGCACCTTGGCTAAGGGTAGGGCACGGCCGATCTCCTGATGCGCGGAGCGATGGGATCATGGTGAAGACAGGGGGGTGACATCAGGGCTGAGCGCAGTGACGGGGCACCTTGTTCGAACGCGGTTTGGGTTCTGTCTGAAGTTGACCGATCAACAAGGGCTTATGAGCCCCCGCAGGGGAAAGTCACCCGTCGTCTCGCGACGGTGTTTGCCCCGGCTGCGTGTCAGCATTATGTTTTTGGGAGGAGGTTCGGGGTGAGCAATTCCGACGACATCACCGAGCGATTGGGCCGGGCTGCTGACGAGGTGCCGGAGGAGCTCTCGGCTCTCCTCCTGGAGGCGGCCGACATCATTCGTATGCTGCGTGAGCTGGTGACGGTGGAAGACGAGACTTGGCTCGAGGGGGCTGAGCCAAAGGGCCGAGCTTAGGAACCAAAGGTGATTGAGGCGTCCGACCGATCGCGTCAGCCGGTCCGCGCACTACGTGCGGATGAAGAGTCGGGATCCAACGAATGGTTTGATGCGGTCCTGGCATGGCGTGAGGATTGCCCGACAGCCCCATTGAGAATACCAAAGGTATAACACGCGAGCTACAGCACAGTCTGCTGATGTGTGTACCTTGTGATACACACATCAGGGTGATTTGTGACCAAGCTCCAAGAGCTTCTCGAAGTCATAAACATAGTCAAGGCGCTGTTGGAGGAAGCCGAGGGGAGGACCGTGACGATGGCGGTCAGTGAGGACAGCCTCGCGCAAATCGCGATCCGAAAGGCGTGTCTGGATGTCTTCTATGAGATTGCGGCAAGCTGTCAGAACGGGATGCTTGAAGAGCAGAAGCGTCAACGTTTCGAGCCGTTCCTCAACAGTATGACGCAAGAGAACCTTCTGCGGTTGGTGGACCCGTCGCTATTAAGGGCCCACTGAGAGGCAGATCAGGACGGTTACGGTTCGGGTAAGCTTTGCCCGCTATCGAAGCGCTATGAACGCCGTGGCCTGACCTCGCTCGGGCGAGACCAAACGGTCCGAGCCCCGTTCCCTGGCGGGGCTTGGATCGAGGGCTGGCGCAGTCCGGGTTTGGGCTTACCTCTTCACCCACTTTTCGATGATGAGACCGTCCACGCGCTGGAACTCGCTCTCGTTGTTGGTGACCAAGGTCAACCCGAGGCTTTTGGCATGGGCTGCGATCCAAAGATCATTGTTGCCGATGAGATCCCCCTGGACCGCAAGAGCGCTGCGGATCGATCCATAGGTTTCCGCCACGTTGACTGCCATTGGCAAAACGGGGACCAAGGCAATCAATTCCTGCAGGACCAACGTGCCTTTCTCGGGATCAGAGCTCTTGCGAACCGCGTAGATGAGTTCGCCATAGGTCACAACAGAAATAGCCGTTGCGCCAGGAGCAAGCACTTGAAAGCGCTCCAGGACCGATTTGGGGCGTTCGCGGCGAATGTAGATGCAGATGTTCGTGTCCAAGAGATAGCGGGGTTCGACCATCACAGGCCCTCACGCTCCTGCGGAGGCGCGTCCTCACGATCGAACCCGGGCAGGTCGCAGAGAAGTTCAAAGGCGCGGGTGAGGTCCTTCATCGTCTCACGCAGGACAATCTCATCCCCACGGCGGAAGATCTCAACCTCATCGCTGTTCAAGCGAAACTGTTTTGGCAGTCGGACTGCTTGGCTGTTACCGGACTGGAAAACCTTGGCCTTGGCCATCAGAGCCTCCGTATATACGAGAAAGTATATACATAGAGCCGCATGCCTTTCAAGCCGCTGGCGCCAATCCGTATGCCATGCTCCACCCCCATGGGCCAAACACCAATTATTGTCGACGCTTTGAAAGCACCTAGGGTTGGCGAACCTCAACTTTACTGAGCCTCCGTGCGACCTTCGCGAGCTGGCGGCTGGAGCTTACAAAGGCGACATTGCCTTCCACCTTTGCGAGATGGAGCGCATCCGCGATGTCCATGCCCCCGCCACCAGGTCTAGAGCCGTTGCGGCGAGCGTGGGGTCCTCCAGGGTGAAGCTGGCGAGCAACTGCACAGGTTGCCACCTTATCGGCCGCCACGCGAAACACCCAAACCAACGGGAATTCGCCTGATTTCGACGCTTAGCTTTGAGCCATGTGTGGACTGTCTGGTCTGCTGCGGGTGTGGTCTCATGAGGCTGTTCGAACCTCTCGCGCCAAAGCAAAGCTGGATCCGTCGGGGTCTGAGCATTGTCGCAGGATTGGTGGTCATTGCCATGGTCCTTGGTACTGGAGCGTTCATGCTGTTGAGATCCAGCCTTCCGGTTCTGGAAGGCACCATTGCGGCTCCAGAACTGACTGCGCCCGTCGAGGTGGTGCGTGATGCGCAGGGCGTGCCGACGCTGGTGGGGCGCAGCCGTGATGATCTTGCCTGGGCCCTGGGTTATCTCCATGCGCAGGAGCGCTTCTTCCAAATGGATGGCCAGCGCCGCCTTGCCGCCGGTCAAGTTGCGGAATTGGCGGGAGCGGCCGCCCTAAGCCTGGACCGAGAGGTTCGCATGCACCGCTTCCGCAGCCGCGCGGCGGCGGTGCTGGCCGCGATGACCCATGACGAACGCCGGGTCCTGGACGCCTACGTCGCCGGGGTGAACCGCGGCTTGGGCGACTTGAGGGCCGCGCCTTTTGAGTACACGGTCCTACGATCGACGCCAGCACCGTGGACGGCGGTCGACACCGTGCTGACCGTGTACGCGATGTACCTAGACCTGCAGGAACAGGATGGAGCCACCGAGCGCCGACGAGGTCGGGCCAAGGAAGCACTCGGACAGCCTCTAGCCACCTTTCTCTTTCCCGAGGGAACATCCTGGGACGCTTCACTGGATGGGTCCGAGCTCTCGGCGCTGGCAATGCCGGACCGTCACGCGGCCAATAGAGCGGACGCGCCGATCAGGGCCGACGGAGAGTGGGCCGTAGAGACAGCAAGCTTCGGGAGCAACAACTGGGCAGTGGGCGGAACTCTCAGCAGCCGCGGGGCTGCCATTGTTGCCAACGACATGCACCTCGGCCTGCGGGTTCCCAACATCTGGTACCGAGCCCGGCTCGTGCTTGACGACAAGAACCCGGGCCGCACCCTGACCATCACAGGCGTCACGCTTCCTGGTGCCCCTAACATTGTGGCCGGCAGCAACGGCAAAATCGCGTGGGGCTTTACCAACAGCTTTGTCGATACCAGTGACGTGGTGATCCTCGAACCTGCAGAAGACCCCAACCTTTATCAGACGCCTACAGGTCCCCAGCCTCTCATTCGCGTGGAGGAGCGCCTCTGCTCGGGAGAGGGCGCCTGCGAAATCCTGCCGGTTGAGGAGAGTCTCTGGGGGCCCATCATCGGCACCAACCATCAAGGCCGCAAGCTGGCCTACCGCTGGATTGCCCATGATCCCGCTGCGGTCAACCTG
The DNA here is from genome assembly GCF_003332305.1 of Microvirga aerophila. GTDB lineage: Bacteria > Pseudomonadota > Alphaproteobacteria > Rhizobiales > Beijerinckiaceae > Microvirga > Microvirga aerophila. The sequence goes on along the minus strand of NZ_QOIO01000022.1, from coordinate 1,902 downwards.
CGCGGCATGCTGGAGCTCGAGCGTGCCGAAACGGCAAACGCGGCGCTGGAGATCGGTCACCGGCTGGGCATTCCGCATCAGAACCTTGTCGTGGGCGACGCTCAGGGAAACATCGGCTGGACGGTTACCTCCGTGCTGCCGCGGCGCTTCGGGTTCGACGGGCGTGAGCCAATGTCATGGGCGGACGGGACAAAGGGATGGAGCGGCTATCTGGCGCCACAGGAAGTGCCGGTGATCTACAACCCCGAGCATCACCGGATCTGGACCGCCAACAACCGGGTGGTCGGTGGCGAGGCGTTGGCGAGGCTCGGCATTGGCGCCTATGCCCATGGATCCCGGGCCCGTCAGATCAGGGACAGCCTGTTTGCCAAAGACCGCTTCGATGAGCACGACATGCTGATGATCCAACTCGACGACCGTGGGGTGTTGCTGGAGCGGTGGCAGGCTTTGATGCTTCACCGCCTGCGGGTTGGTGCCGGAAATCCCCAGTACGCCTCCCTGGTGCCGGAAGTAGAGAACTGGGGCGGCCGGGCTGTCCCGGACTCCGTTGGGTATCGCCTTGTCCGAACGTTTCGGACTGAACTGATCCGCGCAGTCTATGGCGCGTATTCGGCGCCGATGCGGGCCGGAGAGGCGGCAGGATCAGATCAACGTTCCTCCCAGCCTGTTGCACCAAAGCAGGCGGATGAGCCGGTTTGGCGACTGCTGACGGAGCGTCCGGCGCATCTCGTGCCCCTTGCCTACCGAGACTGGGATGCGCTTGTGGACGCCGCAATCGCAAAGACCCTGGCGGCCATTGCCGCGCAGGCTGGTGGCAGGCTCGAGGCCTTCACCTGGGGCGCGGCCAACCGGGCCGAGATCCGACATCCTTTGACTCGGGTCGTACCCGGATTATCGTTCTTTCTCGACCCACCGAATGAACCGCAGCCCGGTGATCTCTACCAGCCTCGGGTCGCTGCCCCTTCAAGCGGAGCCTCGGAGCGGTTTGTCGTCGCCCCAGGGCGTGAGGCAACGGGGATCTTCCACATGCCCACCAGCCAGTCAGGTCATCCCCTATCTCCTTATTATAACGTTGGACATGAAGATTGGGTGAGAGGCCGAGCGACCCCGTTCCTGCCGGGCGCGCCCAAGTGGCGCCTGGTGTTCCAGCCACCCTGAGCGGGCGCCGGTGTTGCGCGAGGAGTCTTGGAAAGCAGTTCTGCAACCGCATCTTGAGGCAGGTAGCTTGAAGCTCGCAGTCCACTACCAATAAGGAACAGCCCCTGTCGGCAGTTCTTGGACCTTGCGCTTCGGTTGGACAGCGCGAGGTAAGCGGAACTTCAAGAAGGGCAGGGAACTTTGCCTTCTGACCCTGGGAGACACTCCGCGGCGGAGCGGCTCCTGGCGTTCGAGCTGCACGACTCAACGTCTCGCTCGGGCGCCCCGCAAGGGTAGCCCATTACCGAGTGTTCCGTACAAATGGGCGCTGGTAGAAGCCGCTCAACCAGCCCCACGAACCAAGTAATTGAGGCCGCCTCAGCTTGAACCTCCGAATACGACCTGTTCAATTGACTAGCGGGGACTTCCCGAGGACCGGACGACTGACAGGTTCACCCGAGAAGGAGCACCCGCATGAGCCAATCCGACCAGGACCATATCGACCCGCCGGCAACGAAGCGGAGATGACGCCGCAGGCCGACCACGGCGAGACAAGCTACCGCGGCAGCGACAAGCTTATCGGACGGGTGGCTGTGATCACCGGCGGGGACAGCGGGATCGGCCGGGCTGTGGCCATTGCCTACGCCCGTGAGGGTGCCGACATCCTGATCAGCTACCTGAACGAGCAGGAGGATGAGGACGCTCGCGAGACGGCCCGTCATGTCGAGGCGGCAGGGCGCCGCTGCGTGCTGGTGCGAGGCGACA
>NZ_QOIO01000021.1 GCF_003332305.1 Microvirga aerophila | reverse complement strand
TGGGACGCCTCCCGACCGACTACAACCAGCCCAATGGAATCAGCGATCCCGATTCCACGCAACCGCTGCACGCTCTAGCCCCAAGCTGTCATCCCGGACGCGGCAAAGCCGCGATCCGGGATGACAGGACGAGAAAAGCGCCCTATTCGGAGAACGATCCCGGGTCTCGCTGCGCTCGCCCGGGATGACCATTCCAAATCAGCTACGCAACACCGCGCCGGTCTTCTTCGCAACTTCACCGACGATCTTGGTCGAAACGGCTTCGATTTCCGTGTCGGTCAGGGTCTTCTCGGTAGGCTGCAACGTCACCGCGATGGCGACGGACTTCTTGTCCGGGTCGATGCCTGCGCCCTCGTAGATGTCGAACACGTCGACGCTCACGACCAGCTGACGCTCCGCCGCTTGCGCCGCCTTGACGATGTCGCCAGCCTGCACCTGCCGCCCCACCACAAAGGCAAAGTCGCGGGTGATGGGCTGGAAGTCGGACAAGGCCAGCTTCGGCTTCATCTTGGTGGGCTTGGCCTTCGGCGGTGGGAGAGCATCAAGGTTGATCTCGAAGGCGACGAGCGGCCCCTTGAGATCGAGCGCTTTCAGCACCTTCGGGTGGATCTCGCCGAAGGCTCCGACCACGTTCTTGGGTCCGAACTGTAGGGTGGCCGAACGCCCAGGGTGAAACCAGGCCGGCCCACCGGCCACCACTTGTAGGCCTCCGGCCGGAATGCCGAGGGTAGCGAGCAACGCCATGACGTCCGCCTTGGCATCGAAGGCATCGACGCTCTCAGCGCCCCCGTCCCAATGACGACCAACGCCTTCCGCCCGCGCGGTGCCACGACGGACGGCCGCCGCCTTGATGTTTTGGCCTTCAGGCCTGTCGGACGCGAAGGTCTGGCCGACCTCGAACAAAGCCACATCACCGAAGCCGCGATCCGCGTTGCGCTGAGCCGCTTTGAGGAGGCCCGGCAGCAGGCTTGGGCGCATGTCCGAGAGATCGGACGCGATGGGATTGGCAAGCGCCAGCGCAGCATCGCCGCCGCCGAACAGTTCCGCCTCGGTCTTGGCGATGAACGACCAGGTGACGGCCTCCACCAGCCCGCGCACCGCTAGGGAGCGCTTGGCAAGACGGGTCCGCTTCTGAATCAGGGTCAGGATGGGCTTTGCCACCGTGGCCTCCAGACGCGGCAGGGGCTTCGGCTCGATGCGGTCGACGCCTGCGATGCGGATGACCTCCTCGACCAGATCGGCCTTGCCCTCGATGTCGGGACGCCAGGACGGCGCCTTGACGCTGACACGCTCCCCAGAGCCGGAAACCGCGAAGCCGAGCTTCTCGAGGATCTGCTTGGACTCAGGCGGCTGAACATCAAGGCCGGACAAGCGCGAGACCTCAGACCAGGGGAACTCGATGACAAGGTCGGACTGAGGCACGGAACCTGCGACAATCGCCTGGGTCGGCTCGCCGCCGCAGAGATCGACGACCAGCTTGGTCGCCAGTTCGAGCCCTGGGACCGTGAACGCCGGATCGACGCCGCGCTCGAACCGGTAGCGCGCATCGGTGATGATTCCGAGCTTGCGGCCGCTTTGCGCGATGTTGAGCGGATCCCAGAGAGCGGACTCGATCAGCACATCGGTCGTGTTCTCGTCGCAGCCCGAATGCTCGCCGCCCATGATGCCCGCAATCGACTCGACGCCGTTTTCGTCCGCGATCACAACCGTGCCGGGATCGAGCTTGTAGGTACGCCCGTCGAGCGCCAGCACCTCCTCGCCCTCCTTGGCGCGACGAACGGTGAGGTTGCCCTTCACCTTCTTGGCGTCGAACACGTGGAGCGGACGGCCCTGATCGAAAGTCATGTAGTTGGTGATGTCGACCAGCGCGTTGATGGGGCGCAGGCCGATGGAGAGGAGCCGGCGCTGCATCCATTCCGGCGATGGGCCATTCTTGACGCCGCGCACGAGACGAAGAGCGAAAGCCGGGCACAGATGCTCGTCACCGGCAGCGAAGTCGAGCGTCACGGAAACGGGGCACGCGCCTTCGCCGGAGACGGACGGAGCCGCATCGTTCTTGAGCGTGCCGAGGCCCGCCGCCGCGAGGTCGCGGGCGATGCCGTGGATGGAGGTACAATCGGGCCGGTTCGGCGTGAGGTTGATCTCGATCACCGGATCATCCAACCCGGCATAGGCCGCGTAGGCCTGGCCGACAGGCGCATCTTCGGGCAGGTCGATGATTCCGTCGTGATCGTCGGAGATCTCGAGCTCCGCCGCCGAGCACAGCATGCCCCGGCTCTCGACGCCGCGGATCGTGCCGACGCCGAGCGTGATGTTCTTGCCCGGAATGTAGGTGCCCGGAGGCGCGAACACGCTCTTCATGCCGGTGCGGGCGTTCGGTGCGCCGCACACGACCTGGATCGGCGCGCCCTCGCCCGTGTCGACCACGCAGATGCGCAGGCGATCGGCGTTGGGGTGCTGCTCGGCCGACACCACATAGGCGACCGTGTAGGGCGCCAGCGTTTTGGCCTTGTCCTCGACGCCCTCGACCTCGAGGCCGATGCGGGTGAGCGTCTCGACGATCTCGTCGAGGGGGGCTGTGGTGTCGAGGTGATCCTTGAGCCAGGAGAGGGTGAATTTCATTGTTACACTCGTGTGCCTTGCAGGCTTGTTCGGCTATCCAGCAACGATCTGGACATAACGGGAGTGGATCCAGCCTGAACGGCAGGGTCCGGTATAAGGCTGACGAACCGGCCAGGGCGTACTGACACCGCATGTTCCATCGGCCGACTGACCGTATACGACCGCGAGCCAGGGGCCCTTGTCGTGGCAGACGAAAACCTGGTTGCCGTTGTAGAGGCGGTCGATCTCACGGTACGGCTTTCCACCGGGTCCACTTCTGACGGACAGGAATCCGTCACCGCGTGGATCGAGCCCAATGATCTGGCCCACGGAGGCGCATCCGTCGAGGACGCCCGTACCGCCGACCATCACCGGGACATCGATGCGAGCCCTAGGTTGCGCCAAGGCATCCAAAGCCGAAACCGAGACGGCGCATCCCAGAAGCACGGCGGAGAAGTACCGCATGACCAGAGCCCTTAGCTCGTCAGACCACCAACAAGGGACGGAATGTCCAGTGGACGGAACCCATAGTGGTTCAGCCAGCGCACATCGGCCTCGAAGAAGGGGCGCAGGTCCGGCATGCCGTATTTGAGCATGGCGATACGGTCGATGCCCATGCCCCAGGCAAAGCCCTGGTACTCATCGGGATCGAGGCCGCAATTGCGCAGCACGTTCGGGTGGACCATGCCGCAGCCCAGGATCTCGAGCCAATCCTCGCCCTCGCCGAAGCGGATCTCACCGCCTTTGCGCGAGCACTGGATATCCACCTCGGCCGAGGGCTCCGTGAAGGGGAAGAAGGACGGGCGGAACCGCATCTTCACCTGATCGACCTCGAAGAAGGTCTTGCAGAACTCTTCCAGGATCCACTTGAGGTGCGCGATGTTGGCCTGCTTGTCGATGACGAGGCCTTCCACCTGGTGGAACATGGGCGTGTGGGTCTGGTCCGAGTCATGACGATAGGTCCGGCCCGGAATGATGACCCGGATCGGAGGCTTCTGAGACGTCATGGTGCGGATCTGGACCGGCGAGGTGTGGGTGCGCAGCACCTTGCGCTCGCCCTTCTCGTCAGGGGCAAGGAAGAAGGTGTCGTGCATCTCGCGGGCCGGGTGGCCGACCGGGAAGTTGAGCGCCGTGAAGTTGAGGTAGTCGGTCTCCACATCTGGCCCTTCGGCGACCGAGAAACCCATATCGGCGAAGATCGCCGTCAGTTCCTCGATGACCTGGCTGATGGGATGAATCCGGCCGCGGGTCTCGGGCCCCTCCTGCACGGGAAGGGTGACGTCCACCCGTTCAGCGGAAAGCCTGGCGTCGAGGGCGGCCTCGGCCAGGGTTTCCTTCTTGGCCACAATTGCCGTCTGCACTTTGTCGCGCAGGCCGTTGATGAGGGGGCCACGTTCCTTCCGCTCCTCCGGCGTCATGGCGCCGAGGGTCTTGAGCAGTTCGGAGACGGAGCCCTTCTTGCCGAGCGCCGATACGCGCACGGTTTCCAGAGCCGCTTCGTCGCCGGCGGCTTCGACCTGGTTGAGCAGGTCATGTTCGAGATGGTTGAGATCGGTCATCGGTCCCTTGCCCAGATGCAAGCGCTTGAGTGATGCGCGGCGCGGGAACCGTCAAGCCTACCGAGCCGCAAAAAGGCCATCGACAGCCTGAAAAGCCGTCGGCGCGGATGGTCTCGGAAGCGGGAATGGGGCCGGCGCGGTTGGTTGAACCAGCCGCGCCGAAGCCAGGTTGTCCTTAGGCGGCCTGCTGCTGCGGCAGCGAAGCCTTGGCGCGCTCCACGTAAGCGGCGAAAGCAGCCGGCTCGTGGATGGCCATTTCGGACAGGACCTTGCGATCCACCTCGATCCCAGCCTTGCCGAGACCGTCGATAAATCGGGAATAGGTCAGGCCGTGCAGGCGGACAGCAGCGTTGAGGCGCTGGATCCAGAGAGCGCGGAAAACGCGCTTCTTGTTCTTACGGTCGCGGTAAGCATACTGCATGCTCTTCTCGACCGCCTGCTTGGCGATACGGATCGTGTTCTTGCGGCGGCCGTAGAAACCCCTGGCGGCCTTCAGAACCTTCTTGTGCTTGGCGTGGGCGGTAACGCCCCGTTTAACGCGGGCCATAGAAAAACTCCTTCAAAATCCGGGATGTGAGAGACCGCCTTAGCCGTTAGGCAGGAAGTACTTCTTCACGTTGTACGCATCACCCTCGAACATGGTCGTGGTGCCGCGCAGGTTGCGGATCTGCTTGTTGGTCCGCTTGATCATCCCGTGGCGCTTACCGGCCTGGGCGTAAACGACCTTTCCGGTGCCGGTGATCTTGAAGCGCTTTTTCGCGCCCGACTTCGTCTTTAGCTTGGGCATTTTGCTCTCCTTTGGACAGGCATCGGGGCGGCGAGCCGCCCTTTGGCCTTTTCATTGCTGCTATGAGCAAAACAAACCGCCACGGCAGCCCTTAATCAGCCGGGCGGTTTGATGAAGGGCGGCTTATGGCAGAAGGCCGCCCAAAAAGCAATGGCCGCCGGACACCCAGCGGCCAAGAATTCCAACCCGAAAGCGCAGCCTTAGCGCGGGGCCAGGACCATGACGACCTGACGGCCCTCGAAATTCGGCTCCTGCTCGACCTTAGCGAGATCGCCCACATCGGACTTGACCCGGTCCAGAACCTTCAAGCCGAGATCCTGGTGCGCCATCTCGCGGCCGCGGAAGCGCAGGGTAATCTTGACCTTGTTGCCTTCCTCGAAGAAGCCCTTCATGGCCCGCATCTTGACGTCGTAATCGTGATCATCGATGCCCGGACGCAGTTTGACTTCCTTGACCTCGACGGTCTTCTGCTTCTTGCGGGCCTCGTTGGCCTTTTTCTGCTCAAGAAAGCGGTATTTGCCGTAATCGAGGATCTTGCAGACGGGTGGAGTGGCGTTGGGCGAAATCTCCACGAGATCGAGACCAGCGTCTTCGGCAATCCGGAGGGCATCAAAGAAAGCCATCACTCCGCGATTCTGCCCGGTGTCATCGATCAACTGCACTTCGCGGACGCCGCGAATGTCTCGGTTGGCGCGCGGTCCGTCCTTTTGCGGCACCGGCATGGGTCTCATTGGTCGGCGAATGGCTCGTATCTCCTGTTTAAGGGCTCAGTTGAGACCGGCGGCCCCTGATAGGGTCTGCTGATGTCTGCTCAACTAATGCCACGAATAATCTGACATTTCGCGCAAAAACGCCCGAAGTCAACTTGTTCTGCGTGGGAAACGCCCTTCAAGCTGGGCAGAATAGACATCGAGGGTGCTCGATACCATCCGTTCCAGCGAGAAGTGTTGCTCCACATGGGCTCTTGCCCGCGCCCCGAGGGCTATCCTGGCGCTGGCTCCAAGGCCGAGCGCCTCGCCGAGCGCCTGGGCCAGGGCATCCGCGTCTCCGGGCGAGATCCGCCACCCCGTCCGCTCATGGGGCGCGACCGCAGGCGGAGACAGGACGGTTTCGGGAACGGCTCCCAGATCCGAGACGACGACCGGGGTCCCCATGGCCTGGGCCTCCACGGCCGAGCGGCCAAAGGCTTCCGGTTCCGTGGACGGGACGGTCACCAGCGAGGCGGCCAGGAAGGCGGCCGGCATGTCGGTGCAGTGCCCGACCCGGCGCACGATCCCCTCGAGCTTCTTGGCCTCGATCATTCCGTCAAGATCGCGCACGTAGGAATCCCTACCCTGGGGATCGCCGGCCAGGATATAGGCCACGTCCGTAACACCCGCGTCGCGCAGCTTGGCGGCTGCCTCGATCAGAACCCTCTGACCTTTCCAGCCAGTCAAACGGGCTGCCAGGAGGACGACGCGCTCATGGGGCGCCACATTCCAAGACCGCCTCAACGCCTCGACCCGATCCGGCGCGATCGCCGAGGGAGAGAACACCGAAAAGTCGGTTCCCCGGTGGATGACCCGGACCCGCTCGCTGGCCTGCGGATAGAGGGAGCGGATCAGATCGCCGGTATAATGGGAATTGGCGATGACCGTATCGCCGCGAGCCATGACAGAATTATACAGAACCTTCACGGACGAGCGGCCCGCATAGGAACCGTGATACGTGGTCACGAAAGGAATGTTGAGGGAGCGGGCCGCCCCCAGCGCCACCCAGGCGGGAGCCCGGGAGCGTGCGTGAATCAAGGCCACGCCCTCGTTATGGCAGATCCGGGCAAGCCTGCGTACGTTGACCACCATGGAGAAAGGGTTCTTGGTCGCGGCCGGGAAGGGAATCCAGACGCCGCCCTTGGCCTGGAGCTCGCCCACGAGACGCCCACCTTCCGTCGCCACGAGGGCGCGCGCGCCGAGATGAGCTAGGCCCTCGGCAATGTCGACCGTGGTGCGCTCGGCGCCACCGGCCTCAAGTTCGGGAATGATCTGGAGGATGGTTCGACCTGCCAGCGGATGGAACTGGGAGGTCGGAAAGGCCATCCCTCCGCCAGGTCGCGTTGAAAAACTCACAGAATCAAGAGCCTTTTTGGTCGAATCATGCGCAAAGCGTTGCGTTAAAGCAGTTGAGGATGAGTTACCATGCCGCAAAGTCATAGTGTGGGCCAGGGGCCTGATGCGCGTCACATTGCTGTTCTGTCACGGGACGGCAAGGGCCCGCCAGTGGTCTGGCTCGGCGGCTTCAAGTCCGACATGCGCTCCACCAAGGCGGCCGTGATCGACGAATGGGCGGAGCGAACCGGGCGGGCTTTCCTGCGCTTCGACTATAGCGGTCACGGGGAGTCGGAAGGCGCCTTCGAGGCAGGAACGATTTCCCGCTGGCTCGAGGAGACCGTCAGCGTCATGGAAGGCTTTGTCACGAGCCGCCCTATCCTGGTCGGCTCATCCATGGGAGGCTGGATTTCCCTTCTGGCGGCGCGGCGCCTGACGGAAACCCGCCCTGATCTGGCTCCGGCCGGCATTATCCTGATTGCCCCTGCGGTGGACATGACCGAGCGGCTGATGTGGGACCGCTTCCCGGAGGAGATCAGGAAAACCGTGGAGGAAACCGGTGTTTATCACCGACCATCCGCCTATTCGCCGGAAGAGCCCTACCCTATCACCAAGAAACTGATCGAAGACGGGCGCAGCCACCTGCTTTTTGGCCGGCCCGTTCAGACAGGCTGCCCCGTCCATATTCTTCAGGGGATGGAAGATCCGGATGTACCTTGGAGCCATGCGCTCCAACTCGTTGAGCATCTGCCGGGGGACAGCGTGTCCCTGACGCTCATCAAGGATGGGGACCACCGCCTCTCCCGCCCGGAGGATCTTGAGCGATTGATCCAGGCAATCGAGGCGATTGCTTGAGAGAAGGCGGATCCCAAAAGTGGTGGTCACCGCTTTTGGGATCCGGACTTTAATGCAGGCTCACCGTCTCGAGGTCGTGGGCCCAGGCATTCGCCACCGCCGCGTCGCGGGTGTCGGTCAGGACGATCGGCTCGCCGCTGGCGGACAGGAGAGCGAAAAGCTGCAATCCCGGCTGGATCTTCGGAGCCTGGGGGAAGAGTCTTGCGACATCGTCCGAGCGCAGGGGCTTCACGTAGGCCATCTGGCCCTCGCCCAAAGCCGCGAGTTCCGTCGGGTTGAGGGGAAAATCGTTATTGTGGTTCATGGTCCTCTCCTTTGCGGATGTCGTCACGCCTTGTCCGGAGCCACGATGTCGATCTTGCGGACGATCCGCTCCGGCTCCGGACGAGCCAGATCGATCGACAGAAGTCCGTTGGACAGATCAGCCCCCAGAACCTCCATGCCATCGACGAGGAGGAATGCGCGCTGAAACTGGCGAGCGGCGATGCCGCGATGCAGAAAGTGCCTTGTCTTGTCGTCGGTTTGCCGACCCCGGATGACGAGCTGGTTTTCTTCCAGGGTCACCTCCAGCTGATCCCGGGTGAAGCCCGCAACAGCTAGGGTGATCCGAAGACGCTCGGGAGCATGCTCGGTGCGGGCCAGACGCTCGATATTATATGGAGGATATCCATCCCCGGCGGCCTTTGCGACCCGGTCGAGCGCCTGCTCGATCTCGTCGAAGCCTAACAGAAACGGATGCCCGAAGGGCGACTGACGCGACATATTCGAAGCCCAAGGTTAGAGGCACTTCGGTTGGTTTTGAGCCCGCTCATGCGGCACTCAAGCGACCATGACAGGTACGCTAAAGGCAATATGGAGACGGCTCGGCCGCCTATCAAGACCTCGGCCAAGCGGCCCCAGCGCTTATGGAAAACGAATGGTTGTCAGACCCGCTCCCGCCACCAGGCGATCTGCTCGGCAACCCGCACGGGCGAGGTGCCGCCAAAACTCATCCGCGAACGAACCGAGTTCTCCACCCCCAGGACCTCATAGATGCCCTGGTGGATGCGAGGCTCGACCGCCTGCATCACCTCAAGGGGCAAATCTTCGAGCGTCGTGCCACGCTTCTCCGCTTCGGAGACGATGCGCCCCGTCACGTGGTGCGCATCCCGGAACGGGATGTTGAGGCTGCGCACGAGCCAGTCGGCGAGATCGGTCGCCGTGGAGAAACCAGCGCCAGCGACGGCCGCCATGCGGTCCGGCACGGGCTCCAGGTCCTGGATCATGCCCGTCATGGCCGCGAGCACGATCTCGATCGTGTCGGCGGCGTCGAAGAGCTGCTCCTTGTCCTCCTGCATGTCCTTGGAATAGGTCAGCGGAAGGCCTTTCATCATGGTCAGGACCGCGACGAGCGAGCCGACGATGCGCCCAGTCTTGCCGCGCACCAGCTCCGCCGCATCCGGATTGCGCTTCTGCGGCATCATGCTCGAACCGGTGGTCCAGCGATCGGGCAGGCGCACGAAACCGAAAGGAGCTGACATCCAGATGATGATCTCCTCCGCCAGCCGCGACAGGTGCATGGCGCAGATCGATGCCGCAGACAGGAACTCCAGGATGCTGTCGCGATCCGACACGGAGTCGAGGGAATTGCGGGTCGGGCCATCAAAGCCCAGCGCCTTCGCGGTCATGTGCCGGTCGATCGGAAAGGAGGTTCCGGCGAGCGCGCCTGCGCCGAGCGGGCTCTCGTTCAGACGCTTGCGGGAATCCCGGATGCGGCTGCGGTCACGCGCGAACATCTCCACATAGGCCATCAGATGATGACCGAAGGTGACCGGCTGGGCGCTCTGGAGATGGGTGAAGCCCGGCATGACGGTGGCCGCATGGGGCTCGGCCTTGTCGAGGAGCGCCTTCAGAAGGCTCGTCAGCTGCTCGTCGGTGCGGTCATGGGCATCGCGCACCCAGAGGCGGACATCAACCGCCACCTGATCGTTGCGGCTGCGGGCCGTGTGCAGGCGCGCCGCCGGATCGCCAGTGATCTCGCGCAGGCGGCTTTCCACATTCATATGGATGTCTTCCAACGTCGTCGAGAAGGTGAACCCGCCGCCCTCGATCTCGCCCAGCACCCGTTGGAGGCCGGCGTGGATCGCATCCCGGTCGCTTTCGGCGATGATGCCCTGCTTCGCCAGCATGGCGCTGTGTGCGATGGAGCCTTGGATGTCCTGCGACGCCAATCGCTTGTCGAACCCGATCGAGGCATTGATGGCCTCCATGAGCGCGCTCGGGGACGAGGAGAACCTCCCTCCCCACATGGTATTGGCAGCGGGTTTCTTGGCTTCTTCGGACACGTTGTTTCATCCAGGATTGAGACCCATGAGCCTTTGCCACAGGAAGACCCGGAGGCCAAGCGGGATTGGCGCTGCCCGCCCGTTGGGCACCGTGCGAATTGTTTGCCAGTTTAAAACCAGTTGATAGACTCGACAGGTCGGTTTTGATCTGCCTTCATACCGGCGCAAGGCGCAGATAGCGCCGCAAGGGAACTGGCCAATGAAGCAACTTCCGAAATTCCTCCTGTCCGCCGCCATGGTCGCCACCATGGCAACATCGTTCTCGGCCGTCGAGGCGGCAACGCCGCCGGACACCCTGGTCCAGGCCTGGCAGATCGATGACATCATCTCGCTCGATCCGGCCGAGATCTTCGAGTTCACGACCTCCGAGATCGCCGGCAACACCTATGAGCGCCTGATCAACTACGACTACAAGGACGTGTCTAAGATCTACGGCGAGGTCGCCGAGTCCTGGTCCGTGTCTCCCGACGGCAAGACGTTCACGTTCAAGATCCGCCAAGGCAAGAAGTTCGCCTCCGGCAACCCGATCACCGCCGAGGACGTGGCGTTCTCGCTGCAGCGCGCGGTCCTTCTCGACAAGTCACCGGCCTTTATCATCGGCCAGTTCGGCCTGACGAAGGATAACGTCAAGGACAAGATCAAGCAGACGGGACCTTTCGAACTCACCATGGAGCTCGACAAGGCCTATGCGCCGACCTTCGTTCTCTACTGCCTGACCTCGACCGTCGCATCGGTGGTCGACAAGAAGCTGGTGTTGCAGAACGAGAAGGAGGGCGATCTGGGCTATGCCTGGCTCAAGACCAAGTATGCCGGCTCCGGCCCGTTCTCGATCCGCGACTGGAAGGCGAACGAGGTCGTGGTGCTTGAGCGCAACCCGAACTATGACAAGAAGGCTCCTCTCGCCCGCGTGATCTACCGTCACATCAAGGAAACGGCGACACAGCGTCTCCTGCTCGAAAAGGGCGACGTTGACATCGCCCGCAACCTGAACCCTGAAGAGCTGGCAGCCGTTTCGAAGAGCGCGGACATCAAGATCGATTCCGGCCCGAAAGGCGGCGTCTGGTATCTGGGCTTGAACCAGAAGAACCCGACCCTCGCTAAGCCCGAAGTTCGCAAGGCCCTGAAGTATCTTGTCGACTACTCCGCCATTGCCGACACGATCATGAAGAGCAAGGGCGAGGTGCACCAAGCCTTCCTGCCCAAGGGCTTCCTGGGCGCCGTCAACGACAACCCCTACAAGCTTGATGTCGCTAAGGCCAAGGAGCTGCTGGAGAAGGCCGGCTTGAAGGACGGTTTCACGGTTACGATGGATACCCGTTCGACCGCTGACACCACCGGTATGGCTCAGGCGATCCAGCAAACCTTCGCACAGGCTGGCGTGAAGCTCGAAATCATCCCGGGTGACGGCAAGCAGACCCTGACCAAGTATCGCGAACGCCGGCACGACATCTATATCGGACGCTGGGGCGCGGACTATCAGGATCCGAACACCAATGCGGACACATTTGCGGCCAACGACGACAACTCGGACAATGCCAAGGCCAAGCCCCTCTCCTGGCGCAATGCCTGGGATCCGGGCCCGCTCACGGCAAAGACCCGCGCCGCCGTTCTCGAGAAGGATGCCGAGAAGCGCGCCGAGATGTACAAGGAACTGCAGCAGGCAGTTCTCGATGATGGGCCCTACGTGATCATGCTTCAGGAGATCGAAGTCATGGCGTCCCGCAAGAATGTTGAAGGTGTCGTCATCGGCCCATCCTTCGACACCAACAGCGTGGCTCAGGCAAAGAAGAACTGATCTGATCGATGGCTTCAGCAGCGATGCAGCGGGGCGGAGGGCATGAAGCTCTCCGCTTCTTCCTTAAAAGGATAGCGCAGTTCCTCATCGTCCTCGCGACGACGCTCCTGGGGCTGGTCGCTGTCACCTTCTTCATCGGCCGCATTGTGCCGATCGATCCGGTCATCGCCATCGTGGGCGATCGGGCTCCGCCTCATGTGTATGAACGCGTCCGTCAGGAACTCGGCCTCGACCTGCCGATGATCCAGCAGTTCTGGATCTACCTGAAGAAAGCCGTGACAGGCGATTTCGGCAACTCGGTTCTGACCACCAATCCGGTGATGACCGACATCGCCAATGTTTTTCCTGCGACTCTCGAACTGGCGACCCTCGGCACGGTTATCGGCACTCTCGTCGGGATCCCGCTCGGCGTCCTGGCGGCTGTGAAGCGCGGCACCTTCATCGATCAGCTCGTGCGGCTGCTCGGCCTCGTCGGCTATTCCATCCCGATCTTCTGGCTTGGCCTCATGGCGCTGCTGTTGTTTTACGCCAAGCTCGGCTGGGTGGCAGGGCCTGGTCGGATCGACGTGACCTACTCGTATCTCTACACCCCCGTCACCGGAATCGTTCTTTTCGACACAGCCATGCAGGGGCAGTGGGACGCATTCTGGGATGCAGTCTCCCACATCATCCTGCCCACCTGTCTTCTCGGGTATTTCTCGCTTGCCTACATCAGCCGCATGACCCGCTCGTTCATGCTCAATGAACTGGCTCAGGAATATGTCATTGCGGCGCGTGTGAAGGGCCTGTCGGAAATGCGCGTGATCTGGCGTCATGCCTTGCGCAATGCGGCCGTGCCGCTGGTCACCGTGATCGCCCTCTCCTACGCCAACCTTTTGGAAGGCTCGGTGCTTACAGAGACCGTCTTTGCCTGGCCTGGACTTGGCCAGTACATCACCAATTCCCTGCAGAATGCGGATATGAATGCGGTGCTCGGCGGCACGCTCGTCATCGGCGCCGTCTTCGTGCTTCTCAATCTGGTGTCCGATTTGCTTTATCGCCTGCTCGACCCGAGGACACGTTGATGGCCGGCGCACCGTCTCTCTCTCAACCTTCCGGCTGGCGTGCTTGGCTGCTCTCGCCGGAGCCCGGCTCCCGCTGGCAGGCGCGCCTCGGCCGCTTCTATCTGGGCTGGCGCTCCTTCACCAGGAACCCGCTTGCCGTGATGGGGCTCGGCGTCGTGGTGCTGTTGATCCTCGTCGCCATCTTCGCGGATTTCATCGCGCCCTATTCGCCGGTCATCGGAGGGGACCTTCGCACCCAGCGTCTCCTCCCCCCGAGCGAAACCTATTGGTTCGGTACCGACGATCAGGCGCGCGACATCTTTTCACGCGTGATCTACGGCTCGCGCATCACCCTTTGGGTCATTGTGCTCGTGGCCTTGATCGCAACCCCCATCGGCCTGCTCGTCGGCACCGTGGCAGGCTATCTCGGCGGTTGGGTCGACACCGTCCTCATGCGGATCACCGATATCTTCCTGGCCTTCCCGCGCCTGATCCTGGCGCTCGCCTTCGTGGCGGCTCTTGGTCCAGGCATCGAGAACGCCGTCATCGCCATCGCGATTACATCCTGGCCACCTTACGCTCGTATTGCCCGTGCCGAGACGCTGACGATCCGCAACAGCGATTTCATCGCGGCCGTGAAGCTCCAGGGCGCTTCCACGCCGCGGATCATCCTGGGGCATGTGGTGCCCCTGTGCCTCTCATCGCTCATCGTGCGCGTGACCCTCGATATGGCGGGCATCATCCTCACGGCGGCCGGCCTGGGCTTCCTGGGGCTGGGCGCGCAGCCGCCCATGCCGGAATGGGGCGCGATGGTCGCCACAGGCCGCAACTACCTCATCGATCAATGGTGGGTCGCCGCCATGCCGGGCCTTGCCATCTTCGTGGTGAGTCTAGGTTTCAATCTGCTCGGCGACGGCCTGCGCGACGTGCTCGATCCGAAGGCTGCGAAATGACGAAGCCGCTTCTCGAAGTCGAGGACCTGCGGGTCCGCTTTCATCTGCGCACCGGCACCGTGGAAGCCGTGCGGGGCGTATCCTTTCAGCTCGGCCGCGAGCGGCTTGGCATCGTAGGCGAGTCCGGCTCCGGCAAATCGCAGACCGGCCGTGCGATCCTGGGCCTCACTCCGCCGCCGGGCGAGGTCCTGGCCAAACGTCTGACCTTCGACGGCATCGATCTTCTTACCGCGTCGAAGCGCACGCTCCGCACTTTGCGCGGTGGGCGCATCAGCATGGTAATGCAGGACCCGAAATACTCGCTGAACCCCGTCATGACGATCGGCGAGCAGATCATCGAAGCGTACCAAGCTCATGTGAAGGCAAGCCGCGCCGAGGCCCACGACAGGGCGCTCGCCATGCTGGAAGCCGTGAAGATGCGCGACCCCGGCCGTGTTTTTGCGCTCTATCCGCACGAGGTTTCGGGCGGTATGGGCCAGCGCGCCATGATCGCCATGATGCTTGTCACCGAGCCTGATCTCTTGATTGCCGACGAGCCGACTTCGGCCCTCGACGTGACGGTCTCGATGGAGATCCTGCGCATCCTTGACGAGTTCGTCTCCGAGCGCGGGATGGGCCTGATCTTCATCTCGCACGATCTGAAGCTGGTCTCCTCATTCTGCAACCGGGTGCTCGTCATGTATGCGGGCCGGGTGGTGGAAGAACTCGAGGCGAAGCATCTGCGGGAGGCCAAGCATCCCTATACGCAAGGGCTGATGCGCTGTCTGCCGACCCTCGCCGACGATGTGCACCCGCTCCCTACCCTGAACCGCGATCCAAGCTGGGCATTGTGACAGATCCGATGCTGGATATTCAGAATCTTCAAGTCATCTTCGGAACGGGCCGTCTTCAGGTCCAGGCGGTCAAGAACGCCAGCTTTCATGTGGAGGCGGGCGAATCCTACGGGCTTGTGGGCGAGTCCGGCTCCGGAAAATCGACTGTCCTGCGCGCCATCTGCGGCCTTGCGCCGATTTCCGGCGGACATGTCCGGGTTGACGGCAAGGAGGTCACGACGCCACGCGGCAAGGCCTTCTACCGCACGATCCAAATGGTCTTCCAGGATCCTTACGCCTCGCTCCACCCGCGCCACACCGTCGACCGAACCCTCTCCGAGCCCCTCGCCATCCATGGCGTGAAGGATGCCGAGACCCGCATCCTCCAGGCCTTGCGCGAGGTTGGCCTTGGCCCTTCGTTCCGGTTTCGCTACCCGCACCAGCTCTCGGGCGGACAGCGCCAGCGCATCGCCATCGCCCGAGCACTCATCCTGCGCCCGAAGGTGTTGCTCCTCGACGAGCCGACCTCGGCGCTCGATGCCTCCGTACAGGCTGAAGTGCTGAACCTCCTCGAGGATCTGCGCCACAAGATGGGGCTCACTTACATTCTCGTAAGCCACGATCTCGCGGTGGTGGCGCATCTGTGCCAACGGCTTCTCGTGATGCGCAATGGGGAGAGCATCGAGGAGACCACGTCTGCCGCCCTACGCTCGGGCCAAGCCTCGAACAGCTACACTCAGTCCCTCATCGAGGCGAGCCAGGGATTTTCGAGAGACGCCCCTCAACCTGCTTCGTCCCTGGCCACATAGCCACCACTTCAGTTTTCAACCTCTTCGTGAGTCTCATGTCCCGCTCCAGCCTGATGCCGGTCTTCGATGGTCATAACGACGTTCTTCTTCGCCTGATCCGGGGAAAGACCCAACCCGAACGCGATTTTCTCAAAGGCGACAATATCGGTCATCTCGACTGGCCGCGCATGAAGCAGGGCGGCTTCGTAGGCGGTTTCTTTGCCGTTTACGTGCCATCCGAGAGCACGAGCGGCGGAGTCGATGTGGATGCCCTGATGGCGAGACCGCAATACGACGTGCCGCTCCCGCCTCAGCTGGAACTCGGCGCCAGCCAGCGCATCACCCTGCATATGACATCGCTGCTCCTGCGGATCGAGCGCGCCTCCCAGGGTGAGGTGAAGATCTGCCGCACGGCCGGCGACATTCGCACCTGCATCGATTCAGGCAAGCTCGCGGCCATCCTGCATATCGAAGGCGCGGAAGGGATCGATCCGGACCTGCACATCCTCGACGTGCTCTACGAAAGCGGGCTGCGGTCCATCGGGCCGGTTTGGAGTCGTCCCAACATTTTCGGCCATGGCGTGCCGTTTCGCTATCCATCGTCACCCGATACCGGGCCCGGTTTGACGGAGCGCGGCAAGGATCTCGTCAGGGCCTGCAACCGTCTCAAGATCATGGTTGATCTGTCGCACCTGAACGAGAAGGGTTTTTGGGACGTGGCGCAGCTCACGGACGCACCCCTCGTGGCAACCCACTCCAACGCTCACGCCATCTGCCCGCACTCGCGCAACCTCACCGACAAGCAGCTTGCGGCCATTCGCGAGAGCCGCGGCATGGTGGGGGTCAATTTCGCGACGTCCTTTATCCGCCCCGACGGGATGCGCAACGACAACACGCCGCTTGAAGAGATGATCCGCCACATGGATTACTTGATCGAGCATGTGGGCGTCGATGGCGTAGGCCTGGGCTCCGATTTCGATGGCGCAACGATCCCGGCCGAGATCGGCGACGTGCGCGGCCTGCCGCGGCTGGTCGACGCCATGCGCCGGCACGGTTATGACGAGGCCATCCTGCGCAAGCTCTGCTACGAGAACTGGGTTAACGCGCTGGAGCGGACCTGGGGGCGGTAAACTCCCAGGCTTCAGACTTCGGCCTTCGAGGTCAATGCAAACAGGCTCGCGATCCCGCCCACCGCCAACATCAGGAACAAGCTCACGGCGTTGATGGCGGGCGTCGCGCCTTCGCGCATCTGACCATACATGGTGATCGGCAGCGGCGCGTCGGAGCCTACGAGCATCAAGGTCGTGTTGAAGTTCTCGAACGACATGAGAAGCGCCACGAGCCCTGCTCCAATCAAAGCTGGCTTCAGGAACGGCAGCGTCACCGTCCGCAGCACCCGGGCGCGGCTCGCGCCGAGATCGAGCGCAGCCTCTTCCAACGAGCGGTCGAACTTGCGCAGGCGCGCGGCGATGATCAGCGTCGATATGGTGAGGATAAACGACAGCTGCCCCAGAACCACGAGGGAAAGACCCGGCCGCAGGAAATCGAGATCCCTCTGAAGCCACTCCTCGAGCCCGTTGGCCACGCGGGAGAAGAACGCCAGGATCGAAATGCCGAGCACGACGCCCGGAATGACGAGGGGCCAGAGCATCATCATGGCCAGCAGGGTCTTCCCGCGAAACTCGGCGCGCTCCAGCACCCAGGCATTCACCGTGCCGATGAGAACCGCGAGCAGCGCCACCGGCACCGCCACCTTCAAGCTGTTGCCGATGCTAGTGAGCCAAATCGGATCCATCAGCACGCCGGGCTTGCCAAAGACGGCTCCGGTGCCTGTGAACCATTCGAGCGTGAAGCCGCGCCAGGGTGGTGAAGGGAACGGGCTCGCATTGAAGGCGAAGATCGCCACGACTAGGAGCGGCGCGAACAGGAAGACATAGAACGCCGCGATGTAAAGCTTCCAGAGAAGGGACGGACGGTTCATGGCTCAAGCCTGCCTCAGGGTCGTGCCCAGGCTCTGACGGGTCAGGCGCAGGCCCGCCCAGACGATGATGGACGACAGCAACAGCAACAGCATGCCGAAGGCGGCTCCCTGCGGCCAGTTGAAGCGCGTGATGAACTGCGCGTAGATCTGCTCGGTGAACCACAGGCCGTTCTTGCCTCCCAGCAGAACCGGGGTCGCGAAGTTGCCCACCGTCAGCATGAAGACGATGATGGAGCCCGCGACGATGCCCGGCATTGCGTGCGGGATGACGATGCGGCGCAGGACCGTCCAGCGGCTTCCGCCAAGATCGAAGCCAGCTTCCACGACGGACGGCTCCAGGCTCTCCAGTGCATTGGCCAGGGGCACGATCATGAAAAGAAGCCCGCCATAGACGAGCCCGAGGATGACCGCCCCATCGTTGTAGAGAAGCTCCACCGGCTGGTCGGCGAGACCCATGGCGCGCAGCAGGTAGGAAACCACTCCGGTTTCGCGCAGCAGCATCATCCAGCCCAATGTGCGCACCAGCTCCGACACCCAGAACGGCAGCAGGCACAACAGCAGAAGCATGGCCTTCGTGCGCCCCTGCGCCACCCGGGCGATGTACAGCGCGATCGGAAAAGCCAGCACGAGGGTTATCGCCGTGACGAAGATCGACATGATCGCCGTGCGGGCAAAGGTGCGCCAATAGAGGGGTTCGGTGAAGAATTCTAGATAGTTCCCGGCCCCGTAAGCATAAACCCGCGGCGCCACCCTCTCGCTGAACGACAGGATCAGGATTTCCACGTGCGGCAGGACGATGAGCAGACCCAGCCAGAGAATGGCCGGAGCGAGGAGCAGATAGAGAGTGAGGCGCTGCGCCGATTTCATGCGGCAAAGACCTTCATGGCGTCGGCCGCCCACCCCAGATGAACCGGCGCGCCGACCTCGATCCCAGCCAGCGGCCCCGCCTGCGGCAGCACCGCCCGGATGGGCTCTTCGAATCCGGGAGTTGTGATGAGCAGGCTGGAATTCGCGCCATCGAACAATACAGCGGAGACACGGCCCTCGAAACGGTTCGGAAGTCCGCCCAGACCAACCTCGCCCTGCGCCAGGGCAATGGCTTCCGGGCGCACGAAGGCAAGCGCGGTCGGCTGTGAGGCAGTTCCTCGCCCTTGAAGGACTGCCCCGGAAGGCAGCCGCACGGAAGTTGTCCCGGCGGTTTCCCCGACGGTCTCACCCTGCCAGCGGTTTGTTTCGCCCACGAAGCTCGCCACGAAGGGTGTTGTCGGATTGTGATAGAGCTCGCGCGGGCTTCCCACCTGCTCGAATCGGCCTTGGTTCATGACGGCGATCCTGTCCGACATGACGAGCGCCTCGGACTGGTCGTGGGTGATGTACGCGAAGGTGGTGTTGAAGGTGCCCTGAAGTTGCTTGAGCTCGATCTTCATGTGCTCCCGCAGCTTGAGGTCGAGCGCGCCGAGGGGCTCATCGAGAAGAACGAGGGTTGGCTCGAGGACCAGGCACCGGGCGATGGCGACACGCTGGCGCTGGCCGCCGGAAAGCGCCGTGACCCGACGCTCGCCGAAACCTTTGAGCCCAACGCGCTCCAGCACGCGGTTGGCGCGCTCCTCGGCGTCTGCCCGGTTCACGCCGCGGCAGGTCAAGCCATAAGCGACGTTCTCACCCACGCTCATCATGGGAAAGAGCGCAAGGCTCTGGAACACCATGTTGACCGGGCGGCGGTTGGCCGGAACTCCGATCATCGACTTGCCCCGAATTCGGATGTCGCCCGAACTGGGATGCTCGAAGCCGGCGATCATGCGCATCAAGGTGGTCTTGCCGCAGCCGGAGGGTCCGAGGATCGAGAAGAACTCTCCGGGGGCTACGCTAAAAGTCACGTCGTCCACCGCCGCATGCGAGCCGAAGCGCTTGGTGACGTTGACGATATCGAGATCGGTGGAAGGTGCCATGGACGCTGTACACAAAAGGTCATCCCCCGGGCGAGCCGGGGGATGATGATCGATCGAGGGATGGATTAAGAGCCTGCTTTCAGGCGGTCGAGAATCTTGCCCTCGATTTCCTCGATGCCCGCCGGCACGGCCGGGTACCACTTGATGTTGTCGATGGCGGCTTTCGGGAAGCTTTCGGCGAACTGATCCTTCAGCTTGCCCTGCATCAGTTTGTCAGCCCCATTGGAGGCCGTGAAGTTGCCGGCTGCGGCTGCCACCTTCGCGGCGATCTCGGGCCGCATGTTGAAGTTGATCCACTTGTAGGCGGCGTCGTCATTGCGGCCCTTGGCGGGAATCGCGAACGTGTCGACCCAGCCCAGCGCACCGGACTTCGGAGCCACGAACTTGATCTCGGGGTTCTCGGAGTTGAGCTTCCAGCCGCCCGTGTCCCACGCCATCGCGGCCACGATCTCACCGGAGCGCAGGGAGTTGAGAAGTTGCTCCTTACCGTCCCAGAAGTACTTCACGTTCTTTTTGCACTCGGCCAGCTTGGCGCCCACCTTCTCCATCATGGCCGTATAAGCCTTCGGGTCGTTGTAGGACGCGAAGGGATCCATGCCGTTTGCGAACGCGAAGGCGATCAGGGTTGGGCGCTTGGCGCGGAAGCTTGCCTTGCCGGAAATCGCAGCGCTGCAGAGATCGTTATAATCGGCAACGTTGGGAGCCGTCTTGGTGTTCACAATCAGGCCGTCTGTGCCCCAGATGTGGGGAACGCCGTAAACCTTGCCGTCAAGGGTGGTGTTCTTCTTGGTTGCTTCGAGCATCGAAGCGATGAACAGATCCGACTTCAGCTTCGAGACATCCAGCGGCTTGTAAATACCGAATTCCTGCTGAGGGCCGGCGATCCGGTCCTGGCTGGGCTGGACGAGGTCGAAGCCCGCCCCTTGCGTGGCGCGCAGCTTGGAGATCATCTCCTCGTTGTTCGAGAGCGTGATCTCGACCTCGATGCCCGTTTCCTTCGTGAATTGCTGGACGATATCGGCCGGAGCGTAATCCGCCCAGGTCAGGAGCCGCAGCTTCTCGGCGGCGCTGGCCGTGCCGGCCACCATGAGAGCGGCGAAAGCCGTAGCCAGCTTCAAGCCGGCGCGTTTGGTCAACATCTTCATCCTCCGTTGTGGTCCGGGTTCGGCCCGTGTTCCCCAGTTGCAAAACTATATGACACTCACACGACGCGCCACTGATTTTAAGGAAGTTATCCTGCACTTCCGCGCGCCTAGCCCATAGGCGGCAATCGACGCCTGAGCCCTCATCCCGAGGAGGTGCGCAGCACTATCACCAAGCACGGTTCGGTTACCCCCATATGATTCTGCAAGACGCCGCGCTCCTCAGGATAAGGCTGAGAGGGGAGCCAGCCTCGCGTGACACTGACCGAAGAATGATATGGCTGACAGCGGCTTGGGCCCCGGCTATCAACCGGCATTCATTCCTGGAGCTTTTTGCCATGCGCACCTTCTATCCCGAGATCGAACCTTACGACCATGGCATGCTCGACGTTGGCGATGGGCACCGGGTTTACTGGGAGCTCTGCGGCAATCCCAGCGGCAAGCCTGTGGTCTTTCTTCATGGGGGACCGGGCGGTGGCTGCTCGCCATCTCAACGCCGCCTTTTCGATCGGGAGAAATACCGCATCCTCCTCTTCGATCAGCGCGGCTGCGGCCGCTCGACGCCTCACGCAAGCTTGGACGCCAATACGACTTGGCATCTCGTGGCCGACATCGAGCGTCTTCGCGAAATGCTGGAGGTCGAGAAATGGATGGTGTTCGGTGGCTCCTGGGGCAGCACCCTGGCGCTTGCCTATGCGGAAACCCATCCGGAGCACGTCAGCGAACTGGTGCTGCGCGGTATCTTCGCGTTACGTCGCGCGGAGTTGCACTGGTATTATCAGGAAGGGGCCTCCTGGCTGTTTCCGGAAAAGTGGGAACGCTTTCTCGCGCCCATCCCGGTGGAGGAGCGCGGCGATCTGATGGCTGCCTACCATAAACGCCTGATCCATGAGGATCCGGCCGTGCAGCAGGAGGCGGCTCGCGCCTGGAGCCTTTGGGAGGGCGAAACCATCACCCTTTTGCCCAACCAGGAGTTCACGGATCAATTCGGTGAGGATCACTACGCCCTCGCCTTCGCAAGGATCGAAAACCACTATTTCGTCAACGAGGGCTTCTTCGAAGAAGGTCAGCTCATTCGGGATGTCCACCGCCTGCGGAACATCCCTGGGGTCATCGTGCAGGGTCGCTACGATGTGGCGACGCCCCCGCGAACCGCATGGGACCTGCACAAAGCCTGGCCCGAGGCAGAATTCATCATGGTGCCGGATGCGGGCCACGCCTTCACGGAGCCCGGCATCACTCATCATCTCATTGAGGCGACGGATCGTTTCGCGAAGGCGTGAGACCCTTGCGAAGACCGTTACTTGGCGGTCCAGCCACCATCCATCGACAGGTTGGCGCCGGTGATCTGGCTCGCGGCATCCGACGAGAGGAAAACGGCGAGTGCCGCCACCTGGTCGACCGTCACGAACTGCTTGGTCGGCTGCGCCTCCAGCATCACGTCGTTGATGACCTGTTCCTTGGTCAACCCACGGGCCTTCATGGTATCGGGGATCTGCTTCTCCACCAGCGGGGTCCACACATAACCGGGGCTGATGCAGTTGACCGTGATGCCATGGGTTGCCAACTCAAGCGCCACCGTCTTCGTCAGACCGGTGATTCCATGTTTCGCGGCCACGTATGCGGCCTTGTAGGGCGACGCCACAAGGGAATGGGCGGAGGCCGTGTTGATGATGCGTCCCCATTTCCGCGCTTTCATGCCCGGCACCGCTGCCCGGATGGAGTGGAAGGCGGAGTTCAGGTTGATGGCGATGATCTGGTCCCACTTCTCGACCGGAAAATCCTCGATCGGCGAAACGAACTGAATGCCCGCGTTGTTGACCAGGATATCGACGCTGCCGAAGGTCGTCTCGCCGAGGCGAACCATTTCCTCGATCTGATCCGGCTTGGTCATGTCGGCCGGGGAATACACGGCCTTGACGCCGAACTCACTCTCGATGCCGGCGCGCGCCTTCTCGATCTCGTCCGGCGCTCCCAGACCGTTGATGACGATGGATGCGCCCTCCTTGGCAAAGGCGCGGGCGATGGCAAGGCCGATTCCGCTCGTTGATCCCGTGACGACGGCGGTCTTAGACTTCAAGTTCATAGGCAGCTCCGGGTACGCCCCAAATTCAGGCATTGTTCGTGATGGCATAACATGGGGCGGGCGTGAGAGTTAAGTCCAGCTCCAGCGCGCGGCAAAGATTGACGGGCAGGTCCCTCCCCGTGCATGCCTTTTGCACAAGCTTTGGGCGCACACCTTCATTGAGCCCCTGCGGTTGTAGGATTATCCTCGATGTGAGATGGGCTTGTCGCCTGGTTCCAGCACATGAGCGGGTGCATCGTGCAGACACCGAGAATCCTTCCCTGCGGCGATGGCGCGCTTTCGGTCGATTTCGGAAACGTCATCGACCCGGACGTGAACGGCAGGGTGCTGGCGCTGGACGACGCTCTGCGTCTTCGTGCGCCGGCAGGACTTCTGGAAACGGTGCCGACCTATCGGTCGCTCATGATCCAGTTCGATCCGACACTGACCGACTATGACGCTCTCGAAAGGCTTCTGACGGACGAGGCGCAGAATGTCGCGCCGCAGAGCACCCTGGGCAAGCGCTGGCGTGTGCCGGTCGTCTATGGCGGCCCCTTCGGGATCGATCTTGAGGATGTGGCGCAACGGCATGGCCTCTCGGCCCATCAGGTGATCGATCTCCATGCGCAGGCGGTCTACCGGGTTTACATGATCGGCTTCCTGCCGGGTTTTGCGTATCTGGGCGGCCTCGATCCGCGCCTCGCTACGCCGCGGCGGACGAAGCCGCGCGCAAAAATTCCCGCAAGCTCCATCATCATCGGTGGTCAGCAGGCTGGCGTAGCCTCCATCGAATGCCCCAGCGGTTGGCATATCCTGGGGCGTACCCCGGTCCGGAGCTACGATCCTGGTCGCGATCCCACCTTCCTGTTGGCCGCAGGCGACGAGGTGGTGTTTCAGCCGATCGATGCCTCGCGCTGGGACGAGCTGGAGCGCGCCGCTGAGGCTGGCGAACCGGTGGCCGAGCAGGTGAGCCCATGACGGAACTCGTGGTGAAAGCCTGCGGGCCGATGACCAGCCTGCAGGATCGGGGACGTTCGGGCTATCAGCGTTTCGGTGTGTCCCCATCGGGCGCGATGGATATGCGATCCTTGGCGATGGCGAATGTCCTGGTGGGCAATGCTCCCGGCGTGGCCGCGATCGAGTTCGTGAATCTCGGCGGCTCATTCACATGCGCAGGCGGCGATCTTCGCATTGCGCTCGTGGGAGCAGGCTGCGCTTTGAGTATTGATGGCACGCCCGTTCCCCCTCGGACGTCGGCGATCCTTAAGGAGGGTCAGACGGCGCAGGTCGGGCATACCCGGACGGGGACGTTTGCGTATCTCGCCGTCGCAGGAGGATTCGCCATCAAGCCCCAGCTCGGCAGCCTGTCGTTTCATCTTCGATCACGCCTCGGCGGACTGAACGGCGCCGCCCTTCAGGCTGATGACCGGCTGCCCTGCATCATTCAAGCGCAAGATGGCGCGCCGGTGCATTTGCCGGTCAACGAAGACGACCGGGACAGCCCGGTCCGCGTCATGCTCGGGCCGCAGGACGACTACTTTACGCCTGATGCCATCCGTACGTTTCTGGACAGCGAGTTCACGGTCACCCCGCAGGCCGACCGTATGGGCTTCCAGCTTTCCGGCCCGGCGATCGAGCACGCAAAAGGCTTCAACATCGTGTCCGACGGGATAGCAACCGGACACATCCAAATCCCTGGCAACGGTCAACCCATCGTTCTCATGCGCGACCGGCAGACGGCTGGAGGCTACCCGAAAATCGCCACGGTGATCAGCGCCGATCTCGATCGCTTTGCTCAAGTGCGGCCGGGCTCTGCGGTGCGTTTCAGCGCCGTGCGGCGAGACGAAGCCGTTGCGGCCGCTCGCGCGCTCAAGGAGCAGATCGCCTCACTTCCCGACGCCTTGGTGCCCGTGCGTTTCAGCCTGACGACGGAACATCTGCTGAGCACCAACCTGATCGGCGGCGCGGTGAACGCGCTGGCGCCAAAGATGTCCGATCTCGCGCCGTAAAAGCTGATCTATACTCACCGGCGCGAAATAGAAAAAGGGCGGCCCGTTGGCCGCCCTCGTTCGTAACGGAACGACGGATTATGCGATCTTGCCGCCGCCGTTTTTCGTCACCACGAGCACCGACGGACGCGGGGGCATGCCGTCCTTGAAGTCCGGCCAGCGGGTGATGGGATTGTCGAAGCTTGCGGGCGAACCCTCGTCCGCTTCTCCAGGATGCTGAACGGCCAAGAAGAGCGACTCGTCGTTCGGCGTGAAGAACGGGCCACACATCTCGGCGCCGATCGGGACGCGGAAGAAGTGCCGCGAGGTGCCGCGCATCTCGCCTTCGGTCTCAAGCGCCCAGAGGCCGTCCGCCCGGCCTGTCGCCTTCGCGCTGTTGCCGTCGGTGGAAATCCAGAGACGGCCCTGACTATCAACGGCGCAATTATCCGGCATGCCGAACCAGCCGTTCTTCGTCGTTTCCGACGAGAAGGTCGCACCCACGGACGCCACCGAAGGGTCGCCGCACTTCACCAGCACTTCCCAGGTGAACGCCGTGGCCGTGTGGTCGCCGCCTTCCGGCATCATTTCCACGATGTGCCCGAAGGCGTTGTTGGCGCGCGGATTCGCGGGATCGACCTGCTCATCCTTGCGGCGCGTGTTGTTCGTCAACATCACATAGACACGGTTCGTGGCCGGGTTAGCCTCGATATCCTCCGGGCGGTCCATCTTGGTGGCGCCGAGAAGGTCGGCGGCCCGCCGGGTCTCGATCAGAACATCGGCCTGGCTCCTGAACCCGTTGGCTTCCGTGAGCGGCCCTTGGCCATGCACCAGGGGCAGCCAGGTTCCTTTTCCGTCGGCGTCGTACTTGGCCACGTAGAGGGTGCCCTCGTCGAGAAGACCCAGATTGGCCGCGCGGTTCGCCGGGTCGACCTTTCCGGCCGTGACGAACTTGTAGACATAGTCGAAGCGCTCGTCGTCGCCGAGATAGATCACATACCGGCCATCTTGGTTGGTGATGCCGGCCGCGCCCTCATGCTTCGTACGCCCAAGCGCCGTGCGCTTCCTTGGGACGAAGGTGGGATCGAACGGATCGATCTCGACCACCCACCCGAAGCGATTAGGCTCGTTCGGCTCCTTGGCAAGGTCGAAGCGGTCATGGAACTTGCCCCAGGCATAAGCCGGAGAGCCGAGACCATAGCGCTTGTAGTTGCGGGCCTCCGCGTGATTGTCCGCGAGCTTGCCTTGGAAGTAGCCGTTGAAGTTCTCCTCGCAGCTGAGCCAGGTGCCCCAGGGCGTCACGCCGCCAGCGCAGTTGTTGATCATGCCCAGCACCTTTCGGCCGGCCGGGTCGGCAACAGTTTTCATTCGGTCATGTCCGGCGGCCGGGCCGGTGATGTCCATCGGAGTATCGGCCGTGATGCGGCGATTGTATTTGGAATTCTTCACGACCTCCCATCGACCGTTCCGGCGCTGGATCTCCACGACGGCGCCGCCATGGGCGGCAATTTCGATATCGACCAGTTCCCTGGTCATACCGGAGAAATTGACGTCCTTGATGTCCTGGACGCCGACGCCCGGGAACATCAGTTCCTCATTGGTGTATTCATGGTTCACGACGAGCAGGCCGTGATCGCTGGATCCATCGATCGGGACGTAGCCGACAAAGTCGCTGTTGTATCCGAACTGCCGGCGCTGCTTATCCGCGCTTTGCGAAGCAGGATCGAATTCGGGCGCATCGGGAAAGATCGGATCGCCCCAGCGCAGGAGCACCTGAGCGTCATACCCTTCGGCGACATGGTGGGTGTGATCGACACCGGCCTCGATTTCCTTGAAGTCGAAGGATGGCGCCAAGCCTTTCTTGGCCGGCTGTTCGTTGGCCGCCAGCGCACGGTTTCCGACCGTCGCCGAAATTGCCGCGACGGCCAGGGCCCCGCGAAGGAGATCGCGCCGGTTGAACCGCGTCGCGATGACTTCGCCCATGGTGAGATTTTCCGTCGGGTTGCACCCGACATCGCCCGAATCTTCCAGATCGCTCGCGCGAAGACGGGTCGTTGTGTCGTTCATGTTCCGCCTCTCCATCCTTGGCGGTCAGCGGTTTAGAACGGTTCTATGTAAGCTGAATGACAGTGCTGCCGTTATGTGGCCGCCTTCGCTTCGGCGGCCACACGTCTTGATGTTCGATGCCGACGCCTATGCGGTCTTGACGCCGCTCTCCTCGATCTGGTCCGGCGCACCCGCAGCCTTCGCCTCGCGACGGCGTTCATGCAGGATCCATTCGGTGTAGCCATTCGGTTGCTCGCGGCCCTTGAAGATCAGATCGCAAGCGGCATGGAAAGCCGGACCGTCGAAGCCGGGCGCCATCGGGCTGTAGAGCGGATCGCCCGCATTCTGCCGGTCCACCACTTGCGCCATGCGACGCAGGGTCTCCATCACCTGATCCTCGGTCACGATGCGGTGGCGCAGCCAATTGGCGAGGTGCTGGCTGGAGATGCGCAAGGTCGCGCGGTCCTCCATGAGTCCGACATCATGAATGTCCGGCACCTTGGAGCAGCCGACGCCCTGATCGACCCAGCGCACCACATAACCCAGGATGCCCTGGCAGTTATTGTCGAGTTCCTGCTGCACCGCATCGGGCGCCCAATTCGACTGGGATACGGGGATGGTCAGGATATCCGAGATCTTCGCAGCAGATCGCTGCTTCAGTTCGCCCTGGCGCGCCTGCACGTCGACCTGATGGTAGTGGAGCGCATGCAGGGTTGCGGCCGTCGGCGACGGCACCCAGGCCGTGTTGGCGCCTGATTGCGGATGGCCGATTTTCTGCGACAGCATATCGGCCATCTTGTCGGGTGCGGCCCACATGCCCTTGCCGATCTGCGCGTGGCCCGGCAGGCCGCAAGCAAGCCCGACATCCACGTTGTTGTCCTCGTAGGCCTTGATCCAGGGGGTCGCCTTCATGTCGTTCTTGCGAACCATGGGGCCGGCTTCCATCGAGGTGTGGATTTCATCGCCCGTGCGGTCGAGGAAGCCCGTATTGATGAAGAAGATGCGCTCGGCCGCCGCCTGAATGCAGGCTTTCAGGTTGATGGTGGTGCGACGCTCCTCGTCCATGATGCCCATCTTGAGGGTGTTGCGGGCCAATCCCAACATGGCCTCGACGGCCCCGAAAAGATCATTGGCGAACGCAACCTCGTCAGGCCCGTGCATCTTGGGCTTTACGATGTAGACCGAGCCGGTGCGGCTGTTTCGCGCCCCGCTCGCACCGCGCAGGTCGTGGATGGCGATGAGCGACGTGATGGCGGCGTCGAGAATGGTCTCGGGGATCTCCCGCCCCGTCTCGCCGAGCACCGCGTCGGTGAACATGTGGTGCCCGACGTTGCGCACGAGCATGAGGCTGCGTCCGTGGAGGCAAAGCTCGCCGCCGGTCAGCGCCGTGTAAACGCGGTCCGGGTTGAGGCGGCGCTCGACTGTCTTTCCGCCCTTCTCGAAGCGCTCCGACAGATCGCCCTTCATGAGCCCGAGCCAGTTGCGGTAGACCACCACCTTGTCGTCCGCATCGACGGCCGCGACGCTGTCCTCCAGGTCCATGATCGTGGACAGCGCCGACTCGATCACGAGATCTGCAACGCCGGCTGGATCGTCTGCTCCAATGGGGCTTGCACGATCGATCTTGATTTCCACGTGAAGGCCATTGTGGCGCAAAAGCAGGGCGGATGGATTGGACACATCGCCCCGATAACCGACGAACTGCGCGGGATCGGCCAGCCCCGTCTGCTGCCCACTCTCTAAACGGACCAGCAGGGCGCCGGCTTCGATCACGTAAGCAACGGAATCCTTGTGGCTGCCCTGGGCCAGGGGAGCAGCCTGATCCAGGAACTCGCGGGCGCGCGCAACCACCTTCTGGCCACGCGCCTTGTTGTATCCGCCGCTGCGCGCGGCGTTCTCGTCTTCCGGAATTGCGTCAGTGCCATACAGGGCGTCGTAGAGACTGCCCCAGCGAGCATTGGCGGCATTCAGGGCATAGCGCGCGTTGGAGATTGGCACCACGAGCTGCGGTCCCGCCATCCTGGCGATCTCGTCATCGACGTTCTGCGTTGCGACCGCGAAATTCTCCGGCTCCGGCCGAAGGTAGCCGATCTCGCGCAGGAAGCTCTCGTAACCCGCGCGGTCGAACGCCTTGCTTCCTTGCGAACGATGATACTCGTCGATCTTGTTCTGAAGCTGATCGCGGTGCTGCAGCAGCTCCCGGTTGCGCGGCGCGAATTCCCGCACCAGGGAGGCGAAGCCTGTCCAGAATGCGTCAGACGAGACGCCTGTTCCGTCCAGGGCCTCCCGTTGAATAAAGTCATGAAGAACCGGTGCAATCTGGAGGCCGCTCGTCTGGACGCGTTTCATCGTTCCCGCTTTCGTGGATCAGTCTTGATCGTACCATAGGGCCGGCGGGCGAAAATTGAAGACGAATTCCCTTTCCGCCCCACATGCCCATGGTCCTGCCCCAGCGCCCCAAACGCCAGTGTCGCAAGCCCTCGATAGGATCTAGAAGCATTCGGCCTTTTGAAGC
This sequence comes from Microvirga aerophila, assembly GCF_003332305.1. Taxonomy (GTDB): domain Bacteria; phylum Pseudomonadota; class Alphaproteobacteria; order Rhizobiales; family Beijerinckiaceae; genus Microvirga; species Microvirga aerophila. The sequence goes on along the minus strand of NZ_QOIO01000021.1, from coordinate 74,411 downwards.
AGGATGGACAGAGGTTCTCATCAAGAACAAAGATAAAATTACTCGGTATCACATAGTTTTTGATCAATCGATGAGTTGGGAACTTGAGTATGACCGGAGTTATTTTCAAACCATCGCGGAATAGATTCTGTCGAACCGTCCTGCTAAGCTTTCTCTTGATCTCGGCGCTGTCCAATTTCGCCCATGCCCAGCCCGGCGAGCGGATGTTGCACCTGACCGGCTATGTCGGGCGTTGGGCGAATACCGACCTGCTTGACGTTCCGGAGCGCTCCTTCAGGAGCAACCTGACGTTTGAGGACTCGAACTTCGCCGGCCTCGGTGTGAGCAGGGTTCTCATCCCGTCGTTTTCGATCCCGGTCATCGGAACCGATCAAGCGTTTCATGGCAATAAGGTCGAGATCGAGGGGCAGGCCCTGCGCCATTTCGGCGATCAGAACCATTGGGAAGGAACTCTCGCTCTGATGTTCCGGACCGGGCAGATCCCGCTCTTCCGCGGATTGAGTGTCAATCTCGCCGTTGGAGAAGGGCTATCCTATGCGTCTGAGCGGCCGCGGCTGGAGGGGAGCTTCCGCGTCGAGCCGACGCGCTTTCTCAACTACCTTGCCTTCGAGGCGGAATTCTCTCACCCGTCCCTTCCCGGCGTGTCCTTCGTATCCCGCATCCATCATCGTTCGGGCATCTTTGGGGTGATTGCCCCCAAGGAGTCAGGATCGAACTTCATCGGCGCGGGCCTCAGGGTCAGCTTGCCCTGAGACGCTCCGGCGCTTGGCCACAAAAAACCCTGCCCAATGGGCAGGGTCGAAGTTATCTCCTCGCCTTCGGAAGATCCGAAAACATGAGGATTACGACACAGAGGCAATGACCTGTCAATCAACGCAATGTATTTGCTAAAATTATACCTAAGGTAGGTTAGATTTCATATCATTGATTACTTATTTCTCCGAAGTAGTACCCCGTCGGATAGTCATCTTGAGGCCAACAAACACAGGGGTGTTGCAGCCATACAATAGATTTACTGCGTCGACACCTCATACAGTATCATGGCGACTTATCGCACAAGGGATGACGATGATGAGAAAATACATTCTCAGTCTTCTTGCGGGTACAGCAACGACCGCCCTTGCAGTCTCCGCCGCATCAGCTGCGGATCTGCCAGTACGGGCCGCCCCGCCGGCTCCGATGATCGCACCGGTACCAATCTTCACATGGACAGGTTTCTATGCCGGTGTGAATGCAGGTTGGGGATGGCGCGAGGACGACGAAGAATCCGTGGTTCTGACGCCTGGGCCCGCCACGCCAGGCCTGGCAGGCACGCTTCTCTTCCAGAACAACAATGAAGGCGGCTTCACCGGCGGCGGACAGATCGGCTACAACTACCAAATCGGCTCGTTCGTGGTCGGTGTCGAGACCGACATTCAATGGGCCGACACCGATGAGGGCCAGAATGCCGTGTTCCTGCCGGCTCCAGGGTTTGCCGGCACCTTCACGCCCGGCGTCTTCGAGAGCAATGCGCCGGAATGGTGGGGCTCGGTTCGCGCCCGACTTGGCGTGGCGTTCGGTCAGGTTCTGGTCTACGGCACCGGCGGTCTTGCCTATACGGAGGACAACACCGGATGGACTCTTGGCGGCGGCGTCGAGTGGGCGCTGCCGGTGAACTGGTTCGGCTCCTCGGCCGTCACCTTCGGGCTTGAAGGTCTGTGGATCAGCTTCGACGACGACGATGATGATTCCAATGGCCTCATTGGAACATTCACGCCGGTCGGAGGAGGAGCGCCCGTGGACGTATTCAGGCCTGCCATTGGCAACGACGAAAGCGAGTTCTTCGTGGCTCGCGCCAAGCTGAACTTCAAGTTCGGCACCTACTGAAAATCGGCTTTTCCGCCGTTGAACAGGCCCGGGGCAACCCGGGCCTGTTTCGTTGTCCGCGGGGCTCCGCCGACAGCCAAACAAAAAGCCGCCCTGAGGCGGCTATTTTCGGCGGAATGTCCTCGAGAGAATTTGGTGGAGCCAGGCGGAATCGAACCGCCGACCTCTTGAATGCCATTCAAGCGCTCTCCCAACTGAGCTATGGCCCCACGCTGGCCGCGATGTTGGGGCATCGCGGAAAGGGTCGCCGCCGAAGCAGCGGCGTCTCTATAGTCGTGTCCGGCGAGAGACTCAAGCCTCTTCGTCGTCCTCCAGATCGCCATCGATCAGGTCGGACACGTCGTCGTCACCTTCTTCTTCGTCCTCGAGGAACGTATCGTCGTCGGCGACGTCATCGCCCACATCGATATCGTCGTCGGTCGGCAGATCCTTCTCGGCCTCGCCGGCCTCGACCTCATCGAGGGAGACCATCTCCGGGCCGGCCACCTCGAGCTCTGCCTCGTCGTCGTCCGGAGCGGCGGCGGCGCGCGCCACCACCGGCGGGGCAGCGCGGCTCATGGCGACGGCCTGGAAGACCGTGCCGCATTTCGGGCAGACCGCCGGGTCCTTGGTGAGGTCGTAGAATTTCGCGCCGCAGCTCATGCACTGGCGCTTCAAGCCGAGTTCCGGTTTGGCCACGGGTGACTGCCTTCATGGTGGATAGATGGGAACGCTCCGTTAGTCATGAGCGCATGCCTTGTCAAATGGGAAATTGCAACACATGACCGAAGTCGCGCCAGCTTCGGGATGACGGCATCGAAAGCCCGTGTTAGGAGCCGCCCCTATCAAGGCGAAGGAATGCTAGAATGTCGCACGCGCACGGCCCGGCCTCACCGGTCACGAGCAAGCCCGGAGAAGCTCTCAAGGGGCGGATCCGCGTCCCGGGCGACAAGTCGATCTCCCACCGCTCCATGATCTTCGGCCTTCTGGCGATTGGCGAAACCCGAGTCGAGGGCCTCTTGGAAGGCGAGGACGTGCTGCGCACCGCCGAGGCCTGCAGGGCTCTGGGGGCGAATATCACCCGCGACGCACCGGGCCGCTGGCGCATCCAGGGGGTCGGAATCGGCGGGCTCACCGAGCCGTCGGGCGTTCTCGATTTCGGCAATGCGGGCACCGGCTCGCGCCTGATGATGGGCGTTGCCGGCAGCCATCCGATCACCACGACCTTCGATGGGGATGCTTCCCTGCGCAAGCGGCCCATGCGCCGGATCCTCGACCCTCTGGCCCGGATGGGCGTAACAGTCGTCAGCGAGGCGGAGGGTGGACGGGTTCCCCTGACCCTCCGCGGCCCCCGTGAGACCATCCCCGTCACCTATGAAACCCCGGCCGCCTCGGCGCAAATCAAGTCCGCCATTCTGCTGGCAGGCTTGAACTCCCCCGGCCGCACGACCGTCATCGAGCGTGAGGCGACCCGCGACCACACGGAGCGCATGCTCAGGCATTTCGGCGCGAAGGTCGAGGTGGCGCCTCACCGGGAGGATGGACGCGCCATCACGCTCCACGGCCAGCCCGAGCTTCGCGGCTCCACCGTCGTGGTGCCCACTGACCCCTCGTCGGCCGCCTTCCCGCTGGTGGCAGCCTTGATCACGCCGGGCTCCGACGTGGTGATCGAAGGCGTGATGATGAATCCCCTGCGCACGGGCCTGATCACCACGCTCCTCGAAATGGGCGCATCGATCGAGCGCCTGAACGAGCGGGACGAAGGCGGAGAAACCGTGGCGGACCTGCGCGTGCGAGCAAGCCGCCTGACCGGCGTCACGGTTCCGGCCGCAAGGGCTCCTGCGATGATCGATGAGTACCCGATTCTCGCCGTGGCGGCCTCGTACGCCGAGGGTACGACCCGGATGCAAGGTCTCCACGAATTGCGCGTCAAGGAATCGGATCGTCTGGCGGCCGTGGCGGCGGGTCTCGCCGAGGCCGGCGTCCCGCACGAGATCGAGGGGGACGATCTCATCGTCCACGGATCGGGCGGCAAGGTTCGCGGCGGCGGCAAGCCTGTCGCGACGCATCTGGACCACCGCATCGCCATGTCGTTCCTCGTTCTCGGACTGGCGAGCCAGGAACCGATGACCGTGGACGACGGCGCGATGATCGCCACCAGCTTCCCGTCCTTCATCCCGCTGATGCGGGAGCTCGGCGCCACCATTCACGACTGAGACGTTCATGATCATCGCGATCGACGGGCCCGCAGCGTCGGGCAAAGGCACCCTGGGCAAGCGGCTCGCGGACCATTTCGGCCTGGAGCATCTGGACACGGGCCTCCTGTATCGGGCCGTGGCCCGCGTCCTTCTGGACCAGGGTACGCCCCTGACGGATCGGGACGCGGCGACCGTCGCGGCAGAGAACCTCGATGTTTCTCACCTGGACGACCCGCGTCTGCGGGGCGCCGAGATGGGGGAAGCCGCCTCGGTCGTGTCGGCCTACCAGCCTGTTCGGGATGCGCTTCTGGCGTTCCAACGGCAATTCGGCGTCCAGGAGCCCGGAGCCGTGCTCGACGGACGGGACATCGGAACCGTTGTGTGCCCTCAGGCAGACGTGAAACTCTTCATTACCGCATCGGCCGAGGAGAGGGCCAGGCGCCGCCACCGGGAACTCCTGAACCGGGGCGAGGAGACCGACTACGAGACGATCCTGCGCGATATCCGTCGCCGGGACGAGCGGGACATCAACCGAAGCACCGCGCCGTTGAAGGCTGCGGAGGACGCCCTGACCCTCGACACCACCCACCTGGACGCGGACGAGACCTTCCAGGCCGCCCTGGTCCTGGTGGAGGGCAGAATTCCCAGAAATCAAGACCTTGCTTCGAGATAAGTTACTGGCACACTTCTAGAACCGACCCGGCTCCCAAGAGGAGACTATGATGGTTCGTCGAGGCCTTGCCCATCTTGCTGCGGGACTAGCGTTACTCCTGGGTCTGCTGGGGGCTTCGGTTCAGGCCCGGGCGCAGACCGAGGTCGACCTCGCCCTCGTGCTGGCGGTGGACATCTCCTTCTCCATGGACACCGAGGAGCAGGCCCTGCAGCGTGAGGGCTTTGCCCAGGCCTTTCGATCCCAATTGGTCCATGATGCGATCCGGGGCGGAATGCTGGGCAAGATCGCCGTCACATACATGGAATGGGCCGGCTCGGCGGACCAGAAGGTCATCGTCCCCTGGACGGTTCTCGACAATCCCGAGAGCCTGATGGCCTTTGCGGACAGGATCGCCACGACGCCTCTGCGGCGGGCGCAGCGAACCTCCATCGCCAGCGCCATCGATTTCAGCGTGAAGCTTTTGGACGAGAGCGGCGTCGAGGCCACCCGACAGGTGATCGACGTGTCCGGCGACGGGCCGAACAATCAGGGCCGGGGGGTGGTGCAGGCCCGGGACGACGCCGTTGCAAAGGGCATCACCGTCAATGGGCTGCCGATCATGCTGCGCAGGCCCGGCTACCTCGATATCCCCGAGCTCGACGTCTATTTCAAGGAATGCGTGATCGGCGGACAGGGCGCTTTCATGGTCCCGGTTCGGGAGCGCGATCAGTTCATCGAGGCCATCAAGACGAAGATTCTTCTTGAAATCGCCAATCTGACACCTTCCGAACCGCTGCTGAAACGTGTTCAGAATACTCCGCGGGCCAATTGCCTCTCTGGTGAGATGCAATGGCGCGATCGCTGGAGCAACTGACGTCAACATGGACAAGCTTACATTGGCGCTCGTCGCGCACGACGCCAAGAAGGACGACATGGCTCGCTTCGCAGCCATGCACGAGGCCACGCTTCGGCCCTTCGCCATCTTTGCGACCGGAACTACTGGCGCGCGCGTCATGGAGCATTGCCCCACCCTTTCCGTCACGCGCCTCAAGAGCGGCCCCTTGGGCGGCGACCAGCAGATCGGAGCCATGATCGCAGACGGCAAGATCGATGCCTTGTTCTTCTTCGTCGACCCTCTCTCGCCCCACCCGCACGATGTGGACGTGAAGGCGCTGATGCGCCTCGCCCTGGTCTATGACATTCCGATGGCCCTCAACCCCGCCACCGCCGAACGGCTGATCGAGACGTTCAAGGCTCACATCGCGCAGGAAGCATAAACTCAGGTCCCTCTGGGTTTGGCGCGCCGCGTGGGCGGGGCGGTCAGCGGATCCTCGGGCCAGGGATGCTTCGGGTATTGCCCACGCATATCCGCCCTCACCGCAGCCCAGGAGCCGCGCCAGAAACCCGGAAGGTCGCGGGTAATCTGGATCGGGCGCTGCGCGGGCGAAAGCAGATGCAGGATCAGGGGCACCCGGCCTGCCGCGATGGTGGGATGCTTATCCAGTCCGAAGAGTTCCTGCACCCGCACGGCTAGGACCGGGCCCTCCCCGTCTCCGTAATCCACCGGGACCTGCGAGCCGGTCGGCACTTCGATATGGGTCGGCGCCTCCGCGTCGAGCCGCCGCTGAAGGTTCCACGGGAGAAGACTTCGCAGCGCATCGCTCAAGAGGTCCGGCCCGATCTCGCTAAGGCTGCTCTTGCCAACGAGATGGGGAGCGAGCCACTCCGCCGCCGTTGCAGCCAGCGCCTCGTCGGACAGATCGGGCCATTCATCCCCTTCGGCCATGCGCAGGAACATCACACGCTCGCGCCATTGCGCGAGGGCCTTGGAGAAAGGCAGCGCCTCGAGGCCGAGGGACACGAGGCCCGACGCGAGTGCGCGCGCAGCATCTTCCGTCGCCGGAACCCTTAAGGGATGCTCGTTCAGCACGAGCGCGCCGTACCGGCGAACGGCCCGTGCGCGCAAGGCCCGGGCCTGACGGTCGAAGGTGATCTCGTCGCGCTGCTCGACGTCGTTGCCGAAAGACGCTTCGATTTCCTCCAGGCCAATGGGAGCCGCAGCCAGGATCCGCGCGGAGGCGGCTCCTCCGGCAATCTCAGCAATGGCCAGATAGGGCTCCTTCGCCAGCCTCTCGTGAGGTTCAACCGCCGCGCCGCGTCCGTTGGCCATCACGTATTCCCCGGTCTTGCCGCGCGCTTTGGCGAGGCGGTCCGGGAAGGCCAGCGTCAGCAGCGAACCGATGGAGCGCGATTCACCCGTGAGGGCATTGCCGGAGGCCGCCTTGGCCCATCCATCCGCCAGACGGCGCATGTCCTCCGCCCGCTTCGAGCGCTCCCGCCGGAAGCGTTCGACCCGCTCGGTCAGATCCACCGCATCCCCGCCAAGACCGCGCTCTACTAGAACGGCCCCGAGATCGGCGGCATCCCGGGCTTGCCCCCGTTCTCCCGCGGCCAGAACCATGCGGGCTAGGCGCGGCGGCAGCGGGAGATTGCGCAGCCTACGGCCAGTCTCGGTGATGCGGCCATCGTCATCGAGCGCGTGAAGCTGGCGGAGCAGCGCCCCGGCCTCCTTGAGGGCTGGCGCGGGCGGCGGATCGAGGAAGGACAGGGTTGTCGGATCCGTCACGCCCCATGCGGCGCAATCCAACAGAAGAGGCGCGAGGTCGGCCGACAGGATTTCCGGTCGTGCGTAAGCCTCCAAGGCTCCGCTCGCGGCCTCCTCCCAGAGCCGATACGCAGTGCCTGGCTCCGTTCGTCCCGCGCGGCCCCGGCGCTGATCGGCGGCGGCGCGGGAAACGCGCACGGTCTCCAGTCGCGTCAGGCCGATATTCGGCTCGTAGACGGGCACGCGGGCGAGACCTGAATCGATGACGACTCGCACGCCCTCGATCGTGAGCGACGTCTCGGCAATGGAGGTGGCGAGCACCACCTTGCGGCGGCCGGGCCTGGCGGGACCGACGGCAAGATCCTGCTCGGCCCGGTCGAGCGCCCCATAGAGCGGCGCGATATCGACACTGGGATCACCGATGCGCTCACGCAGCATGGTGTCGACCCGGCGGATCTCGCCCTGCCCTGGCAGGAAGACCAGGATGGAGCCCGGCTCCGCCCGGAGGGCGCGGGTGATCGCCTCCGCAACCTGCTCCTCGATGCGCCGGTTCGGATCGCGGCCGAGATAGCGGGTTTCCACCGGATAGGCGCGCCCCTCCGATTCGATGACCGGAGCATCGTTCAACAGCCTCGCGACTCGCGCTCCGTCGAGGGTCGCCGACATGACGAGAAGGCGCAAATCCTCGCGAAGACCGCCTTGCGCATCAAGCGCAAGGGCAAGGCCGAGATCCGCATCGAGGGAGCGCTCATGAAACTCGTCGAAGAGCACGGCCGCAACGCCTTCGAGCGCCGGGTCGTCGAGGATCATACGGGCGAACACGCCCTCGGTGACCACCTCGATCCGGGTCTTGCGGCTGATCTTGGAGCCGAGACGCACACGCAAGCCAACCGTCTCGCCGACCGTTTCGCCAAGCGTCCTGGCCATCCGGTCCGCCGCAGCCCGGGCTGCGAGACGGCGGGGCTCCAGAAGGATGATCTTGCGGCCTTCCGTCCACGCCTCATCGAGAAGAACAAGCGGCACGCGGGTGGTCTTGCCGGCGCCGGGCGGCGCGACGAGAACCGCATTGGGGCGGTTCGCCAGGCTCGCCGTCAGATCGGCGAGCACCGCGTCGATGGGGAGGGAGGCTTCGAAAGCGCGCATGCCGCCTGATGGCTCATGCGCGACCGGAGGGCAAGCGGGGCCTTTTAAGCCTCGATGCCGTAACGGCGAAGTTCGGCCGCGAGATCCATGGGTTCGTTGAAGTGGATCGCGTGCATTCCAACCGCTCGGGCTCCCTCCACGTTGTCTCGGGAATCGTCGATGAAGATGCAGTCCCCGGCCGTCAGTCCATAGCGGGAGAGCAGAAGATTATAGATTTCCGGCTGCGGCTTCAGGAGGCGCTCGTCGCCTGACACGATCGCGTCGTCGAACCCGGCCAGGAACGGATACAGCTTCTGGGCCAGAACGAATTTCGGACCGGAAAAATTGGTGATGGCGTAATTCGGCACCCCGGCTTCGCGCAGCCGCTCGAGAAGAGCCACGTTCTCCTCGATGACGCCGGAGACCGTCTCCTCCCAACGCTCGTGAAAGGCCCGGATGGGGGTCTCGTGATCCGGATAATCCTTGACCAGGAGAGCGACCGCCTCGTCCCAGTCGCGGCCGCGATCCTGCTCAATGTTCCAATGCGGCGTGCAGACCGTGGAGAGAAACCACTCCATCTGCGTCTCATCGCTGAAAATCTTGCGGTAGAGATTGCGCGGATCCCAGCGCAGCAGAACGTTGCCGATATCGAACACGACAATATGTGGCTTCCCCATCGTCACAAGTCTTCTCCTGATATGGTCCGGAGAGGCCTTTAACTTCTTTGGAGCCGCAAAGCCATTCTTGGAAGACGATGGCGCGCCAAGATCGCGTGGCCTGATCAGCGAAGCGGAAGCAGGCTCTCTCGACGCACCAGCGTCGAGAGAGCCCAAGGATTATCCACCGATATTATAAGCCGCGAGCGCTGCCATGTTGACGATGTCGGCATCCGTCGCCCCGAGCGAGACGATCTGAATCGGCTTGTCGAGGCCAACCACCATGGGGCCCAGCACCATCGCGCCGCCGAGTTCCTGCAGCATCTTGGTGGAGATCGACGCGGAGTGGAAAGCCGGCATGACAAGGACGTTAGCCGGGCCCTTGAGGCGGCTGAACGGGTACTGCGCCATCAGATCCCGATTCAAGGCCACGTCGGCCGCCATCTCGCCGTCGTACTCGAAATCGACCCGCATATCGTCGAGGATCTGAACCGCCTGCTGGATCTTTTCCGCGCGCTCCGCAGGGGGATGCCCGAAACTCGAGAAGGACAGGAGCGCCACCCTTGGCTCGTAGCCGAGGCGTCGCGCGACCCCGGCCGACTCGATCGCGATCTCGGCAAGTTCCTCGGCGCTTGGCATCTCGTGGATGGCCGTGTCTGCCACCAGAACCGTATGGCCGCGGGCAAGGCACAGGGAAACGCCGATCACCCGGTGTCCGGGCTTGGCGTCGATCACATGCCTGACATCGGCCATGGCGGTTGAGTAGTTGCGGGTGGCGCCCGTCACCATGGCGTCGGCGTCGCCGAGCGCCACCATGGAGGCGGCGAAGTGATTGCGGTCCTGGTTGATCAGGCGCTGACAGTCGCGGAACAGATAGCCCTTGCGCTGCAAGCGCTCGTACAGGAACTGCGCATAGGTGCTGTTGCGGTTCGACAGCCGCGCATTGTGAATCTCGACACCCTCGCGGCCCTCCAGGTCGATGCCGGCTGCCGTCGCAGTCTCATGAATGCGATCCTCGCGCCCGACGAGGATCGCCGTGCCGAGATCCTGATTGACGAACGAGATTGCCGCGCGAATGACCTGCTCCTCCTCGCCCTCCGCGAAGACGACGCGCTTCGGAAACTTGCGCACGCGCTCGAAGATGCGGTTGAGGGTGCCGGCCACCGGATCGCGGCGAGCGGACAATTGCGCCTTGTAGGCCCGCGTGTCCACGATGGGGCGGCGGGCCACCCCTGAATCCATCGCCGATTTCGCGACCGCCGGCGGGATGGTGTGGATCAGCCGCGGATCGAACGGCACGGGGATGATGTAGTCGTTCCCGAATCGCGGGCGTGAGCCCTGGTAGGCGGCCGCCACCTCATCCGGAACGTCTTCGCGGGCGAGTTCGGCCAACGCCTGAGCGGCGGCGATCTTCATTTCCATGTTGATGGTGGTGGCCTGCACGTCGAGGGCCCCGCGAAAGATGTACGGGAAACCGAGAACGTTGTTCACCTGGTTTGGGTAATCGGAGCGACCCGTGGCGATGATCACGTCGTCGCGGATGCGGGCCACCTCCTCCGGGGTGATTTCCGGATCCGGGTTGGCCATGGCGAAGATGATGGGGTTGGGCGCCATGGAGCGGATCATGTCGTCGGTGAACGCTCCCTTGGCCGAAAGCCCGAACACTGCATCGGCCCCGTTGAGGGCGTCCGCCAGGGTGCGGTCGTCGGTTTCGGCCGCATGAGCCGATTTCCACTGATTCATGCCCTCGGTGCGCCCGCGATAGATCACGCCCTTCGTGTCGCACAGGATCACGTTGTTGGGCGCAAATCCCATGGCCTTGAGAAGCTCCGTGCAAGCGATGCCGGCAGCGCCTGCACCGTTGACCACGAGCTTCGTCTTGGCCATGTCGCGCCCAGTGAGATGCAGCGCGTTGATGAGGCCGGCCGCCGCAATGATGGCCGTGCCGTGCTGGTCGTCGTGGAACACGGGAATGTCCATGATCTCACGCAGGCGCTCTTCGATGATGAAGCACTCGGGCGCCTTGATGTCCTCCAGATTGATGCCGCCGAAGGAAGGCCCGAGATAGCGCACGCAGTTGATGAAGGCGTCGGCGTCTTCCGTGTCGACCTCGAGGTCGATCGAATCCACATCCGCGAAGCGCTTGAACAGGACCGACTTGCCCTCCATCACGGGCTTGGAGGCCAGCGCGCCGAGATTGCCAAGGCCCAGGATGGCGGTTCCGTTCGAAATCACCGCCACCATGTTGGACCGGGTGGTGTAGTCGAAGGCGAGCGACGGGTTTTCCGCGATGGCCAGCACCGGAACCGCAACGCCCGGAGAATAGGCCAGCGACAGGTCACGCTGGGTTGCCATCGGCTTCGTGGGGACGACCTCGAGTTTTCCGGGGCGGCCTTGCGCGTGGAATTGCAGTGCCTCCTGGTCCGTGAAGGTCGGGCGGCTGCGACGGCTCGGAGGCTGATCGTTCATCTGTTTTATCGCTGTTTTTGTGGCGGGGCGTTTCCGTTAGGACCTGCGACCTTAAGGCATGCACGCCCCTCCCCTCAAGACTTGTCCACACCCTTTCGGGGGACCCTGTGACACGGGTGAAAGGACCAAGCAGCTTTGCTAAGACAAGAGGATGTCATCACAAGCCCTGTACCAGCCCGCCGAGTCCCCCGCGACGCCCGAGACCTCCGCATCGAAGACGGTGCCGGACAACCGCGTCACGCCCATGATGGCACAGTATATCGAGATCAAGGCGGCGAATCCGGATAGCCTCCTGTTCTACCGGATGGGGGATTTCTACGAGCTCTTCTTCGAAGATGCGGAAATCGCCAGCCAGTCCCTCGGCATCGTGCTCACCAAGCGCGGCAAGCACCAGGGACAGGACATCCCCATGTGCGGGGTGCCCGTGGACCGGGCGGACGACTACCTCCAGCGCCTGATCGGCCTGGGGCATCGGGTGGCGGTCTGCGAACAGACCGAGGATCCGGCCGAGGCCAAGAAGCGGGGAGCGAAATCCGTGGTGCGCCGCGACGTGGTGCGCCTCGTCACGCCGGGCACCATCACGGAGGAACGCCTCCTCGAACCGGGCCGCGCCAATTACTTCCTGGCTATTGCGCGCCGCCGCGTCTCCGATACGCAATGGTGCTACGCCTTGGCGGCCGTGGATATTTCCACAGGACATTTCGTCCTGAGCGAGACGGATGGGGCGGGCCTTTCGGCCGAGATCGCCCGTTTCGAGCCGCGCGAGATCCTGGTGCCCGACGTCATCCACGACGACCCCGAACTCGCGGCCTTCTGGCGGGAGACCAGGGCCTCCATCACGCCCCTGTCCCGCGAGGGCCTCGATCCCGCATCGGCCGAGCGGCGGCTCAAGGAGCATTTCGGCGTCGCAACCCTGGACGCGTTCGGCTCCTTCAGCCGGGCCGAGATCACGGCGGCCGGCAGCGCCCTGTTCTATATCGAGAAGACGCAGATCGGCAGCCGCCCGGTCCTCAACCCACCCGTGCGGGACAATGCGGGAGCGGCGCTCGCCATCGACTCCGCCACCCGGGCCAACCTCGAGCTCACGCGGACCCTCTCGGGCGAGCGGTCCGGCAGCCTGCTCGCCACCATCGATTGCACGGTGACGCCCGGCGGCGCGCGGCTGCTTGCGGACCGGTTGGCCGGCCCCCTCACCCATCCGGGCCTGATCCACGACAGACAGGACGCGGTTGCGTCCCTGGTGGAAAACGGAGACCTGCGCGACCGGCTGCGACGCATCCTCAAACGCTCGCCCGATCTGGCGCGAGCCCTCTCGCGCCTCGGCCTGGGACGCGGCGGGCCGCGGGATCTAGCCTGCGTGCGCGATGGCCTGTTCGCCGCGCGGGATCTGGGGCTCGAACTCGCCATTACGCCCAACCTGCCGAAAGAGCTCTCGGGCGCGGCGGAACTGCTGCAATCCCTGCGGACGGACGTGGCCGAGCGGCTCGCGGTGGCGCTTGCCGAGGACCTGCCGCTCCTGAAGCGCGACGGCGGCTTCGTTCGCGCAGGGTTCGATCAGAGCCTCGATGAATTGCGCGAGCTGCAGCAGGATTCCCGTCGCTTCATCGCGGCGCTCCAGGCTCGTTACGCGGCGGAGACGGGCTGCCGCACCTTGCGCGTCAAGCACAACCACATGATCGGCTACTTCGTGGAGGTGCCGCAGAACGTGGGCGAGGACCTGCTCAAGGAGCCCTGGAAAGACACTTTCGTCCACCGCCAGACTATGGCGGGCGCCATGCGCTTCTCCACTCTGGAGCTCGGCGAACTCGAATCGAAGATCGCTTCCGCATCCGACCGGGCGCTTCGGATCGAGCTTGGTCTGTTCGACACCCTGGCGCAGGACCTCATCGACCTATCGGCCGACATCGCCCGCGCGGCCGAGGCCATCGCGGTGGTGGACGTGACGGCGGCGCTGGCGGACCTCGCCGTGCGCCTCGATTGGAGGCGGCCCACCATCGACACCGGGCTGACCTTCCACATCAGGGGCGGTCGCCACCCGGTCGTGGAAGCAGCCCTCAAACGCGAAGGCGCTGCCTTCATTGCGAACGACTCGAACCTTTCAGGCAAGGATGCCGGGCACATTCTCCTGATCACCGGCCCCAACATGGGCGGTAAATCAACGTATCTGCGCCAGAACGCCCTGATTGTGGTGCTGGCCCAGATGGGATCGTTCGTGCCTGCCCGGGAGGCGCATATCGGAATCGTCGACCGGCTTTTCTCCCGTGTCGGCGCAGCGGACGATCTGGCGCGCGGGCGATCCACGTTCATGGTCGAGATGGTGGAGACGGCGGCGATCCTGAACCAGGCCACGTCCCGCTCCCTCGTCATCCTCGACGAGATCGGCCGCGGCACCGCCACCTTCGACGGCTTGTCCATCGCCTGGGCGGCCATCGAGCACCTGCACGAGGCAAACCGCTGCCGCGCCCTCTTCGCCACCCACTTCCACGAACTGACAGCCCTCGCCGACCGCATGCCGCGCATCGCCAACGCGACCCTGAAGGTCACGGAATGGAATGGCGAGGTGGTGTTCCTGCACGAGGTCGTGCCAGGCGCGGCGGACCGGTCCTATGGCCTGCAGGTGGCGCGCCTCGCTGGCCTGCCCTTGGCCGTGGTGGAGCGTGCCAAGACGATCTTGAGCGAGTTGGAGCGGTCCGACAGGGAAAGCCCGAAACGCGCCCTGGTGGACGATCTGCCGCTTTTCGCGGCTCCCGTTCGGACGCAACCGACGCAACCGAAGCGGGACCCGCTGCGGGAAGCGCTAGACGGCATCGATCCCGACCAGATGACGCCTCGGGAAGCCCTGGAAGCGCTCTACCGCCTGAAGGCGCAGCAGTGAACTTTCCGGCCCGGTCCTTCGAGACGGCCTGACAGCCTCCTCAGGATGAGGCCTATGGGCGATGTCTGTCATGAGCCAGGATCTCAGGACAGCGAGGAACTGTCCTCTCGTGAAAGAGCGCCGAACGGAACGAACGTCATGGTCCGGTTTGGCTGCTCCTCGTCCTGCTCTGCCATCACATAGGCCAGAGCCTCTCTGACGCCGCGCTCCGTATAGGGTTTGGCAATCACGCCCCGGGCGCCGGCGCAATCGTCCGGGATGCGCTTGGCGTTGGCCGTCATGAAGAGCACGGTGATGCCAAGCTCATTAGTGAAGTGGCGCGCGACGTCGACTCCCGTGGGCCCATCGGCGAGGTGGATATCGACGAAAGCAAGATCCGGGGTGAGATCCCTGCCAAGGGTCAGGGCCTGCTTGCTGGACGCGGCCATGCCGACGACGTCATGCCCCTCGTCTTGGAGCAGGTTCTCCAACTCCAGGGCAATCAGTATTTCGTCCTCGACAATGAGGATGCGCAGGGACTTCTCAGCGCTCAACCTGAACCTCCTCAGCGTCCATGGGCATGACCGTTTCCGCGCGGTCTGGCCGGATGAACATACCAGCCGAGGATTGATAGAAACCTCCCGTGTTCAGGGAGGGTGCCCGAGTCCGGGCCACGAAGGTGATCCTGCGGCCGATCTGGGTCGCCGCAGTCTGCTCGTCCAGGCTGTTGAATAGTTCGGCGACGCCCTTGGGCGTGGACTCATCACGGCTCGAACGCTGCTTCCGGCAGGAGCGGCTCGTCAGCATGGACATTCGGGATGATCGGAAGGCCGCTCCGAGGATTTGTCGCGGCGTCGTGTCATGGAGGCAGGACTTCACTTTTATCATGCTCTGAACGTGCTCAACCCCGATAGCCGCCGGAGCAGCCACGCAGGCGAATGAGTGGGCAAGCATGAACCAGCCTGCTTCATGGCTTGTCTCCTCCCGCCCCAAAGGGCTCGATCCCCTGTCGCCACTGCAGTGTGGTTCTAGGACAGTGGGACTCAACGCAAAGGACGGCTCAGGGTTCCGGCCTTTTCAGAGGTTGCGGCATTGTTCACCACATCATTTTTAGCAACTCTATACCATTGCGCCGCATCGCGTTAGAGTCGCGCACCTGCCGGAGGTCGAGCTAATGGTGATGCGTATTGCGACGGTCGCGTTCGAGGGCATCGACGCGAGGGCGGTCGATGTCCAGGTTCAGATCTCGCCGGGCAATGTGGCCTTCGCGGTCGTCCGCCTTCCCGACAAGGCGGTGGCCGAGTCCCGTGAGCGCGTCCGCTCGGCCCTGATCGCCTCGGGCCTGGCGCTGCCGGCCAAAAGGATCACGGTCAATCTCGCGCCCGCCGATCTTCCCAAGGTAGGCAGCCATTACGACCTGCCCATCGCGCTGGGCATCATGGCGGCGATCGGAGCCATTCCTTCCGATGCCCTGAACGGTTTCACGGTGTTGGGAGAACTTGCCCTCGACGGATCGATCACTCCGGTGGCCGGCGTCCTTCCGGCCGCCATGGCGGCCGTCGAGCGTCAGCATGGGCTGATCTGCCCGGAGGCCAGCGGCTCGGAAGCCGCATGGGCGAGCCGCGACATCGACATCCTGGCGCCCCAATCCCTGATCCAGCTCGCCAACCACTTCAAGGGGACTCAGGTGATGGCTAGGCCTGAGCCCGCCATCATGCGGGCCTCCGGTTCCTTGCCGGATCTGCGCGACATCAAGGGACAGGAGAGCGCCAAACGGACGCTCGAGATCGCGGCGGCCGGCGCGCATAACCTCCTGATGAATGGGCCGCCCGGCGCCGGCAAATCCATGCTGGCCCAGCGCCTCCCGTCGATCCTGCCGCCGCTTTCGCCACGGGAACTGCTCGAAGTCTCGATGATCCAATCCGTGGCAGGGCTATTGGCGAACGGCGCCTTGTCCAACCGCCGCCCGTTTCGCGCGCCCCACCACTCCGCCTCCATGGCCGCCCTGGTGGGTGGGGGCCTCAACGCCCGGCCGGGCGAAGCCTCCCTTGCCCATCACGGCGTCCTGTTCCTCGACGAGTTGCCCGAGTTCCAGCCCCAGGTGCTCGATTCCCTGCGGCAGCCCTCGAAGCAGGGGAAATTCTCATCGCGCGGGCCAATCATCGTGTCACCTACCCGGCGCGCTTCCAGCTCGTGGCCGCCATGAATCCCTGCCGCTGCGGACAGGCGACCGAACCCGGCTATGTCTGCCGTCGCCAGCCGAACGAGCGCTGCATCGCCCAGTATCAGGCCCGGCTGTCAGGCCCTCTCCTCGACCGGATCGACCTGGTCATCGACGTGCCGGCCGTCACGGCGGCGGACCTGATCCTGCCGCCGCTCGTCGAGGGATCGGCGGACGTGGCGGCCCGGGTAGCCGCAGCCCGGGAGCGGCAGGCGCAACGCTACGGCGCTCTCAACCTCGACGGCATTTCCACCAATGCGGCCTACCCGGCCCCTATCCTGGAGGAGGTCGCGCAACCGGATGCGGAAGGCCTGTCCCTGATCCGGGACGCGGCGAACGCCATGCGGCTCTCGGCACGGGGCTTCCACCGGGTCCTGAAGGTCGCACGCACCCTCGCCGATCTCGACGGAGAGGAGAAGGTCCGGCGCATTCATCTGGCGGAGGCGCTCTCCTACCGGGCGCACGCGGACAGGCGGCCGGCCGCGGCGTGACACTCCGGTCAATCCTTGATAAGGCCTCCCGTCTCCTTGATATTTCCTGTCACGAAACCGTTCGAAAAGAGCGTTATGTCCCAACGCAAGGCAGTTGGATCGAATTCCAACAGAAGACCAGGAACGCGTTCGAGCGAGGCTTCTATGATTTCGTCTCCGTTGACCGAGGCCCCGCAGGCTCCGGGCGCCCTGGACGGGACCGGCCTGCATGAGACCGTGGCCGGTCTCCTCCCGGAGCGTCCGAGGCAGGTTTGCGATCACGGCGGCCTGGGTCCGGTCCTTGGCCGCATCGGCTCCCTGGAGGTTCGGCTAGCTACGGGCGCGGAGGAGATCAGGCAGGCGCAGAAGCTGCGCTTCGAGGTCTTCTTCGAGGAGATGTCGGCGGCTCCGCGCGGAGCGTCCCTGCTCACGCGCCAGGACGTCGATGACTACGACGCCGTCTGCGACCATCTCCTGGTCCTCGACCACGAGACCGGATCGGAACCGCAGGTCGTCGGCACCTATCGTCTCCTGCGCCAGGAGGTGGCGGAGGGAAGTCTGGGCTTCTACACGGCGGGCGAATACGACATCGCTCCCCTGATCGACACGCATCCGAGCTTGCGTTTCCTGGAGCTTGGGCGCTCCTGCGTGCTCAAGCCCTATCGCAACAAGCGCACGGTGGAATTGCTGTGGCACGGGATCTGGACCTACGTGCTCCACCACCGGATCGACGTGATGATCGGCTGTGCCAGCCTAGAGGGCACCGACCCTCGGGCGCTTGCTCTGCCCTTGAGCTTCCTGCACCACTACGCCGCTGCGCCGCCGGAATGGCAGGCCAGCGCCGTTCCTGAGCGCTACACCCCCATGGACCTCCTGCCCAAGGCGGCGGTGGATCCCAAGGCGGCTCTGCATGCCCTGCCGCCGATGATCAAGGGATACCTGCGCCTTGGCGCCAGTTTCGGCCGGGGCGCGGTGGTGGACCATGAATTCGGCACCACGGACGTGCTCGTGATCCTGCCGGTCTCGGCCATCAATCCGCGCTACATCGACCACTTCGGACCGGCCGCGAACCGTCACGCCACGGGAGCATATTCTCCAGCCTCATAGAGGGCCTGCAATCCCTCCCGGTAAGTAGGATAGCTGAGCCGCACCCCCAGTTCCTCCTTGATCAGGCGATTCGAGACCCGCTTGTTCTCGGCGTAGAAGCTCCGGGCCATGGGGCTCAGGTCAGCTGTCTCATAGGGGACTTCCGGGGGTGGCGCGACGTTTGCAAGATGCGCCGCATAGGTGACCACATCCTGAGGCGGCGCGGGCTCGTCGTCGGCGACATTGTAGACCGCGCCTTGCCGGCTCCGCTGCATCGAGGCCCAAAGGACGGCCGCGATGTCGTCCACGTGAATGCGGCTGAACACCTGGCCAGGCTTGACGATGCGGTGGGCCTTGCCTTGGGCGAGGCTCACCAGGGGGTTGCGCCCCGGGCCATAGATGCCGGACAGGCGAAAGACTTGGACGGGCTTCCCCGCGTCCCGGCTGAATGTCCGCCAGTCCTGCTCTGCGGCAAGCCGCTCCACCGAGCGGGTGCTTTGCGGCGACGGAGGGGTTCGTTCATCGATCCAGGCGCCGCCGTGGTCGCCGTAAATTCCGGTCGTGGACAGATATCCAATCCAGCGGAGGTTATCGGCCGACGCGATGATCTCCCTGAATCGGCCAAGGCAAGGGTCTCCGTCATTGGAGGGCGGGGCGGAGACCAAGAGCGCATCGGCCGAGCGGATGTCCGCCGCGAGACCTGACGCATCGAACTCCTCCATCAACGGGTAAGCCTGAATGCCTGCGAGCTGCAATTGTCTGGCCTTGTCGGCATGCCGCACCGTTCCGCTGATCCGCGACCACTGGGCATGTTTGAACCGGATGAAGGCCTGGGCCGTGTAACTGAGCCCGAAGACGAACAGCTTCATGCGGCTGCCTCGGCGCGAGATGCGGCCGGTGCGATGCGCCGCCACTCCTCGCGCACATCCGCATCGTCCTCGCGCTCCCACCGGCCGTTGCGATGCGCCGCAACCGTCTCGGATGGCAGCAGCCGGCCGATAGCCCAGACGGCCATGGCCCGCACGAGCGGCGACGCATCGTCGAGCAGGCGCACGGCCTCCCCGGCCAGGGCGGGATCGCCCGAATTGCCGATAGCGATCAGAATGTTGCGGATGAACCGGTCGCGACCCGTGCGCTTGATCGGTGTGCCGGCAAACCGAACCCGGAAAGCCGGGTCGTCGAGGCGGGCAAGCTCCGCCAGCGGCAGGGCCGCGAGGTCGTCCCGCTGCACCAGCCGCGCCTCCCGCCCGGCCTGGGCGAACTTGTTCCAGGGGCAGACCGCCAGGCAATCGTCGCAGCCGAAGACCCGGTTGCCGACTCCCTCCCGCAGATCCGCCGGGATATGCCCCTTGTGCTCGATGGTCAGGTACGAGATGCAGCGCCGGGCATCGAGCTGATACGGAGCCGGGAAGGCCTTGGTGGGGCACACGTCGAGGCAGCGGCGGCAGGAGCCGCAATGGTCCCGCTCCGGCGCGTCCGCCGGCAGCTCCGCTGTCGTGAAGATCGCCCCGAGGAAGAGCCAGTTCCCGAACTCGCGGGAGACGATGACCGTGTGCTTGCCCTGCCAGCCGAGGCCTGCGGCCTCCGCCAGGGGCTTCTCCATGACCGGGGCCGTGTCCACGAACACCTTCACGTCGGACGAGGCTCGGGACGCCAGGAAGCCCGCGGCCTCCTTCAGCTTGCCCTTGATCACGTCATGGTAATCGCGGTTGCGGGCGTAGACCGAGATCGAGGCCCGGTCCTTCTGGCCGAGGGTTGCGAGCGGGTCGTCCACGGGGCCGTAATTGAGCCCGAGCAGGATGACGCTGCGCACCTCGGGCCAGAGCGCCTGAGGGTCGGCCCGGCGCTCCGCCGTCTCGGCCATCCAGTCCATGGAGCCATGATAGCCCTCTGCCAGCCAGGCCTGGAGGCGTTCAGGCGCGAGCGGGATCGCGTCCGGCCGGGCGATCCGCACCACGTCGAAGCCAAGCGCCTCAGCCCGGGCCGTAAAGGCGCGCTTCAGCGCCTCGCCGTCTAAAAGTCCAGGTTGTCGTAGTGCTCCGCCGGAGCCATGCCCGGCACCCGCTCTGCCAGGAGCGCGCGAAAGGACGGCCGGGATTTGATCCTGGCGTACCAATGCTTCGCTGTTTCGTTCTCGTCCCATGGCACGTCGCCGAGATAATCCACCACGGAGAGATGGGCCGCCGCCGCCAGATCCGCATAGGTCATCCGGTCGCCCGCGAGCCAATTCCGTGTCGCAATCAGGTATCCGATATACTTCAGATGGTATCGCACATTGGTTCGCGCAGCGCGAATCGCGCCCATATCCGGCGAACCGCCGCCGAGTTCGGTGGGCATGAACCGCTTATAGATCTTTTCTGTGGCAAGATAATCCGACACCTCGGCGTGGAATTTCACCAGGAACCAGTCGAGCAGCCGGCGCACCTCCACCCGCTCTGCGATGTCCCGAGGCAGGAAGCGCCGGTCCCGGAGCGTATCGCCGCGGGTGTCGTCCATATACTCGGCGATGATGAGCGCTCCCGGCACCGCCAGGCCGTCATCGTCGATGAAGAGCGGGAGATTGCCCCCTGGATTGATTTCCAGGAAGGGCAGCCGCCGCTCCCAGGGCTTCTCCTCCACCACGGACGGCTCGACGCCCAGCTCCGCCAGGACCAAACGAGCGAACCGCGATTGCGGGCAAAAGGGATAAGAGTGAAGGATGGCCATCAGCGGTTCAGACGCGAAACAGGCGGCCAGAATAAGGCCGCGTCTCGTTAAGGGTCGGTAAGGAATTTTGGTGAATCTCATGTCCTGGACGCAAGTACGCCAGAATAGAAGCGCAAGGCGTGCTTGACAGATCCGGGAACGCCCGACCATCTGGCGCCCGCTTTAGGATTTTCAACGATGCTGCAAATTGTCGAGGCCCTGTTCCTGGGCCTCATCGAAGGCTTGACCGAGTTCCTGCCGGTTTCCTCGACGGGCCATCTCCTGCTGATCGGCCATTTCCTGGGGTTTGAGTCCACCGGCAAGACCTTCGAGGTCCTGATCCAGCTCGGCGCGATCCTGGCCATCCTGTCGGTCTATTTCAACCGGCTCTGGGCCATCGCCAAGGCGTTGCCCACGGATCCGGCCGCGCGGCGCTTCGTGATCGGCGTCCTCATCGCGTTCCTGCCTGCGGCCCTCATCGGCGCCGTACTGCACGGCTTCATCAAGGAAGTGCTGTTCGACCCCTGGATCGTCTGCATGACGTTGATCGGGGGCGGCTTCGTGCTCCTGATGGTCGACGGGCTGCCGCTTGTGCCGAGGCACACGGACGCCACCAAGTTCCCGTTGCCGATGTATCTCAAGATCGGCCTCATCCAGTGCGTCGCCATGGTGCCGGGCGTATCGCGCTCGGGAGCCACCATCGTGGGCGCGATGCTGATGGGGGCGGACAAGCGGGCGGCCGCGGAATTCTCGTTCTTCCTCGCCATGCCCACCATGACGGGCGCCTTCGCGTACGATCTTCTCAAGAACTACAAGAACCTGTCGGCGGACGACATGACCGTCATCGCGGCGGGCTTCGTGGCGGCCTTCCTGTCGGCGCTCGTGGTGGTGAAAGTGCTGCTGGACTATGTCTCCCGCCATGGCTTCACGCCGTTTGCCCTGTGGCGGATCGTCCTCGGAGCCGCGGGACTCGCGGGTCTGATCGTTTTCGGGTGAGGTCATGCACCCGCAAAACGACGCCATAGCGGTCATTCTCGCCATCTTGATTGCCCTTGTGGCCACGACCCTCGCCACGCTTGCAGGCGTCATGGGGGATGTGCCCACAACGCAGCGCTTCACTCCGGATCAGACTTGCGCCGAATGGACGGACGGCTGCGTCGTCTGCTCCCGCACGCCTCAGGGGCTGGCCTGCTCGACCCCCGGCATCGCCTGCCAGAGAGGCCAGGAAAGCTGCCTCAGACGTTAGCGGACGCGCCGGCTCACGGCGCCGGCGTCTTGTCCGGGTAGCGGCACAGGTCAATGATCGGGCAGCGCCAGCACTCGGGCTTGCGCGCCTTGCACACGTAGCGGCCGTGCAGGATCAGCCAATGGTGCGCGTGGAGCCGGTACTCGTCCGGCATGATCGCCTCGAGGGCGACTTGCGTGTCGAGCGGTGTCTTGGTGACGGCGAGCGGGATGCGGTTGGTGACCCGGAAGATATGCGTGTCGACCGCGATGCGCGGATCTCCGAACGCGATGTTAACCACGACGCTCGCGGTCTTGCGGCCCACCCCCGGAAACGTTTCCAAAATCTCGAACGAATTCGGCACTGCGCCATTGAACTCCTCCACGAGGCGGCGCGAGAACGCGATCACGTTCCGGGCCTTGGTGTTGAAGAAGTTCAGGGTCTTGATGTTCTGACGCAGCCCTTCCTCGCCCAGCGCCAGCATCTTTTCCGGCGTATCGGCCACGGGAAAGAGATTGCGGGTCGCCTTGTTGACGCCCACATCGGTCGCCTGTGCCGAAAGGGCCACCGCCACCAGGAGCGTGTAGGGGTTGCTATACTCCAGCTCGCCTGTGGGTTCCGGCATGGCTTCGTGAAAGCGGCGGAAGATCTCCACCATGGTGGCCCGGTCCACCGGCTTCGGGGCGCGGACACGCGGCATCTTCACGGCGGCTTTCAGCGGCGCGACGAGCTTGGCTTTCGGCTCGGAAGCTTTGGGCTTGGAAATGCGGCGGGGTGACCGCTTCAGATCGGGCATGGCTGCGTTATAACTGGAGCATGGAGAGCGGCAAAGCACCATTCGGCGGATCGGAGCGGTTCGAGGAGCCGGTTTTCTCGGCCGTCATCCGCCCGCACCGCTCGCTGTCGCCACAGGGCTTCAAGATCCTCATGGGGCTGCTGTGCCTCCTGTCCATTGTGGCCAGCCTCCCTTTCGTGATCCTCGGTTTCTGGCCGGTGGCGGGGTTCTTCGGCCTCGATTTTCTCGGCCTCTACATCGCATTTCGCATCAACTACCGGCAGGGCCAGTCCTTCGAGCTTTTGGAGCTCACCCCGATCAGGCTCCTTCTCCAGAAGGTCACCCACCGGGGCGAGGTGCGGGAATGGCGCTTCAATCCCTTGTGGACCCGGGTCGACCGCCAGGAGGACGACGAATTCGGCCTCCGGGAACTCGCCCTCACGTCCCGGGGCGAACACGTGGTCTTCGCCCATGATCTGTCTCCGCCGGAGCGGGAGAGCCTGGCCGAGGCTCTCGGACGGGCGTTGGCGGACGTGAAGCGGGGCTACTGACGCGCTACGGCGATCTTCTCCACAGAAAGAAACCCCGTCACAGGAAACGGGTGTCGCTTCCCAGCCCAGTCGCTAGGATGAGCATAAGAGGATAACGCCATGCTCGATACCTTACGCGACATCACCATCGAACCCTCGGCCATCGACCTGCCGGACGGCCCCCAGGCCGATTACGAGCGCGTGCGCCGCATCATCGCGTTCATCTCCGAGCGCTGGCGCGAGCAGCCGTCCCTGGAGGCCATCGCCGACCATGTGGGGCTGTCCACCACCCATGTGCACCATCTCTTCCGGCGCTGGTCGGGCCTGAGCCCCAAGGCCTTTCTCCAGGCCATCACCCTGGACAACGCCAAGGTGCTGCTCGCCTCCTCGGCCAGCGTGCTCGACGCCACCTACGAGGTGGGCCTGTCGGGCCCGGCGCGCCTCCACGACCTTTTCGTCACCCACGAGGCCATGACGCCCGGCGACTACAAGGCGGGTGGCTTGGGCCTCACCATGCGCTTCGGCTTCCACCCCTCGCCGTTCGGGGAGGCGATCCTGGTCGCCACCGAGCGCGGTTTGGCCGGTCTCGGCTTTGTGGACGAGGGCGACCGGGAATCGGCGCTCGCCGACATGAGGCGCCGCTGGCCCCGAGCGGAATATATCGAGGACACGGCCTCAACCGCGCCCCTGGCTCGCCGGATCTTCAATCCCACCCAGTGGCAGGCGGAGCAGCCCCTGCGGGTGGTGCTGATCGGCACCGATTTCGAGATCCGGGTCTGGCAGACCCTGCTGCGCATCCCGCTTGGCCGCGCCACCACCTACTCCGACATCGCCGGCCATATCGGCAAGCCCTCCGCCTGTCGGGCGGTGGGTGCGGCGGTGGGCAAGAACCCGGTCTCCTTCGTGGTCCCCTGCCACCGGGTATTGGGACGCTCGGGCGCCCTCACGGGCTACCATTGGGGGATTACCCGCAAGCAGGCCATCCTGGGCTGGGAGGCTGGACGGAGCTTGGGGTGATCCGGCACCGTTCGTCGTCGTTCCAGAGCCGCGTAGCGGAATCCATGGCCGCGGACATCAATAGTTAGGGCGCAGTGGATCCCACTGCGCTTTTTTTAGTCTTCCTATGGGGTTATGGGTTCCAGGCGCGCGGTCACTTTACCCTATTGCAGCCATGCAACAGCCCCACGTTCCGACGGATTGAGGCCATCTCAGCCCCAGGATCGTCTTGCAGCGCTCGAAACCCCTTCTTATATCAGCGCCAGCACAGGGAATGGCCGGCATCGGACGCGCTCTGTCGATTGTTCAACCCAATAAGCCATGGGCCGGGCTGCTTTTAGGGCCCGGCGGTCTGCTTGAAAGTGAGGGATCCCGCCATGGGTAAGGTCATTGGTATCGACCTCGGCACCACCAATTCCTGCGTCGCCGTTATGGAAGGCGCGCAAGCCAAAGTTATCGAAAACGCCGAAGGCGCGCGGACGACCCCGTCCATCGTGGCCTTCACGGACGAAGGCGAGCGCCTCGTCGGCCAGCCGGCCAAGCGCCAGGCGGTCACGAACCCGGAGCGCACGTTCTTCGCCATCAAGCGCCTGATCGGGCGCACGTTCGAAGACCCCATGACCAAGAAGGACATGGGTCTCGTTCCGTACCACATCATCAAGGGCGGCAACGGCGACGCCTGGGTCGAGGCGGACGGCAAGCAGTATTCCCCGTCCCAGATCTCGGCCTTCACCCTTCAGAAGATGAAGGAAACGGCGGA
Organism: Microvirga aerophila; assembly: GCF_003332305.1. Taxonomy (GTDB): domain Bacteria; phylum Pseudomonadota; class Alphaproteobacteria; order Rhizobiales; family Beijerinckiaceae; genus Microvirga; species Microvirga aerophila. The sequence goes on along the minus strand of NZ_QOIO01000021.1, from coordinate 49,262 downwards.
AGCCTATCTGGGCCAGCCGGTGACGCAGGCCGTCATCACGGTTCCGGCCTATTTCAACGACGCCCAGCGCCAAGCCACCAAGGACGCCGGTAAGATCGCCGGCCTCGAGGTGCTTCGCATCATCAACGAGCCAACGGCAGCAGCCCTGGCCTACGGCCTCGACAAGAAGCAGCACGGCACCATCGCGGTCTACGACCTCGGCGGCGGCACCTTCGACGTGTCGATCCTCGAGATCGGCGACGGCGTGTTCGAGGTGAAGTCCACCAACGGCGACACGTTCCTGGGCGGTGAAGACTTCGACATGCGCCTCGTCGAGTACCTGGCGGCCGAGTTCAAGAAGGAACAGGGAATCGACCTGACCAAGGACAAGCTCGCCCTCCAGCGCCTCAAAGAGGCTGCCGAGAAGGCCAAGATCGAGCTGTCCTCCGCGAGCCAGACCGAGATCAACCTGCCGTACATCACGGCGGACGCCTCCGGTCCCAAGCACCTCGCCCTCAAGCTCTCGCGCGCCAAGTTCGAGCAGCTCGTGGACGACCTGGTGCAGAAGACCATCGAGCCCTGCCGCAAGGCCCTCAAGGACGCTGGCCTCTCGGCTGGTCAGATCGACGAGGTGGTTCTGGTCGGCGGCATGACCCGCATGCCCAAGATCCAGGAAGTCGTGAAGTCGTTCTTCGGCAAGGAGCCCCATAAGGGCGTCAACCCAGACGAGGTCGTGGCCATCGGCGCGGCCGTCCAGGCGGGCGTGCTCCAGGGCGACGTGAAGGACGTGCTGCTCCTCGACGTGACCCCGCTGTCGCTGGGCATCGAGACCCTGGGCGGCGTCTTCACCCGTCTGATCGATCGCAACACGACGATCCCGACCAAGAAGAGCCAAGTGTTCTCGACCGCGGAAGACAACCAGAACGCGGTGACCATCCGGGTCTTCCAGGGCGAGCGCGAAATGGCGGCGGACAACAAGCTGCTTGGCCAGTTCGACCTGATGGGCATTCCGCCGGCCCCGCGCGGCATGCCGCAGATCGAGGTGACCTTCGACATCGACGCCAACGGCATCGTGAACGTCACCGCGAAGGACAAGGCCACGGCCAAGGAGCAGCAGATCCGCATCCAGGCCTCGGGCGGTCTCTCGGACGCCGACATCGAGAAGATGGTGAAGGACGCCGAGGCGCACGCCGAAGAGGACAAGAAGCGCCGCGAGCTCGTCGAGACCCGGAACCAGGGCGAGAGCCTCGTGCACTCGACCGAGAAATCCCTGAAGGAGTACGGCGACAAGGTCTCCGAATCCGACCGGCAGGGCATCGAGACCGCTATCGATGCGCTGCGTCAGGCGCTCGCCGGCGAGGATCCGGAGGTCATCAAGGCCCGCACCACGGACCTGATGCAGGCCTCCATGAAGCTCGGCGAAGCCATGTACCAGGCCGCTCAAGCCGGTGAAGCCGGCGGCGAGCAGCCGGCTGGCGACGAGGCTCCGAAGGACGACGTCATCGACGCCGACTTCCAGGAGGTCGACGAAGGCGACAAGAAGAAACGCGCCTAAGTCCATGGCCGCTTTTTAAGGAATCGGCACCCGGTTGTTCATCGCCGGGTGCCGTTTTCATGAGGCAGGCTTGAAAAGGCTAAAATCAACAATGACCATCATGCCGATCGATATCCACGATGCTTTGGCAAGGCCCGCCGAAGCCGCGCGCATTTTCGTGGGGCAATCGATTGCTCCGAGGGGCGCCTGACATGTCCAAGCGCGATTACTACGAGGTTCTCGGCGTCTCGAAGACCGCGACCGAGGCGGAGATGAAATCCGCTTTCCGCAAGCTCGCGATGCAGTACCACCCGGACCGCAACCCGGGCGACCACGAGGCCGAGGTCAAGTTCAAGGAACTCAACGAAGCCTACCAGACCCTCTCCGATGCGCAGAAGCGCGCGGCCTACGATCGCTACGGCCATGAGGCCTTCGCCAACGGCGGCGCGGGCGGACCAGGGTTCGGCAACGACTTCTCCGACTTCATGTCGGATATCTTCGAGAACTTTTTTGGCGGAGACGCCCGTGCGCGTGGCGGCGGCGGCCGCAGCACCGGTGGCCACGAGCGCGGCTCCGACATGCGCTACAATCTCGAGATCAGCCTCGACGAGGCCTTCCACGGCAAGACCGCCGAACTCAAGATTCCCACCGCGATCACCTGCGAGACCTGCTCGGGAACCGGCGCGAAGGCGGGATCCAAGCCCAAGCCTTGCCCCACCTGCGGCGGCGCGGGCCGGGTGCGGGCGACGCAAGGCTTCTTCTCCATCGAGCGCACCTGCCCCAACTGCCATGGGCGCGGCGAGGTGATCGACGATCCCTGCTCGGATTGCGGCGGCGCCGGACGGGTCACCCGCGAGCGCACGTTGTCGGTCAACATTCCGGCCGGCGTCGAAGACGGCACCCGCATCCGCCTCGCCGGAGAAGGCGGAGCGGGCTCCCGCGGCGGGCCCGCGGGCGATCTCTACATCTTCCTGTCCCTGAAGCCGCACCCCTTCTACCAGCGCGACGGGGCTGATCTTTTCTGCCGCGTGCCGATCTCCATGGTGACGGCGGCGCTCGGCGGCGAGTTCAGCGTTCCCACCATGAGCGGCACGGACGCCCAGGTGAAGGTTCCCGAGGGAACGCAATCAGGCAAACAGTTCCGCCTGCGGGGCAAGGGCATGCCGGTGCTGCGCTCTCGGGACGTGGGTGATCTCTACATTCAGGTTGTTGTGGAAACTCCGCAGAAACTCACCAAGCGCCAGCGCGAGCTTCTAATGGAGTTCGACCAGGAGTGCTCCAAGGAGAATCATCCGGAAAGTTCGGGCTTTTTCTCCCGCGTTCGCGAATTCTTCGACGGGTTGAGTGGATCCTCTTAGCTTGACGGTCGTTTCCTTTGAGTTTCTAAAGAGCCCAGAGTCTCCTTAGAGCCTATGTGATCTGCCCGTTTGAGGGGTCCCCCCAGTGCTTCAGTCTTTCCAAAGGCATACGCCCCGGAAATTGCCCATCGGCAAGGACCGCTTCGAAGACGAAGCCCGTTTCCTCCGCTCCTGGCTCGAGCGCCCCCTGGTCATGGGGGCGGTGACGCCCTCGGGGAAGATCCTCGCCAGAACCATGGCGTCCTTCGTGGACCCGCGCATCCCGGGCCCCGTCGTGGAGCTCGGTCCCGGCACCGGCCCGGTGACCGACGCTCTGATCCGGCGCGGGGTCGCCCAGGACCGGCTCGTTCTGGTCGAGTACAGCCCCGATTTCTGCAGGCTCCTGAAGCGGCGGTTCCCCAAGGCGACCATCATCCAAGGGGATGCCTACGACCTTCACGAGACCCTGTCGGACGTCCTGTCGGAAGCGCCAGCCGCGACGGTCTCCAGCTTGCCGCTTTTCACCAAGCCGATGGATCAGCGCCTGGCCCTGCTCGACGCCGCGCACGCGATCATGGGCCCGGACGCGCCGTTCATCCAGTTCACCTATGCGGTCGTGCCGCCGATCCCGGCGCGCTCCAAGGCGTACCGCACCCGCGCGTCCAACCGCATCTGGCGCAACCTCCCCCCGGCCCGCGTCTGGGTTTACAATAAGGCCACGACCCCATGAGCTCTGCGATGCCCCTTCGTATGGAATCTGCTCCGGCAAGGGACATTCGCGACAGGCTCATCATTGGTCTCGACTTACCCTCCGTCGAAGAGGCGCGCGCGGCAGTCGATCGCATCGGGGATGCAGGCACGTTCTACAAGATCGGCTACCAACTGGCTTACGCGGGCGGCTTCGAGTTCGCCCGGGAGCTGATTGCGGAGGGCAAGAAGGTTTTTCTTGACCTCAAGCTCCACGACATCGGCAACACCGTCGAAGAGGGCGTGCGCTCCATTGCGCGGCTCGGCGCGACGTTTCTCACAGTCCATGCCTATCCCCAGACCATGCGGGCGGCGGTCGCCGGCAAAGCGGGCTCCTCCTTGAAGATCCTGGCCGTGACCGTGCTGACGTCCTATGAAGAACAGGACCTTGCGGATGCAGGCTATGCACCGGGCATGACGGCCGCCGATCTTGTCACCCGCCGCGCCGAACAGGCCCGCGACCTTGGCATCGACGGCATCGTGTGTGCGTCTCCCGAGGCCGAGCGCGTTCGCGCCATCGTCGGCTCCGACCGCCTGATCGTCACGCCGGGGATTCGTCCGGCCGGCTCCGAGGCGGGCGACCAGAAGCGCATCCTGACCCCCGCCGACGCCATTCGCCTCGGCGCGGATCACCTCGTGGTGGCGCGCCCGATCATCAAGGCGGCCGATCCGAGAGCGGCGGCGGAGGCGATCGTGCGGGAAATCTCCGGCGCAACGCGTTAAAGACAACAGCCGATGAAGCGCATCGCAGCCGCCATCCTCTGGAGTGCGCTCGCGCTCGTCTGCGGGCCTGCATGGGCCGACACCTGCACCCTGATCGTCGATCTCGAGACGGGGCGGGTCATCAAGCGCGAGGGCCCATGCGACGAGCGCAGCAGCCCGGCCTCCACCTTCAAGGTCCCGCTCAGCCTGATGGGCTATGACGCGGGCATTCTGACAAGCGATGACGCGCCTGCCTGGCCCTGTCGGCCGGAATACAAAGCCTGGAACGACGCCTGGAAGAGGACCACGACTCCGCGCCCATGGCTGCGGGACTCCGTGGTCTGGTATTCGCAGGCGCTGACCCGCACCATGGGGCCCGGGCGCTTCAAAGGCTATGTGAACGCCTTCGGATACGGCAATCGCGATCTCTCCGGCGATCCCGGCAAAGCGAACGGCCTGACGAACGCCTGGCTGAGCTCGTCGTTGCAGATCTCGCCGGTCGAACAGGTGGCGTTCCTCCGGAAACTTCTCAAGCGCGAACTCCCCGTCTCGGCCCACGCCCGCGACATGACGATGGCCATCATGCCAACCTTCACCTCGGAGGGCTGGGCGGTGCGCGGCAAGACCGGCTCCGGGTTCCAGCCAGGACCGAACGGCAGACCTGACCGAAGCCGCCAGTTCGGCTGGTTCGTGGGTTGGGCCGAGAGAGGAAACCGCACCGTTCTTCTCGCGCGCCTGATCAAGGACGAGCGCAAGGAGAACTCGGTTGCAAGCTTTCGCGCCCGCGACAGCCTGCTGGCCGATTTGCCCGCTCTGCTCAGCGATTAGCGCCTGCGCACCTTGACGGCGTGGCGCCTGTGGCCTTTCTCGTGCAGCATCGAATGGAGGAGCCGCCGATGCCCAAAGCCTATGTTGTCGCCCGCGTGACCGTCACCGATCCGCAGGCCTATGCCGAATACGTCAAGGGAGCGTCCGAGGCGATCCGGCACTATGGCGGACGGGCCTTGGCGCGCGGTGGCGCTTACGAAGCGCTCGAAGGTGAAGCGCGCCCGCGCAACGTGATCCTCGAATTCGAGTCGCTGGAGCAGGCCAAGCGGTACTATCATTCGCCAGAATACCAAGCCGCAAAGGCGCTGCGGGAAAAGGCCGGCATCGCCGAGATGGTGGCCGTGGAAGGAGTCGAGTGATGGCTAAGGGATACTGGATCGGTCGCGTGGATGTCACGAACCCGGACGGATACAAGAACTACGTGGCGGCCAATGGAGCCGCCTTCGCAAAGTATGATGCGCGCTTTCTCGTGCGGGGCGGAGCCTACGAGGCGGTGGAGGGCGAGGCCCGGGCCCGCAACGTGGTGATCGAGTTTCCGTCCTATGAGCAGGCCCTGGCCTGCTGGCATTCGCCCGAATACAAGGCCGCAAAGGCCGAGCGGGATGGACACGCGGTAGCGGACATCATCGTCATCGAAGGGTATGACGGGCCGCAGCCCGCCTAAGGGATGGCAAGGCCGGGGAGCGGAATGCAACCCGGATAAGCCTCATTCCGCTCCAGGCTACGCTTCTCAGCAGCCGCATCGGCCGCTATATCCGACCCCGTGGAAACAGGAGTTCAGGCATGACCGAGATGCGACTCGTCGTGGTGGGTGCGGCCGGGCGCATGGGGCGCATGCTGATCAAGGCCGTGGCTGAAACGGAGGAATGCCGCCTCGTCGGCGCCATCGAGCGCAAGGGCTCCGATGCGGTCGGTCACGATGCCGGGCTGCTTGCCGGAACGGGTCTGCTCGACGTGATCGTGACGGAGGATCCCCTGCCGGTCTTCGCCCAGGCCGACGGCGTGCTCGATTTTACCGCTCCTGCGGCGACCACGGCCTTCGCGGCGCTCGCGGCCCAGGCCCGCATCGTGCACGTGATCGGCACCACAGGCCTGCAGGAGCCGGACTTCACCAAGCTCGAAGCCGCCGCCCGCCACGCGCGCATCGTCCAGTCCGGCAACATGTCGCTCGGCGTGAACCTGCTCGCGGGCCTCGTGCGCAAGGTGGCCGCCACCTTGGGCGAGGATTTCGATATCGAGATTCTTGAAATGCACCACCGCCATAAGGTGGATGCGCCGTCCGGCACCGCACTCCTGCTCGGAGAGGCGGCGGCGGAAGGCCGGAAGATTTCCCTGAAAGAACGCTCTGTGCGCAGCCGCGACGGCCATACGGGCGCGCGGAACTCTGGCGATATCGGCTTTGCAGCCCTGCGCGGCGGCTCGGTCGTGGGCGAGCATACGGTGATGTTCGCGGCCCAAGGCGAACGGCTGGAGCTTTTCCACCGGGCCGAGGACCGGGGCATCTTTGCCCGCGGCGCCGTCCGGGCCGCGCTCTGGGCCTTCGACAAGAAACCCGGCTACTACACCATGGCCGACGTGCTCGGCCTGAACCAGTTATGACACCCCATTCGAAGCATCGTTGGAGACGCCACCACATGAACCGCCTTCTCGTCCTCGCCCGCCACGGCCAGAGTGAATGGAACCTCAAGAACCTCTTCACCGGCTGGAAGGACCCGGGCCTGACCGATCTCGGCGTCGAGGAGGCGCGTGAAGCGGGCCGACGCCTCAAGGCGTTGGGCGTGCAATTCGACATCGCCTACACGTCGGACCTGTCCCGGGCCCAGCGGACCTGCAAGCTGATCCTCGAGGAGATCGGCCAGCCGGATCTCCGGACCATCATGGACCAAGCCCTGAACGAGCGCGATTACGGGGACCTCTCGGGCCTCAACAAGGATGACGCCCGCCAGCGCTGGGGCGAGGAGCAAGTACACCTATGGCGTAGGTCCTACGACGTTCCGCCTCCTGGCGGCGAAAGCCTGAAGGACACGGTCGCCCGCGTGCTGCCCTACTACATCCGCGAGATCCTGCCCCGGGTCATGCGCGGCGAGCGGGTCTTAGTGGCCGCCCACGGCAATTCCCTGCGCGCCCTCGTGATGGTGCTCGACGGGCTGACCCAAAAGACGATCCCGTCGCTCGAACTCGCCACCGGCATCCCGCTCGTCTACCGGCTGAACGAGGACACAACCGTGGCCGACAAGAAGGTGCTGGAGGCCTGAAGGCCTGCAGAACAACGGGCGCCAACGGTGCTCTCCTCCCCCTTGCGGGGAGGAGGTGGAGGTGGGGGTCGCAAAGTCAGACCTCTGAGCTTCGTTGTCGAGGCGCAAGGCCGCTACAGCCTCGCCTCTCCCTGAGAGAGAGGTCGAGCGTAAGCGAGGGTGAGGGGTTACGCCCTCTCCGGGTACGGCACGCCCCCTCACCCGGACCTCACAGTCCGACCTCTCCCCCCGGGAGAGGTGATCGGCGCCTTGCAGCAACGTCTCTCACCCTGGCGCCCCCAGCAATGGGGAGGAAACATCGGGCAGCGCCACAAGGGATATCTCCATGACCTCCATCACCCTTGCGCCCGGCCTCGTCTACTACCCCGATTACCTCGATCGCACGGCCCAGGAGAACCTTCTGCAAGCGGTGCGCGACATTACCCTGGCGGCTCCGCTCTACACGCCCCGCATGCCGCGAACCGGCAAGCCGTTTTCCGTGCGCATGACCAATTGCGGGCCCCTCGGCTGGGTGTCCGACGTTTCGGGTTACCGTTATCAACCCACCCATCCGGAAACCGGCGAGTCCTGGCCCGCCATGCCCCGGCTCGCCCTCGATGCATGGGAGACCTTGAGCGGCTACCCGGCCCCTCCCGACGCCTGCCTGATCAATTTCTACGAGTCCGCGGCCCGGATGGGGCTGCACCAGGACAAGGACGAGGAGGAGTTTGACGCTCCCGTGGTATCGCTGTCCCTCGGCGACACCGCGCTCTTTCGTTATGGCGGGCTGGACCGAAAGGACCCGACGCGGTCGATCCGGCTCAGGTCCGGTGACGCCATTGTGTTCGGCGGCCCAGCGCGGCTGATCTATCATGGGATCGACAGGCTGATGACCGGGGGCTCCGACCTGCTGCCGCAGGGCGGACGGCTCAATCTGACCTTGCGCAGAGTGAAGAAGCCGCTTTAAGCCTTTGTAATGGACGTGTCTGGAGAACGCTGATGAAAAACGTCGTGAGGGGGCTTGCCGCCACAGCCCTGGCCCTGGCCCTGACCCTCAGCCTTCAGGCCGCGCTTGCGGCTGAGCCCGTCTTCCCGCCCGCCTCCCGGGTGGGTCTCGTGCCGCCGCAGGAAATGGTGATGTCGAAGCGGTTCACCGGGTTTGAGAACACCGAGCGGGCGGCGGTGATCACCATCGCGGAGATGCCGGCGGAAGCCTATGGGCAGCTGGTGACCGGGATGACCAAGGATGCCCTGAAGCGCCAGGGGCTCGACGTGACCTCCCGGGAAAACCTGAAGGTCGGCGACCGGGACGGCGTGCTCATCGCGGGCTCCATGACCGGGCCGGTCAAGGGCCGCAAGTGGGTGATGGCGGTGCGGGGCCTAGACATGACGGCGCTTCTAATCGCGCAGGTCCAGGGCGGCAGCGACGGCTACAGCGAGACCGATATGCTAAAGGCGCTCAGGAGCGTCGCCCTGCGCGGTCCGGTCTCCCTGGACGAGCAGGTCTCGGCCTTGCCCTTCCAGATCGGCAACAAGGCGGGCTTCCGCCCGGTGCGGGTGTTGTCGGGCAACTCGGCGCTGTTCACGGACGGTCCGCTGGATACCGTCAAGGCGGTGGAGCAGCCTGTGGCAATCCTGGCCGTATCCCTGCAGCCGCCTCCGCCAGCTGGCGAAAGGCGGGAGCAGTTCGCCCGCATGGCCCTCAACTCCAACGAAGTTTTGAAGGAGATCAGGGTCGAGCGCGCGGATTCCTTCCGCCTCAAGGGTCAGGATTGGCACGAGATCGTCGCCCGGGCCAAGGATCAGGCCTCCGGCGAGGACGTGGTGGTGATGCAGACCATCCGGTTCGAGCCGGACCGCTACGTGCGGCTGGTCGGCCTGGCCCGCGCCGAGAAGCGGGAGCAGGTGCTGCCACGCTTCCGCACCATGATCGACAGCGTCGAGATGAACCCTTAGGGACCAGCGGAGGATCGTCGGCCCAGCGCCAGGGGCGACGGCTGCGTTCTGGTCACAAGGCTTGCCACGACCGAGAACAGCCCAAACAGGACATGCGGCAGGTAAACCTGGTTCGCAAAGCCGAAGCCGAGGGGCGAGATGGCCAGGATGAAGCCCGTAAGCCCATCGAGCCCCAGGTGGAGCGGCATGGGCACGAGGGGAACGAGGCTCAGTTCGTAGGCGGTGACGAGGCTGTACAGAATTGCCCCCACGCCGAAGAAGATGGCCACCCACTTGGCGGCCGGCACGTCCGCGAATCCGAAGAGCCAGGGGGAAGCAATGAGGGCCAGCCCCCAGAGGTAGTCGATGACGCCATGCAGGCGGGTGGGAATGAAACGCATGTCGTCTCCCGAGATCCGAGACGGCAACGGTGGGGAGACCCGGCGGTTCCGCCGCTCACGGGTCGAGGCGGCGCATGGTTTGATGCGCTAGTCCCGGGGCGGAAAGGCCGGCAGGGACCAGCCGCGCAGGATCGCCAGCGCCCTCAGGCCGAAGGCCGCCAGGAAGCCTGCCGCGGCTGACGGAAACGGACCGACGCCTGAGGCTTGCAGGCCGACCATGACGGCGGCTCCGAGGGCCGCCGCCGTGACGTAGATCTCCTGCCGCAGCACGAGGGGCGTGGTGCCGGCGAAGATGTCCCGGATGATGCCCCCGAAGGTGGCCGTGATCGTGCCCAGCGCCACCGCCGACAGGGCCGGGACCCCGGCCGCGACAGCCTTGCCGGTTCCCACGATGGCGAACAGCGCCAACCCCAGGGCGTCGGCCCACAGGAGCGCCCGCCCCCGCTTGCCGCCTTCCATGACCGCGACCCGGCGTGGGCCCAGCGCGAAGACGACCTCGGCGACCAGAAGGCAGACGAGGACGTCGCTCGGGTCACCAACCCAGAAAACGGGCCGCGTGCCGATGAGCAGGTCCCGGAGCGTCCCGCCGCCGACGCCGGTCACCGTCGCCAGAAGCGCGAACCCGAACGGGTCCATGCCCTTGCGGGCCGCCATCAAGGCCCCGCTCAGGGCAAAGACGGCGACGCCGATGGTCTCGAAGGGAATGTGGCCGAGGAGGCCCAAATTAGAGCCTCGGACCCAAAAGAGGGCTCCACTTTTGGGATCGATTCCGATGCTCGACTTTATAGGCGGCGCATCGTTCGAGGCGGAAAACCGGGTCCACTTTTCCGCACGATGCGCTAAGACGCGGCGGAGGAGTTGTCCGCATCGGCGCCATTCTGGGCCGCCTTCGGGCCGCCCTTGGCGACGCCCACGAGGGCAGGACGCAGGACCCGGTCGCCGATCACGTAGCCCGACTGGACCACCTGGACCACCGTGCCGTTGGGCACATCCGGGTTGGGAACCTCGAACATGGCCTGGTGGATGTTAGGGTCGAACTTCTGCCCCTCGGGCTCGAGCTTCTTCACCCCATGGCGCTCAAGGGTCTTGAGCAAGTCGCGCTCGGTCAGGTCGATGCCGTCGATCAGGCCCTTGAAGGCGCCCTCGGCGGTGCCGCGGGCCTCATCAGGCACGCTCTCGATGGCGCGGCGGACATTGTCGGCTACGTTGAGCATGTCGCGAGCGAAGTTCGCCACCGCGTAGGTGCGGGCGTCCGCCACCTCGCGCTCCGTGCGGCGGCGCAGGTTTTCCATATCGGCCATCAGACGAAGGAACTTGTCCTTCAGGTCGGCCTTTTCGGCCTCCAGAACGGCGATCGGATCCGGCGCAGCCTGCGAGGCGGTCTCGTCGGCCGGAGTGTTGGCGGCCTCGGGGGCGTCGTTTGGCGGGGTCATGTTCTGGTTTTCCGTGTCGTTCGGCTTCATCGTCATTCAACTGAGATGGGAAAGGGGTCGGCCCACATATCAGGTCGCAGGCGGCACAAATCAAGCGCTACGGCGCTGGGACGAGGCGCTTTCCTCTGTGTTGAACACTTCGAGCAGGGTCCGCCGGATGCTCGCCTGGCGGCCCGCATGGGTCACTTTCGTGCCCGTGAGGTCCGTCACGTAGAAAACGTCCACGGCTTTCTCGCCAAAGGTCACGATATGGGCTGAGGCGATGTTGAGGTTGAGCTTGCCGAGCGCCGTCGTGAGATCATAGAGCAGGCCCGGCCGGTCGAGGCCCGATACCTCGATGACCGTCTGGCGGTTCGACAGGGAGTTGTCGATCGTCACCTCGGGCGGCACGTGGAAGGCCTTCGTCCGCTCCTTGACCGGCCGTTTGCCATTCACGAGATCGGCGATCTTCACCTCGCCCTTGAGCGCGCGCTCGATGCCTTTCGCGACTCGCTCGGCCCGGCGCAATTCGTCTTCGTCCCGGTCGAAGGCGCGCGAGAGCACGATGGTGTCCAGCGCCATGCCGTCCGTGGTGGTGAAGATCTGCGCATCGACGATGTTGCCGCCAGCCGCCGCGCAGGCCCCCGTGATGATGGCGAGCAGCCGCGGATGGTCCGGGGACAGGATCGTCAGCTCCGTCACGCCGCGGAACTCGTCCGTTTCATGGCAGGTGGACACCGTCCGACCGGCCTTCTCGGCATTCTTCACGAAGCGGGCCTGCTTGGCCCGGCGGGTTTCGTCGGTCTTGAGCCAATAGGCCGGGCTGTGCCGGGCCGCATAGGCGTCGAACATCTCCTGCGACCAGTCCGGCAGCTCGGCCCGCAGCTGGTCCTGCGCCAGACGCACGCGCTCGGAGCGGGCCATGTCGCTCACGCCGCCGCCGAGCAGAACCTCGGTCTCGTGATAGAGGTTGCGCAGAAGCTGTCCCTTCCAGCCTGTCCAGACCCCCGGCCCCACGGCCTTGATGTCGGCGATGGTCAGGACAAGGAGGAGCTTGAGACGCTCCATGGTCTGGACGACCTCGGCGAAGCTCTTGATGGTGGCAGGGTCCGACAGGTCGCGACTTTGCGCCGTGTTCGACATCAGGAGGTGATGCTCCACGAGCCAGGCCACCGTATGGGTCTCGGCCTCGCTCAGGCCGAAGCGCGGGCCTAGCTTGCGGGCGATGACGGTGCCGGCCTCCGAGTGGTCCTGCGGACGGCCTTTGGCGATGTCGTGGAGAAAGACCGCTACGTAAAGGGCGCGGCGGTTGCGGATGGTGCCGAAGATCTGGTTCGCAAGCGGGTGCTCGTTGCCCAGATGCCCGGCCTCGATTTCCGTCAGCACGCCGATGGAGCGGATCAGGTGCTCGTCCACGGTGTAGTGGTGATACATGTTGAACTGCATCATCGCCACGATGCGGCCGAATTCCGGAATGAAACGACCGAGCACGCCGGCTTCGTTCATGCGCCGGAGCACCACCTCCGGCACGTTCTTCGACGTGAGGATGTCGAGGAACAGCCTGTTGGCCTCCGGATCGTGGCGCAGGCTGGGGCCGATCAGCGAGAGGGAGCGGGTTGCGAGCCGCGTCGCGTCGGGGTGGATCGGAAGGTTGTGCCGATCCGCCAGCCAGAACAACCGGATCAGGTTCACCGGATCCCGCTCGAACGCGGTCTCGGACCTGACGTTGATGCGGTCGTTGTCGATGAGGAAATCGTCGTCGGCCAACGTTCCGCCCCGACGGCGCCGGAAGCGGCCGAGCATGCGGTCGAGCACGGGCCTGCGCTTGGCCTGTCGCGCCTCGAGTTCCGCGCACACGATGGCCGTGAGATCCCCCACATCCTTGGTGATCAGGAAGTAGGACTTCATGAAGCGTTCGACCCCGGACAATCCCCCGCGGGCCGTGGACCCGATGCGTTCGGCAATGATCCGCTGGACGTCGAAGGTCAGCCGCTCCTCGGCGCGTCCTGTCGCGAAATGCAGATGGCAGCGCACGCGCCAGAGGAATTCCTCGCAGCGGGCGAACAGCCTGAACTCCTCAGGCGTGAACAGCCCCGCCTTCACCAGCTCCTCCGGCTCGCGCACCCGATAGACGTATTTGGCGATCCAGAAGAGGGTGTTGAGGTCGCGCAGGCCCCCTTTGCCATCCTTGACGTTCGGCTCGACGAGGTAGCGCGATGCGCCCGCCTTGGCCACGCGCGCATCGCGCTCCTTGAGTTTCGCGTCGACGAAATCCGCCGCCGTGGAGGCGACGATCTCCCGGTCGAAGCGCTCGATCAGGGTGTCGTAGAGCGCCCGGTCGCCGAAAAGAAAGCGCGCCTCGAGGAGCGAGGTCCGGATCGTCATGTCGGCGGCGCCCTCGCGCAGGCACTCGTCCACGGATCGGGTGGCGTGGCCCACTTTCAGCTTCAGGTCCCACAGCACGTAGAGCATGGCCTCGACCACGCTCTCGCTCCAGGCGGTCTGCTTGTAGGGCAGCAGGAACAGGAGGTCGACATCCGAGCCCGGCGCCAGCGTCCCGCGCCCATAGCCGCCGGTCGCCACCACCGCGAGACGCTCCCCCGTGGAGGGATTGTCCGCCGGATAGAGATGGCGCACCACCGCATCGTGGACCGTGCGAACCAGAGCATCCATCTGGTCGGAAAGATACCGCACGCAGGCCAGCCCATTCTGCTTTTCGAGAAGCTGCGCCTCGGCTGCGGCCTTGCCCTCGTCCAGGGCGGCCTTGAGGCCGGGCACCAGCCGGGACCGGAGGGTGGCCGCGTCGTCCAGCGGCTGCTCGCCCAGATGTTGCAGGATTCTTGCGAAAGGATCGTTCGACATGCCGGACCGTGTTCAAGGTTCCGTTTCGCTTAACACTTTGCGGAGGTCTCGCCCATCGTTGAGTTCCGGAACCGTGGTCGCATCCGGTCGTTGTTCTTTATACGCTACGACGTTTGACAAAAGAAACGATTGGTTCTACATAAAGGACACGCGCCGATTTGAGCATGCAGCTTGCGGGCGCGAAACAAGTGCAGCTAAAGCGCCGGGCGCTCAAGACCTCACGGTCGAGGGTTCCTATGCGCCAAACATAGGACCCAAGGATATGAGACTGACCCGCCGCTTCCTTCTCACCGCCTCCCTCGCCACCGGCATCGCGTCCTTCGCCACCGCAGCTTCGGCTCAGGTGAAGGAAATCCGCATCGATTACGCCACCTACAACCCGGTCAGCCTCGTCCTCAAGGACAAGGGCTTCCTGGAAAAGGAATTGGCCAAGGACGGCATCACGGTTCGCTGGGTGCAATCGCTGGGCTCCAACAAGGCGCTTGAATTCCTGAATGCGGGCTCGATCGATTTCGGCTCCACGGCCGGCGCCGCCGCGCTGATCGGCAAGATCAACGGCAACCCGATCAAGTCGATCTACGTGTATTCCCGTCCTGAATGGACCGCCCTCGTGACCCGCAAGGACACCGGCATCACCAAGGTCGAGGACCTGAAGGGCAAGCGCGTCGCCGTCACCCGCGGCACAGATCCGCACATCTTCCTCGTCCGCTCCCTGCAGGACGCCAAGCTCACCGAGAAGGACGTGAAGCTCGTACTGCTCCAGCATCCGGATGGGCGCACGGCTCTCGAGCGTGGCGACGTGGACGCCTGGGCCGGCCTCGATCCGCTGATGGCCGCGGCGGAAGTGGAGAGCGGCGCGACGCTCTTCCACCGCAACGCGGCCGCCAACACCTGGGGCGTGCTGAACGTCACCGAGACCTTCGCCAAGGAGAACCCTGCGCTCGTCTCGCGGGTGCTCAAGGCTTACGAGGAAGCCCGCGCTTATTCGCTCGCCAATCGCGACGAGCTGAAAAAGACCCTCGTGTCCTACACCAAGCTGCCCGAGACGGTCATCGAGCGTCAGCTCGAGCGCACGGAACTGACCCATTCGACCATCGGTCAGCCGCAGGTGGACACGGTCCTGGCCGCAGGCCTCGCCCTGCAGCAGGCGGGCGTCATCAATGCCGGCACGGACGTGAAGGCCGCCGTCGATTCGCTTATCGACCGCAGCTTCGCGACCGCTGCCCGCTAACCTACTTCATCACGGGAGAGCGCCGTGACAGGCCAAGCCGAAAGCCAAGCCTGGTCCTCCCATGAGGGTGCCGCCGCTCTCGCGGCCCCTGTCCTTGCCGAGAAGCGTCGCGCCTTCGACTGGCGCGTCCTTCTCGGCTTTTTTCTTCCCATCCTCATCGCGCTTCTCTGGGAAGCAGCCGTGACTTTCGGCGTCGCCCAGGGCCGCCTCGTTCCGCCGCCGAGCCGCATCCTGGCAACCCTCGCGGCACTCTCGGAAACCGGCGAATTGTGGACCCACGTGTGGGCGACCCTCTGGCGCATTCTCGCGGGCTTCGCCATCGGGGCCGCGGCCGGGATCGTGCTCGGCGCACTGTCCGGCGCCAATGAAACCATCCGCCGCCTGCTCGATCCAACCCTTCAGGCGCTTCGCGCCATTCCGTCCATCGCCTGGGTGCCGCTCTTCATCCTGTGGCTCGGCATCTTCGAGGCATCGAAAGTCGCGTTGATCGCCGTGGGCGTGTTCTTCCCGGTCTATCTCGGCATCGCGGGCGCGATTCTCTCCGTCGACCGCAAGCTTGTAGAAGTGGGTCACGTGTTCCGACTCTCCCGCACCAAGCTCGCTCGGCGCATCCTGCTTCCGGCGGTTCTGCCCGAAGCCCTCATCGCGCTGCGCTCAGGGCTAGGCCTCGGCTTCATGTTCGTGGTGGCGGCCGAGTTCATGGGCGCGTCGGAAGGCCTAGGCTACCTCTTGGTCGACGGTCAGCAGATGGGCAAGCCCGATCAGATCCTCGCGGCCATCATCGCCTTCGCGCTCCTCGGCAAGATCGCCGACAGCATTCTGGTCTATTCCACCAAGCCGCTCGTGCGCTGGCAGGACACCGTGCGGGAGCGCCTGTGATGCTAAGCCTCGAACACCTCTCCAAGACCTATGCCGACGGCACCCGCGCGCTGTCCGACATCAACCTCATGGTCCATGAGGCGGAGATCGTCGGGCTGATCGGCGGTTCCGGCTGCGGCAAGACCACGTTGCTTCGCCTCATCGCCGGTCTCGACCGGGCGAGCGCCGGAGCCATCCGGCTCGACGGCGAGACCATCGACGGACCGAACCCGGCGGTTGGAATCGTGTTCCAGGAGCCGCGCCTCCTGCCGTGGCTGTCGGTCTTCGACAACATCGCGTTCGGTCTCGACAACGTGAGCAGCGCCGAGCGCAAGGCCCGGGTCGGGCATGCGCTGGAGAAGATCGGCCTCGCCGAGCATGCGAAACGCTGGCCGCGCGATCTTTCAGGCGGGCAGCAGCAGCGCGTGGCGATTGCCCGCGCGTTCGTCACCAACCCGAAGGTTCTGCTTCTCGACGAGCCGTTCTCGGCCCTCGACGCGTTCACACGCGCCAGCCTTCACGAGCACCTGCTGGGCCTGTGGGAAGAGACGCGCCCCACCGTCGTTCTCGTCACGCACGACGTGCAGGAGGCCGTGACCCTGGCCGACCGGGCGATCGTCATGCAGCCGAAGCCTGGACGCATCTTCGACGAACTGGGCCTTGGGCTTGCCCGGCCTCGCGACAAGGCGGGACTGCCTTTCGAAACATCCGTCCGTCGTGTACTGACAGCCCTGGACCAATCGCTCAACACGCCGCAAAAGCAGCCCCAGCGCGAGCGCGACCGTCAGGCCGCCGCGCTCTGGTGGTGAAACGAGAAGGACAACGCCCATGGACTCGACTGCTCTGCGCGCCCTGCAGGCGCCGCTGAAGGATCAGTACCGCGCCGATCCGGATGCCGCCGTCATCACGCTCAAAGCCCAAGGCACGCTGGACGACCAGCACATCGCCTGCAAGGTCGAGACCGGCCGCGCTCTGGCGGTGGCGGGCCTTCATCCGGCCACCGGCGGTTCGGGCGTGGAACTCTGCTCGGGCGACATGCTGCTCGAAGCGCTCGTTGCCTGCGCGGGCGTGACCCTGAAAGCGGTTGCGACCGCGCTCGAGATCAACCTGCGCCACGGGGCTGTGAAGGCCGAGGGCGACCTGGATTTTCGCGGCACGCTCGGCGTCGACAAGGGCGCTCCGGTCGGGTTCAAGGACATTCGCTTGAGCTTCGAGGTCGACACCGATGCGCCCCAGGAGAAGATCGACCAGCTTCTCAAGCTGACCGAACGCTACTGCGTGGTGTTCCAGTCGCTCAACAACCGGCCGAACCTGAGCGCCACCGTCACCCGCCGCTGAAGCTTGCGGCTAGTTTCCGACAACGAGAGTTCGCGGCGCGGCGCTGACCGTCACGGCAGCCCCGTCGCGGATTTCCTGAATGGCGAGGGATCGATCATTCGTCCCATCGGGCTTGAACCGGAACACCCCGTCCGCCCCGGCGAATCCCGCAGGGTTCGTCAACACGCCGTCGCTGAAGACTTGGCCGCGTTGCACCCGGTTGAGAGCCACAGCCAACGTCACCGCATCGTAGGACAGGGTCGCAAGACGGATCGGATCCGTGTTGAAGCGCGCTCTGTAGCGGCCCGCGAAGGCCTCGAAGCCGCGGTTGTCGGGCGCGGCGAACCAGCCGCCTTGGAGCGCCGGCAGCCCGAAGACCCGCGCCTCGTTCCACACGCCCGTGCCGAGCGGCTTGACCTGTTCAGGATTGAGCCCCGCCACTTGAAGCGCCTGGGCGAGGGCCGGCAATCCATCGCCGTTCTCGGGCATGAACAGGGCATCGGCCTGAGGCGCAGGGCCCGCGATCACGCGCGAAAGGCGCTGCACGGCTTCCTGCGTACGACCGACTGGGTAGCGCTCGACGGCGACGATGCGCACGCCCCTGCGCGCCGCCGCCTGTTGCAGGGTCGCCTCCGCGACGCGGCCATAGGTTGTCTCAGGGATGAGCGCCGCCATGGACCGGCGTCCTTGCTGAGCTGCGTAGGAGACGATCCGCTCCACCTCGGCCTGCACGAGGAAGCTCAACAGGTACACGCCTTGCGTGGCCGCGCTCGCGTCCGTCGAAAAGGCAATCACCGGTTTGCCAGCCTGGCGCGCCACTTGGCCCGCAGCCTGAACCGAGCCTGCGAAAAGCGGCCCGATGATGAGTTCGGCCCCCTCGGCCAGGGCTTGGCTCGCGGCCTCGCGCGCGCCGTCCGGCGTTCCGCGGTCGTCCTTCACCAGGATCGTGAGCTCCTTTCCCTGAGCCTCCGAGAGGGCGAGATCCGCCGCGTTGCGCATGCTCTGGGCGGCGATCGCGCCCTGCCCGGGCCCGGTCAGGGGCAGGATCAGGGCGACCCGCACGGGCCCGTTGCCGATGGTCCCGCCGCCGGGCCGCGTCGGCCCAGGCTCGGGAAGCGGCTGGGCCTCCATCGTCGGACGAGCGTCATCCTGGGCGTAGGCGGGCTCCGGCGGGGGCGCCGCGGGGGCGGAGGCTCTGCCGATATTGCGCGGAGGAGTCAGGCTTCCCGATCCCACGCAGCCAGCCAGGACAAGCGAGCCTGCGACAAGCGCCGTGATGGCCTTGCGCCTGGCGCGTCCAACCCGTTTCAGACCAAAGCGCGCCATCTTCCGACCCCCCAAGGGAAGCAGCTCACACCAGAACTGACCAATCTTGGCCGGAAAAAGTAAACATTGTTTCCATGATCAACGCCCGCTTCCTCGGAAGCCGGCCTTTATGCGACACTCGAACCCAATGACACAGAGAATCGACAACCGGACCAAGCGGCGCGAGCCGTCGGACAGGATCAGCACCTTCACGGCCTTTGGGCTGGCCGCCGAGGCCGAGCCCTTGCGTCCCGGTCTCTACGTGGTGGCGACCCCGATCGGAAACCTCAAGGACGTGTCCTTCCGGGCGCTGAGCGTGCTCGCGGCGGCGGACGCGGTTCTGGCCGAGGATACGCGCGTCACCAAGACTCTCCTGGCCCATTACGGCATCTCGACGCCGCTCGTGGCTTATCACGAGCACTCGAACGACGCCGTGCGCGAGCGCATGGTGCATCGCATCCGGGAGGGTCAGGCCTTGGCCCTGGTGTCGGACGCCGGCACGCCTCTGGTGTCCGATCCAGGATACAGGCTCGTACAGGCCGCCATCGAGGAGGGCCTGCCCGTAACGCCGATTCCCGGCGCGTCCGCAGCGCTGACGGCGCTTGTGGTGTCGGGCCTGCCGACCGACCGGTTCTTCTTCGAAGGCTTTCTGCCGCCGAGGAGCGCCGCAAGGCGCACAAGGCTGTCCGAGATCGCGTCGATCCCCGGCACGCTCATGCTGTTCGAAGGTCCGCACCGCCTGCCCGAGATGCTGGCCGACGCCGCGGCGGTTCTCGGCGAGCGACCGGCCGTCGTGGCCAGGGAACTCACCAAGCTGTTCGAGACGGTCCGCCGCGGCACCTTGCCGGAGCTTGCCGCCATGTTCGCCCAGGAAGGCCCGCCCAAGGGCGAGATCGTCGTCCTCATCGGCGAAGCCACGAAGGCCATGCAGGCGGCTGAAGTCGTTGCGAACCTGGACGAGAGGATCGAGGCCGCCTTGAAGAACCACTCCATTAAGGACGCCGCCGCCATCGTGGCCGCGGAACTGAACGTGCCGAAGCGCGAGGTCTATGCCCGCGCGCTCGTCCTGGCCAAGAAGGACCCATGAACAGCGCCCCTGAGCGCCGCCGGACAACCTATCTGCGCGGCCACAGGGCCGAGCGGATCGCGCTCCTGTTTCTCCTGCTCAAGGGCTATCGCCCCCTCGCCCGCCGTTATGCGGCTGCGGGCGGCGAGATCGACCTCATCGTCATGCGCGGCGACACCGTCGCGTTCGTGGAGGTCAAGGCGCGGGGCCTCATGGGCGACGCGCTCTCGGCTATCACGGCCACCAAGCGCCGCCGCTTCTCCCGCGCCGCGCGGGCATGGCTGTCACGCCAGCCCTGGGCGGCCGGCAAGACATGGCGCGCCGACGCGGTCTTCGTCGCGCCGCGACGGTGGCCGCGGCATCTCAAGGCGGCGTTCGAGCTTGAGATGAGCTGACGCCGAAGCGCAAAGCGTCTCGAACGAAACGCATTCCCCTCCCCGCAAGGGGAGGGAATAGGCATCCTCGCCTCACTTTCTCACGCCACCATCCGGCGCTGTTCGCCGAGCGCTTGGCGGATGTGGCGAGCCAGTTCCTGGGCGATGTGATTGCCGCCGTTCTTGGGCAGGTAAAGATTGACCATGAACGGAGGAAGCAACGGCAGGCCGGAATCCTTGCCGAGAACCTCAAGTCCGCTGGGCACTGTTGATGCCAGCACGGCCATCACGGCAATGTCCGCCGCAGCCGTCGCGACCTGCGCATCGTTGTTGGTTATCTCGGTGGTGGAGCGCCACTCGATGCCGGCCTTGTGCAGCACGTCGCGGATCGGTGCCCGGAAGGCGCAGTCGCTGCAGCCGATCGAGACAGGAAGAGGTCGCTGCCGGTAGGCCTCGCCGCCCCGCGCGCCTGCCCAAACGAGCTTGTCGACGATCAGGTTCTCCCCATCGGGACCACATTCCAGTTCCGTGGTCAGCGTCAGGTCGATTTTGCCGGAATGAAGCAGGTCGAGGAGTTCAAAGCTCGACGTGCACCGCAGGGAGACCTGCACCTTGGGGTAGGTCTGCGCAAAACCTTTCAGGAACGTCGGCAGATATGCGTTGACGATGTCGCTGGGGATGCCGAGCCGCACCTCGCCCTCGTAGACCGGAGTGGTCATCTCGGTCCAGATATCGTCGTTGAGAGCAAGCAGGCGCTTGGCGCGCCCGAACAACCTCTCGCCGGCGCTCGTCAGCTTCATCCCGCGCCGTTCCCGGGTAATCAGCTCCTGGCCGACCATTTCCTCAAGGCGCTTGATCTGCTGGCTGACGGCCGCCTGGGTCAGGTTGAGGACCCCTGTCGCGGCGGTCATTCCGCCTGCATCGACGACGGCCACGAAGGCCCTCAAAAGACTGACGTCGAGATTGTGGGGCACGGCGCGGCTCCATAACGGTTCATTATCGTCAATATAATGAACATTCGTTTCACTTATACAAGGCCGTATCCTAGATTTCTCTCATGGCCGCTGGACATGTCCTCCAAAGGGACACAGCAGCGGCAAAACGGCCCTGAACTTCGACGCTTCGACCTGAAGCCCCCACGCCGGACACCATTCCGGCGAAGGACGGCGCTCGCCTGAAAGCCCCGAACCTTCAAGGTCCAACCGCTGGAGTGAACCATGTCTTTGACGATGAATTGCGAAGCAGCCACCTCCCCGCTGACATCCACGACCATCACCAAGCGCCCCTCTCTTCTCACCCGTTTCTTCGCGGCCGTGGCGCAGGAAATTCGGATTCGGCGCGACATGCGCACGCTGTCGGGCTTCGACGACGCTATGCTTCACGATATCGGCTTGGGCCGGAGCGGGCTTGAGGACGCCATCCGTCACGGCCGCTGGAAACAGGATGCAGCAGCCTCCAACGTCCCGACGGACCTTAGGGGCACCACCGTCATGCCGCTCTCCCTGACGGAATGGCGATAAGGGAAGCCCAACGCCCGCTACGGAGTAAAGACCGTGACGGCGCAGGGTTTGATCGTGAAATGGGCCGGCGTCTGCGTGGCGATCTCGCCGTCAGCATTGATCGGGCGCGGGCGCCGGGTGCGGATGTCGAATTCCTTGGCCTTGATGGCGCGAACCTCGCTCCACGCCCCATGCCGCCCATACCGGAAGGACCGCGCCATGAGGGCGAGCTTCCAGGCGCGCTCGAGTTCGAGGCTGTAGAGATCGAGATGCTGATCGTCGATGGCGGCATCCTGTTCCACCGCGTTGCCGCCGCCGTAGAACACCCCGTTGCCAACGGCGATCTGCAAGGTCCTGACCCGCACGGTCTCCGTTTCGGTCGTGATAATTGCCCTGAAGGGGCGCGCTTGCAGGAGCACTTTCAGGGCCACGAGGGCATATCCCAACCGTCCGTAGCGGCGCTTGATGTCCCGTGTCAGCTTCTGGGCAAGTTCAGCCGAGAGGCCGAGGCTCGCCACGTTGAAGAACGGCTCCCCGTTGACGAGGCCGAGGTCGATCCTGCGCGTCTTGCCCGCCGCAATAATGTCCGCAGCCCCATCGAGATCGGGCGGAATCTCCAGGGTTCGGGCGAGGTCGTTGGCCGTTCCCAGCGGCAGGATGCCGAGTGGCAGATCGGCCTCGATGACCCCGAGCGCCGCTGCATTGATCGTGCCGTCGCCGCCGCCCACGACCACGCAATCGACCTGGCCTTTATGCCGGACAATGAGGGGCGACATGTCCTCGCGGCGCTTGCATTCCACATGCACGGGCTCGATGTCGTGAGCCCGC
This sequence comes from Microvirga aerophila, assembly GCF_003332305.1. Taxonomy (GTDB): domain Bacteria; phylum Pseudomonadota; class Alphaproteobacteria; order Rhizobiales; family Beijerinckiaceae; genus Microvirga; species Microvirga aerophila. Next base: position 26,813 of record NZ_QOIO01000021.1, on the reverse strand, counting down.
AGGCTTTCGATCGCCGTCTTGCATTGGGTTTCGCCGCTGCGGCTCTTGTTGTTCACGATAAGAAGGGCGCGGCGGGTCATGGCCTATCAGATGCAGGAGTTGGAGCGCGGGGGCAAGGGACTTGAAGGAAAGCGTAGCAGGAAACAACGTCCGGGCGCTGTTTTCGTTCACTCGGCCCGACAGAACAGTTGCCATCGGGCGATTTCAGGCCAATAACCCCGCTTCCCATGGAGGCTGACGCATGACCCTGACCGTTGCGGTCCAGATGGACCACGTTCAAAGCATCAAGATCGCCGGCGATACTGGCTTTGCGATGCTGCTTGAGGCGCAGCGCCGGGGACATCGCGTTCTGCATTACACACCCGACCGTCTCAGCATGCGCGACGGGATCGTGACCGCCATGGCGGAGACCATCGAGGTGCGCGACCAAGAGGGCGACCATTTCACCTTGAGCGAGCCGCAGCGCGTCGATCTCTCGACAGTGGACGTGGTGCTCATGCGCCAGGATCCTCCCTTCGATCTCGCCTACATCACCGCCACCCACATGCTCGAGCGCATCCATCCCAAGACGCTTGTGGTCAACGATCCTTCTCATGTGCGCAACGCCCCGGAAAAGCTCTTCGTCACGCACTTTCCGCACCTGATGCCCACCACCCTGATTTCCCGCGACAAGCAGGAAATCGAGGAGTTCCGGCGCGAGCACGGGGACGTGGTCATGAAGCCGCTCTACGGCCATGGCGGCGCGAGCGTGTTCAAGATCGGCCGGGAAGACCCGAATTTCGGCTCGCTCTATGATCTCTTCGCGAACCTGTTCCGCGAGCCATGGGTGATCCAGCGCTTTCTCCCCAAGGTGACCGAAGGCGACAAGCGCATCATTCTCATCGACGGCGAGGCGGCAGGCGCGGTCAACCGCGTGCCGGCCGCCAACGACATCCGGTCCAACATGGTGCGCGGCGGCGCCGCGAAACCGACCGATCTCACGCCCCGTGAGCGCGAGATCTGCGAGACCATCGGCCTGCACCTCAAGCAGATGGGCCTTATACTCGTGGGCATCGACGTGATCGACGGCAATCTCACGGAGATCAACGTCACGGCCCCCACGGGCATTCGCGCCATCAAGCGCCTCGGCGGGCCGAACCTTGCCGTCAATGTGTGGGACGTGATCGAGTCGAAGGTGGCGCGGTAGGATCTGGGCATCATGGATCAGTCCGAAAAGGCTGCACATTTCGAAGCTCTTCACGAGCGGCCTGGCACATTCGTCATTCCCAACCCCTGGGATGCCGGGAGCGCCCGGGTCCTCTCGTCCATGGGCTTCGAGGCGCTGGCGACCACAAGCGCCGGACTCGCATTCTCGCTGGGTCGACGGGATGCCGAAGGGGCGTTGACCCGTGACGACATTCTGACAAACGCCAAAGCCATCGTGGACGCGACGGACCTGCCCGTGTCGGCCGATCTGGAGAATGGCTTCGGGCAATCCCCGGACGAGGTTGCCGAAACGATCCGAAGGGCGGCATCGGTGGGACTTGTCGGCGGGTCCATCGAGGATGCGACGGGATCCCCGGACAAGCCGATTTACGATTTAAGCCACGCCGTGGAGCGCATCACGGCCGCCGCCGAGGCGGCCCGCGAGTTCCCGTTTCGGTTCATGGTCGTGGCACGATGCGAGAATTTCAGCGTCAAACGCGACGATCTGGAAGACACGATCCGTCGTTTGCAGGCCTTCGAACGGGCCGGAGCCGATGTGCTCTACGCCCCAGCCCTACCCGATCTGGATGCGATCCGAACGGTTTGTGCCTCCGTCGGCAAGCCCGTCAATGTTGTCATGGGGTTCGGGGGCGGATTGTATCCTGTCCAAACCCTTGCTGAGGCAGGCGTCAAGCGGATCAGCATCGGCGGCTCGTTTGCGAGAGCTGCCCTAGCGGGCCTGGCTCGCGCGGCTCGGGAGGTTCGAGACCACGGGACATTCACCTACGTAGAAGAAGCAATGCCGTTCAGCGAAGCCAACGGCTATATGGCTCCCGTCTCGCGCAAATCCGAATCAGACAGTTGATCGGCCCCCGCTTGGCCCATCCCGCCAAGGGGGCTTAAGCCGCCAGTTCGGCGATCACCGCATTGAGCACGGGAAAGCCCTCCCGCGTGACGGCGAGGCGTGATCCCGTCCGCCGGATCATGCCGCTGTCTTCCAGGTTCCGGACGCGCCGCTCGTTGAGCGTGCGGCCCGTGAAGGCCGTATAGCGGCCGGGGTCGATGCCCTCCTTGAGACGAAGGCCCATGAGCAGGAATTCGTCGCCCTCGGCCTCGGAGGTCAAAACCTCCTCGTCGATCACGCCGTGACCCTCGCGTTCCACGTGCTCGAGCCACGTCTCAGGATGCCTTTCCGTCGAGGTCGCGAGGCGCGCGTTGCCGGTCACGAGACGACTATGGGCGCCGGGGCCGATGCCCGCATATTCGCCGTAGCGCCAGTAGACGAGGTTGTGTCGGGATTCCGCCCCGGGCCTTGCATGGTTGGAGATCTCGTAGGCCGGCATCCCGTGCGCATCGCAGACCTCCTGGGTGATGTCGTAGAGCACGCGACCGGCCTCGTCGTCAGGCACAGTGAGCTTGCCCGCCTGGTGCAGGCGCTCGAACCAGGTGCCGGGTTCGATGGTGAGCTGGTAGAGCGACAGGTGCTCGACCGCATGATCGATCGCCTGCTTGAGCTCAGCGCGCCATGCCTCGGGAGTCTGATCAGGGCGGGCATAGATGAGGTCGAAGGAATAGCGCTCGAAGATGGAGCCTGCCACCTTCACGGCCGCCAGGGCCTCCTCGACGGAGTGCATGCGACCGAGGCGGCGCAGGTCCGGGTCGTTCAGAGCCTGAACGCCCATGGAGACCCGATTGACGCCGGCTGCCCGGTAGCCCCGGAAGCGCTCCGCCTCGACGCTGGTCGGATTGGCCTCAAGCGTGATCTCGGCACCGGGGGCGACCGCCCAGGCCTTGCCGATGGAATCGAGGATGGCGCCGACCGTTTCCGGCCGCATGAGCGAGGGCGTGCCGCCGCCGAAGAAGATGCTGGTGACGGTGCGGCCCGGGATGCGCGCAGCCGTATGGGCGATCTCCCGGGCGAAGGCCGCCAGAAAGCGCTCCTGGTCCACCGGCTGGTGGCGCACATGACTGTTGAAGTCGCAATAGGGACATTTGGAGGCGCAGAAGGGCCAATGCACATAAACGCCAAAGCCCGCATCGCGCGTCGGATGCTCGATCATGGGCGGTATATGGCAGCTCTGGCCAGAAACGTCACCCTCATGCGGGTTGCAAAGTCAAAGTGCTTTGCTGAATGAGTGAAGCGCGAGGCGACTACAGCCTCACCTCTCCCTCCAGGGAGAGGTCGAGCGAAAGCGAGGGTGAGGGGTTATGCCCTCTCCGGATAACCCACGCCCCTCACCCGGACCTCACGGTCCGACCTCTCTCCACGGGAGAGGTGAAAGATACGCCTCGCCGGACCAGCCCTGCTACTCCGCCCGTCACTCTGGTTACCCGATTTCTGAACATCTTTCGCCGCTGGCTGTTCATGATCTGAAGGCTCGCTGCTGGCCTCCCGAGGGCGGGCGGTCTAGAGTTGGGCTCAAGCAAGGACATACACCGTTATGCGTCACTGGCGTGCCCCGTTCGACCGGCAGGGCTATCACCACGGCAACCTCAAGGAAGCCCTCATCGAGGCCGCGCAGCGCTTCATTGCCGAGCGGGGCCTGGGCGGCTTCACGCTGGCCGACGCGGCCAAGCTCGTGGGCGTGACTCCAGCGGCCCTATACCGTCATTTCCGGGGGCGTGAGGCTTTGGTGGCCGAGGTGGCCTTTCGGGGCTTCACCCAGCTGACGGAGCGGCTTGGCCGCGCCCTCAAGAGCGACGGTACGCCGCTCGAGCGCTTCACCCGGATGGGCGAGGCTTACCTGGCCTTCGCCGAGCAGGAGCCGGGTTTTTACGCCGCCATGTTCTCGGCAAAGCCCGCGGACGGTGAAGCCTGCGCTGCGGATTCCAAGGGCGAGAAGCCCTTCCCGGCGGGCGATAATGCGTTCGATTTTCTGGTTCATGCCCTGTCCGACACGTTTCCCGAGGGCTTTAAAGGCGTCGATGCCCGCTTCATCGCCATCGAGGTCTGGGCCCTCTCCCATGGCATCGCCACCCTGGACGCCGCCGGGCAGCTCCCCAAAGGGCCAAGCATGCCGGACAAGTACGAGCTGCTCAGAGCCGGTGTGCTCGCCCTTGTGCACGGGGCCCTCCGGCGCTCCCAGACGTAGCCCGCAAAATGACAACGAAATAACCGCCCCGCCTCCCCTTGAAAGCGCCAAAATCGATCCGCATGTTAATGTTGTTAGCATTAACATACAGGACCCCTTCGATGTCTGACTCTGCTTCCACCGCCTGGAATACGGGCCCTCACGCGGGGCCTTGGAATGCCGGTGCTCAGCGCCGCTGCGGGCGACGGCCCCGCCGGGGGCTGGAAATCGCCGGCATCGTTCTGGGCTTCATCTGGTTCTGGCCGCTCGCGCTGGCCTACTTGGTTTGGAAACTCATGGGATATCCAAAATTCGACGAGGCGAAGTCCTACCTTCGCGACAACTTCAGCCGCACCGTGGATGATATGTTCGGATCGCGGGGTCCTGCCGGCGGGTTCGGAGCCGGCGGCACCGGCAACGCCGCCTTCGAGGAATACCGTCGCAACGAACTGCGCCGCCTCGAGGAAGAGCGCCGCAAGCTCGACGAGGAGGCGCGCGCCTTCCGGGATTTCGTCGAGGAGCTGAAGCGGGCCAAGGACCGCGAGGAATTCGACGCCTTCATGGCCAAGCGCCGCTCGGACCCGAACAGCCCGACGAACAGCTAAAGGCCCCTAGGGTTCAAGCGAAGCGCCCCGCGGGGCGCTTCGTGCTTTCTAGGCCCGGCGCAAGCACCCGGCTGCAAGGCTCAGGAAGGCCCTGGCCCGATGCGACAGCGCCTTGGGCTCTGGCTTCGACCAGTCGATGCCGTGTTTCTCTTCTCGGGACAGCTCCCCGAAGGTCCTGTCGAACCCGTCCGGCTGGAACATGGGATCGTAGCCGAAGCCTTCCGTTCCCCGCGGCGGCCAGACCACCTGGCCGAAGACCCGGCCCTCAAACAGCTCCTCGTGCCCGTCCGGCCAGGCGATCACCAGCGCCGAGACGAAATGGGCCTTGCGGTTGCCGTTCTCAGCGATACCGCGCTTCTGCAGCTCGCGCTCGACGCGCCCCATGGCGGCCGGAAAGTCCTTGGCAGGGCCCGCCCAATCCGCCGTGAACAGACCCGGCGCCCCGTCCAGGGCGTCGACGCACAGGCCGGAATCGTCGGAGAGCGCCGGCAGGCCCGTGGTCCTGGCGGCCGCATGGGCCTTGATGGCGGCGTTCTCGGCAAACATGTGGCCGGTTTCGGCGGGCTCCGGCAACCCCAACTCGCCGGCCGACACGGCCTCTACTCCGAAAGGCCCGAGAAGCTCCTGCATCTCGCGCAGCTTTCCCGCATTATGGGTCGCGATGACGACCTTTCCGGTCAGGGGACGACGCATGGTCACGCCACGGCCTTCTTCTGCAGGTCCACGAGCTGGGTGACGCCGGCCTTTGCCAGGCGCAGGAGGCTCAGGAACTCGTCCTCCGAGAAAGGCTTGCCCTCCGCGGTGCCCTGAACCTCGACGATGCCGCCGGAGCCGGTGATGACGAAATTGGCGTCGGTCTCGGCGGCCGAATCCTCCGCATAATCGAGATCGAGCACCGGCTGGCCCTGATAAATACCGCAGGAGATCGCCGCTACCGGCTCGCGCAGGGGATTGATCGATATGATCGAACGGTTCTGCATCCAGGTGAAGCACTCGTGCAAGGCCACCCAGGCGCCTGTGATCGAGGCGGTACGGGTTCCGCCATCGGCCTGGATCACGTCGCAATCGACAACGATCTGGCGCTCGCCGATCGCCGGCAGATTGACCACGGCCCGGAGCGACCGGCCGATGAGGCGCTGGATCTCCTGCGTGCGGCCCGAGGGCTTGCCGGAATTGACCTCGCGGCGGGTGCGCTCGTGGGTGGCCCGGGGCAGCATGGAATATTCCGCCGTCACCCAGCCCTTGCCCGTCCCGCGCAGCCACGGCGGCCCTTTTTCCTCCAGGGAGGCGGTGCAGAGCACCCGCGTGTTGCCGAAGGACACCATGCAGGAGCCTTCCGCATAGCGCGCGACGCTGCGCTCCAGCGTCACGGGGCGCAACTCGTCAGGGGCGCGGTTGGAAGGACGCATGGCAAACTCTCCTGAAGGCAGACGTCATTGAAATGAGGAGCCCCTTATAAAGACGCCATGGGATGCGGCAAGCACGGGCTTGCTTAAAGCGTCCGGGACCAGCACATAATGACGATACGCATGGTTGAGCCGAGAGGATCGAAGAACCACCGAATGCATGTACCGGGTTCACCCTCCAGCCTGTCCGAGATCCGCGCGATCGCGGAGCTGAATGATCGTTCGCGGGAGATTTTCCGCCAGATCGTCGAAAGCTACCTCATGACCGGCGAACCCGTGGGGTCGCGCAACCTGTCGCGCATCCTGCCCATGGCGCTCTCGCCTGCCTCGATCCGGAACGTCATGGCGGATCTCGAGGCCGCCGGGCTCATCTTCGCCCCCCATACCAGCGCCGGTCGCCTGCCCACCGAAGTGGGCCTGCGCTTCTTCGTCGACGCCATGATGGAAATCGGCGACGTCACGTCCGAGGAGCGTAACCGCATCGAGGCGCAGATGAAGGCCGCGGCCTCCGGCCACACCCTTGAGACGGCGCTCACCGAAGCCTCGGCGCTCCTGTCGGGCGTGTCGCGCGGCGCCGGCGTGGTCGTGACCTCCAAGTCCAATGCGCGCCTCAAGCACATCGAATTCGTGCGCCTCGACCCGGCCCGAGCCCTGGTGGTGCTGGTGTCGGAAGACGGATCGGTGGAAAATCGCCTTCTCGACCTGCCGCCCGGCCTGCCGGCCAGCGCCCTCATTGAAGCCGGGAATTTCCTCAACGCCCGCATCCAGGGCAAGACCCTGGGCGACGTCCGGAGGGAGGTCGAAAGCCGCCGCGGCGACATGGAAAAGGAACTCGACACGCTCACCGCGCGGCTGGTGGAAGCGGGTCTTGCGACCACGGTCGGCCCTGCCGAGTCGCGCCAGCTGATCGTGCGCGGACAGGCGAATCTGCTCGACGACTTGAAGGCGGTCGAAGACCTTGAGCGCATCCGCCTGCTGTTCTCGGATCTCGAAACCCAAACCGACGTGATCGACCTGCTGAGCCGCGCCGAAGGTGGCGAAGGCGTGCGCATCTTCATCGGATCGGAAAACAAGCTGTTTTCCCTCTCCGGCTCCTCCATGATCGCCGCCCCCTTCCGTGACGGAAATCAAAAGATCGTCGGCGTTCTTGGCGTCATCGGCCCTACACGGCTCAACTACGCGCGCATCGTGCCGATGGTGGATTACACCGCGAAGGTGATCTCGCGAATCTTGGAGAAGGGTCGCTAGGAGGAAAGTCGCGCAATCCGCGCACCTCGTTCGAGTCCATGAGGGTATCGGGGCACGCGACACCGCCTTCCCTTGGCTTTAGTGGGCCGGGCTGCTATTGCCCGCCCAACAGGGTTTCATACCCGCCCGAGTTTTTACCGATGACCGCGCATACTTTCGACAACATCCGCAACTTCTCCATCGTGGCCCATATCGACCACGGGAAGTCGACGCTCGCCGACCGCCTGATCCAGACCACCGGCGCACTCTCGGCCCGCGAGATGACCGAGCAGGTGCTCGACAACATGGATATCGAGCGCGAGCGCGGCATCACCATCAAGGCCCAAACGGTGCGCCTGGAATACAAGGCCCAGGACGGCAAGACCTACATCCTGAACCTGATGGACACCCCCGGCCACGTGGACTTCGCTTACGAGGTCTCCCGGTCGCTCGCCGCCTGCGAGGGCTCGCTTCTGGTGGTCGACGCCTCCCAAGGCGTGGAGGCGCAGACGCTCGCCAACGTGTACCAGGCCATCGACGCCAACCACGAGATCGTGCCGGTCCTCAACAAGATCGACCTGCCGGCCGCCGACCCGGACCGGATCAAGGAGCAGATCGAGGAGGTGATCGGCATCGACGCCTCCGACGCGGTGCCGATCTCGGCCAAGACCGGCCTCAACATCGAGGGCGTGCTGGAGGCCATCGTCCGGAAGCTGCCGCCGCCCAAGGGTGACGAGAAGGCTCCGCTCAAGGCTCTGCTGGTCGATTCCTGGTACGACGCCTATCTCGGCGTCGTGGTGCTCGTGCGCATCATCGACGGCGTGATGAAAAAGGGCCAGACCATCAAGATGATGGGCACCGGCGCCGTCTATGGCCTCGACCGGGTGGGCGTGTTCTCTCCCAAGATGCAGGAAATGGCGCAGCTCGGCCCCGGTGAGGTCGGCTTCTTCACGGCCTCCATCAAGGAAGTGGCCGATACCCGCGTGGGCGACACCATCACGGATGACCGCAAGCCCACGACGGAAGCGCTTCCGGGTTTCAAGCCCGTGCAGCCGGTGGTGTTCTGCGGACTATTCCCGGTTGACGCGGCGGAGTTCGAGAATCTGCGCGCCGCCATGGGCAGGCTTCGCCTGAACGACGCCAGCTTCTCATACGAGATGGAGACGTCCGCGGCGCTCGGCTTCGGCTTCCGCTGCGGTTTCCTTGGATTGCTTCATCTTGAGATCATTCAGGAGCGCCTGGAGCGCGAGTTCAACCTCGACCTCATCTCCACCGCGCCGAGCGTGGTCTATCACCTGAAGCTGCGCGACGGCTCGACCATCGAACTGCACAATCCGGCCGACATGCCGGACGTGATGAAGATCGAGACCATCGAGGAGCCGTGGATCCGCGCCACCATCCTGACGCCGGACGAATACCTCGGTTCCGTCCTCAAGCTCTGCCAGGAGCGGCGTGGCATCCAGATCGACCTGAACTATGTCGGCAAGCGCGCCATGGTGGTCTACGACCTGCCGCTGAACGAAGTGGTGTTCGACTTCTATGACCGCCTGAAGTCGATCTCGAAGGGCTACGCATCCTTCGACTACCACATCTCCGACTATCGCGAGGGCGACCTCGTGAAGATGTCGGTGCTGGTCAATGCCGAGCCTGTGGACGCGCTCTCCATGCTGGTCCACCGTGATCGGGCCGAGGGCCGTGGCCGCGCCATGTGCGAGAAGCTCAAGGAGCTGATCCCGCCGCACATGTTCCAAATTCCGGTGCAGGCGGCCATTGGCGGTAAGATCATCGCCCGCGAAACCATCCGGGCGCTGCGCAAGGACGTGACAGCCAAGTGCTACGGCGGCGACGCCTCCCGCAAACGTAAGCTTCTCGACAAGCAGAAGGAAGGCAAGAAGCGGATGCGCCAGTTCGGCAAGGTCGACATTCCGCAGGAAGCCTTCATCGCAGCCCTGAAGATGGATTCCTGACCGGCGTTGAGGCCGGTTCGAACGGAAGCGCCGTGAGGATTTTCCGCCTCACGGCTTACTGTAAGGTCGTGTTCTCGTTCGCGATGACCTGCTGGATCGAGACGGTGTGCAGGATCTGCCCGGCCGCATCGGTCATGTTGAGGGTCCAGTTGCTCCAGTCGATCCCTGCCGCACCCGCCTCACTGGAGATCTCCTGGATCGCTTGCCAGGTCTCTGCTTGCGCGGCGTCGAGGCTCGAGACCTCGACTCCTATGTCGTCCTGCAAGAACTGCTCACCATCGGAAAGATTGAAATAGCAACGCATGAATTGCTCTCACTGAGCTGGCGAGCCGGACACTCGCAGGGTGGTGATGTCGACCAGAATGTTGACCGCGCCGATCAAGGCGCCGGAGGCATCGTGCAGAGGCGTCGGATAGGGCATGAAGCGAACTCGGGTTCCGTCAGGCCGCTCTGCGATGGCGTCCACGTTTCGAACCGGCCTGTCTTCACGAAGGGCGACCGCCATCGGGCATCGATCGTGCGGCAGCGGCGTGCCGTCAGGCATGTAGATACGCCAGGAGCCGCACCACAGCTCCTGTCCCAAAACGGGTCGCCGTCCCCAGAGCGCCGCCGCCGCCTCGTTGAAGAACGTGATCCGGCCGGCCGCATCCGTCGCATAGACGGCCACCGGCAGCGCTTCGAGAATTTCGGGGTATCGAGGGTCGGCGATCCAGCCATCCATGTCGGGATCATTGACGTCCGAGGTGCGATTGGCCGCCCGCTTCAGGTCGGGCGGGGGCTTCCTGTTGAAGTCGGCAATACGAAGAAGCTGTTTCTTCACATGCGCGCGGATGGCCTCAGCCTGTGAGGTCAGTTCGCTGTTGCGGCCGACATGCATTGTTACGCCCTCCAAAGCCCCTGGACGCATTGCCGGCCATTTTTTCGGCCGTCTCGGAAACGCTTTCTTGGCAACAGAAAACGCCGCAAACTAGGCTGCAACAAGGCGGGGTGCGGTCTCCGGTGCGACAACGTCGCTGGAACTCTGTTTCACTGCTCGAGTTCAACCCCGGCACAAGGCTTGAACCCGCCAATGGTCGAACGCTGAACCAAGGGGCCGCCACGACTCTGCGAACAAGCGTGATCGGGCGCCTGACCAGGGATCAAAGTCTTCAACCGCAATGCCAAGCCAAACCATCTCGTGAGGGATGAATCATGTCTTCGACCTTGCGCACGACGCTCCCAACTTTGCTGGCGCTCCTCTTCGGATATGGGCTGATGCAGATGGGAAATACGCTCCAGGGAACGCTCCTCAGCGTCCGGGGCAGCATGGACGGCTTCTCGCCGGCCGAAATCGGAGCCGTGGGCGCAGCCTTCTGGGTCGGCATCGTGCTTGGCTCCTTGCGGGCCGGCAAGGTGATCGAGCGCGTCGGACATACCCGCACCTTCGCAGGCCTTGCGGCGATCGCAGCCTCGGCCACCCTGCTGCATCTCCTGGTGATCGATCCCCTGGTCTGGATCGTCGCGCGGGCCATTACCGGCTTCTGCTTCGCCGGATTGTTCATGGTGGTGGAAAGCTGGCTCAACGCCTCGGCCAATGCGCAGATCCGCGGCCAGATCCTCAGCCTCTACGGCATGACGGGTCTGATCGCCGGGATCGTCGGACAATTGCTCCTGCCGGCAGGCGATCCATCGGGTTTCGGGCTCTTCTGCATCGTGTCGATGATCATTTCGCTGGCCCTCGTTCCCATTGCCCTGTCCCAGGCGACCGCGCCCGCCCAAGAGACAAGCGAGGCCAAGATCAACCTGAAGCGCCTGCACGTCCAATCGCCTTTCGGCGTGGTTGCGGCGTTTCTGTGTGGAATCACCACGGGCTCATTCTTCGCCCTTGGCCCTGTCTTCGCCCAGAGCCAGGGCATGGACACGACCGGCATCGCGATTTTCATGGCATGCGGCACCCTGGGCGGTTTCGCCATGACATGGCCGCTCGGCTGGCTGTCCGACCGCATCGACCGGCGTCTCGTCATCATCGGCACAACGGCCATCGCGGCCGCGATCTTGTTCAGTTTCGTCACGTTGATTCCAGACAGGTCGCCGCCATGGGTCTATTATGCCTGCGTAGCGATCTTCGGCGGCGGCGTCATCCCCACCTACAGCATCGTGACGGCGCATGTGAATGACATGGTCAGGCCCGGCGAGTTCGTGGCCGCGTCCGGGGGCCTACTGATCCTCGTCGGAGCAGGGTCCGCCGCAGGTCCGGTTCTTGGTGGCATCGCCATGAGCGCCTTCGGCTCGGAGGGGCTCGCCTACATGACCATTGCGGCGCAGGCTTTGATGGCCCTGTGGGGGGCCTACCGCATCCGGCAGCGTTCCGCGCCGCCGGAGGCCGACAAGGAGCATTTCGTCCTCGAGCCTGCCGTTCCTGTCGGAACCGAGCTGACGCCGGCCCATATGGGCCGCGCGGGGGCGTGAAAATCGATCTCGGACCGGAAGGCGCCGAAGGCTTTTAAGCCGTCGCGGCGCGGCGTCCGCTCGCGTCGACGACGATCTCGCCGTCCTCCTTGCGGAATTCGCCCTGCTGGGCCGGCAGAATGTCGAGCACGGTCTCGGAGGGCCGGCACAGCCTTACCCCTGCGGGCGTGACCACGATGGGGCGCTCGATTAGAACCGGATTCGCCATCATGGCGTCGAGCAGCTGATCGTCGCTCAACGCCGGATCGTCAAGCCCGAGCTCGTGGAACGGCGCGCCCTTCTGGCGCATCACGTCCCGAACGGACAGGCCCATGCGCCCGATCAGCTGCCGGAGCAGGAGACGCGTCGGCGGATTCTTCAGATATTCGATGATGTGCGGCTCGATCCCGGCATTGCGGATGAGCCCCAGGGTGTTGCGCGAGGTGCCGCATTGCGGGTTGTGGTAGATGATCACGTCCATGAACGGTGGCTTCCATGAGACCCGGCGCGCCATGCGCCGGCGGCTTCCCACACTGACGTAATGGCGGCCCTCAATCGCGGCAAGCCGCTCCGACGCGCACCTTCAAGCCGGACAGAACCGTCCGGACAAGCGCCTCATGGGACTGGGGCGTATCGATGCCCGCGAGCGACAGTTCGAGAACCCACTCATCCGAGAGCGGCACGATGAGAGCTTCGATGGTGATGGCGTGGGACCCAGCTGGAAGGTTCTGGTCGATCCAGGTCGCGCTCCAGCGCGTCGCTCCGGGAGCAGGCGACGTGATAGACACGGATTGGGCGGGACGGCCGAGCAGGGTCTCGTAATCCTGCTGGAGAAAGACCGCATCGCGTTGCGCGAGGTCCGACTGCGGATGATCCTGAAGCTCTCGAGCGGAGCGAAGATTGATGTCGATCTCAGCCGAGGATGAAACCGCCGTGATGCTGGTCTCGCCGCTGCCCGTATTCTGCCGCCACTCCTCCGGCAGCGAGAGCGCGAAGCAAAGACGGGGCGTGACCCGGCTTGCGACGACGGTCTCGCGCATCGTGGGGTCGAAGCGAACGAGAACCGGACCATCCGGCGAGGCGTCATCGGACGGCAGGGTGTTGGCCTGGACAGCCGGAGCGGCCAGCAGGGCCGCAATAACGAGGATCCGCCCCAGTGTCGCCTTCATCGGACCCTCCATACCGCCACGCTATTTCTTCTTGAAGCAACGCTTTCGAAGCCCGCTGGTTCGACCCAGGGCCTTGAGCCGTCGGATCTCGGCCCTACCTCGCCGTCAGAGCTGGACCTTATGGGGAGAACAACAATGCCTGCATCGATGCGCATTTCGGTCATTGCAGCCCTTTTGCTCACGGCAGGACAAGCCTCGGCGGCGACTTGCCGCGACCCGGCCGGTTTCGAGAAGTGGCTGAGCGATATCCAGCAGGAAGCGGCAGCGCAAGGGATCTCTTCGGAGGCGATCAGGCAAGGATTGTCCGGCGTCACCTTCGACCAGAACGTGATCAAGAAGGATCGCGGCCAGGGCGTTTTTAAACAGAGCTTCGAGCAATTCGCAGGCCGGATGGTGTCGCAGGGGCGTCTGAGGAGCGGCGCCAACATGCTCAAGCGCCATGACACCACCCTGGCCAGGATCGAGCAGCGTTTCGGTGTGCCGGGGCCCATACTCGTGGCGATCTGGGGGCTTGAGAGCGACTTTGGGGCGGTGCGGGGCAACCTTCCAGTCATCCGCTCGGTTGCGACCCTCGCCTATGATTGCCGCCGCACGGAGTTCTTCCAGGCGCATCTGTTCGATGCCCTGCGCATTGTCGACAGGGGCGACCTGTCGCCTGCTGAAATGCGCGGCGCTTGGGCGGGCGAGCTCGGACAGACGCAGTTCATGCCGTCGTCCTATTATAAATATGCTGTGGATTTCGACGGAAATGGGCGGGCGGATCTTTTGCACAGCCCGGCAGACGTCCTGGCTTCGACGGCCAACTATCTGAAAGAACACGGCTGGGTGCGAGGCGCTGACTGGTCTCCCGGAGCTCCCAATTACGAAGTGCTGCGGGCATGGAACAAGTCGCAGGTCTATTCCCGGACCATTGCGTATTACGCCTCCAAGCTCGCCGGCGACGACACCTCGGCGGCTGCCAGTCAATAAATCCTTGTCGCAGCGAAGCGGACGCCCACACGCATCCGCCTCGCCACTAGATCAGCCGCGGGCGCGGGCGCGGATCATGAAGTTGTCGTAGGCGTATTCGGCCACCTGGAACCAAAGATATTCCTCGCCGCGGAATGCCTTGTAGCTGTCATAAAGCTTCTTGAAGTTCGGGTTGGATGCCGAGAGCTCGTCATAGATCTCGTTCGCGGCCTTGTAGGCGGCATCCATGATTTCCGGGGAGAATGGCCGCAACTGGGCGCCCGCGCCGATCAGGCTGCGCAGCGCCGCCGGATTCTTGGCATCGTATTTCGCCTGCGTGTCCACATTGACGTAGCCCGCCGCTGCCTGAATGGCCGCCTGGTACGCCTTCGGCAGCTCGTTCCATTTCTGCTGGTTGATGAAGAAGTGGATGGCGGGACCGCCCTCCCAGAAGCCCGGGTAGTAGTAATAGGGCGCAACCTTGTTGAGACCGAGCTTTTCATCGTCGTAAGGGGCAACCCACTCCGCCGCATCGATGGTGCCGCGCTCGAGCGCCGGGTAGAGATCACCGCCTGCGATCTGCTGCGGCACGACGCCGAGCTTACCCATGATCTGACCTGCGAGACCGGCGATGCGCATCTTCAGGCCCTTGAGGTCGTCGACGGTCTTGATCTCCTTGCGGAACCAGCCGCCCATCTGCGCACCCGTGTTGCCGGCAGGAAGTGCGTACAGGTTATATTTGGAGAAGAACTCGTTCAGCAGCGTATTGCCGTTGCCGTGATAGAGCCACGCATTGGTCTGGCGGGAGTTGAGGCCAAAGGGCAGATTGGTGCCGATGGCGAAAGTCGGATCCTTGCCGACATAGTAGTAAGCGCAGGTGTGGGCCATCTCGACGGTGCCGTTGCCCACCGCATCGGCGGCCTGGGGCGTGCCGACGATTTCACCGGATGCGAAGGGCTGGATGATGAACTTGCCGTCAGTGGCCTCCGACACCAACTTCGCCAGGAGTTCACCTCCGCCGAACAGCGTGTCGAGGGATTTCGGGAAGCCTGAGGTCAGACGCCAGCGGATCTCTGGCGAGGACTGGGCGATGGCCGGCATGGCGACGGCACCCGCGGCCAAGCCTGCGGTTGTCGCCTGAAGAAAAGCGCGACGCTTCATAAGTCATCCTTTCATGAACAAAGCTTCCAGGACACCACAGGGAAATTTTGTTTCAAAGCAGCGGCCGAAATGTGGAGGTTTGTGCCAAAACTCATAACGGCCTTCCGAAATCGAGGCAGGCACATGAACGCAGACGCGAGAGAATTTTCATGCGCTCAGCGCATGGAAAGTCCCCTTCAATGGAAGCTAACCGACAGGGCCTCATGCATATCAAGCGCGGCAACAGCCGATGCGAATCCGGCGATCGTCCTTCAGCGGTTTATACGACCACCGTCACCTTTTCGGCCGCCCGCGTCAGGGCGGTATAGAGCCAGCGGCTGCGATGCTCCCGGAAGGCATAGGACTCGTCGAAGAGCATCAGGTCGTCCCATTGAGAGCCTTGAGCCTTGTGAACGGTGAGCGCGTAACCGTAGGTGAATTCATCGGACTCGCGCCGGAGCACGAAGGGGATTTCCTCTTCGACTCCCTCGAAGAAGCTCTTGTGCACCGCGACCTCCACGGACCGGCGCCTGGCGTCGTCGTCGGGGATCACGTCCATGCGGATGAAATCATTGCGGATGCCCCGCAGGGCTTGGATGTTCCAGGTGCCGCCGTTGAGCAGCCCCTTGGTCTTGTCGTTGCGCAGGCATACGAGCTTCTCGCCCGCGGCCGGCATGGGGCTGCGATAGCCGTTCAGCTCGCGCAGGCGGGTGTTGTAGAGACGTCGCGTCTTGTTGAGCCCGACGAGCACCTGATCGGCCTCCATCACCATGGCGGAGTCGATCTCGCGCCTACCGACGACGCGGCTCTCGCCATACGTTCCTTTTTCAAGGCGGCCTCCCTCGCGCACGAGCAGGGACATCTGGATAATGGGATTGTCCTTGGCCTGACGGTGCACCTCGGTCAGCATCACGTCCGGTTCGGCACTCGTGAAGAAGCCGCCGCCTTTTACCGGAGGCAATTGCGCCGGATCGCCCAGCACCAGAACCGGCTGGCCGAACGACAGGAGATCCCGCCCCAACTCCTCATCCACCATGGAGCATTCATCGATGATGATGAGGTCGGCCTTCGCGGCCTGGCTCTGCCGGTTGAGCACGAATTGCGGGCCACCTTCATCCGACTCCCGCGATCGGTAGATCATGGAATGGATCGTGGACGCATCTGCGCATCCTTTCGAGCGCAGAACGAGCGCGGCCTTGCCCGTATAGGCCCCGAAGGCGACCTCGCCATCGACCCCTTCGGCGATGTGGCGCGCCAGGGTGGTCTTGCCGGTCCCTGCATATCCGAAGAGGCGAAACACCGGACGACCACCTTGGCGCAGCCAATCGGCCACAGCCTTCAAAGCGGCATCCTGTTGCGGGGACCAGGTCATGCGGATTTCGCCTCGTTGCGCAGGCTGTAGAGAATGCCCACGATGATGCAGGCGCTTCCCACGAACACATAGGGATCGAGCGCTTCGCCATAGACGCGCCAGCCCACCAGGGCAATGAGCGGAATGCGAAGGAAATCCAGCGGCACGACCATGCTGGCGTCTCCGTGCCGATAGGCGTTCGTCAGGCAGTAATGGGACAGCAGGCCGCCGGCGCAGACGCCGATCAGCGCAATGATATGCGAGGGATCGATCTTGAGCCAGAACGCGCCGCTGACGCCCATGAGGTTCATCGGCAATTGCATGAGGTTCATGAAGAACAGGATCGAGAAGGTGCTCTCGGTCATGGTGAGCCTCTTGGTCATGATGCCGACTAGTGCGAACCCAAACGCTACCGCAAGCATGAGGAGGCTTGCCGGCTGCAGGGTTTCGGCGCCCGGCCGTAGGATGACCAGAACACCGACGAAGCCGAGCGTCACGGCAACCAGACGCCCCTGGTTCATGTGCTCGCGAAGAAGCGGGATCGCCAGCAGCGCCACCCAGGCGGGCGTCGTGAACTCCAGCGCGAAGACCGTCGCGAGAGGCAGCAGCGTGAGGCTGTAAGCCCAACCGTCGGTGCTGGCGAAGTGGAGGACATTGCGGGTGAGATGCAGCTTGATCCGTCGCGGCCTCAACCCCGGCCGCAGCTCCGGCTTGAACAACGCCAGAATGAGAAGGATCAGGACGCCCGATGCATTGCGGACGGACAGGATCTCGAACACCGAGAACGTTGACGCGAGCGCACGCACCGCGACGGCCGTTGCGGAGAAGGACAGGAGCGCGCCGCTCATCCAGAGGACGACGGCAAGGATGCTGCGATGAGACACTGCGGACCAGGCGATGTGAACGGTGCTCCCGATTAGCCTGTCTGCCCGGCGTCGTGAAGGGTCGAGCGAAGGCCCCGGGCGAATGGGCGCAGGCGCACCGATGAGCGACCGGAATACGCCTCGTCGTGTGCCCATACGTCATGCGAAACGGCACACGTGATTCTTGACTCTCGAATTGCGTAGAAGGGGGTCGCGCAACCTCAACCGACACTTTTTTGGGTGAGTAACCGAAACTTTTTTCAGAGGCGCTGCAGGGCAGTGCAGAGCGTCTCCTAATGAGCATATTTTTCAGACACATGGGTGTCGTCATCGAGTGGCCGAACAACGTGTTCGCACGAGCCGCAACACCGCGCTCGCTCGATACAACACATTGATATTGATAGATTTTTTTAACGAAGTTGATCGCTTCAATGAACTTCGAAATCATTCGAATAGGCCTCAAGCAACGCGCCGCGCGTCATCTGATGCACCTGCTATTGGCGGTCGAAACCGTAAGTCCAGGCGGGCCTCTCACAGAAAATATCCACAGAAATCGTTCGCGTTCTACTTCCTACACTTTCCGTTAATCGGAACCGCCTTGGTATAACGACGTTGCCTTGCAAGCGTGACGGTTGCACGCGAAGGCCCTTGAAGGAGGCGGCTATGCCGACAGACGACAAGTCAAACCCGCTGACGATGCTGTTCACGGGTGACACCGGTGCGACCAGCACCAAATCCAAGAAGAGCAGCTCACGTCGCGGTTCTTCCAGCAGCTCAAAGTCCGGCGCCAAGAAGAGCACAGGTTCCACGGCGCGCAAGAGCGCCGCGAAATCGTCCAGCACCTCGTCCCGCTCCGGCGCGGCGAAGAGCGCGTCGAAGACCGGCTCGAAGAGCACGGCTTCGAAGAAGGCCGGAACGAAGACGGCCGCGAAGTCGACCTCCCGGTCGACCAAGACGGCAGCCAAGTCTTCGGGTCGGACTGCATCCAAGTCCACCGCAGCCAAGTCTTCGGCCAAGTCCGGCGCGAAGAAGTCGGCCGCAAAGTCCGGCGCCAAGAAGACGGCTGCAAAGTCGAGCGCGAAGAAGACGGCTGCGAAGTCGACCTCGCGTTCATCGGCAGCGAAGTCTTCGGCAAAGTCGACCAAGTCGACTGCCAAGAAGACGTCGACCTCGCGTTCCACCGCGGCGCGCGGCGGTTCGAAGACGGCTTCGCGCTCCAGCGCCAAGTCGGGCGCATCCCGTTCGACCGGCGGTCGTTCGGCTGCGAAGTCCTCGGCCCGTTCCTCGAGCCGCGGTGCGGCCAAGGGCGCAGCCAAGAGCTCGGCCTCGAAGGGCCGTACTTCTGGAAAGGCGACGACCAAGCGCGCAGCCGCCGCTTCGAGCCGCACGTCTTCCACGAAGAAGTCCGGCGCCGTCAGCGGAGCCAGGAAGTCCTCGGGACGTTCGTCAGGCTCCCGCAAGAGCCCGTCGAAGTCGAAGCGCTAAGCCAGCAAGCCGCGACGCCGGAGGAAAGGGGCCTGCCTCTTTCCTCCGGCGCATCGGCACAAAAAATCGCCCGGTGAAAACCGGGCGATTTTCTTTTGGGAGATGTCCGGCAGCCTATCGGCCGGTGCTCATCGGGTCGCTTTCACCCCAGTAGGGGGTGGCGTTGTAATAGCGGTGGACGTGCTCTTCCCACTCGCGGTCATAGGAAGCGTCATGACCTTCAGCCGTGCGCCTCGGTGCGCCACGCAGCTGGTCTTCAGTCAGGTTGAGCTCGTAGGCGTCGAGTTCGGTGTTGTACTTCAGGACGCCCCAGGGGAGCGTATAGTACTCCTCTCCAAGGCCCATGAACCCACCGAAGCTCATCACGGCGTAGCCGACCTTGCCGGAACGCTTTTCGATCATGACACGCTCGATGGTGCCGATCTTCTCGCCATCTGAGCGGCGCACCGGGGTGCCCTCGACCTTGTCGCTGGCGATTAGATTGTGCGTTTCGCGAATATCGCCGGTTTGTGCTGTCGTTTGCATTTCATGCTCCATCAGGGTGGATGCCAAGGCAACGCTCGGGTGAAAACACCGGTTCCGGTGGTTTCCCAGTCCCGGCAAGGCGTTCCGGCCTGGCGAGCGCTGTCAGACGCGCCCGGACCAAGCGTTGCCTTAGGAACCTGCCCAATTCCCTGACGTTGATCCGCGTTTGCAGAGACACGCTAAGGGAGAGCCAGATGACCGTTCGTCAGAAGCCGGTTGGAGAGCAGATCGTCGTCATTACGGGCGCCTCCAGCGGAATTGGCCTTGCAACCGCACGCCTTTTCGCCGAACGCGGGGTCAAGGGATTGGTCCTGGTCGCCCGCAACGAAGAGGCCCTGCAGACAATCGCCGGCGAGCTCACCGGCAACGGCACCCGCGCCATTGCGGTTGCGGCAGATGTCAGCCAGAACGAGGATGTGGAGCGCGTGGCCCACACGGCCATCGAAACCTTTGGCGGGTTCGACACCTGGGTCAACGATGCGGCCGTCGCCCTCTATGGAAAGCTTGAGGACATTCCGCTCCAGGATCAGCGCCAACTCTTCGACGTCAACTACTGGGGCGTGGTCTACGGCTCGCTCGTTGCGGCGCGGCATCTGCGCGAACGGGGCGGCACCATCATCAACGTCGGCAGTGTCCTGTCCGAGCGGGCGATCATGCTCCAGACCCAGTATTCGGCCTCGAAGCACGCCGTGAAGGGATTTACCGATGGCCTGCGGATGGAGATGGAGACCGCGGACGCGCCGGTTTGGGTGACGCTCATCAAGCCTTCCTCCATCAACACGCCTTATGTGGAACACGCCCGCAACTATCTCGACAAGAACGCGACGGTGCCGCCCCCTGCCTATGACCCGCATCTGGTCGCCAGGGCAATCGTCTTCGCAGCCGAGAACAAGAGGCGCGAAATGACCGTTGGCTTCGGCGGCTGGGTCATCGGAGCCATGGGCAAGGTCGCCCCACGCCTGACCGACAAGGCGATGGAATGGACCGGCTATTCGGCACAGACGACCGATCAGCCCCAACGCCAGGGAATGCGCGACAACCTGTATCAGGCCCGCCAGGATGGAGACCCCTATTCGTCTCTCACCCGTGAGACACGCAAGACAAGCCTTCTGCTTTCGGCGCAAATGCATCCCTTGGCGACCGCGGCCCTCATTGCGGGCCTCGGCGCTGCCATTGGAGCCATGCTCATGCCCCGCGGAAGCTCGCGTCCGCGGCACACCAGGCCCCCGCACCGTCCGTTCAGGCCCATGACGCGCAGCGTGGGCAACGGGCACGACAAGCGGTCTTTCGGGCCAGGGCATGCGCCGCGCGGCGAAGGACTCAACCGGCGCCCGCAACCGCGGCATTGACGGGATGCGGCTCCGGAATCGACTCATGAAACGGCGCTTCCACGCAGGGGGAAGCGCTTTCTTTTCTTCATCCGCGGCTTCAAGGGGGCGGGTCCCCTTTGGCCGAAAATGTTCTAGCCTCATTGCATGATGTCGATTCGGATCCTTGTCTGCGCTCTTGCTCTTGCGGCGGCCGGCCCGGCCACGGCTCAGGATAAGGGCAGCCTCAATCCCAAGCCCCTTCCGCCGCTGGCGAACCCTGACGATCCTTCGGTCCCGGCAAAGGAACTTTTTGGTCGGCGCGACAAGCCCGCCTCTCTCCAGTCGCGTGCGATCGGCGGCTACGCGCGAGGCTGCGTGGCCGGCGCGGCCTCCATTCCGATTGATGGCGACACCTGGCAGGTGATGCGGCTGTCACGCAACCGCAACTGGGGCCATCCTCAACTGATCAGCCTTCTGCAGGATTTCTCGGGGCGCATCCCTCAAATCAACGGGTGGCCAGGTCTTCTCATCGGCGATATCTCGCAGCCCCGCGGGGGGCCGATGATCACCGGCCACGCGTCGCACCAGATTGGCCTGGATGCCGATATCTGGCTCACGCCCATGCCCACGCGCCGACTGACCCGAGCTGAACGGGAGGAGATGTCGGCCACCAATGTGGTTCGCGGGGACTGGCTCGACATCGATCCCAATGTGTGGACGCCCCAACACACCGCCCTTATCCGCGCGGCCGCCAAGGAACGGCGCGTCGCTCGCATCTTCGTGAACCCGGCCATCAAGAAAGCCCTGTGCCGGGAGGCCGGACAGGACCGTGGATGGCTCACGAAAGTTAGACCCACCTGGGGCCACAACTATCACTTCCATGTCCGCCTAAACTGCCCTGACGATCAAGCGGGCTGCGCCGATCAGGATACACCGCCTCCAGGCGACGGCTGCGGCGCGGAACTCGCGCAATGGTTTACCCCGGCGATGCTCTATCCCAAGCCCGGCAAGCCGCGGCCCCCGCTGACCATGGCTCAGCTACCCGCCGAATGCCGCAGGGTTCTGGCTGCGCCTTAGAACGCGCGTTCCGAGGGGGACCGGAACGCGCTTTTCGCTATCTTGTCGATGATCGTTTGGACGTCTACTCGGCCGCGATCCCGGTGCCGATCTGGCAGGTGACGCCAGTGCCGCCAAGACCGCAATAGCCGCCAGGATTCTTGGCTAGATATTGCTGGTGGTAATCCTCGGCGAAGTAAAACGGCCCCGCGTCAAGAATCTCAGTGGTGATCGGGCCGTATCCCCGATCGGCCAGAGCCTGGCTATAGGCAGCCTTGGATGCTTCGGCGGCGTGGCGCTGGTCCTCACCGAACACGTAGATGCCCGACCGGTACTGGGTGCCGGCATCGTTGCCCTGGCGCATGCCCTGCGTGGGATCGTGACTTTCCCAAAACGTCTTCAGCAAATCCTCGTAGGTGATTGTCTTCGGGTCGAACACCACGAGCACGACCTCGTTGTGCCCGGTCATGCCCGAGCAAACCTCCTCATAGGTGGGATTGGGCGTGAGGCCGGCCGTGTAGCCGGCAGCCGTAATCCAGACGCCATCGCCCATCTGCCAGAACTTGCGCTCAGCACCCCAGAAGCAGCCGAGGCCGAAGACAGCCCTTTCCATTCCATCGGGATAAGGCGGTTGAAGAGAGCGGCCATTGATGAAATGGCGCTCTGCCGTGGGAATGGGCGCCGACCGGCCCGGAAGAGCCTCGGTTGGCGTAGGCAAATCGCGTCGCTTGAGAAAATTGAACATGGGGACCTCTCTCGTGCCCCCTGAATGTAAGCATTTTCTTCGCAAACGGGAGGGCCGAGGCCCTCACCACTCCCATACAGGCGTCAGCGTCCGGCCAGATACCCGATGGGCTCGAGGGACCTTTGGCCCATCCAAAGCAGGAAGGCTCCAACCAGGAAGCCCGTGACGGATGCGGGAAGCTGCAGAATGTGAAGCAGGATCGGATCCCACAGCCAGGAATAGGACTGCCGGGCAATTCCTGCCTCTAATCCGTTGACGCTGCCGGGAAAGAACGTGCTCATCACGCCGCCGAGCGACGTAAACGATATAACGCTGTTGACGATCGACCGGGTTCCATCAATGACCAACCCGACAAATCCTGCGGCCACAAGCAGCAGACCGAAACTACGCGCCAAGAACCTCAAGAGCCTACCTCTCCAAACATGTAGGCACCTTAGTTCGGTTTGTCGAAATAGCAAAGCCAGCCCTACCCAACTTCTCACAAGTTGGACCTTGCATTTAGGTCGTATTTAGCGCTACACGAGCGCCTCCGCACAAACGTGCGGGACATCCGGGCCGGGTTGATCGAAAAAGCCGCCGGAGTCGTGGTCCGCCCTGCGGGCCCAGAGCAGGAGGGGTGGCCGAGTGGTTGAAGGCGCACGCCTGGAAAGTGTGTATACGGGAAACCGTATCGAGGGTTCGAATCCCTCTCCCTCCGCCACTATCACCTCCGCCTCGTGCCGGGACCTAAACTTGACGGCTAGGGGAATCAGCAGCCAGCTCCCTCCTGCGGGTGGTCTTTGATAGCTCTCAGGATCGATAACAAGAATACCTCTGCAAGACACGCCCGAACCATCGGAGCCTCCGCAGGCCATGAGCTAGCGGATCGAGCCGGCCTTGGGCTCTCATACTAGAGATGCGGCAATTACGCATATCTTGCGCGATGCGCATATATTGACTTGACCCCACAAGAACTGCACAGAACATGCGATTTTTGGCTGCTCTTCTTGGCCAGTGATGCGAAATTCTCGCAACAGAGAGTGGAAGGGTGCCACAACTTCCTATCAAGAGAGCCGTTGAGAAAGTCCCCTTGGGCATGATGGTCGTGCCGCTCCTGCTCGGCACGCTGATCACGACGTTCATTCCTGAAACTCCAAGGGTCTTTGGCTCCTTCATAGGCGCTCTGTTCAACGGCACCTACATGGCTCTGATGGGGCAGTCAGGACGCCCGGAGGAAGTCAGCCGGGAAGATGCCGTGCATCCCGATGCAGGTACCGTGCCGGCCGGGACTCCCGGGGTTCGCTGACATGGGGGCGAAATGGCTGATCGTCGCTGACGACCTCACCGGCGCGGCTGATTGCGCCATCGCCTTCGCCAAAGAGGGTGTCGCTGCGGCGGTCGGCTGGGGCGACAGCGCCGAAACCACGGGCGAGTATCCTCCTGTATTCTCCTACGACACCAACAGCCGTGGGCTCTTGGGGCCGGACGCCCTGGCAAAACACCGCGAGGCGCTTGGAAAGCTTCTTGAAGAGGGCAGCGCCCTCTTCAAGAAGATCGACTCGACCCTTCGTGGACAGCCAGCCGCGGAGACTGTCGCAGCTTTCGAGGCCATGCGAACCCGGGATGGTTCAGTGCTAGGCATCATGGCACCGGCCTTTCCGGCAACTGGCCGCACGACGGAAAACGGCCGGATTCACGTGGGTGGCAAGCCTCTGGAGCAGACCGAGGTCTGGCAGCGGGAGCACAGCTATCCCAATGCGGATCTCGTCCAGGTTCTGGCGACCGCCGGGATCGAGGCTGAGAACATACCGCTCGCCACCATCCGCGCCGACGCGGATGCTCTTCGGGCTGCGCTGATCGAAATCGCCTCCAAGGGCGACCGGGTCGCGGTCTGCGACGCAGTGACCGAAGACGATCTGGTCCGGATTGCCGAAGCAGGCCTGCCTGTCCGAAGCGACGTGTTCTGGATCGGCAGCGCTGGCCTTGCGCATGCCTTAGCAAAGGCCACCCGAGGCGAAACCGTCGGCTTGATCCCCACTCCGGTGACGGACAAGGGCGCCCTGGTGGTCGTGGGATCACTCGCGCGTGCATCACGCTCGGCCGCGAGGGTCCTGTCGACGTTGCCGGGGCTGCGTTACGTTCCCGTCGAGCCCAAACTCCTGCTCACGGAGACGGCCGTTGCGGACCGAAGCGCCCTTGTCAACCAGGTCGCCATGGCCCTCCAGGCCGGGGAGGACGTGCTGGTCGAAATCCTCGTCAACAACACTCCCGACCTCGCGCTGGGACCATGTCTCGCCGACAGGCTGGCTGATCTTCTGAAGCCCGCAGCTCCGTTCGCAAGCGGCTTGGCGGCCACCGGCGGAGAGACGGCTGCGGCGCTCCTGGCGGGCTTCGGCGTGAACGGAATCCGCCTCGTGGATGAGGTCGAGCCCGGCGTATCGCTCGGCCTAACCCTTGGAGACCTATCCATTCCCGTCGTTACCAAGGCCGGTGCCTTCGGGAGCGAGAACACTCTGAAGCACGTCGTGCAGCGCCTGCGCACCATCAGGCAGGAAGGAAAACTGGCATGAGCCGTCCGATAATCGCAATCACCATGGGCGATGCTTCCGGGATCGGCCCGGAAATCATCATGAAGGCACTCGCTCGACCCGACGTGCAGGAGATGTGCCGTCCGTTGGTGGTGGGCGACGCCGAACGCCTCCGAATTGCGGGTTCGATGGTAGGCACCTCGCTCATGGTCAACAGCCTCGAGCGACCTGATGAGGCACGCTATTCCCCGGGCGAGGTCGAATGCATCGACCTCAAGCTGATCCCTCAGGATCACCCCTTTGGCCGCGTCTCTCCCGTTTCGGGCGAAGGTGCATTCCGTTACATCGAGCGCGCGGTCAGGCTGGTCGAAGCCGGACAGGCCGACGCGATCTGCACGGCGCCGCTCAGCAAGGAGGCGCTGCACGCCGCTGGTCACAAGTACCCCGGTCACACGGAACTGCTGGCGGAGCTCACCCGAACGCCGGAAGTCTCGATGATGCTTGTGTCGCCGAAGTTGCGCGTCATCCACGTGACCACGCATATCGGCTTGATCGACGCCATTGCCCGCATCGAGCCTGGTCTGGTCGAACGTGTCATCGAGCGTGCCCAAACGACCCTGGTGAAGGCAGGCATTGCATCGCCGCGCATCGGCGTTTGCGGCATCAATCCCCATGCCGGTGAGAACGGGCTGTTCGGCTACGGCGAAGAGGAGCAGAAGATCGCGCCCGCGGTTGCTGCCTGTCGTGCCAAGGGATGGCGCGTGGAGGGTCCGCTCCCGGCCGACACCCTGTTCTTCCTGGCGGCTCGGGGGGACTACGACATGGTCGTCGCGATGTACCACGATCAAGGCCATGGCCCCATCAAGGTGCTTGGCCTGGAATCCGGCGTGAACATCACCGTGGGCCTGCCAGTGATCCGGACCTCGGTCGATCACGGCACTGCGTTCGACATCGCCGGCAAAGGGATCGCTGACGAGGGCAGTCTCGTAGAAGCGCTGCGACAGGCAGCCGACTTGGCACCCAAGCACGTAGAAGCGTGAACCTTCTGCCTTGATGCCTGAATGAGGTACAGATCATGACAATATGGGTGGCACGGTCCTATGCCGAGAGCGTGTCGCTGGTCACCGATGAGGCGAATCACGGCCGACAAGGTTTTCCTGCGAGCGGATGGCGTCGTGGCGGGACGCGGCCTGTGCGAGGCGAGTCCCGATCAGATCGCCTTGAAAACACTCATGATGGAGCAGGCCCGCGATGTCTTCGTGCTCGCGGACGCGACGAAGCTGTCCCGCACCAAGCAGGCCATGTGGGCTCCCCTTCCTGCAAGCTGGACACTCATCACCGATTGGAATGCAAGCACCGAGCAGTGCGAACTGTTTACTGCCGCCGGGGCACAGGTGATGCGGGCACCCGAATAACTCACTTTAATCTGCTCATATGAAGGGCTGATTGCTCCCTTCTCGTCCAGCTCACGTCGCCCGGCACATAAACTCTGCAACCACATCCTGACTAGATGTCTTGAGCGGACATTCCGTCTACTTCGGCTCGATGCAAGTTCCAGAACTGGGCCAGCCCCCGCATGCTATGACCGCGGTTGATATGTTCCCTACAGCAGCGGGGTTCCGCCGGTCACGGCGTAGATGCCGCCTGTCATATAGCTGCCCTCCTCGGAAGCGAGCAGAACGTAGATGCCCGCCAGCTCCTTCGGTTGCCCAGCGCGGCCCAGCGGCGTGTCCTGGCCAAAGCTCTTCACCTTTTCGTCCGGCATGGTGGACGGGATCAACGGCGTCCAGATCGGGCCTGGCGCAACCGCGTTGACCCGAATGCCC
>NZ_QOIO01000020.1 GCF_003332305.1 Microvirga aerophila | reverse complement strand
CTTCGCCTTCGATCCGGAGCTGGACCACTATACCTGTCCGGCAGGCAAGATCCTGAGGCAGTTCCGGCGCAACTACACGGTGGCGCGTACCGACAGCGCTCATGATGGCATCCCGCAACGTCTTGCGCAGTGTCCATGAAGAGGCGCGCGATCAAACGCGTCAGTTGGCCGGAACGCCGCAGTTCGCGACCTCGCGGAACGAGCGGAAGAAGGTCGAGATGCTATTTGCTCATCTCAAGACGACCTTGCGGTTCGAGCGCATGCGTCTGCGCGGACTGACGGGGGCTAGGGACGAGTTCCACCTGGTCGCCATGGTCCAGAACCTCCGGCGCATGGCTCGGCTGACCGCAGCAGCGGCCGCCTGAGCGAGGTGACGGGCTGAGGCCCGCGGCCTCAGGTTCCGATCACCTTCACCCCAGCCGTTAAGAAGTGAGAGCCGGGCACCCAGCGGCTCAACCGGCAGAGTTTTTCAACAGCATCGGTCAGGCAGTGAAGTCCATTCACTTTTCGGAATGTCTGGTTACGTGAGGATTGCTGCCCTCGGGCTAGCGTCCCGCGTGTGCCATAAGCGGCACTTTCGTAGCTCGCGTATGAAACCGCTACGGGAACTCTTAGGAACTCTCCCATGCTGCGGATCGCCAGGCCAGGCGACCTTCCGCCGATGGCGCAAGACTTATTTTCCCGTTGGATTTTCCGACTGAGCCGGCAGTGTGCACTCAACGGAATTAGCGTAGTCGAGCAGAGTCGTTGATGCCGAGTCAGGCTGGGCGTATGGTTAGTTGGGCTGGGAATTCGCTGATGAGGCCGGGCACCCAATCGGGTCCTCCGGCAGGGAGGGAGCGATGCCAGTAAAGACCAGCTTGTGGGCGGTGGCCCTGGGTCTCGTGCTCTGCCCGGCATATGGACAGACTCAACATCATAACCACGCACAGGGTGCCTCCCCAGGCGCCGCGACCCTCGGTGAAGTTCACTTTGCTGTTAGTTGCACACCCGAGGCGCAGGCGGCCTTCGACGAGGCGATGAAGCTGCAGCACTCGTTCTGGTACCAAGCCGCCGGCGACGCCTTCCGGCAGGTGCGCGAGCGCGATCCAACCTGTGTCATGGCATACTGGGGCGAGGCCATGGCCCTTTTGGTGAATCCCTTCACGGTCACCACGGCCGCAAACCTCCGGCAAGGGCGCACCTTGCTCGCGGAAGCACGGCGGATCGGCGCCCGAAACGAGCGCGAGGCAGGCTTCATCGATGCCCTCTCCGAGCTTTACGGCAATGAGGACCCGGCGACGCACAGATCCCGTCTGGAGCGCTATGAGCAGGCGATGGGCCGACTGTACGAGCGCTTCTCCGACGACCCGGAGGTTGGCATCCACTACGCCCTCGCTCTGGCAATGGCAGCGTCCCCGACGGACAAGACCTACGCGCGCCAGATGCGCGCCGCCGAGATCCTGGAGCGTGCGTGGGCGCGGCAGCCGCAGCATCCTGGCATTGCTCACTACTTGATCCACACCTATGACACACCCGCTCTTGCGGGGCGCGGGGTGGCCGCAGCTGAGCGCTACGCCGAGATTGCAGCGGACGCCCCGCACGCGCTGCACATGCCCTCCCACATCTTCACCAGGATTGGACGCTGGGAGGACTCGATCGAGACCAACCGCCGCTCTGCGGAGACGGCGCGGGCGCGGCAGGCCGTTTTCGACGAGATTCATGCGCTGGACTACATGGTGTATGGCTATCTCCAGACCGGGCAGATTGAGTCCGCGCGGCGCGTGGTCGCCGACTTGGCGCGCTTTGCCTCGTGGATAGCGCCGGCTCCGATTTTGCCTGGGCCCTGACGGTGATGCCGGCCCGCTTTGCCCTCGAACGCGGGGCATGGGAGGAAGCGGCGGCTCTCACGCCGGGCCAGCAAACGGCACCGCTGGTGGTCGTAAACACGCACTTCGCGCGTGCGGTGGGCGCGGCTCGGGCTGGGCGTTCGGATGCAGCGGTCGCTGACATTGACGCGCTGAAGGCGGCGGCGGCGGCTCTACGCGGGAGCGATGCCTATTGGGCGGAGCAGACGGAGATCCTGCGTCTTGCTGCCGAAGCCTGGAATGCCTTTGCACGAAGCCAGCATGATCTGGCGGTCACCACCATGCGGGAGGCGGCTGAGCGCGAGGAGCGGACGGACAAGCATCCAGTGCCCCCTGGGCCGCTCCTCCCCGCCCGCGAGCAACTGGGGGAGATGCTGCTGATGATGGCCCGCTACGCTGAGGCGCAGCGCGAGTATGAAGCTGTCCAGAAGACGGAGCCCGGCCGCTTTCGCGCCACCTATGGCGCTGCGCGGGCGGCTGAGTTGGGCGGCGATGGTGTCGGGGCGCAGCGGCATTATTCACACCTGCTTGAGGTTGCGGCACGAGCTCAACCGGGTTTGGCAGAAGTTGAGCACGCTCGTGCCTTCCTGAGTCGGTGAAGGAAAAATGCTCGGCTGTCAGAGGTGGGTCAAACCCGGTAGGAGCATGAGGAGGTGTCCGAAGGTCTGCTTACTGACCTCCACGGAAGTTCGGCATACCTGTGATAGGTACTATTGGCTGTCATTCGTCGGCGGACCTCCGCTTGGTATCCTCCCACACCGCCTAGGTGGGGAGTGCCATGCGATGTCCGGCACGGTAACCGTTGAGAACCTGAAGCGCACGGTAATCCGGTTGTTCAAGATAGCCGGGATCCTGTCCGTCGGATATAGCCCAGCCGCTACGGCGCAGACCCAATCGCCTCCTCCAGCCCGCATCAAGGCGACGCTCTTCGAGAACGTTCGGATTTTCGACGGGAGGAGCACAACGCTGTCGACTCCCACCCATGTGCTGGTGAAGGGCAACATCATCGAGTGCATATCCGCGGAGCCGATCTCCGTCGAGGCCAATACGGATGTTCGAATCATCGCGGCGGGTGGACGCGTGCTGATGCCGGGTCTCATTGACGCTCATTGGCATGCCTTCATGGCCGCCACACCCCAGCTGGTCCTGATGACCGCCGAGCCCTCCTATCTCACCCTGTTGGCGGCCCGGCAGGCCAAAGCCACCCTGATGAGGGGCTTTACCACCATCCGCGACCTTGGCGGGCCCGTGTTCGGGCTCAAGCGCGCCATCGACGAAGGCGTCATGATCGGACCGCGGATCTATCCCTCCGGCGCGTTCATCTCCCAGACCTCCGGCCATGGCGATTTCCGCTTCCTCTTTGAACTGCCGCGCAAGCCAGGAGGACCGCTGAGCTATACCGAAGCCCAAGGGATCTCCGCCATCGCCGACAGCCGCGATGAGGTCCGGTTGCGGGTGCGCGAGCAACTGAGGCTAGGAGCCAGCCAGATCAAGCTCATGGCCGGCGGCGGCGTGAGCTCACCGCCCCACAATCCGATCGAGTCGACCCAGTACACGGAAGCGGAGCTGCGGGCCGCGGTCGAGGCGGCCGAGAACTGGGGCACCTACGTTACCGTCCACGCCTACCATCCGCGATCGATCCAAATGGCAATCCACGCGGGCGTCAAGGTCATCGAGCACGGGCACCTTGCTGACGAGGAAACCGTTCGGTTAATGGCGGAGAAAGGTGTCTGGTGGAGCCTACAACCGCTGACCTATGACACGCACATGTCCGCGCACATGCCGGCTGCGTCGCGGCAACGGGCCGTTCAGGTGTTCGAAGGCACCGACAACGCCTATCGGCTCGCCAAGAAATACAATGTGAGGACGGCTTTCGGCGCCGACATCCTTGGCGATGCAGAAGCGGCAGGCCGACAGGGTGCCGCGCTGGTCGTGCTAGCCCGATGGTATACGCCTGCTGAGGTGCTCAGGATGGCAACGGCCGACAATGGCGAGCTGATGGCGCTATCCGGCTTCATCAATCCCTATCCCGGCAAGCTCGGTGTTGTGGAAGAGCGCGCGTTGGCGGACCTGCTGCTAGTCGAGAACAATCCTCTGGAAAACCTTGATCTCGTCGCGGATCCAGACCGGAATTTCCTCATCATCATGAAGGATGGCAAGATCTACAAGAATACGTTGCCCAAGTAGGGTCCTTCGCAGGCGGCCCCTGGGCTGCTCGAAGGTTTGACAGCAGGTGCAAACGTGGAACTCCATTCGAGGTCATACGGTGTGTTCCCGTCCAGGGCCTTTAGCTTCCTTACTGCAGGGGTTCGGCTCCTGTTCTGGATGGTGCTCGTCACATGGAGCACCCTGGCGATCTACTACTCGGACCTGCCGTGGGCCGGGCTGTGGCTGGGACTGGCAGCGGCCTTCGCGGCGTTTGCGGTCTGGGCTATCTGGCTGTCGCGCCAGCGGCGCATGTCTGCGGTCGTAATGGCGCTGTTCCTGTGCGTGGTTGCATGGTGGGTAACTATCCCTCCCTCGCATGATCGTCCCTGGCGGCCGGAGGTCGCGGTCATGCCGAGGGCCTCCATCGACGGCGACCGAGTGCACCTCACCGGGGTGCGCAACTTCGAATATCGGAGCGTCAATGATTTCACGGTGCGGTACGAGGAGCGCGAGGTGGTGCTATTCCATCTGACCGGCCTCGACTTCTACATCTCCTACTGGAGCGAGGGGCTGGTCGGGCACACCTTCCTGAGCTTCCTTTTTGATAACGCGCCGCCGCTGAGCATCTCCATCGAGACACGGCCGGAAGTCGGCGAGGGCTTCAATCCCCTCGCGTCCCTCTTCAAGCAATTCGAACTCATCTATGTGGTGGGCGACGAGCACGACCTCGTCGGCGTGCGCACCAGTCACCGCAACGAGATGGTGTACCTTTACCGCCTGAACACCTCGGCCGACGATGCACGTCGGCTCTTGCTGGTTTACCTCGGGCGGATCAACGAGCTCGCCGATCACCCGGAGTTCTATCACCTGCTGAGCAATAGCTGCACGATCAATATCATCCGTTACGCCAATGCCGCCGGCAGGGAGGGCCGGTTCGACATACGCCATCTCTTCAACGGTCTGATCGACAGCTATCTCTACCACTCGGGTCGAGTCGAGACGACGCTACCTTTCGACGAGCTGCGGCGCCGCTCCCTGATCAACGAGGCGGCGCAGGCGGCGAATAACGTTCCCGATTTCTCGCAGCGCATCCGCGCAGTCCCGCCGACGGTTCCGCGCTGACGTGTTCCGCCATCGACACGTCGGACACTCTGCTTTGCGAGGGACTGCGGGGACTTTGAACTCGGATTCCTGCCCTGCAAGACAACGGCAATATCCATGGAGCGCACCCGGGAGGTCATTCAGCTTTTCCCGCAACGATCGGCACCACGCTCGAATGCATTCGACTTGCGAGACTTGAAGAGCCCAGGCTACGCATCCCAGGAGATCATGGCAATCAGCCCCCGCCGGAATGAAGGCGAGCGCTGTCGATAGTATTGCGAGGAAATGGACCACATGCAGTTTCATGCGATGCCTCGACCTCTTGAGGGCATTGTAGGTTTTGTCCTGCTAGGGTGGGTCTGTTTCAACCCGGATGTCGAAATGCAGCACCTCCTCTCGCATCCCGAGCTTATCGTAGAGGGCGATGGCCGGATCGTCCTCGTAATCAGCCTGAACGTAAATTACCCAAACGCCGCGTCGGGCGGCAATCTCGCGCAAGTGTTCGATCAGGGCGGTCGCGACGCCTTGGCGTCGATGTTCCGCGCTCACGGCAAGGTCATAGATATACAGCTCCCGCCGTGCCCTCTCGAATTTGTCGAGTTCATAGGCGACAAGGCCGCCGATGACTTCCTCGCTTGTCAATGCCGCAAGGGCGACAACATGCTCTTTCCCGAGCAGACCCTTCAGGTAGGCATCACTCGGCGGCTCGGCCCCATAGGTGTCAGGGTCTGTAAAGGCTTCACCGAACAGCACGTTCAGCTTGCGAACAAGCCCAACGTCAGCAGCGGTGAGGCGGCGGAGAACGAAGGGTATAGAGGACATCATTTCGCTAGGGCAGCTGTGGTATCAGATGGCATCCCGAAAGCTGCCATCCGCTCTGGAGTGAAACCAGCTACGGTTATAGCCAAGCTGACTGGCCAACGCATCAACACCCACCGGTCCTGGCCGACGACGAGGGATGCAGATTACTTACGCGTCGCCAGCGCCGCAGTGACCCCCAGTCCGATGAACGCGGTACCAGCGAACCAGCGCTGAAAGCGCAGGAACCGGCGGTTGCAGCGCAGGACATCGCCGGCGGTCCCAGCCACCAGAGCGAATATGCCGTCGCTCATGATGCCAAGCCCCATGAAGGTCAGGCCGAGAATGAGGATCTGCCAATGCACCGCGCCGCGTGCGGGATCGACGAACTGCGGCAGGAAGGCGAGAAAGAAGATCGCCGTCTTCGGATTGAAGAGGTTGACCACGAAGCCGTCGCGGAAGACCCGGCGCAGCGGCTCGGCGGGCGCTGCAGGCGCTTCAGGATCGCGGTCCTTGGCCAGGAGGGTGCGGACGCCGATCCAGATGAGATAGGCGGCGCCGAGATACTTCACGACAGCGAAGGCGAGTGCCGACGACACCAGAAGAGCCGAGAGCCCGATCGCCGCCGCGGTGATGTGGACAATGGTGCCGAGATGGATGCCGAGCACCGAGACCAGGCCTGCGGCTCGCCCCTGCTCGAGCGAGCGGGCGACGATGAAGAGCACCGCCGGGCCGGGTGTCAGCAGCAGCACCACCGACGCCACAATGAACAATCCCCACAAGGTCAGATCAGGCATAGGTGCCATGCTCGCGTTACTCAGCGAGCAAGCCACAGTGCGGCGGTCGTGACAAGAGGCCATCCCCTACTCCTGTCGGAGGTCGGCTCATCCCGTCGACAATAGAGATTGGGATAAGTCCCGCCCTGTGCCGAAAACCGACAATCCTGCTCCTGTAAAGGCGGAACCATTCAGATCCGTCGAAGGCCGAACAACTAGGCCACCATTGCCCGGCTTCTCTTCACGCGGTAGAGTAGGACCCTGTCGGATGATCTGCGGTTCGCGAAGCATCGCCTGCCTTCCGGACTTTGCCTGCACTTTGCCGAGAAGGGCTCGCGGGATGGTCAGGCCGTCCTGATGTTGCGTGGCTATGCCGACTCCTGGTTCTCCTACAGCCGCATTCTCCCGCTCCTGCCCACACGGTTGTGGGCCATCGTGCCGGACCAGCGCGGGCATGGAGGGTCCGCCCGACTCTTGGATGGCTATGCGCCTGATGACTTCGCCGAGGACGCGCTTCAGCTGCTGGACACGCTCGGCATCGAACGAGCCGTTGTGGTCGGCCACTCCATGGGAGGTTTCATCGCCCGGAGGATTGCAGTCAAAGCCCCCGAGCGTCTGGTGCTCATCGGCTCGGCCAAAACCGCGTACAACGAAGCGACATGGCAACTCCTCAAGGAGGTCGAGACGCTTGCCTATCCCGTTGAGGCCGGCTTTGTCCGCGTGTTTCAGTCGAGCACCATCCACCGTCCATTGCCGGCGGACTTCATCGAGCAGATCGTAGCCGAGAGCCTCCAAGTTCTGGCGCGGGTCTGGTAGGCCGCTCAGAGCGGTCTACCAGACCCGATTTCACAGCGGATTTTGCCCTGATCCGCTGCCCAGTGCTGATCCTCAGCGGGGACCGGGACGGTATTTTTCCGCGTGCCGAGCAGGAGCACCTCGCCACATGCATCCCTGGCGCAACACTTAAGATCATCCCGGACATCGGTCACGATCCCCATTGGGAGGCGCGGATAATGTCGCGCTCGATCTGCTAGCGTTCCTCCAAAGCCCATAGACCCAGTAGGCAGGCGAACCCTCCGGGCGCACATCAGCGTCAAGGGAGCCGCTCTTCTGCTTTGAACAACGCAAAGTCTGCATGGTTTCAGGACTTGACGATTCCCTGCCCTTCAGGAACATCCGGTCTTTCTTTCTAAAGCAGAAATCCGGGTAAGGTCCGTTTCCTGCCAAAACCGGCTGCATCCGGAGCAATATGATCGAGTGAGTATTCTCCAATCAGGCAACATCTGCGAACTTGAAGAAGTCACGGATAGTCACGATCGGGTCGCCGTTGTCCAGCAGAACACCGCCAGCCGGATCCCAGCCGCGCTGATGCAGGTAGGAGTCCCGATCGAACCGCAGCAGACCAATAATGGTCTCGCAGACAATGCGGCTGCCCACTTCGCCCAGCGTGTTGCCGTTGGCTCGCACCTCTGCCTCCTTCAGAAGGTAATACCACAGCGGCGTCTTCGTGACGAAACCGCCCTGGTCGAGCGCGGCGTTCATGGCAGTGGAATTGTCCTTTCGGAGCTCCGCTTCACTCAACGGGACCACACCCATCGCCTGCGCCACAGCCTGGCCGGTCGGCATGTGGAGAAGATATCCGCGCACCAGATTGCGCTGGGCCAGGTGCTTGATCAGCGTTTGGATGGTGCCGGTGAGATTGTTGCCTTCGTTGACGAGATCGAGGATGGGAGGCGCCAGATGAGTGTCGATCTTGCGGGCGAAGTGGGTCGGATCTGAGCTGCCCTTGTTGTCAAAGCGGTCCCATTCGATGATCCAGTTGAACGGCAGGGTTGGCGCGCCCAAGAACGGATTGCGGGTGATCGCACCCGCATCGTCGCGCTGGAAGCCAGTGCCGGTGAACAGGAAAAGCTGGTCGAACGAGGCGAACGGCTGCACGACACCCGGACCGCCGTTGTTCTTGCCAAAGTTGCGGTTGTGATCGTAGGCGCTGCGCACCATGCTGTGGCCGAACCGGAAAGCGGCTACCGAGTATTCGAGCGGCATGAACAGCCGCCTTTGACGGGGCGCGTAGAACTTGGGTCCGCCGAGCAGAACCTTGTCGACAGCGCCCGGCATCGTCACCGTCTTGAGGTACTCGTTGACCACGAGCCATTGATAGTGCCAGCGGACCAGCCGCCGAGCCCGATTGAAAAGGCGGTTGCCGGGTCGGAAGCCAACTCCGAAGATCGGGAAGTCGAACCCATCATCGTTCTGCTCCGACGAAAGCCAATCCACCACTCGGTTATGGAATTTGAGAACTGCTAGGTGAAACTGGGCGATAATCAGGTTCTCATCATTGCGGGCATCGCCGATAAAAGCTCGCGTGCGGAAGCTGGAGTCGTCGCGCTGCTCCTGCGCGAAATCCGTCTCCTGAATCACCCCCGCATCAAGCAGAGGCCCGATCCGGGGCAGATCTCGGTCGAGATCGTCAGCCGGCGGGATTTTGTCGCCCGGAATGCCACCGCCCTGAGGTGTGCCTGGAGGATTGTCCGTGTTGCGGCCGATGCGGAACTTGATGCCGTCGTAGAAGCCGGCGTCCTGGCTCAGATGGCCGAACGTGGCGGGGCCATCACCGTACACGCTATCGAGGTCCAGGTTCGGGCGGCGCAGGTTATGAAGATTGGCGGTGACGAAGCTGGGATCCAGCGGGATCAGGTTGGGCTTGGTGATGTCGCTCACGTCCGAATTGCGGTCGGTGTTGGCGGTCAGGTCGTGATCAATGAACTGACCCTAATAGGTGTAGACCGGTGGGATGGTGGAGTTCTGCTCGGGCGCTGCCGGTGCCTGCTCCGCCATTGCCGTGCCCAGTGCCCTCAGATCAGCAACGACTTTGGCTGGATCGATCGCTGGAAGATGCGCCTCCGGGTCTTTGGCGATCTGGGGGAACAGATAATCGAAGGGCGTGGTCTCGTTCTGCGCGAGAGCCTGAGCGAGACCCGGAGCCACCTTGCGGGCAAGAGTCATGCTCTCGACCTTTTGGTCGAGTTCCTGCTCTCTAGGTCCCTCCTGCTCCAAGATATGTCCCCCGTGCCTCAGAAACAGCATCGCTTCCCTCCGTACTTGGGATCATGGACTGGCCCGCCGGCGCAACGCAGACTCTGAAATGACGTGGTCGACATGGATCGACACCACCAGCTTTGTCGTGGCTATCGAAGAGCTTTAGAAGGACGGTCTTTCGTTGAAGGCCGTCCAAGGACGATTGGTCTGCTGGGTACCAAAACAGAGACCCCAAGACACAGTGCGCTACAAAATATCAGCAATACCTCTAGCTAAGGTTATGGGTCAAACGTGCAAACGAGGTAGGACCAAAGTTGCGCAAGCAGCGTCGCGAGAGCGCTTGAGTGCCTATCGGCGCCACGCATAGGGTTTCTTAGGCCGTGGGTTCGTGATGCCAGACCATCAGCTCTCCCGAAAGTCATCTCCGGTCGAACTTTCACATTCAGGCCGCTTAACGAACATCGGCTTTTTGAGCCACGAAGCAGACCAAGCGCTTACGCCCAAGAGTGCCGCTTCGCGACATTAAGAGACGTGCGGTGATAAGCGTTTAAAAGGTGAATGGAGCGTTCTATGGCCTGCCCCGTCACCGGCGGAGGTTGCTTCATCCTGCTCTAGAGGGAAGTCACTTTCTCTTGAACGATCTATCAGTTCCTGGACCCTGGATATGGTTCTGGCTGCTAGTCGGATTGGGCCGGTGATTGTTGATGAATCGGCTGGGCACCCCTACGCCAATCCGCCTACGGCCGGGAATGGCGTCTTGTTGCTAAGGCTGCGGGGATTCTCGACCATGTTTGGAACATGGACGCGCGGGCTGGAGGCATCACAGAGGCATAGGATGCAGGGGCCGACTTAGACCACATCCGGTCTACAGCGACTCATGCCAAGATTTCGACCACGATCCGCTATTTGCGAGGCGCAGTTGTAAAGTCGCGGAAAGTTGCTGAGCTTCGGATCGGCCCCCGCACCGCGAAGAACAGGACCTGAACAGCCCTTGGGGAACGCGCCATCAGTGTCAGAGCGTCGAAAAGACTTATTATTCAACGTGGAGGATGGAGCGGGCGATGGGAATCGAACCCACGACATTCAGCTTGGGAAGCTGACGTTCTACCTCTGAACTACACCCGCGCTCATGTCGATTTACAATAGCTTTCACAGCGTTCGTCAAGCCCGGATCGAGATTCGGCAGCGGTAAACGCCCCCGGCAAAGCTTAAGGGATTCTCCGTGGGCCTGCCTTGGCGCTAGTGGACGGGCCTTGGCGCCGCCCTAAATGCCAACCCTTGCCACCAGCAGGGAGGGTCCGATGGATGATCATGTCTACAAGATCGTAGAACTTGTCGGCTCGTCGACGACGAGCATCGAGGATGCAATCCAGACGGCCATTAAGCGGGCGGATCAGACCCTGAGGAACCTGCGGTGGTTCGAGGTCCTTCAGACCCGCGGGCATATCGAGAGTGGTGCGGTCCACCATTATCAGGTGGTCCTCAAGGCCGGCTTCACGCTGGAAGATGCCGGCGGCTAAGGGTTCAGGGCGAAGGCCTTTCGCCTGATCGAGGGAATGAGCCTATGACAGGTTTTGATCTCAGCCGCCGAACCGGCTGGCCGGAGGATATGCGGCTGCTTCTCGAGCGCTATCCTCGCGAGGTATGGCCCGGCCATTCCAACCTCGGTCAGACGGCGCGGTTCTGGCTCCAGCGCCATGACATGTTCCGGGAGCTCGGTGGCGCGCTGAGGTCAGCGACAGGCGAATTCAGGGAAGGGCTGGTGCGCCCGCCTGAATTTCAGGCTTGGTTCGTGCCGAGGCTGCAATTCTTTCTCAATGAGCTGAACAACCATCACCACATCGAGGATTACAGCTATTTCCCGCTGTTTCGTGAGGCAGAGCCGCGCCTTCTGAAAGGATTCGACATTCTCGAAAATGATCATGAGGTCATCCATGTGGCGATCGGCAAGGTGGCGCGGGCGGCCAACGAGCTCTTGCAGAGCATGCAGAAGGATAGTCTCCAGCGTTCGGTGGATCATTACGCCAACGTGAGCGATGTGCTCCTGGCGGGCTTGCTCCGCCACCTCGATGATGAGGAGGACCTCATCATTCCGTTGATCCTCGACAGAACCGAGGAAACTCTCGGTCTTTGACCCTAAATCTTACGGCCGCGCCACAACCCCGATGATCGGCCCAATGGGCAAAAGCCCATCCTTGCGATTGAGCTGTGGTGCGTAGAGGCTGGAGATGCTGCCATCCAGGAACAAGGCGTTCGGGCAGTTGAGGGCATCCCGAAAGAGGCTGGCGAACTCGTAAAAGGTGACAGGTTCGTTCGAAATCGCGAAGACCGCCGTATTCGGGTTTTGAACGCCAACGCCATTGCGGATCTTGCGGGATGTGCCCTGCTGCGAAATCTTGGGATGGATCCGCCCGTTGATGACCAGCATCGGGCCTGATTGCGTTGCGAATTCCGCTCTCGGTCTTTGCTGAAGGTAACGGCTGGTTTCCAGGACCCCCGCCCGCCCGCGGCTGACGAAGAAGACTCCGTTCGGCTTCATGTGAAAATTGCCCGGGCCGCCTGCGGTGCTGGCGGCCTTGAGCTGCTGCCCGTTCTCCACATAAAGCCCGACCGGCGAGAGATCCTCATGATACATCCCGGCATTCATGGCGAGGACGAGACCTGACCCGCTGGATGAACTCAACAGGCCGTCGAAGGAGCCGAAAGGCTGCCCGTCGGCTCCCTTCCAGAAAAGCTTCACATCGTGCCGGCGCATATCAACCGTACAAACGGCGAACTCCTTCTCGGCATGACGGAGAGTGTTGCACGAAGCCGCCTGAGCCAGAACTTCCCCAGGCACGGCGACTGACAGGAGAGCAGTGAGAAGCATCAGAGTTCGGAGGAGGTGTGCCATATTACGTTTTGTTACCTGGAGGCGAAATCAGCCGGAAGAACTAAGGTTCATTTTGGCGGCAGGTGCGGACGAGTGGCCCTGCCCCTCGGTCATCAATAAGTCGCGATGAGGGCGACAAGTCCAACCGGACACGATATTCATAAGAGCTATGATGAGATTACAGACTTTATGGACCTCTCCGATCAGGCTGATCGTCATGGTCCTCGTGGGCCTTGCAATCCTTGCCGCCGCGTTCGTTACCCTTGCGGTCGTGCTGCCGCTGCTGCTGATCGGCGGCGCCATTCTCCACTTCTACGTCCGCCGCCAGCTGCGCCGGGCGCGTCCGTCAGCGTCCAGACACGTGATCGACGTGGAATATAGGGTCGTAGACCGGCCTTAGCTACGCGCGAAATCCCTCCGTGCTCACTGAGCGGCAAGGCTAATGAACTAGAGCGGAAGCACCTGGCAGGTGACACGCTTCCTCCGCAGCTGCTCGCAGACGCCGAACGCTGCCTGGCGGTCCGAGAACCCGGAATATCTGGCGCGCACGACGGACTTATAGGGTGCCGCGATGGGCTCGAATCCGGACAGGATGTCCGCATGCGCCGCCTGCGTCTCCCTCAAGATCTTCAGGGCGGCCTCTCTGCTTGGCAGGGCCCCTATCTGCACGACATAGGCTACCGCCCTTCCGGTCGTGGCGATGCCTTGGGCGGCCGCGATCTTGAGCGGTTTGATCGCCGCCGGAACGGGAGCCTCCGGCTCAACCGATGTGGAGAGGACCGGATCCGCCCCAGCCGCCGCCACGCGCTCGCCAACCGCGAGCGAGCGCATCTGGCCCTGCGGCAGGTAGGATTCGATCAAAGCCGCCATCTGCTGATCACGGCTTTTGGCCGTCGTTCCGCCCATGACCACGGCGACAATCCTGCGCCCGCTGCGCTGAGCGGAGGTCACCAGATTGAACCCGGATGCCCTGATATAGCCGGTCTTGATGCCGTCGACGCCCTGAACCTTGCCGATGAGGCGGTTATGACCCTTATGGACATGGCCTCTGAATGTGAAAGAGGGTGTCTTGAAGTACGCGTAGTAGCGCGGGAATTGGACCTGAAGCGCCGTTCCCAGCACCATCATGTCGCGCGCGGTGGTCACCTGTTCAGGATCCGGCAGGCCGGATGCATTGCGGAACTGGGTGCGCGTCATCCCCAGCGCATAGGCGGTACGCGTCATACGATCCGCAAAAGCCGCCTCGCTCCCGGCGAGGTTTTCGGCGACCACGACGGCCACGTCATTGGCCGATTTCGTGACGAGCGCCTTGATGGCGTCCTCCACCTCGATGGTCTCGCCGGTTTGCAGGCCGAGCTTGCTCGGTGGCTGAACCTCCGCGTTGCTGGTCACCGCAAGCTCGGTGCCCAGGGAGACACGGCCCTGTTGCAGGTCCTCGAACAGAAGGTAGAGGGTCATCATCTTGGTGAGTGACGCCGGGTAGCGCAGTTCCTCGGCCGCCACCGAATGCAGGATCTTGCCTGATGTCAGGTCCCGGACGATCGCCGCATAACGGTCGTCGGCCATGCTCTTGGATGGCAGGAGGATTGAAAAAGCGGCGCAAACGGCCGTGGGAAGCAACAGCCGCCCAACCCAGGAGGCTGTAGCTCCAAGAAAAACTCGCGACAACGGTCTGGTCCTATCAACATTCCCCGGATCGGCTCTGCCGAGTGTCGGTCGATCTTTACGGTTTCGTCAACTCCCCTTCGGTTTGGCGCCTTCAGGCCCTGAAGATACGAGCAGGCTGTATCGAGCCGATGGGGAGGACGCCGAGCCATTCTGGCCAATGTGTAGCTGCGCATACGCAGGGGAAATAACCTCAGGAAGCCGGGCACTCCAGCCGTTGAGGGCAGGATGCCGTAGGTCTGCAGAAAGCCGGGGATTGTCCGACAATCGGGCGGCCAGGGCAGGTCCTGCGAGCGATCCTTGAAAGGCGGCTGCCGGCATGCCACCTATCTGTTACCGGGGTCCGGGCCCCTCTGACAGTCTTCCCCAGACTGTGATGTCGGACTCTCTCACCTGAGAAGCGCCAGGAAGCGCGCTTCGCATCTGGGAGATGATTGATGACTTCCTCATATTCTTATGCGGCGCCCTACGGCGATGCCTCCACCCGCGCCTCGCAGGCGGGCGAAACCCGCGCGCGGCTCGATGCTCTTGCGCGGCTTCTCGACAGCGCAGTCCGCGTTCCAGGCACGAATGTGCGGTTCGGCGCGGATGCCCTCCTCAACCTGATCCCGGGCATCGGCATGCTGACCTCGAAAGGCATGTCGGCCTATCTCATCTGGGAGGCTCGCCGCCTTGGGGTGCCGACCACAACGCTTCTGCGCATGGTCGGCCATGTCGGCGTCGACTTCGTGATCAGCGCGATTCCGGTTGTAGGATGGGTGGGCG
The DNA here is from genome assembly GCF_003332305.1 of Microvirga aerophila. GTDB lineage: Bacteria > Pseudomonadota > Alphaproteobacteria > Rhizobiales > Beijerinckiaceae > Microvirga > Microvirga aerophila. The sequence goes on along the minus strand of NZ_QOIO01000020.1, from coordinate 94,403 downwards.
ACGTCTTCTATCGCTCGAACCTCCGCAACATGGCCCTCCTCAGGCACCATCTCGATCGGGCGCATCCGCTGGCCCGAACGATCGACGGCACGGTGATCAACCGCCGCTAGTCGGCTCCATGAACCAAGCTCAGATCTCAGCTCGCGACCGGGCCGCCTCTGCGACCCGGCGCATGCGGGCACCTTCGTTGTGTCCCTGCGCCGTCCTGCCGATGGCGCGGCGCCTCCTTGCCTTGTCCGCAGACGGACCCTCGAAAAAAGTCACGGGACGACGGATTAAGCCAGGGCTCTCACCCGTATACCCGACATGAACGAGACCAAACGCATAGACGTCATCGGCCTTTTGGGGCCCATGAGGCGCTATGCCAGATCGCTGACCCGCGACGAGGCTCAAGCCGACGATCTGGTGCAGGATACTCTTGTGCGTGCCTATGAAGGCAGCAGCACCTTCCGGCCAGGGGGCAATCTGCGCGGCTGGCTGCTGTCGATCCTGCACAATACTTTCATCGACAGCCGAAGGCGGGACGCCGCGGAGGCGCGCCGGATGCAGCAGGCTGCCGAAATCGCTGAACCGGTTTCTCCTGCCGAACAGGAGAATCGGGTGAGACTCCGGCAGATCCAGCAGGCTTTCATGAGCCTGCCCGAGGAGCAACGCGCCGTCCTTCACCTCATTGCCATCGAGGGCCTGTCCTATCAGGAAGCGGCGGAATCCCTCGGTATTCCTGTTGGAACGCTGATGTCGCGCCTGGGACGGGCTCGCGCGGCCTTGCGCGCCTTCGAGGCTGGCGCGGCGCAGGCCGTTGTCGGCCGCCCAAGGCCCAACCTCCGTGTAGTAGGAGGATCACATGACTGATCCGGTGACCGAAATCGACCTCCTGGCTTATGTGGACGATCAGATCGACGTCGCGCGGCGCATAGAGGTCGAGCATTATCTGGCGCACAATCCCGAAGCGGCGGCACAGGTCATGGCTGATCTGGAGGCCCGGGACCTGCTGCGCCTGTCATTGGCCGAGGAGCCGAAGCGGCCGCCGGAGCAAATGCTGCAAGCGGCCAGACGGCTCGAGCGGGGTCTCGGCTGGCGCGAGTTCGCCATGAGGCTTCGCCGCATTGCGGCCGTGGTCGCTCTCATCGGGTTCGGCTGGTTCGCTCACGCGCAGATCGGGCTTGGGATCACGGACAGTGAGGCCTCTCCAAAGCCGCCAGCTTTCGTCGAGGATGCCCTGCACTCCCATCAGACTGCCCTGTTGCGCGCCCGGATGAGCACACAACCTGAAGCCGTCGCCTACGACCCGGCAGAAATTCTCGTCGAGACGGGCATCGCGATCCCTCGCCTGCCGAACGATTGGGACGTGCGCGACACGCAGGTCTTTCCGTCCAGAGACGGCCACAGCATCGAGATCTCCATCGATGCGGATGACCTCGGCCGCGTGTCTCTCTTTGCCGCCAACGTGCCGGTGTTCAATGTCATCGACCCCACCATTGCACGCTTCCAGGACGCAAAGACGGTCTACTGGCAGAGCGGCCAGCATGCCTACGCGCTGACCGGAACGGGCAGCGACAAGGCGATCGAACAGGCGGCGATCCGCTTGTCCCGCAAACTTCAATAACCACCACGCAGAGGAATGATCATGAACACACCTTACACCTGGCAGAATTCTGCCGCCCGCACGAGCGGCGCCATCTTCGACGAGGGCCTGCGCCAGCACATGCTGCGGGTCTACAACTACATGGGCATCGGTCTTGTGGTAACGGGCCTAGTGGCCTTCTTCGTCGCCTCGACACCCGCCCTCTACGTGCCGATCTTCCAGACGCCGCTGAAATGGGTCGTGATGCTCGCGCCCCTGGCGTTCGTGTTCTTCTTCTCGTTCCGCATGCACGCCATGTCGGCCGCAACAGCCCAGATGGCGTTCTGGGCCTTCTGCGCCGTGATGGGCCTGTCGCTTGCTTCGGTATTCCTGGTCTTCACCGGCACCAGCATCGCCCGCACGTTCTTCATCACAGCCTCGATGTTCGGCGCGACCAGCCTCTACGGCTACACGACCAAGCGGGATCTCTCCAAGTTCGGCTCGTTCCTGATCATGGGTCTGATCGGCGTCGTGATCGCTTCCCTGGTGAACATCTTCGTCGGCTCATCCGCGCTGCAATTCGCGATTTCGGTCATCGGCGTTCTCGTGTTCACGGGTCTCACCGCCTACGACACGCAGTCGATCAAGGAGCAGTACGCCGAAGGCTTCGGGCACGAGGCGAACAACAAGATGGCCGTGTTCGGCGCGCTCTCGCTCTACCTGAACTTCATCAACCTGTTCCAGCTGCTCCTGAGCCTCACCGGCCAGCGGGAAGAGTAATTCATTTCATCACTTAAAGCAGGATTGAACCCAATGGATCATCAGGATCGTCAAGCCATCGAGCAGCTTTTTGGAAAGCTCTCACAGGTCGAAGGCCAGTCTACGGCGCCGGATGGGCAGGCTGCAGAATTCATCCGTTCGCAGATCGCGCGTCAGCCGAATGCCCCCTACTACATGGCCCAGACTATCGTGGTGCAGGAGCAGGCCCTGAGCGCTGCCCATGGCCGCATCCAGCAGCTTGAGCAGGAACTCGCCAGCCGTCCCGCCGGTGGCGGCGGCTTCCTCTCCGGCCTGTTCGGCGGCGGGCAGTCTCGTCCCCAGCCACAGCAGTCCTATCAGCCACAGCCGATGCACGGCATGCCACCCCATATGGCGCCAGGCATGGGCGGCATGGCGCCCGGTCGTGGTGGCGGCGGCTTCCTGGCCGGAGCAGCCCAGACGGCCATGGGTGTGGCTGGCGGTGTGCTCCTTGGCAATATGATCGCGGGCGCGTTCTCGGGCGGGGACGAGGCCAAAGCCGGAGAGGCGAGCCAACCTCAGCCGGAGCAGGCAGCCGCTGAAGACGCAGGTGATGCAGGCAGCGACTTCGGCTTCGACGACATCTGAGCCAATGATCAACAGCCGGGGCGGGAGCAGGCCTGAGAGTCAACCGCCCCGGCTGTACGAGTGCCGGAGAGGCAATCATCGAGGATCCATCATCTTTCCCAACGCGGCCATTTATCGCCCGGTATTCGTGGACATCTCGGCAGGGTCTTCGGGGCCAACCCGGTGCGGTGGCCCCGCCCCGAGGCGCAGACAATTCCGGCGCACTTGCGCCACCGGCATTCTTCGATCGCACCGCCATGAAACCACGTGCGGTCGCCCTACTCTTCTGATGAAGACAGTTATGAGGATCTTCGAATGGACTTTACGTGGATTTCCGATCCGACTGCCTTGGTGGCGTTGGCAACCCTTGTCGTCATGGAGGTTGTGCTCGGCATCGACAATCTGATCTTCATTTCGATCCTCACCAACAAGCTGCCTGAGGCCCAGCGCTCAAGGGCCCGACGCATCGGCATCGGGCTGGCCCTGTTCCTGCGCCTAGGACTGCTCGGCACCATCGCCATCATCGTGACGCTGACAGAGCCGATCTTCAGCCTGTTCGGACACGGTTTCTCCTGGCGCGACCTGATCCTGATCGGCGGCGGCCTCTTCCTGGTCTGGAAGGCCACGAAAGAGATCCATCACAACGTCGATCCCACTCCCGCCGACGACGTCTTCGATACCGCCAAGGCGACCATGACCTTCGGGGCTGCGATCACCCAGATCCTCATGCTCGATCTCGTTTTCTCCTTGGACAGCATCATCACGGCCGTCGGCATGACCGACGAGGTGGCCATCATGGTGATCGCCGTCATCGCCGCCGTAACGGTCATGCTGGTTGCCGCCAACCCCTTGGCGCAATTCATCAACAACAACCCGACTGTGGTCATGCTGGCGCTTGGCTTCCTGCTGATGATCGGCATGGTTCTCATCGCGGAAGGTTTCGGGGCGCACGTGCCAAAGGGCTACGTCTATGCCGCAATGGCCTTCTCGGCCCTCATCGAGGGCCTCAACATGCTCTCGAGGCGGACAAAGCGACCCATTTCAAGCGGTGCCCCGGTGGATCCCGCGACTCCGGCCGCAGCCGAGAAGAAGTAACCTGGCCCTCAAGCACGAAGAGCCGCGTGATGTCCCACGCGGCTCTTTCGACTTCGATACGATATCCGGCTCAGCCGGTTTGTGCCCGGCCGTTCGTCAGGTCACCAAGCTGGCAAAGAAGCGGGCGCAGACCAGAACCAGGAAGATGCCGAAGGCGACCTCCAGCCGTCGCTTCGAGAGCCGGTGCGCCAGCCGCGCACCCACAGGCGCCAGCCAGGCGCTTGTCGGCACGATGAAAAGAAAGCCCAGGAGCGAAATATAGCCCAGCGCCAGGGGCGGCTGCAGGGCAACCACGTCCGGGAATTCCGCAGCGCGAGGCCAGCCCGCGTAGATGTAACCGATCGCGCCAGGGATCGAAATGAGGATCCCGAGACCCGACGAGGTCGCCACCGCCTGATGGATCGGCCGGTTGTAGAAGGTCATGAACAGGTTCGAGAGCTGACCGCCGCCGATGCCCATCAGGGCGGACAGGACACCTATGATCCAGCCATAGACGACCATGATGGGCTTGGACGGCATATCGAGGCCAAAGCGCCACGTATCCTTGCCGAAAAGCAGCCGGACGGCCGACACGCCGGCGACGGCCACGAACACGGCCTTGAAAAGGTCGGCGGGAGCGTAGCGGGCAACGAAGCTGCCCATGATCACGCCGATCACGACCGGCACGGCCCAGACGCGCAGGATCGACATATCGACTGCCCCCTTGGCCCGGTGGGCATTGAAGGAGCGGATCGATGTCGGGATGATGATGGCGAGCGAGGTGCCGACGCAAAGCGGCATACGCACCTCTTCGGGCACCTCGACGATTCGAAACAGCTCGTAGAGGATCGGCACGGCGACGGCTCCGCCGCCAACCCCGAATACGCCGGCCAGCAGGCCCGTGAGAGCGCCCGCGGCCAGAAGCGCGACAGCCAGCCAGGCGAGATCAAAAAGGGGAATTCCGAACATGAGGCACCATCAAACACCAGGACAGGTCGAACGCCTGGAAGAACATGTGGTCGCCCGGTCAGGTCCTTGGCGGTCCGGACAGGACAGATGAGAACGCGCGCCCAGCCTCTTACTGCGACAGACAGGAAGTAAAGGTCTGGGTCTGCTGCGGCCTTTTTAAGGATCTGACTGAATTTGTCGAGGAAACCAGCAGTGGCGCATCAATGTAGCGTGGCCGTTGCCGCGAACTGCCCGCCCGGCGTCATCGGCCTCGACGTCACGGACCCCGGACGCCTGGGCATAGAGGCGATTGCAAAAACAGCACCGCAGCGCATGAGTGCGCGCCGCGGTGCCGTCAGGCTGCCGATGGTCCAGTTAGACGACGCGAACTTCGATCTTGCCAACGCCCTCGACGTAACCTTCCAGAACGTCGCCCCGAACGACCGCGCCGACGCCTGCCGGCGTTCCGGTCATGATGACGTCGCCCGGCTGAAGGGTGAAGAGACCCGACAGATAGGAGATCATCTCCGGCACCTTCCATATCAGCTGGTTGAGGTTGCCCTGCTGGCGGGTTTCGCCGTTCACCTTGAGCGAAACCTCACCCTCCGTCGGATGGCCGATCTCGCTTGCAGGAACCAGAGGTCCGCACGGAGCGGAGGCTTCGAACGCCTTGCCCACTTCCCACGGGCGACCCAGCTTCTTGGCCTCGCCCTGGAGGTCGCGGCGGGTCATGTCGAGGCCGACACCGTAGCCGAACACGTGCTCGAGGGCGCTCTCGACCGGAATGTTGGTGCCGCCCTTGCCGAGCGCCACGACCATCTCGATCTCGTGGTGCACGTCCGACGTCTGGGTCGGATAGGGGAAGTTGCCGTCGGTGGTGATATTGTCGGGGTTCTTCTGGAAGAAGAAGGGCGGCTCCTTGGACGGGTCATGACCCATCTCGATCGCGTGCTCGGCGTAGTTGCGGCCCACGCAGTAGACGCGATGGACCGGGAACAGCTTGTCGCTGCCCTGCACCGGCAGGGTGGGAACCGGCAGCGGCTGAATCACGTAGCCGGCCATGGAGATAGGCGCGTTCATTATCGTACTCCTGCGTAGTATTCGACTTTTTTCTCGATATGTTCGACGGCCGCCGACATCAGCATCGCGGCAGCGAAGAGGATGATCGTCAAGGCCCAGAAGTTCTCCATGTCGAAGCTGCGCGAGTAAAGCTCGAACAGTTCGCCATATCCGATGATCGATACCAGAAGCTGGCCGATCACCACGCCCTTTACGCCGCGGACCAAACCCAGCCGGATCCCTGCAAGGATTTCTGGTAGCGCCGCAAGGAGAACGATTTTGCCGTAAAGAGCGAAGGTAGAGGCGCCGTAGCTGCGCCCCATCTCGATGAGGGATTTCGGCACGTGCTGAATGCCGGCTCGCGTGTCGAGCACGATGATCCACACCGCGAAGAGAAAGACCGTGACGATGACCGTGGTCTCGCCCATGCCGAACAGGATCATCAACACCGGCACCAAGGCCGAGAGCGGCGCACTGACGAAGATGTTGACCCAGATGCTGAACAGCTCGTCAACCGCCTTGAACCGTCCCATCAGCACGCCCAGAACCACGCCCACCACGATGGCGAGCGCCATGCCGATGACGAAGCTATGGAGCGTGATGAGCGCGGCCGACTGCCAGGTGCCGGTCTGCACCATGGCGACGCCGGCAACGAGCACGCTGGAGAGCGGCGGGATCAGGAACAGGAAGCCGGCATGGCCGACCAGTTCCCAGATCGCGCACCAGACGAGGAGCGAGGCCATCATGGGCACCCGATAACCGAAAAGGGTCATGGCTGCCTCCTCAATCCACGTAGTGCTTGAGGCCCTGCCAGATCTCCTCGACGGTGTCGAGATAGCCCTGGTCACGGCGAATGGCGTCGGGGGACGCAGTGCGGTCGATCTTCGGCTCGATGATCTGGGAAACGCGGCCCGGACGGCGGGACAGAAGCACGATCCGGTCCGATACGTACACGGCTTCTTCGATGCTGTGCGTGACGAAGATGAAGGTCTTGCGCTCCTTCTCCACCAGCCGAAGCAGATCCTCCTGGAACTTGCGGCGGTTCTGCTCGTCGACTGCCGAGAAGGGCTCGTCGAGGAGCAGCACGTCCGCGTTGACCGCGAAGGCGCGGGCCAAGCCTACGCGCTGGCGCATGCCGCCGGAGAGCTCGTGCGGGTACTTGTCCTCAAAACCTGCGAGGCCGACCTCGGCGATGTATTTGCGGGCGATCGACTGGCGCTCGGCCTTACCCATGCCCCGCAGCTCCAACCCGAAGGCGACGTTGCGCATCACGGTCGCCCAGGGCATCAGGGCGAAATCCTGGAACACGAAAGCGCGTTCCGGACCTGGACCCGTGACGGGACGCCCGTTCACTCTGACCTCGCCTGAAGTTGGCTCGATCAAGCCCGCGATGATCTTGAGCAGCGTGGTCTTGCCGCAACCTGACGGTCCGAGCAGGGTTGTGAGCTTCCCGCGCGGGAAATCGAGATCGATCATGCGCAGGGCTTCGACGTCGTTGTACTTCTTGCAGATGCCCCGGACTTCGACGGCTGCGTCCGATGCAGCCTGCGGCATGGGGTGAACGTTCGAATGAATGACAGCGGCGGAATTCGTCATGTCAGCCCCTCCTCTTTTCGGGACGCAGCACACGGATCTCGAACGCCTCGAGGGCAGCGAGAGTCAGGGTGGAGACCAGGATGATGGAGACCACGGCGGCATACATTTCCGCGTAATTGGCCACCGAGCGATGGTAGGTGATGAGGTCGCCGATGCCGGTCGGCGTGATGAGCAGTTCGGCCAGGATGACACCGATGAAGCCGGCCGCGAGGCCAAGCCGAAGCCCTGCGAAGATCACCGGGCTGGCATCCGGGATGATGATCTTCGTGATCCGCTGGAGCCGCGTGCCCTGGAACGAGCGGCACATGTCCACCAGCGACGGGTTGGCGTTGCGAACCGCCTTGTAGCCGTTCAGCACGATGACCGGCAAAGCCAGCATGATGACGGCAAGCGTCTTGGCCACGAGCCCGATCCCATACACGAAGGTGATGAGCGGGATCAGCGCCGCCATCGGGGCCGATTGAAGAACGACGAAAACGGGTGCCACGAGCCACTCGGCCATGCGTGACAAGCCCATCACGATCCCCAGCACCACGCCAACGACGCCAGAAATGGCGATTCCGATGATGAGGGGTTGGAGCGTAGAGCCATAGGCCATGACCAGACTGCCATCGGCCAGCATCGTCACGAAGGCGTAGAGCGTGTCGGTGAAGGTTGGGAACGCGTAGCTGATCGGTACGCGCCCGGCGATTTCCCAGGCGAGGAAGAACAGCCCCAGGGACACCAGCCTCGACACCACCGGATGCCGGGCGAACAGGCGGCCGAGGCCGAGGCCCCGACCGGCCGGCGAATGGACGGCCCGCGCGGGGCCGTTCACTTGCGAACTCACCTGTGAGTCCACTTGGGTGGGAGCAATCATGCCGACCACCTCACTTGGTTCCAACCTTTGCCAGGACACGGTCGAGCGACCGGGTATCCCAGAAATCTTCGACCTTCAGGCTTGCAGGTTCGCCCGTGAGCTGACCGGACAGGGTGTAGAAGGCGAAGTCGTCCTTGGCGGCCGTCGCCCCGCCGCCATTGAGCGGGAATGCCTTGCCCTTTGCGAGCTCCTCGAAGTACGGGCCGATCTCGCTCGCCTGGGAAGCCGGAAGGTCGGGAAGGAGCTTGTACTTGGCGCGCCATTCGGTGACCACCGCCGGATTGGCCGTCACCTCGCGCCATGTGGTGAGGATCGCCTCGACAATCTTGTCCACGTCGGCGGCGTTCTTCTCGAGGAATGCCGTATTGGCGAACAGGGCCTCGTCGGTGGCGTTCACGCCTTCGAGGGGCAGAATGATGAACTTGCCCGGAGCCTGGGTCTCGAGCAGACGACGACCGGCCGCGTCCACGATGGTGGCCTTCACGTTGCCTTGCAGAAGAGCGCCCGTGCGAACCTCCGAACCCGGGATGTAGCTGATCTTGGAGAACTTGATGCCCTGGCGCTCCTCCATCAGCTTCATGATGGCTTCGGTGCCGGAACCGCGGGAGTGAACGGCGATCTCCTGTCCGTTCAGATCCTTCCAGGTTTTATAAAACTGGGCGTTGACCGCCGGATAGAACCGCAGCGTCGAGAGCTGGAGGAACATTCGGATGGGGGCCTTGACCTTCTGCACCAGCGCATAGGGGCCGCCGACGCCGATATCGGCCTGGCCGCCGACCACCGCCTGCGCGGCGATATCCTCAGACTTCAGATAGGTGACCTCGATGTCGACGCCCTGCTCCTTGGCGCGCTCGAAGGCGGTGAGCAGGTGCAGCGACTCTACGCTGGCGATGTCACCGAAGGCGATACGCACCTTGGCGGCTTCCGCGGCGCTTGAAGCCATCAAGGCCACGCCCACAGCGAGCGCAGCCACACCTGATTTAAGACCAGACAGTCCTTTGAACATTTCCATCTCCCTAGGCCTGAGCGGTTGTGCCCGCCCTTCATCAAAAGCCGCGTTATTCGCGACCAATGCGTTAATGGTTGCAATTGGGGGAACGCATGTCAAGAGATTTTCGGTCTTGACGAAGGCGGGACGATGTTTAATAGATCCAACCAATGTTGAATTGGTTTGAACCTAGATATGTCAGCAATCAGTGAATTCGGATCCGACCGGGGCGTTATCACCCAGCTGCGCGCCTACCTGGCGCAGGCTGAGCTGCCGGAAGACGGGCGCCTGCCGCCGGAGCGGGATCTTTCAGATGCCCTTGGGGTGTCGCGCACCGAACTCCGGAAGGCCCTTGGGACCCTAGAGGCCGAGGGCCAGATCTGGCGCCACGTGGGAAAGGGAACCTTTGTGGGCAGCCGGCCCGTCGACAGCTTCGCGGATATTGCGGCGCTGGCCAAGCGAACCAATCCGGCGGAACTGATGCGTGCGCGGCTGATCATCGAGCCCGAAATCGCCCGCGCGGCTGCCCTTACGGCAACCCCGATGCACCTTGCCGAGATGCGAACCTGCCATGTCCGCGCGCGGGAGGCCGCCACGTGGCGGCAATACGAGAGCTGGGACAATCGCCTGCATCGCACCGTCGCGGAGGCGGCGCAGAACACTCCGCTTCTCGGCCTGTTCGATACGCTCAACGCCCTGCGCCGAGCAGTGACCTGGGGCCGCCTCCGGACCACGCCCGTGAAGCCAAGCCCGAACCATCACAGTTTCGCCGAACACGAAGCGATCATCTCGGCCATTGAGAATCGCGATATGAGCGGCGCTGCCGCGGCCATGCGCACGCATCTGCAGAGCGTGGAGCGCAATCTGCTGCAAAGACAGATGGAAGCAGCCGATTGAACCTGCGCGAGGGGCAGGCTGAAACCTGCCTCCGCCTATAAAAAGGCTCGACCGCCTACTTATCGGAAATGCTTGGAGAGCTTCAGGCCCTGCGCCTGATAGTTCGATCCGGCGCCCGCGCCATAAAGGATGTCGGGCCGCTCGGCCATGCGCTCGTAAACGAGCCGGCCCACGATCTGCCCATCCTCAAGAATAAACGGCACATCGCGCGAGCGCACCTCGAGCACGGCGCGAGCCCCCTCGCCTCCCGCGCCCGCATGGCCGAAGCCAGGATCGAAGAACCCCGCATAATGGACGCGGAACTCCCCCACCAAGGGATCGAACGGCACCATCTCGGCCGCATAATCAGGCGGCACATGCACCGCCTCCTTGGAGGCGAGGATATAGAACTGGCCGGGGTCGAGGATAAGTGTGCGGCTGGCATCCGCGTAGAGGGGCTCCCAGAAATCCGCGATCCGGCAGGAGCCGGGCTTGTCCACATCGACGAGGCCGGTATGCCGCTTGGCCCGGTAGCCGACGAGATTATCGGAACCAAAACCCGCCAGATCCACGCTGACCGCGACCCCATCCTGGATCGAAGGCTCGGCGGACGTGACCACCCGTTCCCGCTGGTGCAGGGCATGGAGTTCGGTATCGCTCAAGCGGACTTCGCCCTTGCGCAGGCGCAGCTGAGACAGCCGCGTTCCAGTCCGGACGAGAACCGGGAAGGTGCGCGGCGAGATCTCGGCATAAAGAGAGCCGGTATACCCCGCTCCAATGGTATCGAATTCCTGGCTGCGGTCAGTGATCACGCGGGTGAACACATCGATGCGGCCGGTGGAGCTCTTCGGATTGGCCGCGGCTGAGAGGTCCTGCGGCAGGGCAAGACCCTCCAGCAATTCGGCGATATAGACGCTCCCGGTCTCGAGAATGGCCCCAGGCCCCAGGTCGATCTCATGGAAACTCAACTGCGCCAGCCGGTCCTGAACCGTATGGTTTCGTCCCGGCAGAAAGCTTGCCCTCACCCGATAGGCCTTTCTTCCCAGCCTTAGATCGAGGCTTGCCGGCTGAACCTGATCGGGCGCGAAAGGCGTCTCCCGATTGATGATCCCTGCTTCCGCAAGGCGCATGATGGCATCAGCCGACTGGATCCCGTCCTTCAACGCAACCATGTTTTCTTCCGACGGGCCCGGGCCCATTCCACTGCTTCAAACCAGGCAATATCTCTAAGGGATGTTACGGAATTCTCAACGGGGGCCATCTTCTTCATCCCTGAACACGCTCCAGGCCAGTGTGACCCGCGCCAGGGCGCTCATGAAGGTGAGGCCCGCAAAGGCATAGGCCATGACCGGAAACCAGGCCGGAGCGAGCATCATGGCAATGAAGAACAGGATGGTCTCCGTCCCTTCCATGAGGCCGGCCGAGAAGTAGATCGACTTGACGCCCTGAGCCGCGCTTTCAATCCCTCGTTTCGCGGCAACCGCCGCGAAGGCCAGAAAGCTCGCGCCGTTCACGTAAAACGACATCAAGAGGACGGCCGCCGGCAACGCGAACACGCCCGGCTCCCGAAGCGCGAATGCCAGAGGAACTGCGCCATAAACGGCAAAATCGAACACGATGTCGATGAAGCCGCCGCGATCGGTTTTCGCCGACGCCCGGGCAATAGCCCCATCCAGGCCGTCAAGCAGACGGTTGGCGATGAAAAGCGCGAGGGCCAGCAAATCAAGCCGCAGAACGATCATGAGGGCGGCCGCAAGCCCGGCCGCGAGGCCGAGCATCGTGATGACGTCCGCAGACAATCCAGCCTTTGCGAAACGACTCCCCAACCGATCCAGCGGCGGATCGATCCTGCGTCGCACCCATCCGTCGAGCATGGCTGCTTCTCCTGTCTGCCGGCAAGGGTCCTGCGATTGAAGCCATCGGGCGACGGCCTTACCACGTCACTGACGCCGTGTCCCACTGCTCTGAGGAAAGCCCGATGTACAAGGCTGTAACCCGTGGCATCAGCGTAACAGTGACGCCTCGCTACATGCCCGAGGAATCCTCACCCGAGCAGGGCCGCTATTTCTTCGCCTATACCGTCGAAATCATCAACACGAGCCTCGACCGCGTCCAGCTGAAGGCCCGCTACTGGAAAATCACGGACGCGCATGGGCACGTGCAGGAGGTCCGCGGCGCGGGCGTGGTCGGCGAGCAGCCGGTTCTCGGTCCCGGAGAAAGCTTCAGTTACACCAGCGGCTGCCCCCTGGCGACCCCAAGCGGCACCATGCAGGGAAGCTACGTGATGGAAACCGCAGGAGGCAAAACCTTCGACGCCGAAATCCCGGCCTTCTCCCTCGACATCCCGCTGGCAAAGCGTGTGCTTCATTGAGTGCGTAGGCCATCAATCTCCAGGCTGCTCCCCTCGCCAAGTGACGGCGTACGAATACCTTGAGCTCCGGCAACACACTCGCTACAGAAAATTGGTCATTTCATAGAGGTCTGCATGTCCCCTACCGGCCAGCGGCTGACGCCGCTCGAAATGCTGGCGAAGCTGGTGTCGTTCGATACTGAAAGCTCGAAATCCAACCTGCCTCTCATTGAATTCGTCGAGAGCTATCTCAAAAGCTGGAACGTGCCTTACGTGCGCGTGCCGAACGAGACGGGGGACAAGGCGGCGATCTTTGCGACGGTCGGGCCACAGGACCGGGGCGGCGTTGTCCTGTCGGGGCATACGGACGTGGTGCCCGTGAAGGGGCAGGCATGGTCGTCGGATCCGTTCCAGTTGCGCGTCGAGAACGGGCGCGCCTATGGGCGCGGCGCCGTGGACATGAAGGCTTTCGACGCGCTGGCGCTTGCTCTCATTCCCGAGTTCCAGGCAGCCGGCCTCAAGACCCCGATCAACATCATGCTGTCCTACGACGAAGAGACGACCTGTCTCGGGGTCGTCGACACTATTCGCCGGTTTGGTCATGATCTGCCCATGCCGAAGGCCGCGATCATCGGTGAGCCGACGAACCTCGAAGTGGTGGACGCCCACAAGAGCGTCGTGACGTTTGTGACGACCGTGAACGGGTTCGAGGCGCATTCATCGAAGCCGTATCTCGGCGCGAGCGCCGTGATGACGGCAGCCGATATGATCAGCGAACTCAACCGCATCAGCGACGAGATGATGGAGCGCGGCGATCCGAGCGGGCGCTTCGATCCTCCCTACACCACGGTTCATGTGGGCACGGTTGCGGGCGGAACGGCCAGAAACATCTTGGCGAAGTCCTGCACGTTCCACTGGGAGTTCCGGGGCCTGCCGAGCCTTGATCCGCAGGAGATCCCGGATCGCCTCGACCTGTTCTCGCGGGAGGTCGCCCTCAAGCGGCTGAACCGCTTCGGAGAATTCGGCAGCATCAAGACTGAGCTCTTGGTCGCCGTTCCGGGACTTGCGCCAGCGCCAGGCTCAGACGCGGAGACACTAGCCATGCGGCTTGTCGGACGCAACCAGACGCAGACCGTGCCATTCGGAACCGAAGCAGGACATTTCCAGGCTGCCGGAATCCCCACCGTGGTCTGCGGCCCGGGATCGATCAACCAAGCCCATCAGCCGGACGAGTACATCACCTTGGAGGAGTTCGAGGCGGGGGCGGCCTTCATGCACCGCCTCGCCGCCGCTTGCGCAAGCCTTTAGGCGGATTCTTCGGCCTTGGTGATCTCGGCTTCGACTTGTGCCGGGTCGAGATCGTAAAAGCGTGAGCAGAACTCGCACGTGACACCGATGCGTCCGTTGTCGCCTACCATGTCGCGGCGATCCTCAGGCGAGAAGCGCCGCATCATGGACATGATGCGGGTCTCGGAGCAGCGGCACTCCTCGTGCAGGTGCAAACCGTCGAACACACGCACGCCGCGCTCGTGGAAGAGGCGATACAGCAGACGCTCGCTCGAAACGGCTGGGTCGACCAGTTCATGGTCCTCGACCGTTCCCATCAGAGACTTTGCCTCGACCCAGGCATCGTCCTCCGTCGGGGCGACGAGATCGTGCGATGAATGGCCTTCCGGAATGTCGCCCGGCGCAAGGTCGGCCTGACGCATCCGGTCCGGCGAGGACGGGAGGAATTGGACCATCAGCCCGCCTGCCCGATAGGTATGCCGTCCGTTCTCGAACTGCTCGGCCACGGCCAGGCGCACCTGGGTCGGGATCTGCTCGGACTGGCGGAAGTACTGATGCGCCGCCTCCTCGAAGCCTTGGCCCTCGAGGGCGACCACACCCTGATAACGGCTTCGGTCGGAGCCCTGATCGATGGTCATGGCGAGATAGCCCGAACCGATGAGATCACCCGTCTTCGGTGCATTGCCGCTGAGGGCGTCGAGCTTGTCCTTGTCGAAGCGCGCGGTCGCCCGGAGCCGGTCCGGCGCATCGAAATCAACGACGATCATCTCGATGGGGCCGTCGGTCTTGGTCTGAAGCTGAAATCGCCCTTCGAACTTGAGGGATGAACCCAGCATCACGGTCAGCGCCGCAGCCTCGCCCAGAACGCGGGCGACCACGTCGGGATAGCCATGACGCGACAGGATCGTGTCAATGGAAGCCCCAAGGCGAACGATGCGCCCGCGCACATCCAGCGGCTCGACCGCGAAGGGCAGAACGACGTCGTCATGGCCTTCGAACGGAGCGGAACTCATGCGTCTGCCGCTCCCAGGCACCATGCCAGGATGCCTTTTTGTGCATGGAGCCGGTTCTCGGCCTCATCGAAAACAACCGATTGCGGACCATCCATCACGTCGTCCGTCACTTCCTCGCCCCGGTGGGCCGGGAGGCAATGCATGAAGACTGCATCCTTTTGGGCGACGCCCATCAGCTGCTTATTCACCTGATAGGGCTTGAGCAGGTTGTGGCGGCGGTACTCATCTTCGTCACCCATGGAGACCCAACAATCGGTCACGATGGCATGAGCTTCTTCCGCGGCTTCAAAGGCATCGGTCGTCACGACGATCTCCGCTCCTTCTTTTCTTGCCCATGTCAAAATCTCCGGACGGGGAGCAAGTTCCGGCGGAGACGCGATCTTCAGCTTGAAATCAAGGCGTGCGGCCGCGTGGACCCAGGACGCGAGCACGTTATTGGCGTCGCCCGTCCAGGCAATGGTCTTGCCCTTGATCGGCCCACGATGCTCCTCGAAGGTCATGACGTCGGCCATGATCTGGCAAGGATGGGTCATCTTGGTCAGGCCGTTGATGACCGGTATGGACGCGTTCTCGGCCAATTCCGTCACCATGGCGTGGTCGAGGGTGCGGATCATGATGGCATCCACGTAGCGGGAGAGGACCCGGGCCGTGTCGGCGATGGTCTCGCCACGGCCAAGCTGCATCTCCTTGCCGGTCAGCATCAGGGTCTCGCCGCCAAGCTCGCGCATGCCCACATCGAAGGAGACGCGGGTGCGCGTGGAGGGCTTGTCGAACACCATGGCCAGGACCTTGCCCTCGAGGGGCCGTTCCTTGGCGCGCTCGCCCCGCCGGCGGCGCGCCTTGATGGCCGCCCCGACATTCAGGACATGGCGGATCTCCGCGCCCGACAGGTCGCTGAGATCGAGGAAGTGACGGGTCTTCATTCGGCGGCTCCGCGCTGAGCCGTGGATTTCAGCTCAGCTTCAATGGCCGCGCAGGCGGCATCCAGACGGTTCATGGCTTCTGCAATGTCGGAATCCGTGACGATCAGCGGCGGCAGCATGCGCGCCACATTGTCACCGGCGCCGATCAGAATAATCTTCTGGGCGCGAGCGGCGGCGATGAACTCTGTATTGGGGACCTGCATGCGCAGACCGATCATGAGCCCCTGCCCCCGCACTTCGGCGATCACGCCCGGGTGGCGGTCCTTCAACTCGGCCAAGCGCTGCTTGAGGAGCAGCCCCATGCGCTCCACCCGCTCGAGGAAGCCCGGCTCCAGGATGACGTCGAGCACGGCGTTGCCGACCGCCATGGCAAGCGGGTTGCCCCCAAAGGTGGTGCCGTGGGTGCCGACGGTCATTCCCTTCGCGGCCTCCGCCGTCGCCAGGCAGGCCCCCATGGGGAAGCCGCCGCCGATACCCTTGGCGACGGACATGATGTCGGGGGTCACGCCCATCCACTCATGGGCGAAGAGCTTGCCGGTCCGGCCGACGCCAGTCTGGATTTCGTCGAAGATCAGCAGCAATCCGTGCTCGTCGCACAGGTTGCGGAGCTCCCGGATAAAGAGGTTCGGCGCAGGCCGGATCCCACTCTCCCCCTGGATCGGCTCGATCAGGAGCGCGGCCGCCTCCGGAACGATCGCGGCCTTCAGGGCATCCAAATCGTCGAAAGGCACCTGGTCGAAGCCCTCGACCTTGGGCCCGAAGCCCTCAAGATACTTGGCCTGCCCGCCGGCCGCGATGGTGGCCAGGGTCCGGCCATGGAACGCACCCTCGAAGGTGATGATGCGGAAGCGCTCGGGATGGCCATTGGCGGCATGGTATTTCCGGGCCATTTTAATGGCGGCCTCGTTTGCCTCCGCGCCTGAATTGCTGAAGAAAACCACATCCGCGAAGGTGTTTTCCACGAGCCGCCGCGCCAGCCTCTCGCCGTCCGGAATCTGGAAAAGGTTGGAGGTGTGCCAGAGCTTGGCCGCCTGCTCGGTCAAGGTCTTGACCAGGTGCGGGTGGGCATGTCCCAGGGCATTCACGGCGATGCCGGCGCCAAAATCCAGATATCGCTCGCCATCTCGGCCGATGAGCCAAGGCCCCTCCCCTCTTTCGAAGGAAATGTCAGCGCGTGCATAGGTTTGCAGCAATGGCGATGTCACAGAGCCGTCTCCGCCTTGAGGGACCCGAAGTCGCGCCCGGGCCCGAAAAAGAAAGCGCCGCCCAGACGGGGCGGCAGCCTTTGGATTCTAGCGAGACCAAAGCCTCTGTCAATTCAAGAGAAATGATGTAAGCCATCACAGGGAATTTCGCGCCGGGCGAGTTCCCTGGGGAAAACGACGGGGCCTGTTCGGGGACTCTTGCGCCCGAGTCCACCCATCTAGTAACTTCGGAGCTGTCGAGTACGACATTTCGTGCGGCGGCTTTCACCCACAGGAGCGATCCTAGCAACGCGGTCGGACAAAAATCACTGTCCGCGAGGCACAAAGGATTCAACCTTCGGCAAGGCAGCCCCGATGGAGGCGGATAAGAAATGACTGATGCGGGCGTAACTTGGACGGATGAGAGGGTCGAGCTTCTGAAGAAGCTCTGGTCCGACGGCTTGAGTGCGAGCCAGATCGCAGCGGAGCTCGGCAACGTGACCCGCAACGCGGTGATTGGCAAAGTCCATCGCCTCGGCCTCTCCGGCCGGGCGAAGGACAAGGCCGCCTCAGCGCCCCAGCGCCCCCGCAAGGCTTCGCGCGCCCCGAGCGCTCCGACGCCGATCACACCGCCGAACCGCAGCAATGTGGTGATTGCCCCGATTCCGCAGGCGGTTACCCTGGAAGAGAAGGCCGCAGGGGCCCTAGTGGACGAGGACGTGGCCATCCCCATGTCCGAGCGCGTCACGATCATGGATCTGCGCGAGTCCATGTGCCGCTGGCCCATGGGCGACCCGACGAAGCCGGAATTCCGCTTCTGTGGCGCGCGCTCCATCACGGGCCTGCCCTATTGCAACCATCACGCACGCATCGCCTATCAGCCTGTGACGGATCGCAGGCGCGAACGGAAGCTAGCCCGCGCCTAGGCGGGCCCATTATCGGATATGTTTCCTCTATCGGAATAGATTCTTGTTTGACGATGCGCGCTCCTGGCTAAAGGAGCCGCTTCGCCGAAGCGTCTAGACATCCAAGCTTGCGGGACTCTCGTCGCGGGCGAAGGTTTCATCGAACGAGTAGCCTGCGCCTCGCACGGTCCTGATCGGGTCAGGCCTGCGGGGCAGGTTGATGGCCTTGCGCAGCCGGCCCACATGCACGTCGACCGTGCGCTCGTCGATATAGACGTCATGTCCCCAGACGGCGTTGAGCAGATGCTCGCGACTGAAAACCCTGCCGGGGCTCTGCATCAGAAACTCCAGAAGCTTGAACTCCGTCGGGCCGAGATGAAGCTCCTTGCCGCTTCGGCGGACCCGGTGCGTTTCCCGGTCGAGCTCCATGTCGCCCGCAATCAGCAGGGTCGCGATATGGGCAGGCTTCACGCGACGCAGAAGCGCCCGGACGCGCGCCAGGAGTTCCGGCACCGAAAACGGCTTGACGATGTAGTCGTCGGCGCCGGTGGAGAGGCCGCGGATGCGATCCCCCTCCTCGCCGCGCGCGGTCAGCATGATGATCGGGAGACGCTCCGTCTCGGGGCGAACCCGAATACGCCTGCAAAGTTCTATCCCCGACAGGCCCGGCAGCATCCAATCGAGAAGCACGATGTCCGGAATCTGCTCGCGCAGGCGGATCTCCGCCTCGTCCCCCCGGCCGACGCTGTCAACCTCATAGCCTTCGGACTCGAGGTTGTAGCGCAACAGCAGCGTCAACGGCTCCTCATCCTCGACGATCAGCACACGAGGACCCATCGTCAGCCTCCGGTAACCGCCGCGTCGATCGACCGGTCGTTCTTGGGCCGGTCGATGGCCAGTGTTTCGCCGGTGACGAGGTAATGCACCGTCTCGGCGATGTTGGTGGTGTGATCGCCGATACGCTCGATGTTCTTGGCGCAGAACAAGAGATGGGTGCAGAACGAGATGTTGCGCGGATCCTCCATCATGTAGGTCAGGAGTTCTCGAAAGATCGACGTGTAGAGCGCATCGATGGCGCCGTCTCGCTTCCAGACATCGAGCGACTTCGCCGTATCCTGCTGCGCATAGGCGTCGAGCACGTCCTTGAGCTGCCCCAGCACGAGATCGTTCATGTGCTTGAGACTGACGACAATCTTTTGAGGCTTCACGTCGTCGCCGATGGCCAGCGCCCGCTTGGCGATGTTCTTCGCAAGGTCCCCGATCCGCTCCACGTCACCGGAAATCCGGATTGCCGAGATGGTCTCGCGCAGGTCCACCGCAAGCGGCTGGCGGCGGGCAATGGTGAGGATCGCGCTTTCCTCCACCTCGCGCTGCAGCACGTCGAGGCGGCTGTCGGCGGCGATGACCGTTTGGGCCAATGGCTTGTCGTGGCGCACCAGCGCCTGGCTGGCATCTCCGAGCATCTTCTCGGCGATCCCACCCATCTCGGCGATCCTCTGCCTGAGACCCTGCAGGTCGTTGTCGTAGGATCTGACGATATGCTCCGCCATGGGAGACCTCCCTTGACGCGCTTCGGTCAGCCGAAGCGCCCCGTGATGTAATCCTGGGTTTGTTTCTTGGTGGGGTTCATGAACATCTTGTTCGTCGGCCCGAATTCCACCAGCTCGCCAAGATACATAAAGGCGGTGAACTGCGAGATGCGGGCCGCCTGCTGCATGTTGTGCGTTACGATCACGATGGTAAACTCGGACCGGAGCTGCTCGATCAGCTCCTCGATCTTGCCAGTGGAGATCGGGTCGAGCGCCGAGGTCGGCTCATCGAGAAGAATCACCTCGGGCTGCTGGGCAATGGTGCGGGCGATGCAGAGACGTTGCTGCTGGCCGCCCGAGAGGCCCATGCCGGACTGGCGCAGCTTGTCCTTCACCTCGCCCCACAGGGCGGCCTTGCGCAAAGCCTCTTCGATCCGGCCGTCGAGCTCCGATTTGGGCAATTTCTCGTAAAGCCGGATGCCGAACGCGATGTTGTCGTAGATCGACATGGGAAACGGCGTCGGCTTCTGGAACACCATGCCGACCCGCGCGCGCAGCTCGTTCACGTCGATGGCCGGCGACAGGACATTCTGTCCGTCGAGCAGGATTTCGCCCTCGGCGCGCTGCTCCGGGTAGAGGCTGTAGATGCGATTGAAGGTGCGCAGAAGCGTCGACTTTCCACAGCCGGACGGACCGATCAAAGCCGTGACCTGTCGATCGAAGAAGTCGATCGAGATGTCCTTGAGGCTACGGAAGTCGCCGTAATAGAAATCGAGGTTTCGGACCGCGATGCGAACCAGCGCATCAGGATTGGCAGCGGCCGTCTTTCCGATGGCGCTGCTCGCGGAGACGGCGATCGAACTCATCGGGACGTATCCTTCTTGAAGATGAGGCGCGCCACGATCGACAACGCCAGGATCGACAGGGTGATGACCAGGGCGCCGGCCCAGGCGAGCTCGCGCCAGTTCTGGTAGGGCGAGAGCGCGAACTGATAAATCATGACCGGCAGGTTCGCGACGCCGCCCATCAGGTCGGCCCTGAACCAGAAATTATTGTTGAGAGCGGTGAACAGCAGCGGCGCGGTCTCGCCCGCGATGCGGGCCGTGGCGAGCAGGATCCCCGTGACCATGCCGGCGCGCGCCGCGCGCCACGTGATCATGGTGATCACCTTCGACAGGGGCGCGCCGAGAGCCGCGCCTGCCTCCCGCAAGGAACCCGGCACGATGCGCAGCATGTCCTCCGTGGTGCGCACGATGACCGGCACCGCGATGATCGCCAGGGCCACGCCACCCGCCCAACCGGAATAACCGCCCATCGGTTGAACCATCAGAGTATAGACAAACAGGCCGATGAGAATGCTTGGCGCCGCGAGCAGAATGTCGTTCACGAAGCGGATGAGTTCGGCAAGCTTCGAACCCTTGCCGTATTCGGCCAGATAGGTCCCGGCCAAGACCCCAATGGGTGTTGCGACGACGATTCCAAGGAATGTGAGAATGAGACTTCCGACGAGGGCATTGGCGATGCCGCCGCCCTTCGTCATGGGTCCCGGCGTGGTGCCGGTGAACACCTCCGGACGCAGGGCGCTGACGCCTTCATAGATCAGCATCAGAAGAATCCAGCCGAGCACGAAGGCGCCGAGCGCCGTGAAGAGAATGCAGATGACCTTCAGGGCCATGTCGGCGACGTAGCGGCTACGGCGCACGCGTCCCCAGGCAGCCTGAGGAGCAGCGGTGGTTTGGTTTATTGCATCCATCGCACTTACCTCATCTTGACGCGCGCCACGAGGACACGCGCGATGACGAGAACCGTGAAAGTCACCAGGAACAGGATGCACCCCAGCGCCATGAGAGCATTGAGCTGGAGGCCAATTGCTTCGTTGAACTCATTGGCGATCCGCGAGGCGATGGTCGAGCCTGGATCGAACAGCGAGGGCGACAGCCGGTTGGCGTTGCCGATGACGAAGGTCACGGCCATGGTCTCGCCGAGGGCCCGCCCGAGACCGAGCATGATCGCCCCGATGACGCTGACGCCCACTTGCGGCAGCAGCACATGGCGCACCACTTCCCAGGTCGTGCAGCCGATGCCGTAGGCGCTCTCGCGCAGGACCGGCGGGATCTGGTCGAGGATATCCCGCGAGATCGACGCAATGAACGGGATGATCATGATCGCCAGGATGATGCCCGCCGTCAGAACACCGACGCCGGACGGCGTCCGGGCATAGAGGATCGTGCCGAAGACGGGCAGTCCTTCCACGATGCTGCTGACGGGGATCTGAACGAACTGCGCGAAAAGGGGTGCGAAGACGAAGAGCCCCCACATGCCGTAGATGATGCTCGGCACGGCTGCGAGGAGTTCGATGGTGGTCGACACGGGCCGTTTGAGCCACGGCGGGCAGAGCTGGGTCAGGAAAATCGCAATTCCCAGCGAGATGGGAACGCCGATGACCAGCGCGATCAGGGCGGACGTCAGAGTGCCGACGATGGCAACCCAGGCGCCGTACTGATCCCGCTGCACATCCCAGACGCTCGACGTGATGAACCCGAAGCCGAATTCCCTGAAAGCCGGCAGGCCCCCATAGATCATCGACCCGATGATCCCCGCGAGAACGATCAGAACGATCAGGGCGGAGCTCAGGCTCGCCAGGCGAAACACCTGATCGAAGCTGAGCTGGGGAGACCGGCGAGACGGTTTTTCCATGCTCGTGACAAGAAGTTTCTGAGACAAGGCCACCATCCGCCGTGCTCCCGGGCAAGTTTTAAGTCAGGATCACTTCTTGAAAAGCGGCTGGCCCGACTTGTCCTTGATGTCAGCCTTCCAAGACGCGCGAACGAGGTCTTTTACCTGGGCCGGCAGCGCCACATAATCAAGCTCGGCGGCCATCTGGTCGCCCTTCTCGAAGGTCCAATCGAAGAACTTGAGCGCCTCGGCCACCTGCTCCGGCTTCTCGGGCGCCTTATGAACCAGGATGAAGGTCGGAGCCGTGATGGGCCACGCTTCGTCGCCCGGCTGATTGGTCAGCGAAATCCCGAAACCAGGAGCCGATTTCCAATCAGCGCTGGCAGCCGCCGCCTGGAAAGTTTTTGCCTCGGGCGAGACGAATTTGCCATTCTTGTTCTGCAACTGCGTGAACGGAATGCTGTTCTGCTTGGCATAGGCGTATTCCACGTAGCCGATCGAGTTCGGCACCTGCTGGACAAGCGCCGCTACGCCCTCATTGCCCTTGCCGCCCTGACCGACCGGCCACTGGACCGACGCGCCCACGCCCGGGCCGCTCTTCCATCCCTCGGAAACCTGAGCCAAGTAGGTAGTGAACACGCTGGTCGTGCCGGATCCGTCCGAGCGGTAGACGGGGGTGATGGCCGCATCGGGAAGCGCCGCGCCCTGGTTGAGTTGGGCGATCTTGGCGTCGTTCCACTTGGAAATCTTGCCGTTGAAAATGTCGGCCAGGACCTCGCCCGTCAGCTTCATCTGACCTGCGGGAACGCCCTGAACGTTGTAGACGGCCACGACGCCGCCCATCACGACCGGAAATTGGACGAGACCGTCCTTTTCCAGCTCCGCTGCTTTCAGGGGAGCATCGGTCGCGCCGAAATCAACCGTTTTCGCCCGGATCTGGCGAATGCCGCCACTGGAGCCGATCGACTGGTAGTTCAGACGATTGCTCGTTTCCTTGTTGTAGGCCTCTGCCCAGCGGGCATAAATCGGGAACGGGAAGGTGGCTCCCGCGCCGGTGATCTCGGCGGCCGAAACGGCGAGCGAGCACGAGGCGACAGCAAGGCCGAGGGCGGCCGCATAGGACACAATTTTCACGAAGCGTCTCCTGATCAAACAAGTGCGGTGGGCCGGAGGAACTCGGGGCAAACCGCGCAGGGAGGGGACTAAGTTCTTTCGGTGTCTGGTCTACGACGGTTGGATGACAGTTCAATGACAATAGGTCACCTGCTCCCTTCCCAGAAGGCTGGTCGCACCTGCGAAGCCCTATCCCCGAGAGGCTTCGGGAAGCGTAACCGTGAAGCAGGCCCCCTGCCCCGGTTCGCTGGCGATATCGAGGTGTCCGCGATGGCGCTGGACGATATGCTTGACGATGGCGAGACCAAGCCCCGTCCCGCCCTTCTCTCGGCTTTGGGCGACATCCACGCGGTAGAACCGCTCTGTCAAACGCGGCAGATGCTCCGGAGCAATCCCCGGGCCGTAATCGCGCACCGAGAACGCCACCTGTGGCGGCTGCGTCCCTTCGGCCGCCACGCGGCCAAGATTCACATCAACCCGCTGGCCGGTCTCCCCGTACTTGACTGCGTTCTCGATCAGGTTCTCGGCGACTCTGAGAAGCTCGTCGCGGTCACCGAGCACAAACAGCGGGCCGTCGGGAAGGCTTGCCTGGATCGCAACGCCCCGCTCACGGCTCAAAGGCGTGAGCGTCTCGATCATGTGCTTCACGACGGCCGTGAGGTCTTCCGGCCTCGTTGGGGGGACATGGGCGCGCATTTCGATGCGCGACAGAGACAGAAGGTCGTCGACGAGCCGCTTCATGCGGTGCGCCTGGCCGCGCATGATGTCTAGAAACCGCTCCCGGGCAGCGGCATCATTGCGGGCAGGCCCCTGCAGGGTTTCGATGAAGCCAAGGACGGACGCGAGCGGCGTGCGCAGCTCATGGCTGGCATTCGCGACGAAATCGGCGCGCATGGCCTCCAGGCGCCGGGCAGACGTGAGGTCGCGGAAGAACAAAACGACGCCGGGCCGCACTTCCGCGCCCGACGCATCGGGCCGCAAGGGGCCGATATGCACCTCGAAGGTCCGCTCGGTGGGCACACGCTCGGAATACTCGATCCGCAGGGGAGTACCGGAGGCCTGAACCTCGTCGATGCCGCTGAGAACGTCCGGGCTTCGAAGCGCGAAGGACAGGGGGTGCCCTGCCCTCAGGCCCGGAAGAAGCACATGGGCGGCGGCATTGGCCTCCAGGACCACGGCTCGAGGGTCCACCAGAATGACCGGATCCGGAATATGAGCCAGAAGGGCATCCGCCATGCCGGCGGGCTTGGGGTCTTTCGGCGCGAGGCTCCGCGCTCCCAAAAGCGTGGCCCTGAGACTACGCCGCGGTTTGCTGATGAGGACGCTGACGAGGAGCGCGATGGCGGCTGCCGCGAGAAGCCAAACGTCCCAAGCCCCGCGCAGGAGCGCGACGGAGAGAAGCAGCAAGCAGGCAATCGCTGCCCCGCGGACGGCGCCGGCTCGTCCCGGCTGCGCTTCCTGGGATGTATCCTCGCTGGGGTCGCTCATGAGGTGATGAAGGTCCGGCGAATGTTGCAAAGCCTCTTTAGGGCAAGCGCTGCCGAGAGTCACCCGCAGCCCGGATGGCCTTGACCGACGACCGTCTCAGCTCGGCAGAGCCTCTTCGCCTTCGTCTTCATCCGGCTTGAAGGCATCCCGGGACGACTTGATCCGGTTTCGGACCTCGTAGGCCCCGAGAAGCGCAAGCGCGATCACGAATGGAACGAGATAATAGCAGAGGCGGTAGAGCAGCAGCGCGCCGAGGATTGGCTCGCGGGGATAGCTCGAGAGAGCCAGGAGGATCGTGGCCTCGAAAACCCCAAGTCCACCCGGAGCATGGCTTGCGACCCCAAGCATGACGGCGAAGATGTACACTGCCAGGAAGGTATCGAAGCTGATATTGTGGCCGCCAGGCAGGAGCACGAAGAGGACGCCGGCCCCTGCGCACACATCCACCGCGCCGATCAGGATCTGCGCGACCGACAGCCGAAAGCCCGGCAGCTCCAGCTTCCAGCCCTGGATCTTGACGATCCGCCGTTTGATCGAAACCCAGATCATGTAGCCGACGACGAACACGGCGGCCGCCAAGCCTATGAGCTGGTTGACCCAGATGTTCGTGTAGACGAGGCTCGCCACCGCATCGGCCCGGCTCATCATGCTCCACGCCAGGACCAGGGTCATCCCGAGCCAGAAGGTGACGCCTGCGATCACCGTCAGGCTCGCCACGCGCGCGCCGCTGATGCCCTTCGTGGAGTAGATCCAGTACCGGACGGTTCCAGCCGTCAGCAGTGGAAATCCCAGAGTGAAGCTCACGGCATAGCTGGTGAAGGATGCGAGCGCCGTCGTGCGGTACGGAATGTGAAGCTTCAACTGTCGAAGCGCGATGGCGTCGTAACAGGTGAGAAGCCCATAGCTGACGGCGGTGAACAGGACCGCGAGGCCGATCTGGCGCAGGCTGGCGGCCGTAAAGGCCGATTTCAGCTCGTTGACGTCGATCTCGGACACGAGGTGCCAGAGAACCACCACGGATGCACCGAACAGAAGGATGCTTGCCGCCATTCCAACCCAGGCGAAACGGCGGGAGCGCCGCTCCTTGGGATGAAGGGCTTCGGCCGAGGACATGTCCGGTGGAGGAACCCGATGGGGACTCATATCATTCATGAAAATGGAAATCAGCCTCAGCTTGGGAAATATCGCCTAAGATGCAAGAGCGGCCTTGATCTATGCTCTCTCGGGGCAAACCGCCAGACGCGGGCCTGATCCATAATGGCTTTCCGCCGATCGGGCTACTCTCAAGCCCAAAGAAGTCACAGATTGCGCCAAAGCGGCTTGCCAAGCTGTTAAAAGGCCTAAAATGATGGCTCTCACAAGAGAGCTTCACCAGAAGGCGCCATATGCCAGGGGGATGCGAGTGGATTTTAATGAGACCGAGAGCCAGTTTGCAGTTCTGGCAGAGAGCCTGCCACAACTCGTCTGGTCGACGCGTCCTGACGGCTATTACGACTACTTCAACCGCCGCTGGCATGAATTCACCGGGCTGACGCCTGAACAATCCTTCGGCGAGGGGTGGAGCAGCGCTGTCCACCCCGATGACCTGCCCTTCGTCCTCAACCTGTGGCGGACGGCTCTCGAAGCCGGTCAGCCCTTTGAGGGGGAGTACCGGATCCGGCGAGCCGACGGAGCCTTCTGTTGGATGCTCAGCAGGGCCATTCCCATACGGGATCTATCGGGTAAAACCATCCGCTGGTTCGGCACTTGCACGAACATCGATTCCCAGAAGAAGGCCGAGGAAGCCTTCCGGTTCCTTGAGGAGCAGCATCGGCTGGCCCTCGAGGCGGCCAATCTGGGCACATGGCAGATCAACCTCGACGAGGGCGTGATCAGCCTGGACCAAGGAGCCTGCGCGCTTTTCAGCATCCAGAGCGAAGGACTGCGCAGCATCCCGCTCGAAGACGCGGTGGCGCGGGTCCACCCCGAGGATCAATCACGGTTCAAGGAGCATATGACGGCCTCGACCGGTCCCGCCTCGAACGGTCGTTACGAGATCGAGTATCGGATCATCCTGTCCGACGGCGGCACCCGGTGGGTTCGCTCCAATGGGAAGGTTCGCTTCATCTATGAGGCCGGAGTATCCCGGGCCGTCAGCCTGTCCGGGGTTATCGGCGATATCACCCAGCATCATGCGTCCGAGGAGGCCCAGCAGCTCCTGACGCGGGAATTGACCCACCGGGTCAAGAACCTTTTCGCCATCGCAAACGGCATGGTGTCCATGACGGCCCGGACCGCGAAGGACCCGAAAGAGATGGCAAATGCGCTTCGGGGCCGTCTGAGCGCGCTCTCGAGGGCTCATGAGCTGGCGCAGCCTCTGTCCATGTTTAACCATGGAGCAGGCCCGGAAGTCGGCTTGGGTCAACTTATCGACGCGGTGATCGCACCCTACAAGCAGGCGGATGACAGGGTCACGATCAGTGGCCCCGATGTGCGCGTCGGCTCGAACACGACAACGAGCCTTGCGCTGGTTCTTCATGAGCTTGCAACCAATGCCGCGAAGTATGGCTGCCTGTCGAATTCGGACGGGCGGCTTGCCATCGAGTGGACCGTCAGCCAGGACAGCGTGAACGTCCTCTGGATCGAAACCGGAGGCCCTGCCATAGAGGCGCACCCGACCTTCGAAGGCTTCGGCAGCCAGCTTGCACAGAGAAGCGTTGCAGGCCAACTGGGCGGAAGCCTCACGCGGGAATGGCTTGCCGAAGGTCTTCGGGTTCACATGACCATGCCGCTCGACCGGCTTGCCGGCTGATCGTCCGCTTCTGCCCGAGATCAAGCATGATTCATCATCGCCGCGTTCTTGTATTGGGTGGCGCCCGATCGGGCAAAAGCCGCACAGCGCAGGAACTCGCCGAGACCACCTCGGAACAACGCATCTACATCGCCACCGCGCAGGCCCATGACGATGAAATGCGCGCCCGCATCGCCCGTCATCGAACCGAACGCGATGACTTGTGGCAAACCCGCGAAGCGCCCCTGGACCTGGCGGACACCATCCGCATGCAGGCAGGACCCGGCCGGGTCGTCCTCGTCGATTGCCTGACGCTTTGGCTGTCCAACGTTCTGCTCGCCGAGCGGGATGTCGAGCAGGAAACCGAGCAACTGGCGCAGGCCATTGGCGATGCGGCCGGACCGCTTATCCTCGTGTCCAACGAGGTCGGCCAAGGCATCGTGCCGGCAACTCCCCTGGGACGGGTGTTCCGGGACGCGCAAGGACGGTTGAACCAGCAGCTCGCGACGGTCTGCGATGCCGTCGTGTTCGTTGCGGCCGGGTGCCCCGTCCTCCTCAAACCCGCGCCCCCGTTGTGGCTCACTCTCGCATGACGGTGCGCCCGCCGGCAGTCATGATCCAAGGCACCGGATCGAATGTGGGGAAATCCCTGCTGGTCGCAGGCCTGTGCCGGCTCTTTGCACGGCGCGGATTGCGGGTGAGGCCGTTCAAGCCGCAAAACATGTCCAACAACGCGGCTGCCGTGGATGGCGGCGAGATCGGGCGGGCGCAAGCGCTTCAGGCCCGCGCGGCAAACATAACTGCAAGCGTTCACATGAACCCGGTGCTGTTGAAGCCGGAGACGGACCGACGCTCGCAGATCATCGTCCAAGGCCAGCGCTTCGGCCAGCTCGAAGCCTCATCCTATCAGCGCCGCAGCACGCTGCTCCCTTACGTGCTCGACAGCTTCGGGATTCTTGGCCAAGACGCCGATTTGATCCTCGTCGAAGGAGCGGGCAGCCCCGCCGAGACCAATCTGCGCGATGGGGACATCGCCAATATGGGTTTCGCAAGCGCCGCAGAGGTGCCTGTCATTCTCACAGGCGACATCGACCGCGGCGGGGTCATCGCGAGCCTTGTCGGGACGCATGCGGTGTTGGACAGCCATGACCGCAGCCTTGTGCGGGCTTTTCTGATCAACAAGTTTCGTGGCGATGTTCGCCTGTTCGACGATGGAGTCGCAACCATCGAGCGGATGACCGAATGGCCGTCGCTGGGCATCGTGCCATGGTTTCGGGACGCCCATAAACTTCCGGCCGAAGACGCGCTCGACATCGCATCCGAGGCGAAAACCGGCGCGGCGATCCGAATCGCTGTGCCGATTTTGCCAAGGATCGCGAATTTCGACGACCTCGACCCATTGAAGCTTGAACCGTCGGTCGCTTTGACCATGGTGCCCCCAGGCGCGCCTTTGCCGTTGGACGCGGATCTCATCATCCTCCCCGGCTCCAAGGCGACAATCGCAGACCTGCTCTTCCTGCGCGAGCAAGGATGGCACGTGGATCTCGCGGCTCACATCCGCCGGGGCGGACATGTGCTCGGCCTGTGTGGCGGGTACCAGATGCTGGGGCGCTCGATTGCCGACCCTGAGGGAATCGAAGGAGGACCCGGCATGGCGGAGGGTCTTGGGCTTCTGGATGTGAACACGATTCTTGCATCGGAAAAGACGGTGCGTGCTGTGAGGGCACGGCACGAGGCAAGCGGAACGGAACTCTCGGCTTACGAAATTCATCTGGGACGCACCGTTGGACCGGATACAAGCCTAGCGCCCTTTTTGATTGCCGGAACGCCCGAAGGTGCCGCCTCGTCCAATGGACGCATCATAGGTACTTATCTTCATGGTGTCTTTTCGTCGGATTCTTTCAGGAAAGCATTTTTGCAACGGTTCAGCCGAGACTACCTGACCGGGGACCTGCGCTACGAAACCGAGGTCGATTCAACGCTCGATGGACTTGCGGCCCACCTGGAAACCCATCTCGACGCGGACCGCATTCTGGCAATCGCAACGAGCAGGCGGTAGTCAACGCGCCTTCGCGCGCACCTGCGCCGCGAGAGCATCGATGGCGGCAGGTGTCGACGGACCGCCGCAGATGGCGAGCTTGCCCGGAATGGCCAACCGCCTGTCCTGCGAGACCGCACCGGCAAGGGCCGGGTGGACGAACAAGGCCGAGCCGTTGTCGACCACCTGTCCGGCATCATCGTCCGTCAGCATGTAATCCGGCGGCGAGGCCACAATGGTCTCAAGCCGCGCAACGCCACCCTGCTCCAGGCCCAGAGCATCCTGATGCAGGACAAACCCCATGTGCCCCAGGAGTTCGCTGATCAGTGACTCCGTCGCCGGAACCCAGCCCCGCCGGTAATAGACGAGAATACTCCGCCTGGAAGGCACCAGGTCCTTTGCCCGATCCAGCGCCCTGTCGATCTGTGCAATGAGAGCTTCGCCGCGTTCAGGATGGCCTAGGCGGCGGGATACGGTCCGGATCTGTTCGCGTCCGTGTTGCAGATTGCGCCAAGGCTCCAAGGCCAGCACCTCCACGCCCTGGCTGCGCAGCAGCGCCGACCGGGCCTGCTGGCCATAAGCTCCCGCCAGAACGAGATCCGCGCCGCTGAACAGGATCGCCTCGCCTTTTCCGGCATTGACCGGCAATCCGGCGGATTGATCGGCCGAATAGGAAATCGACCGGTCGGTTACCAAAGGACTCAAGGACGTGATCTGATCCCGGTCCGCCAAGGCCAGCAGCAATTGGTCCGCGCAGAGATTGAGGGAGACGACCCGCTGAGGCTTCGGCTGCGCCAGCGCCGCGCCGGTGCCGAAAAGCAACACGAGGCCGGCGAGAATCATCTGGCCGGGAAAACGCCTATGGCGGAGTTGCGGCATGCGAGGCGAACCCCTAAAGGTTGGGCCGACGTTGGTGCCTCGAGCGATCGAGGTGAAACGGGAACACGGTGCGGATCATTCCTAACCCGTGGCTGCCCCCGCAACTGTAAGCGGCGAGCGGCGGTCCTTCATGCCACTGAATCATCGGGCGCGACAAGCTCGAGAGGATTTGGGAAGGCGGATCGTACGCGACAACCCGCGAGCCAGGAGACCGGCCAACGTTGCAACGCAACCCATCTTTGCTCGCGTGGGGCGAGCAGGAGGTCTTCATGGCTATCTCTACAGGCCGCCTTTTGGCGGCTTCCGTCTCGTTGTGCGCCGTCTCGATCGGCATGGCGCAGGCTCAAACCGTAACAGATCCGACGATCCTGCCGGATATCGTGGTCACGGCCACCCGCTCGCCGCTCGCGATCCAGCAGGCCGGCAGCGCCATCTCGGTGATCACAGCCGAGGAAATCGCCAAGGAATCGCCCAAAAGCCCGGCCGAGGTGCTGCGCCGTGTTCCGGGCGTCACCGTCGTCGAGACCGGCGGCCCCGGGGGCACTACGACCGTGCGCATTCGCGGCGCGGAGGCCGGCCAGACCCTCGTCCTCATCGATGGCATCCGGGTGAACGATCCGACATCGGGCTCGGGTGAGTTCGACTTCGCCAATCTGGCGGCGGTCGACATCGAACGCATCGAAGTCCTGCGCGGCCCGCAATCGGCCCTTTATGGCTCCGACGCCATGGGCGGCGTGGTCAACATCATCACCCGCAAGGGCAAAGGCGCGCCGCGCGTCAGCGTCAGTGTCGAAGGCGGAAGTTACGGCACCAAGGCCGCGCGGGCGGCCGTCTCAGGCAGCTCCGGCCCGGTCTCATACGCATTCTCGACCACAGGCTTCGATACGGCGGGCTTCTCGCGATACGGCTATAGGATCGGCCGGATTGAAGGCCCGCGCGTTCTCCCCCTCGAAGCGGACGGCGCGCAACGCGTGGGCGCCGCGGGCCGCGTGGCGGTTGCACTGTCGCCGGATGCAGAGCTGGAATTCGGCGGCTATACGAGCTTCACTGGAGCTCAATACGACGCCTCCTTCGGGGATCTGCCCGACTCGCCCTCCCAGTCCCAGCAGCGCCTGTTCGAGGGCCACACGCGCCTGACCGCCTACGCGTTCGGAGGCCTGCTAAAGAACACTGTCCTGGTGGCGGCCAATCGCACGAACCGGCACTATCGTGACGTCAGCGCCTTCGGGCCGACGCTCAATTGGTCGAATTCCGGCTTCACGGGCGATCGGGTGTCGGCGGAATACCAGGGTGACCTGAAGCTCGGCGCCTTCGGTCTTCTCACCTTCGGGGCGAAAGCCGAGCGGGAGCGTTTCCTTTCCACCTCCCGCGACGTGCTGCCGTTCCCGACTCTGGAGCGCGAGACCAACGACGCGTCGCAGACGACGCGCTCGCTCTACGCGCTGCACCAGTTCACGGTGTTCGAGAACCTGCATCTGTCCTTCGGCGGACGGCTCGACGATATCGAGGATGGCGATCAGTTCGGCACCTGGCGCGCAACTGCGGCTTACGAGTTTCCGGACACCGGCACCAAGCTTCGCGGAAGCATCGGCACGGGCGCAAAGGCTCCGACGCTGTTTCAACAGTTTGATCCCACCTACGGCTCGCCGGAACTGGAAGCCGAGCGCTCCATCGGTTTCGATGTGGGCGTCGACCAGCGGCTGCTCGACGACCGCCTGCTTTTGTCGGCCACGTTCTTTGCCAACCGCTTCCGCAACCTGATCGACTTCGTCAGCTCCGACGCCTGCCGGCCTGATCAGGCCTTCGGTTGCTATGTGAACGTGGGCCGGGCCACCACGTCGGGCGTCGAACTGTCGGCGGAAGCCGACATCGTTCCTGCGTGGTTGCGCGTCAAGGCGGTCTATACCCATCTCGAAGCGTTCGATCGGGATACGGATACGCGCCTTGCCCGTCGTCCGCAGGACGAAGGACGCCTCGGCCTCATCGTGACGCCTGTCGCGGGCCTTTCCATCGAGCCGTCCGTGGTGTTCGTCGGCACGCGCTTCTCAACCTCGAACGAGAAGGACAAGCTCCAGCCTTATGCTCGCTTCGACGTCTATGCGGATTACAGGATCAACGACACGTTCAGCGTCTATGCGCGGGCCGAGAACCTGACCGATGCGCGCTATCAGGACGTCTACAACTACGGCACCGCCGGTCGCTCCTTCTATGCGGGCCTGCGCGCCATGTGGTGATCAAAAGGACTGCTGGATCGTGAGGAACAGGAGGGCGATCACGCCCGCCTGCATGCCGCAGGCGATCCGGTAAAGCATCAGGGCGCGGCGGATGTCCTTCGCATCGAGCTGCGCCCTTCCCTCGCCCATCCAATGATCATCGACAGCCACGCCCGCATAAACCCGCGGCCCTGCAAGTCTCAGACCCAGCGCACCCGCCATGGCGGCTTCGGGCCATCCTGCATTGGGCGAGCGATGATGCCGGGCGTCGCGCCACACGGCCCTGACGGCCGCGAAAGCGTTGCAACCAGGCGCGATCAGCGCCGCCATGGCGATGAAGCCTGCGGACAGGCGGGACGCGGGAAGGTTCACCCAATCGTCGAGTCGTGCGGCCGCCCATCCATAGGCCCCATAGCGCGGGGTGCGATGGCCGATCATGCTGTCGGCCGTGTTGATGGCTTTGTAGACGGCCCCGCCTGCCAACCCGGCAAGGGCCGTATAGAGGGTCGGAGCAACGATCCCATCCGAGAAGTTCTCCGCAAGGCTCTCGATGGCCGCGCGGGCGACAGCGGCCTCATTGAGGGATTGCGGATCACGGCCGACGATCTGCGAGACAGCCCTGCGTCCCTCCGCAAGGCTGTTCTCGAGACCATCAGCGACCCGCGCCACATGTTCATGAAGGCTGCGCTGCGCAATGAGGCTGCTGGCCATGGCACCTAACGCGATGATGGCAAAGTCGCCGAGCGCCAGCCGGAGGACGGCTTCACATGAAATTGCCACGCATGCGGTTGCGCCGATGGTGACCGCGAGGGCGCCGATCCCCCGCCAGCAACGAGCGCGGGTGGAAAGATCAGGTCGGTTCAGTTGCTTTTCGAGTCCTTCGATCAATCGGCCGATCCACGTGACCGGATGACCAATTCTGGCGAAAAGCCAGGCCGGGTAGCCGGCAACGGCATCCACGGCGAGAGCGGTCAGGACGACCGCCAGGGCGGCAGGTATGAAGGACATCACATTCGAACGGGGCAAGCATGCAGCACGGTGGCAATCTTCATGACGCAAAAGCGCTTTTTCCGGAAGCGCCGGAGCCATGGTTGGACCTCTCGACGGGGATCAATCCCCATCCCTATCCCTTGCCACCCCTGAGCCTCGATACCTTCACCCGGCTACCGTCGCCGCAGAGCGTCCGCCATTTGGAAGGGGTCGCGGCCCAAGCCTATGGGGTCCCGGATCCGTCCCGTGTCGCGGCGGCGCCCGGAACGCAGGCCCTGATCCATCTGCTCCCACGCCTGCGTGGAACGGCCAGGGTTGCAATCGTGGGTCCGACCTACAGCGAGCATGAGCGGAGTTGGCAACGGGAAGGTCACGTGGTCATCCCGGTCAGCAACCTTGAGGAGGCTTTGGCTGGCGCGCCCGATGTGATCGTCGCGGTCAATCCTAACAACCCGGATGGACGCGTCATCGACCCGGCCCAGCTCGCCGAGGCCGCATCGGCCTTACATCGGCGCAATGGTTGGCTCGTGGTCGACGAGGCTTTTGCGGACTTCGCGGACGGAGTATCGGTCGCGCCCCGCGACATCCCCGGAACCATCGTTCTGCGATCATTCGGCAAAGCCTATGGCCTTGCCGGGATCAGACTGGGCTTTGCGATCGCCACCCCGGATTTCGCCGCCCGTCTGCGGCTCGAACTTGGGCCGTGGGCCGTTTCAGGCCCTGCCCTGGCGGTGGGCGCCAAGGCGCTCGGCGATCAGACCTGGCTGTTGGAGCAGAAGGGCCGCTTGGCGCGCTGCGCCCATACTCTCGATGAACTTCTGACGGAGGCAGGCTTCCAGATTGTGGGAGGGACCACCCTCTTCCGCCTCGCAACGCACGAAGACGCTCAAGCTTGGTTCGAGCGGCTGGCGCGGCGCGGCGTTTGGGTCCGGGCATTTGATTACGATCCAAAACTCCTTCGCTTCGGCATCCCGAGCGACGAAGCATGGCTACGACTTAAGCAGGTAATAGGGCCTAGCTGAATAGAGAGTATTCAGTAAAGTTCCGCGTGATATCGTTGCAAATATAGCGGCAGGACGCCGCACTGGAAGGTGAATTAGCCCTGTACAAGGTCAAGCTGACCCATTCTGAACATATCAGGACGTCAGGTACCCCCTCGCACTTCAATGAAGAACACCCGCACAACTGCCTTTTGTTGATGCGGCATCTTTTGGGGGATACTGAATGACTGTCGACCTGACGGCGTCGCTTGACGCTTGCCAGCCATCAGCTTTTTGCCAAGACAGCGAAAATATTCTTTGGCTCCAGCCGCGTAGCGCGAGAGGCGCTACGGCAGTATCACGGGTTCGCAAGACCCTGATCCGCCTGACCACCACGATCGGCCTGGGAGCCTGTCTGACGATCGCCCTCACGGCGGCCATCGGTCCGGCCGGGGCCAACGAAGGCAACAAGATCGCCGCCCCTCATTCGGTCGCCGAGACCGCAGCCGACCCCTTGAAGGCTTTCGTCCCGAATGAGCCGGCCGATGCCGGGGACCTGCGGGCCCGTATCATCACGTCCATGCCCATGACGTCGCCCCCGCTTTCGGAGGGGAGCGAAGGGCACGAGGAAACCGAAACCACCGGGGTCGACATTCTCACCTTCGACGAGATGCGCGTTCCTCGCTGGATCGTGGATGCGATCCTTCGCGCGTCCACCGAGACAGGGGTGGATCCCGTCTACATGATGGCTCTGGCCGATAAGGAATCGAGCTTCATTCCGGCCAACAAGGCTTCGACCTCGTCGGCGCAGGGGCTATACCAGTTCATCACGAGCACATGGTTTGAGGTCGTTCGCTCCTTCGGGCCCAAGTATGGCTTCGGAGCGGAAGCGCAGTCGATCCGGGTTATCGACGGTCAGCTGACCGTGCCGGACGAGGCCATGCGGGAGCATATCCTCGGCCTGCGCGGCAATCCCTACCTTTCCAGCGTCATGGCGGCGGAAATGAAGAAGCGCGACCGGACGAAGATCGAGCACAAGCTCGGCCGCGAGATTGGCCGATCGGAGTTCTATCTGTCGCACTTCTTTGGCGTCGACAGCGCCCGTAAGTTCATGGAGCTCCTGGACGCAAAGCCCAAGCAGAGCGCATCCAGCGTGTTTCCTGCAGCCGCCAAGGCCAACAAGGCCCTGTTCTTCGAAAAGGCCGGCCGCAAGTCGCGCCAGCTTTCGGTCGCGGAAGTCTACGGCAAGATCGACGAGATGATCGACAAGCGCCTCAGCCGCTACGAGGACGTGTCGGCCCTGGCGATGGCTCACGCCGGCCTCTGATCAGACCCGTCAGCGGCTTTGAAAGAGTCGTTGTTCCGTGAGAGGTTATTAGAGCGCAGCCAGTCAGTTGGTTGCGCTCTCTTCTTTCCGGGAGCTCAATGCCCCCGTGGCGGAACTGGTCGGCGCGATGTCGACGAACCCACCCTTGGCGGGCGGGCGCTGCAGCCGCCAGATCCGTGAAATGATGAAGATGGCGAACGCGAAGGACACCACGGCCGAGTAGATGAACAGCCCCTGGGGTCCCATCAGGTCCATTGCGACAGCCCCGAACAGCGGGCCGATCGTGACGCCTGCCGCCCAGGAGAAGAGCAGCGAGCCCACCGTCGATACGATCTGCCCTGGATCCACGATATCGCAGGCGTGAGCCACGCAAACCGAATAGATGCATAGCGCGAGCCCGCCCCATGCGGCAAAAGCCAACAGCACCAATAAACCGGCGCCATTCGCGCTTGCCAGAATGATCAGCAGGGAGATCAGGCAGGTGCCGACCGCGAGGCCCGCGATCACATAGCGTCGATCCATCCGATCGGACAGCCAGCCGAGCGGCCATTGCATCACGAGGCTTCCGGCTTGCAGGGCGAACAGGAGCGCCGCAGCCCGTTCCTGACTCAAGCCGATGCTGACGCCGAAGACAGGCGTGATGGCGATGACCGGACCATTGACCAACCCAACGGCGAACGAGCCCACTACGGCCGAGGGCGCGGCTGCGAGCAGGCTTCGAACCCTGATCCGCACGCTGCGTGGCGCGGGAGGCTCCTCCGTGGTGGTCGCCGCGATGGGAAGCAGCGACAGGCACAAGAAGGCGCATATCAGCATGAACAGACCATCGGCCCGGATGCTGCCGAGGCCGATGCCCAGAGGCGAGATCATCAGGGCGATCTTGGTGCAGATCATGTAGATGGACAGGATGCGCCCGCGGTGGCTCGAAGTGGCCCGAGCGCTGATCCAACCGTCGGTGACGGTGAAGACACAGGCGAACGCCACTCCCGTGAGGCCACGCAAGAGCACCCAGGCGAGAGTGGAATGGGCCTGGGTCATTGCCAGGACGACGACTGTTGCGACCGCCGCCAGGCTCGCGAAGGCGCGGATATGGCCCACATGCCGGATGAAGGCTGGCGCAAGGAAGCAGCCCACGGAGAAGCCCAACCCATAGGCTGCGGCCACGACGCCGATCGACGAGACTGACAGGCCATCCGCCTGCATGCGGAGGGGCATCAGGGCTTGAAGCAGGCCGTTTGCCCCCTGCAGCAAGGTGGTGGCGGCCGTGATCGTCCAGATAAGGGCTAATGAGGGGTGCACGTCTTGGAACGGGAAGAGGCGAAGCGCCGTCGGATGGTTCAGTAAGATAGAGACCAGGCGTCGCAGGAGATCAAGCCCGTTCAGGAGATCGGGATGCGTCCGTCAGGCATGCCGAGGGGTGTCCGCCCCTCGGCATGCCATGAAATCGTTCATCGGAGGCTTACTCGTTGGAGGATCCGCTCTCGAAACTGGCGAAGAGATAAAAGCCATTAAAGCGAACGCCCGCCATGGCGGCTCTGCCGTCGAATCCAAGCGGCGCTTCCGCGCCTTCAACGCGTCCTTCGAACTGCCAGAGTGGACTCGTGACGAATGAGGGAACCGAACGCTCCTCGGGTACGGCGCAGGAGAGTCCATCCGGTCCCGTACTTCGAAACACATTGTAAGCGTACATGTCTCTCTCCTCATCGTTCTCCGCCGCGAATCGAGTGGTAACGAAACACCAAGGCAGCAGTGTGTTCTTGTATCGTCCGG
The DNA here is from genome assembly GCF_003332305.1 of Microvirga aerophila. GTDB lineage: Bacteria > Pseudomonadota > Alphaproteobacteria > Rhizobiales > Beijerinckiaceae > Microvirga > Microvirga aerophila. The sequence continues at coordinate 56,639 of NZ_QOIO01000020.1, read as the reverse complement.
GTGCAGGATTTGAGGGTGGCGCGGACGAAGCTTGCTTTGTTAATCTCCATTACGGCCCGTCTCACGCCGGGCGAAGATCAGAGGAGGAACGTCAGTGATCGACCCAGGAACATCCCTGCGAAGCCTTGCCGGGCTTGGCTTTTTGGCCTCCACCATCCTCTCGGGTTCAGCCCTCGCGCAGGCCCTCGCGCCAGCTCCCGAGGCCCCGACCGGCCGCACGGCGAAATCGGCCGGAACAGCCACGAAGGACATGGTCGCGGCCGCGAACCCCCTGGCCGCCGAGGCCGGAAGGCAGATTCTCGCGGCAGGCGGGAGCGCGGTCGACGCAGCAGTCGCCGTGCAGCTGGTTCTCAATCTGGTCGAACCGCAAAGCTCCGGGATCGGCGGCGGGGCCTTCATGGTGTTCTGGGATGGACAGACCATGACCACTCTCGATGGACGAGAGAAAGCCCCGGCTGCCGCCAAGCCTGAACGCTTTCTTGGGCCGGACGGCAAGCCGATGAAGTTCTACGATGCGGTGGTCGGCGGACGGTCCGTCGGCGTTTCGGGAACGGTTCGTCTTCTCGAAGCAGCTCATAAGAACTGGGGCAAGCTGGCCTGGAAGGACGTAATGGAACCGGCCATTCGCCTTGCGGAGAACGGCTTTGCCATCTCGCCGCGCCTCAACGGCCATCTGACCCAGGAAAAATTCCTCCAGAACGATCCTGTGGCCCGAGCCTATTTCTATGAGGCGGACGGCAAGCCGAAGGCGGTTGGGACGGTTCTCAAGAACCCGGCCTTCGCCCAGACCCTGCGCACCATCGCGGATAAAGGGGCTGATGCTTTCTATACGGGCGAGATCGCCCAGGACATCGTCACGACCGTGACCGGACATCCCACCAACCCGGGCGACATGACCCTGGACGATCTCAAGGTCTACAAGGTCGTGGAGCGGGACCCGGTCTGCGGCTTCCTATCGAACCTACCGTATCTGCGGCATGGGTCCGCCGAGTTCCGGACAGCTTGCCGTGCAGCAGATCATGAGCACGCTTGAGACGCAGGATATGGCGGCCCTCAAGCCGGGGCCGGAGGCGGCTCACTGGGTCGCGGAGGCGGGACGCTTGGCCTATGCGGACCGGGGCCTCTATGTGGCCGACCCGGCTTTCGTGAGCGTGCCCGTGCGGGGCCTGACCGATCCCGGCTATCTGAAAAGTCGCGCGGCGCTTGTGGATCCTAACAAATCCATGGGCAAGGCGCAGCCCGGCGATCCGCCGTTCCAGAAGACGTTTCTCTGGGGTGCATCGGAGGGCGTCGAGAACGGCACGAGCCACATCTCCATCGCCGACCGGAACGGCAACGCCGTTTCCATGACGACCACCATCGAGGACGGGTTCGGCGCGAGGCTCATGACCAAGGGCGGCTTCCTGCTCAACAACGAGCTGACGGACTTCTCCTTCGCGGCGACGGATGACGGCAAGCCGGTCGCGAACCGGGTCGAAGGCGGCAAACGGCCCCGCAGCTCCATGGCGCCCACGATCGTGCTCGACAGCAACAACAAGCTTTACGCTCTTGTAGGATCGCCCGGCGGCAGCCTGATCATCAACTATGTGGTCAAAACCCTCGTGGGGATTCTGGACTGGAAACTCGACCCTCAGGTGGCGGTCGATCTACCCAATTTCGGCAGCCGCAACGGTCCGACCGAACTGGAAGCCGGAACCGAAGCGGAGACTTGGAAGCCTGCCCTCGAAGCGAAGGGCCATGAGGTCAGGCTGATCGACAAGAATTCCGGCATTCAGGCCATCGTCGCGACCCCTGCGGGTTTCGTAGGCGGCGCGGACAGCCGTCGTGAGGGCGTGGCCATCGGCAGTTAAAAGGACACGGTCTTCGCCGCCTTTGCGGCGAAGACCCGGACCGCTCGCCAAAGCGGGCATTCCGCCGCAAAAAACATTTGTTCTTTATATAGAACAACCTTAAACTTGGGCTATGACGAATTCTTCTTGTGCCGCATATCACCTTGAAACCCGCCTGGTTCATGAGGGCCACGAGCGCACGCCTTTTGGCGAGACGTCCGAAGCGTTGTTTCTCACCCAAGGGTTCATCTACGAACGCGCCGAGGTCGCTGAAAAGCGCTTCCTGAACGAGGAGGCCGGCTACAGCTATACCCGCTACGCGAATCCGACGATCACCAATTTTGAGCAGCGGATGGCGTCGCTTGAAGGGGCGGAAGCCGCCGCGGCGACGGCCACCGGCATGGCGGCCGTCACGGCCGCCATGATGGGACAGGTGCAAGCCGGCGATCATGTGGTCGCGGCCCGGGCCCTCTTCGGATCGTGCCGCTGGATCGTCGAAGACCTCCTGCCTCGCTTCGGCGTGGGCTGCACCCTGGTGGACGGCCCGAACCTCGACGAGTGGCGCCAAGCCGTCAGACCGGAGACGAAAGCGTTCCTGCTTGAAACGCCCTCCAACCCCAGCCTGGAGATCATCGACATCGCGGGCGTCGCCGAGATCGCCCATGCGGCCGGCGCAACGCTCACGGTCGACAACGTGTTCGCGACTCCGCTCTGGCAGAAACCGCTCGAACTGGGCGCCGATTGCGTGGTCTATTCGGCCACCAAGCATATCGACGGCCAGGGCCGATGTCTCGGCGGCGTGATTCTGGCTTCGGCCGAATTCATCGAGACCAAGGTACAGCAGTTCCTGCGCATGGTTGGCCCGTCCATGTCCCCTTTCAACGCCTGGGTGCTCCTGAAGGGCCTCGAGACCCTCCCCTTGCGGGTGGAGCGCCAGACGCAGACCGCCGGGTTTCTGGCCGACCGGCTCCACAATCACCCGAAGCTCGAGCGTCTCACCTATCCGGGTCGTCCCGACCATCCGCAGGCGGACCTCATCAAGCGGCAGATGAGCGGCGGCTCAACCATGATTGCTCTCGTGGTCCAGGGAGGCCGGGAAGAAGCGTTCCGGTTCATGAACGCCCTCAAGCTCATCCGGATCTCGAACAATCTGGGTGATGCGAAAAGTCTCGTCACTCATCCGACGACCACCACGCACCAGCGCTTCTCGCCGGAAGTCCGGGCCGAGATGGGGATCTCAGATGGACTCGTGCGGTTCTCCGTCGGCCTTGAGCACCGGGATGACCTGCTGGCGGATCTTGAACAGGCGCTCACTCACGTCTGAACAATCAGGGGCCAATACGCCCGCGCCGACAAGTCCGGCGCGGTCAGCAACCCGTGCAGATGCCCTTCGCGATGCTTTTCATCCGGCGGTCCCGGACACGCTCCTGAGCCTCGGTTTTCTCACGGGCCGCCCGCGACAGAGCAGCGGATTCTTCCGTCGTATAGGTTCGGGCCGCCGGGGTTTCGGGATTGCGGCCTTTCGCGGCCGAACCTTCCTGCGCCACCGCAGCTTGCGACAGCACTAAAAGCCCGAGCACGGCCGGAATCGTCAAAGCTAGCATCGAAGAACTCCTGAAAGGAGCTCAGCGGCCGCTCCGGACGCGAGTATGGGCCCTATCTGGCGAAATGCCTAATGCGGCAAAAAATCGGCCGCGCGGGGCGCCACGCCTTTTTCTTTCCGCACGCACGGCGCTTCAAATATTTCTGATTTATTCGTTAGTGATACAGCGCCACTTCTGCTATAAATTTATTTCCGCTGGCACGCGCAAAAGCGGGCGAAACTCGGGTCGGCCCATGAATACGATACCGGCGCGAGGAAGAACGAAGTCGTTTGTTTGCCTTCATCCGCAACGCAGCTTGTCAGGCTCTTGTCATCGTCATGCCAGTAGATCTCCCGCCGCAGCATTCGCCGAACCCTACAGGGGCCGCTTCCCTTAGAACGCTGTCGAGCCAGATCCTTAATTGGGCGGCAGTGATCATCGGCATCGGCTTATGCATATGGGCCCTTCAATACGGCCTTTCCTCGCCGTCCTACGTCAACAGTCCAAGTCTTTCGGCTCTCTCGCCAGCCAACGCACCAGCGCCAGAGCGTCTCTAAGCAGCCGGCGCTTCAGGCCTCGTCGCTAAGACCGCGTCATGTTCGGAGAGGGCGTTGAACCAAACCTTCTTCGTCGTTTGCAGGGACCGGAACCCTGAATCCATCGCGACGTTGGCCCCTGTGATCATGAGAGACGGAGGCCGCGATGAAATGCCAATTCTGTCACCAGGACGTAGAGAATCCCTGCCATAACGCCCAGGAGATCGAACGCAGAGCGACCAGCTCCATCGAGCGCTGCGAGAAAGCCCTGAAGAGCCTCCAGGCTCCGGAGAGTGGCGGCAGGCATTAAAAAATTTATGGCTGGAGCGTCTGCTGCCTGAATCCAGGCATCGGACATGACGGCTGCAAAGCTGGACGCAGCCGCATGCTCCGATCCGAAGCGCGATAGCGCCACTCACGATTTTCTGTGGAGTGCGGACCATGGAAACTCTTCGCTCAAGCTTCTCCACCGCAGACTGGATCGTCCTTGGGCTCCTCACGCTGGTGCCGATCCTGATGGCGCTCGGAATCATGGCGATCCGCAGGGAACTCCACGCGACCGCGCATGTGGAGGCTCGGACGGTCAGGCTCAAGACGACCGGAGACCAACGCCAGAGATGGCGGCAGAGAACGCAGTCGCAGCATCTGGTCGATCTGCTCGACGATATCGACAGCCTGTTGAAACAAATTGCCCCCGATGACGAAAAGGCGCGGCAAGACCACAAGGAAGCGATGCGCCTGTCATGGATGAGCCGGCACATTCCCGTCAGCACGCTTCTGATCGGCGCCATGGTCCTGATCAGTGTGCTGTCCGCGGTCTTCATGGTCGTGGCCCAAGGGCCCGTGAACGCCATTCCCTGATGGCTTCATGTGCCGGAGTTCATATTCCTGGAAGTACCTGACGAGCCACGTGCGTTTTCATACATCGCTGGCCCAAGCGCTGCCCTAAGTTCATGGCGTTGATTGCTCAAAGGCAAAACCCATGACACGCCCCCTCCGCCTTGCTTTGATCATGCTCCTGACGGGCGCGGGCGTCGTGTTCGCGGCGCCGGTCGTGACGAATGCCGGAAAGGGCCATGTCTCCAAAGTCGTGGCTCCGGCCCGCCAGGCGAACCCTGGCGGATTCGTCCTTCACGTCGATCAAAAGACCGGATGCGTCTGGCGCGTCTCGTCCGAGACCGGCAAACGCAACCTCGACCCTCTCCCCTGCAAGCGGCCCAAGTCCAAGCTCGCGCAGGCCGAGCGCCCAGTGACGGCGCCATAGGTGACAGCCGCCAACGAGGCTGCGCCGGCAACTCTCCGCAACACCCCAAGTCAGCAAAAGGCCCGCTGATCGCCCGACCAGCTCCTTGCTGAGATCTTTTGGGGTACTGGACCGCTCTCACGCCGCCCGTACAATTGCCACGCGCCGCTTGAGCTTGGGCGCACTCCGTACTGGGACGACAGACACGCACCGGTCTTCGTGAACGCAAGGCGTTTGCCGCCGATCGCTCCTTCGAAGTCCAGCGCCTTGCGGCGATTGAAGCGATCCGGAGGCAGATGTGACGGCCATTCTGCAACTTCCCGACTGGCTGGGCAGCACGATCGCGATTGCCGCGGCGATCATCTTTGCGCTCGTGCCCTTCTTGGTCGTGCGGTGGTTCTGGGCGACCAGCGTCACGGACAAGACAAGCCAGGTCGCCGAAACCGTCGCGGTTCGCATCGGAGCGCTCCATGCCCTGATCCTCGCCCTCATCTTCGCAGAGGCACAATCGACTCATGCGGAACTGCGGCAGGAGGTTTCGAAGGAGGTCACGACGCTTGAACATGTGGCGCTGCACCTGGAGCAATGGAACGGCCCGGAGAAGGACAAGCTTCGCAGTGAGCTCGCAGCGTATGTGCAGGCCATTCTGCAGAACGAATGGCAGACCGCGGCGCCCGTGGGAGGCAGCCAAGAGGCTAAACATGCCTATGATGCCATGGACCTTGCCCTCCTGGATTTACAGGCGGACACGCCTCGTCAGCAGTCGCTCCGGACCCGCATGCTCATGGACATGGACACGCTCCAGGAACACCGCAGAAACCGGCTCTCACTTTTCCACAGAAGCCTGCCGACTCTGTTCTGGTGGGTAGCGCTGGCGGGATTTGCCATCACGGTGGGGCTGTTCTTCATATTCCCCATCACCGCCCTGCACATTGCCATGCTCTCCATGTACGGAGCCTATACAGGGCTGGTGCTCTACTTCATCCTGGCGCTCAGTCATCCCTATATCGGGCCGGCGGCGATCGACGCGTCGTCCTACGCGACGATCCTCGATCACGAGCTCAATCCGAGTTGACCGGCCCACCCCGCTCCTCCGGGTGACGATGCCTGCAACGTGGGAGCCCGCTTTGGCAATAAAGGCGGTCCCCAGTCTTCTCTCGGCTCGGGGTTCCCGGGTCGCTTCAACGGGCGATGAACGCGCCGGAGAGCTGCTCCATGACCGGACGGATGCGTGGGCGCAGATAATCCCGATACACGGACCGCACCGTGCCGCGGACAAAGCGACGGGACACTGACATGACAGTCCGACGGACCAAGCGCACATTGGCGTATTCGTCGCGCGGCAAATGGAAGAGGCGATGCTGATTCCCGTCGCTCATGGGGTTGAGTTCTGCGATCTCGGGGCGGGCGAACGCATCCTTGATGACCTCCTCGACCAGGATATGGCCAGGCCAGCACTCGGCAAATTCCTCGTCGTACGCATATTTGGGGAGCATGAGCGATGCCCCGCAGCGGATCCCCATCTGGGCTGCCACAAGCCGGCCTTCGACTCGGATCATGTGCCATTCCAGGCGGCCCTTGGCGGCGAAGCTTCGAACCAACCTCGTGTAGAAGGTGACCAGGTCAGGATCATTGAGGATGGCCGTGCCCATGCGGCCCTTCCAGCCCGAGGCTTCAAGAGCTAGAGCATCGGACGAAAAGGCGGATCCACGACGTCCCACCCCTCTCCCCCGGGCAGAGGTGGAATCCGAGCGGGTCCGACAAACCGTCCGATGCTCTAGAAACTCAGCCAGGAAGTCGTCGCCTGCCGCCGCTCCTCTTCGCATCTCGACCGAGACGGCCCCATATTTCTCCAGCCTCCGGCGGCCAAGCCTCAGGTTGCGTCGCATCTTGCCGAGGCTCGCGAAGTAACTGTCGGCATCGCCTCGTACATCCAGGAAAGCCTTCTTCCAGAATGGTTCGGGGTGCAGAAGATACCCCTCAGGCTCCGCTTGCAAGGCGTTCCACGCAGGAGAACAATGCCGCACCGCCTTGAGCTCCAACCCCCGATGGCGCGGCGCCTCGCGGGCGACTTCCGCCAGCAGTGCCCTGAGCGCCGCGCTGGCCTGATCGGGCGCCAGCACGAAATCGCCAGAGGGCGTGTGCTCATCGTAGGGAGTTCGCAAACGCGGCCAACGATGACAGGCAGCACTCCGACGAGCTTGTCTCCCGCATAGGCAAAGCTGCAGAACCAGCGCTCGTTCGGCCCGATCCGGTGTCGAAGGGTGACGTCTATCCAATCGGGCAGCATGACCGGAATCTTCTGAGGAGCCTCCCAGGCCAAGCGATCCCAGGCTTCGACGTGCGGAGCAAGCCCGCTGAAATCACGAACGGTCACCGTTCTCAAGCCGGCCGGATCGGAACACTCGGCCAAGCTTCGTTGAACGTCGTCCGTCTGCGCCGATTTGGCGAATGTGAGATCTGCCCCTGAGAGGATCTTCTCCATATCCAATTCGCACTGCTCCCACAGTGAGGATCATCCGGTTCCTTTGCAGGGGAGCACGACGTGACGCGCCTAGAGGAGTCTGGCCCCTTTGAGAACTTCATCAACTGAGCGGAAGCCCCTGCAATGACATCAATGGATAACCTCGATTGAAGTCTAATAGGCCTTCTATTCCGGACTATAATCACTTACCTAGAAAGACTATATTTTGGGAATATTCCTTAGTCATAGCAATAACTTCTAATCTCCTGCCAAGAATGTTGAATATTTTCATCGTGACCACCAGACACCTCATTTCCGCTACAGCGTCGCCTCGTTGGGATTTCTGAGTGGCGCCGAACCGGCAGCGAACGAGGCCCTTCGATGACACATTGGTAGGACCCGCCTTAGTTGCCATCCGGGCTGTCCCGGACGATCTGTTAATTTGCTCGAGAAGTCGCCCGACGCGGGCTACGGAGACAGGCCTATGACGGATCTCAAGCAGCTTCGATCCGTGATGGTCGAAGCCAATGGCATGCTGCCTTTCGAAGTCTACAAGGAGCTTTATCACTTGGCGGCCCAAGGGTCCGGCGGGACGATCGTCGAGATCGGAACGGCCCATGGCGCGGGCACGATCGCACTTTGTCTCGGGGCGTTGTCCGCCGGAAAGGAACCGCAGGTTTTCACCGTCGATCGGTTCGAGGGGCGATACTCATCTCGTACGGCCTATGGTGGTGTCGTCGACAACCTGGAAATCGTCCGCACCAACTTCAGGTCTGCGGGCGTCGACCGGCATGTGCAGATCTTCGCAGGTTCAAGCTCGGACTTTGCAGCGCAACAAAGCCTTGAGAGGATCGACGTTCTGGTGCTCGACGCGGACGGTCGCATCGATCGCGACCTGATCAACTTTGCGGATAGCCTCAGCAACGACGCTGCAATCGTCATCGACGATTACGACAGCCGAGCCCACTTCTCGAGCCGGGCCGACGGATCGACCTACATCGATCTGAAACATGTCATCACCAAACTGCTTCTCGACAAGTACGCCTCTGCGGGCCTCGTGGACATCACGAGGATTTGCCACTCGACCGCGTTTTGTCGGAAGAAGGCCGGTTCGCACTGGGACAAGCGCCAGATGGCCGACCTGGCCCTGGAATGCTACCGGGAGCTGGTCTTTACGGATTTCGACCGGAATACGATCGCCAAATGGCTCCGCCAGCGAGCCAAAAGCAACATCCCGGCTTGGCTCCTCCGCCGTATCCGCGACTACCGCACCGCCAGAATGAAACCCGTCCCGCTCTGATCAGCTAAAAGAGATCGGCGCAAATTCGTGTTGAACGCGTCTGGGCGGTCGCATCGCCTGGATGTGCGGCGCCCCTCTCTAGTACGTCGGATCAGTGAGGACATATCCACCTGTACGGTGACCTATGATATCAGCAGCAAACCTTTCCAGGCCATGAGTCTATCGACAGCGGGCTGCGAAACCGGTTCAGGACGGGAAGGTCCATCGTCGGGCTCATACCAGCCGCTCCATCCACCTTGTCCCCCATTCATCGAGAAGATTCCCATCGTTCTCCAAGAATTCAAGCCGCCACGGTCATTGAAATGGTAGTGATCGGTAAAAGTCCGCCCTTCACTATTCGTGAAAGGATCATCGAAGGTAATGCCTTCGACAAAATTCTTTCGTACGCCGCCGTACTCGCGCGACTTCCATAATTTTGTGTCCCAGTCCTCGTTGCCGAGGTCCTTCTCTTTGATGATGCGCAGGCTGTCGTCGTAGAGCGTCTCATTCCAAGATTCCTTCTCCGCTCCCTGGATGATCTTGCCCCTAATAGAGATCGTGTCCCAAGCTTCTCCCTGGTAATCGAGTTCATCGAGGGTATAGGTTTTATCATCATTGATGAGCTTGTGATAAACGACATCGCCATCGTGATAGTGCTTTTCGAACTCATCCCAAGACTGGCCATTGAAATCCCAGCCAAGTTCCTTGACCAACGTCTGGCCGTTGTAGAACTTGTCTTCGACTTTGTTCTGAAGGCTTGCACCGCGCCACACCTGCACGTGCCGGGTCCAGGACTCGTTGCCGGTGAGATCGAAAATCTCGACGATCTTATGATCGGAATATATCGTCTCGATCCGGCTGGTTGCGCCGTTGACCGTGACGGTGATCTGCCGCTCCCAAGGCTGAACCTGATCGACATCCCATAGGCGGACCGTCATCTGGTTACCGAGCTTTTCGTGCTGATAAGTCACGGTGCCGTTGACGTTGGTGCGCGTCTCGCGCTCGTCGAAGGCGGAGCCGCCGTTCCACTCGCGGCAGATGTGCCGTTGTCCGTCGTACTGCTCCCACTCCGTCAATCTGGTCGCACCGGCGTAGAGCGTTTTGCGCCACTCCCAGTCTTGGCCGGAATAGCTCCACTCCTTGACCGTGCGAGTGCCGTTGTCGAGCCACGTCTCATGGACGGTGGGGCGTAGCTGACCATCCTTCGTCAACTCGTAGGAGCTCCAAGCCTCCCCATTGTAGTCCCAGCCGCGCTCGACGGTGCGTTCCTGCTCCACGGTCGCGCCATAATATTTGTAGGTTTCCCAAGTCTTGACGCCGTTGGTGTTGCGGTGCTCCTCGAAGGCGATCCACTCCTGTCCAGGCCCTTGCGCGGCGTTCACGCCGTCACGGTAGTTGTGACCGTCCTGGTTGTAGTCCGAGCCCTTGACGATGCTGGACTCGTCATCGTTTACAATGGTCTCGATGAGCACCTGCATGGCTGTGTCGAGTTCTTTGACCTTGGTATCCCAAGCCTGCCCAGCGCGATCGTTCAAGCTCTCGATGAAGTCCACCGGCCCAAGCTCGCCGTCATCGATGGTCTCGAACTGCCGCGAAGCGATGCCGAGCTCGTAATCGGCGAGGTTGTCGTAAGTCTTCTCGCGGATGCGCCAATTGTGACTATCGACGCCTTCTGAATCCCACTCCCACTTCGTGAAGGTGCCGTTGCGGTTCGTGTAAACCTGGCTGATGAGATTGGCCTGTGTGTCATAGGCCTGCACATAGGACGACCAGCTCAGCCTGCCAGTGACATCCCAGGCATGAGCAAGGCGTGAGCCATCCGGCCGAAACACGGTCTCGCTCATCAGGTCGCCGGCAATGTTGCGGCGCTGAACATAGGCCTCAATGATCGAGGGGTTGTCAGCGGAAGGCCGCCATCCAAGGCGGCTCTTCGAGCCGTCCGAACTCTCCACATCGTAGGCCATCTCGGCGTCCGCCGCGGTGACGTAGTTCAACTCGGCGATGGTGAGATCGCTGCCGGCAAAGCGGAAGATCTCGATATCGGCAAGATCGGTACCGTCCGGCGAGTTGGCGCGCAGATCGACGATGGAGTATCGTCCGAGCGCCGTGTTGAAGCGGATCATGTAATCGGTGCGGCTACCGGTGAGCACGATGATGTCGGTGCCAGCTCCGCCGTCGATATAATCCGTGTCCGATCCTCCCCCTAATATATCGTTGCCTTCGCCGCCGAAAAGTTGATCGGCTCCGCCGCCTCCGGTCAGGGTGTCGTTGCCGACGCCGCCCGAAAGCTTGTCGTCGCCAAGGCCGCCGTCGAGGCTGTCGGCTCCCGCGTCTCCCGTGAGAACGTCATGGCCGAGACCGCCCTGCAACGTATCGTCGCCCGAGCCGCCCCAGAGCTTGTCCTCCCCAGAGCCGCCATCGAGGCTGTCGGCATCCTCATCCCCGTAAAGCAGATCGTTCTCGCTGCCGCCGAGCAGCGTGTCATTGCCCGAACCACCATAGAGATAATCCGCATCGGCATCGCCCGACAGGACGTCGTGACAAACGCCGCCCTTGAGCATGTCGCCGCCTGTTTCGCCGTACAGCAGATCGTCCCCTGCTTCGCCCACTAGGGCGTCATCGCCCACGCCGCCATAGAGGGTGTCGTTACCGGCTTCTCCGATCAGCGCGTCGTTTCCAGTGCCGCTATACAGCAGATCGTTCCCCGCGCCCCCGTTGAGATCGTCGTCCCCGGCCTCGCCGTGCAGCACATCGTCGTCGGCTTCGCCGCGCAGGCGGTCATCGCCTGTTCCGCCCTCCAGCGTATCGTGGCCGTCTCCGCCTTCGAGGGTGTCGCGGTCCTCGCCGCCGACGAGGTGGTCAGCATCTGCGCCGCCGATCAGCTTGTCGTCGCCGCCTCCCCCCGAGAGAAGATCAGCGCCCTCGCTGCCGGCGAGCCAGTCGCGGTCGGCGCCTCCGTTCAGGGTGTCATTGCCCTGGCCGCCCTGGAGTTTGTCGCGGCCCTCACCGCCGTCAAGACGGTCATTCCCCTCTTCGCCGAAGAGCGTGTCGTCGCCGGAGCCGCCGTCGAGGGAATCCTGCCCCGCGCCGCCATGCAGCTCATCGATGCCGTTGCCGCCGCGCAGGGTGTCGTCGCCGGCTTCGCCCTCCAGGTGGTCGCGACCCTCATCACCGGTCAGCAGGTCATTGCCCTCGCCGCCATAAAGATCGTCGTAGCCGTCGCCGCCATGCAGCGTATCGGCCCCCTCGCCTCCTTTGAGGGTATCGTCTCCTTCCTGCCCTTCGAGGTGGTCGGCATCCCCATCACCATGGAGCTGGTCTTCGCCCTTGCCGCCCTTCAACGTGTCTGCGCCCGCGCCGCCATCGAGCGCATCGTCGCCGCCTCCGCCGTCGAAGACGGAGGCCTCGTCGCCGCCCTTGAAGATATTGGCCGAAGCGTTGCCGGTCATCTCCCAGCGCGTGAGGACCTGCTTTTTGCTGAACACCATCACGGACGATTGATCATTGCTCCAAACCTCCGAGCGAAGGGTTCTTCCCTTCGCTGTCTGATGCAACAGTGAGGTGAGTTTTTCCGATGCGTCGTAATGGGCGATCAGGCGGGTTCCATTCTTTTTCGTGATGATGGCGGCATCGTAATCGGCCTTGCCCTTGTTCAGGTTCAGGGCCGTCTGCCGGTTGCCTTTGCCGGATAACACCTTTTTGCTCGTGCCATCGCCAGGAAGGATCTCGATCCCGTCATCGGATACCTTCACGGACGCATTCTTGGTCCCGATCGCGAGGCCCACATCCGCAACGGTAATCTTCTTGCCGTTCGTCGTCTTAGCCGTTGCCGTTCCATAAATGCGCGACCCATCCGAGTACGCCTTGCCGGCGCCATTATGGGTCAGCGGAATCGAGGAAAGCCCGAGGCTCCTCAAGGTCTTCAACTCGCCAGGATCCGTGACCGCATCCCCATCGGCGTCGACCCAAACCTTGAACTTGTCGAAATCCAAATCCGCCGATGAGAGCACATTGTCTTTATTGGTATCGAACGCAGCGCGAAGCGCCCACATGTCGCGAGCCGCGATGTAGGACCATTGCGTAAAGACGAACTCGCTTGTGCTGTTGACGGTTCCTGAGCTGTCAGCATCGAAAATCAGTAGTCCGTCGCCGGATCCAACCCAGGCCGTGTGACCGACCGCACCATCGCCGTTGTAGTCGAAATACGCTCCAGATTTCCTCAGTGGGATGATCTCGATCCCATCGCCGTCAAGGTCTAGGAGGATCGGACTGATCGGGCCGGAATCTGTGTAAGGATCGCCGCCATAGCCTGACTCGTTATAACTGTCATCGTCCGGAGTGCTATCCCAAGACGGGCCATCCCAAGACGAACGTTTAGAGTTGTCACGCAAACCTTTTATTTGAGAAATGGATCAGCCTCACGGGAGAAAGGATGTTAAAAATTGGAGCGGAGTTTCGGTTCTAACTGATCCCGCACTAATAATCGGGCGGTTAGGTTACCCTAGCCCGCCCGACAACCCGTTCGGTGTTGATTAGGCTGTACTGTCTGAATGCATTCTACTGGCGCAGAAAAATGCTCGCCGCTAGGTCCTGATAAACCTTCATGTCAGGTGAGACGAAATCCGAAAGAGACAGCTTGAATTTCTCTGGGTTTATGCCGCTCGTAATGCCACAGAAATTTTTGATTTTGGCGGTCTCGTCTTTGAGATTTTGATTGTCGATGTCTTGTACAAAAGCATCGTAGGCGCTCTCGTTGAAAACAAGAGCGTTGTGAGTGCAGTATTTTTGCAGCACCTCCTTGTCGTAGAGATAATTTTCGATCTCCCAACGCCGAAGCACTCTGTGGTTATCCTCATTGTTCTGGAGGTACAGTATCCGGTCCTTCTCAGAGGTGGGCTTTCCCGACGCCATATCTCTGTCCTTCAAAACCCAAATTTCTAGGTTCGAGAACACTTTTCCGAGGATCGCAATTGCAACTGCGCTCCTCTGGTCCAACTCGGTGTTGCCACCGCTCGAAATGAACAGTGTATCAGGATAAGCCTCTGCAAAAATGGTGTTGTACACTTTGGCATCTAGCCCTCGCTCTGCCCCGCCTCTTCCCGGACTATCGCGCCCCTCGCAATAGATGATGCGTTTAGGACTTACGAGATGTGCGAGATCATCGAGAGCAATTGAAAATATATCCCTCCAGTTCGCCTGAGATGTTCGCATCGGAGTGAGGATATAAGGCTTTGAACCAAGCTCATACTCAGGCCTAAACTGAACTACCTGACACTTCCCACGCATTTCCTCCTGAATAGTGCGAAGAAATCCAATGCTATGGGTCGCAAGCCAAATTTGGCAATTCTCACCAACCAGTCGATCTATTTCATGCAGGAGATTTTTCTGTATGGCTGTACTAATATGAAGCTCTGGCTCATCGAATAGGAAAATGCTATCGCTGTATTCGTCTTTTCTAAGATATATATCTAGTAGCAGATCAACTACTTCCTTTTCACCCGATGACAAGACGTTGAAGTCAAACTCATTTGGATGATCCGGCTTCGAAAAATAAAGGCTGCCGCGAGACGCCTCGATGTCGCCCATGCTGGAAATTTTCAGGTCCAAGCAACGCTCGATTGATGCATTAAGATCGCCAATGATCTTTGCTTTTGCCTCGCTTGGCTTGCAGTCGTTCTCGTTTAGATACTTGTTATACACGATGTATAGACGTCTGTAGCTTTGCTCATCTTATCGTCCAAGTCGGTCACCGACGTTGCACCATAGTTGTTGAGACGGATTTCGGACGTCGCTCTCGACTCCGTGACATTAAGGCTATTGTTGTATCGATACGGGCTGCGGAAGGAAAACATCGTGTTTTCCCTACCCGATTGTCGCTTCCTCTCGACCACATCCCTGTAGCTCCCTTCCACGAATTCTACAGAGACATTCTGATAATCAAAATTGGGCGTACCAAGCATTGAATGGTACTTGTGGTCCTTCGTGCCTTTGTCACCTATTCTGCTGTATGCGTTGTGATGAAAAAGGAGACCATCTAATACTAAGTCCCTGAAGGGCTGACTCGTTCGTGATTTCCTGCGTCGGGGTGGGTGTGATCATGTCCCTCGGCCTGCGGGAGTGGGCGCACCGGTTCTGATCAGCGGGACTTGGTATAAGACACTACTCTTCCCACAACCATTTGGCCCTACAAGTGCAACAATGCGTTTTGGATCATCACCCAAGTCAATCGTCAGGTCATGAAACCTCTTGTATCCATTTTTTAGTTGTACTTTTTTGATTTTCATTGCTGGGCTCTTATCGGGGTGGGTTGCCTTGAGTATCTAGCTCGCGCTTAGGTTGATGTATATTGGTACGATCCAAGAGCCGACGCGTAAGTTCCCCCTGAGCAAGAATGCCCACAGTTTATTGGGGAAGCACGCTGGTGCGACACTCATGTCGCACCGGAATACAGATGGGATAAGTCTACCGGAGCCACGATCTTATCAAGCTCGCTCGCTAAGCGAGAGACAGAGTGCCCCGAACCGTATTTGCGTCCGACGGTCGACCCAGCGCCATGACCCGTCAGAGCGTCATGCACATCTTCCGATAACCCAGCATCGCGGCACATATCCTTGAACTGGTGTCGGAATGAGTGAAACACTTTCCGGGGATCGCAGATGCGGACAGTCTTGCTTCTAAGATAGCCATTGAACCACTGTGAGAAGGCAGCGGATCGCGCTCTTCCCTCAGCAGACCGCACCTCCGGCCAGAGATCGGCACTTTCGTTACCACTGATCGCTCGAACACTCGCAACGTATTCCAAGAAGCCAATGCGGCGAAGTTCCGAATGGATAGGCAGCTTCCTAATGCTAGTCCTAGTTTTTACGGAGCGCCCACCGGACGTGCCAATATCAAGGTAGGCGGCCCCTGATCCATCTATCTTGATGTCACAAGCTCGTAGTTGAGCCAACTCAGCAAGACGTGCTCCAGTGAACAAGGCCAGGAGCGGCAACCAAAACTGGGCTTCGCCTCCACCGCCTCGAAACCGCTGATCTGATCCGTGCACGGGCCCAGTCACGAAGATCATCCGCAGTTCGTCAGAACTAAATGGTAGACGCCTCTCTTCAGCGGTGCTGTCGGCTCCGATCTGGACGCTTCGGTAGTGATTGGGCCAACCAGCGGCCTCCTCAAGGTGACTTTCTTTCTTTGCAGTCTCGATGATGGCTGAAAGCAATTGAAACGACTTATTGATGGTTCCGGCCGCACGGAGTGGATAGGCACTTAGGTCTTGCTTGAGCAGTTCCGGCACAGCCAGTTTCGCAAATCTTGTGGGCAGATGCGCTGGAATACGAACCAGGGCGTCGCTGAATTCCTTCACCCGCCGTTTAGTCAGTTCTTCGATATGGAGATCACCATGAAGTTCGATGAATTGCCGGACCGCGTTTCCAGCTTCCTTTGCAGTCAATTCGCGTGGGCGCTTACTACCCCGTGCCCCTGAGCCATCTCGCCAAGATGCTAGCGCCTCTGAAAGACGCGGGCTGTGTTGTTCCTGTGTTGATGGACGACAACCAGGGGCAAACAATGGATCGACAGGGATGAAAGGCTGCCCGTTCAACTCACAGAGGGCTAGACGGCTTCCCTCGATAGCAGCCCGCCTCACCAACCGTGTGAACTGCCGATATTGGTTGCTCGTCCTGTCTATGTCAGCAGTCGGCAGCACTCGCTGAATGACGCCCACTTTCTCGAACTTCCTCGGCAATCCAGCTTGCATAAGGATGTGGTCGGCTGTTCCTTGGACGCTATCTGCCCACTGCTCCTTATCCTTGTCCTGGAGGCGTGCGAGAGTTTCGGCCCACTCGTCAATGAGTTCACTCTTATCGACCTCATCAGTCGGCGGATCGGCAGCAAGTGGCTCGAACACATCCTTGAAATATCCAACCGCCATCCGCTCAAGCTCAGCTTGAGAGACGCGCGAGAAGGCTTGGCTAGCCAACTTCCCTTGGAGACCTAGCTTGGCCTTATCA
Source organism: Microvirga aerophila (assembly GCF_003332305.1). Lineage (GTDB taxonomy): Bacteria > Pseudomonadota > Alphaproteobacteria > Rhizobiales > Beijerinckiaceae > Microvirga > Microvirga aerophila. The sequence goes on along the minus strand of NZ_QOIO01000020.1, from coordinate 39,702 downwards.
GCCCGGCGCATCTCATCGAACTGCGCCTGTATCTCGGCAACCCGTAGATTTCGCAACCGCCGCGCTTCATCTCGATTGCGGGTGCCAAGGCTCACGAAGACCTTATCGCTGCCGTAAGCTGCAACGATGTCCGTTGGAACCCGCATGTTGAGATAGTAGTTGCCGCCCTTTCCCCGCCGGTAAAGGTACGCGTCTTTTGGCATGAGTTCCCCGCTCATGTGTGACACCTTTGTGTGACAGGTTGAGCCGAGAATGCCTGATAGCTGAGGATGTTAAGGCGATCAAAGGCCTTATAGAACCTTTGGCGCTCCCAAGGGGAGACGGTGCCAAGCACTACAGAACATTGATGTTCAAGCCCTTTTTGGCAGCTCGTGTAGCACGAATGTAGCATAATCTTGGGGCATTCGGCTAGGGTGGAGTATCATTCCGGAGAGCATTGGCGAGAAAAAGTCTCTTCAGGCGGCCCTCAACAATTTGACCCTGTGCTCATGCTGTGTCACCGGTCCCGTCTTCACACTGAGGGTAGACCATCTCTCGGCAGCGAACAGATCAGCTCGAGGTCCCGACGAGGGGAACTCCTATCCAATTGAAGGGCAATTCTGCCCAAGCGCCTCTCAGGTTGCAGCGGCAGGATTAATGGCATCCTCCGCCAACTCAGAAAGGAGCTGGTCGGTATTCTCCTCCTCGACCAGCGTCTCCTGGATCAGCCCTTCTGCCTCCGAGAGGCCAAGCTGCTTAGCCCACGCCAGCAAGGTGCCGTAGCGGGTGATCTCATAATGTTCCACCGCCTGGGCCGCCGCGATTAGCCCAGCATCCAGAGCCTCGCCATCCCTGAACTCCTCTAGGATCTCCTGTCCTTCCTCAATGATGCCCTGAATGGCTTTGCACTCGACACCCGCAGGCTCCTCTCCCAGAAGCTGGAACACCTGCTCCAAGCGCTTCACCTGCCCCTCGGTCTCCTTCAGGTGGACCGCAAGTGCCCCCTTGAGCTCCTCCGACTGCGCAGCCTCAGCCATCTGCGGCAGGGCTTTGAGGATGGCGTTCTCGGCAAAGTAGGTGTCCTTGAGCTGGTGCAAAAAGAGAGCCTTGAGATCCTTCTCGGCCATTCTCGGTCTCCGGATTAGGTGTGGCAACGACACAGTTAATCCTTCAGGTGCGCACCCGTTCCGGCCAGTCTCCCGCTTCGAGAGCAATTAATGACCACCTTGCATAAGGATGGCTTTGCGGCTCGGACGAAAGCAACGCTTGTGATGGTCCTGCGTTGGACTGGGTGCCCAGCTTGCAGGAGGTTCATGATGCCAATCGATTACCGCTCTGAGTTGAAGCGGCCCGTGTCTCTGGTGCTGGCTGGCGTTGCCGTCATGGGCTGGCTTTTGGCACTTGGCATCTGGCTTTCCTCCTCAAACCGGCTGCAGGAAGCTCAGGCTGAAACGGCCCGCGTGCAGCAAGCTCAAGTTGCCCTGCAACGGCAGTTGGAAGAGCAGCAGCGCGCAGGCCGAACCTTGACAGACTTGCAGACCAAGCTCGCAGATGCAGAGCAGCAGCTGGCCCGAACCACTCAGGCACGCGAGCAGGCACAGGCCCAGCTCGCAACGCTGCAGCAAACGTTTCAGGTGACCCAGCAGCAATTTGCGCAAGCCTCTCAATCTCGCGACCAGCTTCAGGCGCAGCTCGCGTCCGTTCAGCAGGAGATCCAAACAGGCCAGCAGCAGCTGACCCAGGTCACGCAGGGTCGTGCGCAAGCGCAGGCGCAACTCACGGCCGCCCTACAGGACCTGCAGACCCAGCAGCAACAACTGACGCAAGTCACGCAGGCCCGAACCGAGGCTCAGTCGCAAGCCTCCGCGGCACAGCAGAGCCTACAATCCAACGAGCAACGTGTCGGGGAGCTCAACCGCGGCATCACAACCCTGTCGCAGCGGCTTTCAGAGCTCCAGAACCAGCTGCCACAGGCGGAGCAACGACTGGCTGCGGTGAGGGAGGAGATTGCTGCAGGTGAGCAGTCCAACCAGGCACGCACGCAAGAACTGGCTGATGTGGGCCGTCAGCTTGAGGAGGCTCGACGTCAGGAGACAGCAACCCGCGAGACGGTGAGCCGAACCACCCAGGAGCTGTTGTCGAGGACAGCAGAGCTCGCCGAGGCCGAGCAGCGCCTCCAGCAGGTACGTGAGGCGACCACTTCCGCTCAAGGGGGCCTTGCCAACAGTCGCTCGGAGCGGGAGCGCCTGACACAAGAGCTGGCAGAGATCCAGAGCCAGGCAACCCAACAGCGAAATGATCTTCAGGCCCAGCTTGCCAGGGTGACGGACGACCTGGCCACTCGAAATCGAGAGGTCGCGGAGCTGGAAGGGCGGCTTCAGACCACTCGCCAGGAACTCGCTGATGCCCAGAATCAGCTTGCCGGGGTACGCCAGCAACTCGCCACCCCACCTGCTCCTGAGAGCACGCCTGGACCGGGAACTCCCCCGAATGCAGCACCCAATCCGCCTGCACCCGAACAACCGTAGGCGTGTAGGGCGGGTGATAATCAATCACTGCCCCGCTGCCCGTGAATAAGGTCACGCAAACAAGTCAGTGCCATGCAGTCACCGGCTGGTTCCGTGCGGGAAATAACTGATGATCATCCACCCGGCCTCAACCAGCGGGCCCCAAGGCCTTCGCGACCCGGAGAGGTGGCAGAGTGGTTGAATGCACCGCACTCGAAATCCGGCAGACAGGCAACCGTATCGAGAGTTCGAATCTCCCCGTCCGCCATTATTATGTACTAAGCTGCTGATTTCTTTGGCTGTAAGGTTCACGCCATGGCGATCAAGGTTCGTTCTACCGCAGAGCAGCTTCGACTTCGGAAGGTTGGTAAGGCAAGGCAGCTCTAGCTCGATGCTCAGCAAAATGCGGACTACCCAAGAAGCGGAATCGTTGGGCATAACCGAAACTGTTATCCTGAAGCTTGAATAAGGTTTTCAGGCGCTTCTGGTTTGCAAATAACGCCTCACCAACAGCAAAATTAGGACAAGACTACTGACACCAAGCGATCATATTTTGTTAAATCAATTATTAGTTCTTAATTATCGCAAAACGATCGTGATGGCCGTAATTTACGAAAAGGTTTGACTGAACAACAGAACGAGGAGAGCGCAGATGCTTTACGTTCGACTTGCTTTCATGATTGGATGTAGCCTCTGCACCGTAGGAGTAAACGCCAAGCCACTTGTGTATCAGCAGTGCGCTGAGCTTCATCTTGATCAATTCCGCAAAGGCGAGTTTGAAGCGTCTAAGGACCTGTTGAACTCCATTGTTGAGTTGAAAAGCCATCCAGAGATGCAGGAAACCGTAAGAAAGAACTACGCGTTTGGTGTCATGCTGCGGAAGCAAAATCTCGACTTAGCCTTGGAAGTCAGCAAGGTGCTGTGCACAGATTGAAGCGCTTCTCACATCCTCAAACCTAAACCTTACAGATGCCTGATTCTTGAACTAGACGTCATTCAGCGCTCAACAGGGGACACGGGGCTGTGGCTGTTGATTTTGAACTGGCTCTCTTTGTTACTCTCGCGGTGCTGACCGGAGCCATCGGGCTTCGCTTCATGTGGATCAGCCATAGGCCACCGTCACTTTGGACAGTAAAGCATTCTGCTGTTGATCCGTTCGTTAGCCCAAGCCTATGGATCAAAGTTTATGACTCAAGCGGACCGTTCATCCCTATGCCAAACCATCTGAAGACCCAGGATGAGATGGTCGCTTGGATGACCAAGGAGTTGCCTAAGCTCACCGCTGCTCCACCGGAATAGTGGGTGCTGAGTGATCCCATAGGGTGGCCTGCCCCATGTGGGTGATCCGAGTGTGATGTTAATTCAGGGTTGGCCGTAGCGCCAGCTTGGAAGCCGAGACCAGGACCTCCCGCGCGCGGGCCGGGGTAGCCCAGAGGTGAGTGCAGACGCCCTTGGCGACAATCTCCTCGGCCGTGTGTCTCTTCTTGCTCATGTCTCAGTCCTCCTTCGGCTCAAAAGCCATACTTCCGGGAGGATCACTTTTCGAAAGGCAGACCGCTCCGGCTCTGCGGGCCATTCAGAATAATCTGTCGGTTAAAAAGTCATCGATCAAGGCATGCTATATCCTAGCTGATGATACGGCTAGGCTCGGCATGCTGTTAAAGCATAACTCCCCTACATTGTAGCGACTGCTAATTAAGGTGTCTCATCCCATATCAACGTCGTCGAAGACGATGATCGGCGCACTTAGCACCTGAAGGCATAGCATGTTCGTAACCTACATCCTCTCCCAAATCCGCGCGTATCTGCGTTACCGTGAGACGGTTCGTGAGCTGTCGCAGCTCAATGATCGCGAACTCGACGATCTCGGCATCTCGCGCTTCCAGATCGCCAGTATCGCGCGTCAGGCAGCCGTCGCGTAAAGACGCCAACCTGCCTAAAGTTCATGCCCGCCCATTGGGCGGGCATCTGCTTTTGTGAGGTGGGTTATCTGCGCAACCTCATCCATTGATTGCCTTGGGACCAGCAGCGATGCCAACAGTCAGGAACAAGCACGGCGCCCGCTCCAGCATCCGCTTCGAGCCGCCAACCCTCGACGAGGCGATCTTCGCCGCGCAAGGGTTAGCCGACGACGTGAAAGGGCAAACGGAAATCGCCTCCATGCTGATGGGCTTGCCGGAGGACGAGGTGCGAGCGGCCGTCCTGAAAGCTGTCCGACCAGCAGCTCGTGCACCAAGCCGCCTGTCGATCGTGCCGCGCTCAACCGCTGGACGACAAATCGTCGTGGTGGAACGGCGAGCTCCCCGCATGATCATGCGGTGAAGCCTAGATTGCGGTTCTCTTGGCTGAGCTCCAGCGCCGAGGGTCTTAAACCTCGCTGCCTAGAGCATCGGACGAGAAGTCGGATCCGATGAGGTCTGCATCTCAGCCATCCTGGAGCCATGCCGAAGCCGCCGGTGGCGCGTCCACTTAACGGTCCGATGCTCTAGGGTCCTGAGTGAGAAAGTCGAGCACAATCTAGGCGGTTTATGCCAGTGCGATAGCTCCGACTTCGCGGCCCTTGCGGCCCTCTATAATAGCGACGCGGACCCCCTCCCCGGCTCCAAGCCGCCAAGGCCGGACCGTTCCAGGACCGAGACGTGGATGAACAGATCCTTGTCCTCACCATCCACGGTCACAAACCCAAAGCCCTTTGCGGCATTGTACCACTTCACGACGCCCGGAGTGTTCGCAGAAGCAGAGGCGGATTGCCCATGTCTTGACTGCAGTCGACCGGCAGTACCATGGCCAGATGGTTGTGGACGTGACCCGTGCCGAGGCGGCTCAGGCTCGGCGGTGCTGGTGTCAACGCTGAGGATCTCGGTGACTTCGGATCCCTTCTGCCCCGAACCCACCTGGACCACCAGCGTAGTGCCGAACGCGAGGGCGCTGTGACCCGCCGCTTCGACCTGCCGGATGTGCAGAAAGGCCTCGCCTGAGCCGTCGGTCAACTCGACGAAGCCAAAGCCCTTGTCCGGATTGAACCACTTCACCCGCGCCTGGGTCTCGCGGGCCGAGGCGGCACGCGGGGCTGATGGATGAGAGGGGCGCTCATAGGGCAGGGGCGGCGCGTAATCACCCCAAGGATCAGGCTGACTGCCAAACTGGCGCTGACGGCTGCGGTGCTCGTTCCCCCGGCCCATCGGTCGTGCTCTCTAAGATTTGTCTGTTTTGTGCCCGCAGGCATATCGTTCCGATCGCTTAAATGCAAGAAAGTTTCAGGCCCGAAGCGACCTCTCAGACGAGGTATGGGAGAGCCCTATCTGCTTGCTGCCGTCACCGCCTTGCCGGCAGTGGGCTGGGCCATGAAGCAAAACGTTGCTAAGGTCCGGCCTCCGCTGCGTGAGTAGACCTGCGCACCGCCTGCGTCAGCAGTATGGTGATCTCCGACGATGCGGTTGAGGCGAGCTTGTGTTTGATCGCGCCGGTTCCAGCTCTAAGCCGCCGCGTCATCCTCGTCGTCACCATCCGTTTCAGGTGCCGATCGGGCGTCCATCGGACGCGGCGCTTTGGCCAGGCTCTGTTCGATCAGCCTTTGCGCTTCGGTGGAGGTGCTGCCATGAACGGCCGCGACTTCACGCCCGAGGATCTCAAGGGCGGCCTCGTAAAGCGTGCGCTCGCTGTACGAAGACTCAGCCTGTTCCGGAGCGCGATAGAGATCGCGCACGACTTCCGCTACCGCCATCAGTTCGCCTGACTTGAGCTTGGCCTCTAACTCCTGAGCCCTGCGGGACCACATGCCGCGCTTTATGCGGGCGCGACCGGACAGCACCTCCAACGCCTTCTCGACGAGGACACGCTCGGCGATCTTGCGTAACCCGCCATCAGTGGCTTTCTTCACGGGGATCCGCAGCGTCATCTTGTTGTGCTCGAAGGAGACGACGAACACCTGCAACGCGAAACCGGCAACCTCCTGTTCCTCAAGGCCGGTGATCCGCCCGACACCGTGCGCAGGATACACTACGGCCTCACCGACCGCAAAGGAAACGCTGCTTTTCTTGGTTGTGGTCATACGCGAATGCTTCCTTCGTGCGCCATCTTTATCGGCAATGACATGCCACTCTCGCGAGCGTAACGCCTGCCAAGACACAACAGGTAGTCGGCAAAACGCGGGACGCTCCACATTGGTTTCCCGAACTCGTTCTGAGGGACCAAGCAATCGATGTGTGGCTCAAACATCATCTGCCGGTGAACCATCACTCATGAGCAGCGTCTTCATCAATGATAGTGGCTTGGGTTTTCCTGGCAGCCGATTGAGCTCCAAGCCAGCAGATTCGCTGCATGGGCAGCCGTTGATGTTTGACTGCTACGGTGCCGTAATGAGAGCGCACCCGCATTCTGTCCCGCCTTCAATGGCAGGGTGTCGGGGGGCGATGTCACGTTAACTGAAGCCGGGCAACGAACTCGACAAGCACTGGCGATCTCCTATCGAAAGAACGGTCAGCCTGTCCTTCGGCTCCTTGACGCTGTGGACTAGTCCATGTCCTTACCCCAGAAGATCGGATCCATAGGAACCGGCACGATCACGAACGCCATAGTATGCGGCCTTCTTGCCGAGCCTGCCGCCGTGCTGCAGGTCATGGTCTCATTGCGCGGTCGGGAAACCTCAGCGAAGCTTACCGCCGATTTCCCAGCCGTGATCGGCTCCGGAGACAACCAGGCAATCGTCGACAGCTGCGATACGGTCGTACTGGCAATCCGCCCGCAAATCGCTGAAGAAGTCATCAGCCCCTTGCGCTTCCGGGATGGCCAGAAGGTCATCAGCGTTGTTGCCGCGACCGCCCGACCCTACTCGACTGGACCGGTGCGGACGTGCGCCTCGCCCAGGCAATTCCCCTGCCCTTCGTCGCACAGCGCAAGGGTGTCACCGCTGTCTTTCCACCGGATCCGGACACGGCTGCCATCTTCTCAGTGCTCGGACACGCGGTCGAATGCGAGACGAAGGCCGAATACGACCTCCTCGCCGCCGCAAGCGCCCTGATGGCAAGCTATTTCGGCACCATGCACCGCACAACAGAATGGCTCGCCGAAAACGGCCTGCTGGAAGAAAAAGGCAGAGCCTATCTCGCGCCCCTCTTCGCTAGCCTGTCAGAGACTGCGCTGGCGGCCGGGGATATGGAGCTCATCGAGATCAGCCGAGAATACGCCACCAGGGACGGGCTGAATGAGCAGCTGTCCAGGGGCTTTGAGGAGCAAGGCGGGACGAGCGCCCTCAAGCATGCGCTCGACGGAGTCTATAAGCGGATCGGGGGCTAGGAAACTGAGCCATCCCGCGGATCGACGACCGCTGCGGACAGCCCGGCCGACCAGCCATCTGTCCGGCGGACTATATTGCCGGGAGGAGCGGGCATGACAACATCTAACAAGATTCAGTCTGACCTTCTCGTCATTGGCGGCGGCATCAACGGTGCAGCGACCGCGTGCGATGCAGCCGGACGTAATCGTTCCGTCTGCCTGGCGAAAATGCAGGATTTCGCCGAAGGCACCTTTGTCACGCTCCTTAAAGCTGATTCCTGACAGACTGCGTTATCTGGAAACCTAAAATTTAGGCATTGTCCGCGATGCACTACTGGGGTGACCCTCTTGGAAACAAGCATCCTGGTCAACGAGCTTTGGAAGAAGGCCGTCTGTGGGCATTGATAATGCCGGCGCTTAATCAGGAACAGATCTTGTGTTGGTCCCAAGTTGCTCCTGATGGGCCTTGGCCAGCTCGCCCATACTTGTAAATTTGAAATCAAACTTTGGCATCTCGCCGGGGTTCATCGTTGCACCAAAGCCCGCATCCTTATGGCGGCGGTAGATCCAGCAGGACGCAAGCCCTATACTATTCGCTGGTTTATGATCGTGGAACATGCTTTCAGCGGTGTGGAGAATATCGCTCTTGCCGGCTCCCATTCCACTAAGCTTATCGAGCATATACACAAAGTTACCTAAACTCGGCTTATAGGCGCCGATATCCTCCGCCGTGTAAACTGCGTCAAACTCAATCTGAAGGCGCTTGTTGCTATAGCTGAACGTCTCATTGTCAACGTTCGACAGGATCACGAGCTTATAAAATTTTTTGAGGTACTGGAGCACGTCAGCCGAATCGCTGAAAGCGGGCCAGTCACGGACGGACTGACCATAAGCGGCGCAGTCTTCGTGCGATACCGAAACTCCCCACTCCTCGGCGAGACGCTTGTAGACGATGGCAAGGAGCTCCCGATATTTCTTTGTTGGGGTCTGGAGTTGCTGAGAAGCTTCATGGCGCGCATGAGCCTCCAGAATTTCATTGCGTGTCAATGGGCGCCTCACCTTACTGGTAAGTGGCGTAAGCGCTTCAACCATCCCACTTTCCCAATCGATCAGTGTGCCATAGCAGTCGAAGGTAAGGACTTTAAAATCCGTCAGACGCATTTGGAGGCTCCTGATATTAAGCACGCAGCTGCCATAGCAGGTGCGTACAGTTGATCGTCTCATCATCAGTGAAGCCCTTCGCCAAGCTGGTGGCGCCTAACATGACGATGAGCGAACCCTCATATCCCGCCAGCTCTGAATAGCACTTCATTGACTCAACCAGCTACCTAGGTGCGCAGGACTTGCGCCTCCTTGACTGGCTGGTTCCCGAGATATGATCTGCTTCCAGTGTATCCCATACTAGTTAGCCGAGACGCTGCATCAGGTGATGAGCAACGAAAAGGTCAAGATGGCCGGCACCCGCATTCTTGTACATGGTAATCTCGCTGGCGGACACACGGCCAGTGTGGTGTCCATGACAGAGCGCGAACAAATCCGCCTGGATATCATTCTTCGAGATTACTCCACGTCCCATAGGATCTATGAACTCCCCTGTGCGCTCGAGGCAGCCGTATGTATCGACGAATAGCAAAGCCCGCTTCAACATCTCGTCATTTCCCTCCCGCATGGATGGGGTAAACGATCCCACAAGGTCCACGTGAGTGCCTGGCTTAACAAGCTCACCTTTGACCAAGGGCTCTTCTGCCATTGTCGCGCTTGATATGATGTCTGCGGCACCGATGGCACCCTCGAGATCCACAGTCGCCTCGGCATCAATCCCGTCCGCCTGCAACTGCGCTGAGAGCGCCTCCGCTCGCTGAAAGGTGCGGTTCCAGATGCGTACACGCCGGATGGATGGACGAACACTCATGTGAGCCCGAATGAGATAAGGTGCTAATGCTCCGGCACCGACCATGAGAAGCGTCTCAACGTCATCTCGTGCGAGATAGCTCGCTCCAAGGGCAGAGTTGGCTGCCGTTTTGCGGAAGATCAGCGCCTCGCCGTCGATGATCGCCTGAGGCGCGCCTGTAATCGGATGGAAAACAATATAGATTGCATTGACTGTTGGAAGTCCGCGATGCTCCACGTTTCCAGGAAATGAGGTAACCAGCTTAACGCCGATAGCCTTACCCGGTTGCCAAGTTGGAATCGCGAGAAGTATGTTCGGCTGTCCCTCCGTCCGTGTCTCCTCGAGCGTGACACGCCCGGTTTTTGGGACCTCACCGCGATGGGCTTCACGGAGCGCAGCGATTGTGCTCGTCCAATCAAGAACACTGTGAACGGTTTCAGGGTCAATATAGCGCATCATGGATCAACCCTGAACCGGCGCTGGCCAAGAAGGGTTGAAGTTCTCCTGTACGAAATGGGTATAGTTCGAAACCTCTGCCGTTACTCGCTCCTCGTCCCAATCGAGAATATCAGCCACAGCCTCTGCTGCGTGTCGTGCTGAGGAGAGTCCCATGCCAATGTTCCAACCAAGCGGCACCCGGCGGAATAGCAGATCAACAAGCGTCTCAACATGCTCGTGAGCGGCTGCATGACGCAGATCGGCAACCTTCACCCCTGGAAAATCATAATCGATGGGAGGTGAATTTTGATTCTCTGGGAAGAGCTTCGCCTCATAAGATAGAGGCTTTTCCTTTTGTGATGGGCGAAGCATCTGCTTGACCTTCCTCGCGATTGCTCGTCCGGCGTGGCGGTGCAGCATGATGGGAGTTCCAGTGAGTGTCAGTGCATTTGGCATACCATCGCCTTCCATGTCATGAATGGTAAGCGACTTGACCCCCTCATGCCCTGTGCTTGCCGTCCGTGGCCGCACACCAGACCAAGTGTAAACGACATCCTCTCGGCTCAGCGCCAGGCTCGGAAACAATTTGTTCGCCTCGTTGAGGATGAACTCAACTTCTTCGGGCAGAACGCGGACGTCCTCGGGATTACCGTCGAAGACAGCTTCGGTCGGGCCGAAGAAATGGTACTTACCCCAAGGCATGCAGTAGAATGGTTGCCCGATGCTACTGATCGTCTCCATTCCTAATCCATGACACTCGTCGGGCAGTTTCACCATGACGTTAACGCCCTTGATGCCTACAAGGCGCTTACGGGGGTTCTGCACTGCCTGACCGTTGACTTGGTCTGCCCAAGGGCCCGCCGCATTGATCAGGATAGACGCCCGAACCTGTACGGTGGATCCCGGCTCCCGCATGTCTTCGAGTGTGACCAGCCAGGAGCGACCCGGTAACGGCTCCAGTTTTACCGCCTTGGTATAGTTACGGACGGTCGCGCCACATTGCTCGGCGTCGAGAACGGTGTCCAGACAGATCCGCTCCGCCCAATTATATTGATACTCCGTGAAAACGCCGACACTGTCCAAACGGCTCTGATCCATCAGTTGGACTAATCCGAACTGCCGAGCCGCGGCTTTTGCGGGCAGCCGGCGGTAGTTGAGCGGCGCGTCGCGGGAGCCGAACAAGCCGAGTGCTCGGTATCCGAGGTCGACCTTCCAGCCCGGATACATTCTGTCGCGGAAAACAGGGAAAAAGAAGGTATGTTTGTTCAGCCGCTCTGGCATGGTTTTCATAAGCTGCGTGCGGCATTCCATTGCAAGCTTGGCCATCCTGACGCGTGTCAGGAGATCTCGCGGCCGATAGGCAAAGCGCCAAAGTTCGTAATCCGGAGAAAAGTACGCAAGACCGCAATAGAGCAGACGACTTGAGCGGCTGCTGGTTCCGCTTGCAAAATCTCCACCCTCGACGAGAAGAGTACTATAGCCTTGAGATGCTAGATGCTGAGCAGAACTCGCACCTGCTGCGCCCCCGCCAATGACAATGGCGTCGTAAGAACGTTGCTCAAGACTCAACAGTGGTGCTCGCATGATCATCTCTTCCACACCGGACCCATACGGGAGACCGGACGTTGGCAGCCGCCCTAGGGTCCCGTCGTGATAGCCAGCGCGTTACCGACGCCGTCAGAGGCGAGAGCCTGCGAACTACGGTCGGCTTCGAGCGCATGCCGAAGCCGGTTGCGTGTGGCGACAGCCTCCTCGAGCCATCCAGGACGCGCCTGCGGAACCGAGCTAACGAGGAGTTGCGTATATGGATTTTGCGGTGCGGAGAGAACAGCCTGTGTTGAGCCACTCTCCACAATCCGACCATGACGTAGAACCGTGACCTCTTGGGCAAGGGCAGACACCGTGGCGAGATCATGACTGATGAAGATAATCCCGAGCCCAAGTTCTTTACTCAGGCTCTCCACCAACCGAATGATAGACTCTGCTACGATCGTATCGAGCGCAGAAGTGATTTCGTCGCAGATCAGAACCTCCGGCTCCGCGGCGAGGGCCCGAGCAAGATTTACACGCTGCTTTTCGCCACCAGAGAGTTGGCTCGGCAGGCGATTGGCATATTCCGGCGGAAGCTGCACCATCTTCAGCAATTCCGCTACACGAGTCTCTCGCGCGCTACCCGACGTTCCATGGAAGAATTTCAAGACCCGCCCAAGGATACGGCCTACGCTGTGTTTCTGGTTCAATGCCGTATCTGCGGACTGAAAGACGAGCTGAATGCGTCGGCGCTCAGAAACTGTCCGGTTCTCAACAGAACCAGCAAGTCTCTTGCCATCCATATAGATCTCGCCCCGTGCAGCAGGATGCAGGCCAGCGATAACACGCGCAAGTGTGCTCTTACCGGAGCCAGATTCACCAATGACCGCTACTATCTCACCCTTACGGAGATTGAGACTGATGTCGTTCAGCGTTGTGACAGAAGGGCTGCCATCCGTGACCTTGCCGAAGCCCGCCACCACCTTTTGAACTGCCAAGAGCGGTGCTTTCTCCGGGCCGGGTGCTGGCGCAACAGAGCCTCCCCGGCTCGTCGGGCTGATCGTCATGTGCTTGCTCGCCGCGACGAGTTCCTTCGTATAAGCATCCTTTGGTGACTCCAGAATGTCACGAGCTGTCCCGAATTCAATCATTCGGCCTGAGCGTAGTACTGCTATCTTCGTGGCGATTTGAGAGACGACGGCGAGATCATGACTGACGAACAGGGCGGCTGTGTTGTTGTCAGCGATTCCTTGTTTCAGCGCCCGAAGCACCTCTACCTGAGTTGTCACATCGAGTGCGCTGGTTGGTTCATCGCAGACAAGAAGGAGAGGCGATTCCTGAAGACCCATCGCGATCATGAAACGCTGAAGCTGCCCTCCTGAAACTTGATGTGGGAAACGTGAGCCGACCAAGTCAGGGTTTGGCAGATCGAGGCGACCGTAAAGACGGTGAGCCGTTTGAATGGCTTCTTTGTGCGAACGGCTCCTATGCACCCGAGATACTTCGGTGATTTGTGCATCAAGGCGCATGCGCGGGTTAAACGCCGCCGCGGCACTTTGAGCGATATAGGCGATGGCCCGACCTCTGAGAGACCTCAACATCCGCGGCGCGGCGCGGAGCATTTCAGTGCCGTCAAGCGTGACGCTGCCATTCTGGACCCTCAGCCCAGGTCGCAGGTGACCAAGTGCTGCCAATGCGAGCGTGGTTTTGCCAGATCCCGACGCGCCGATCAAAGCTAATACTTCGCCTCGCTCGACCGAGATCGAAATTCCGTCGACAACAGGACGCCCACCGGCCATTGGCTCGACAACCAAATCTTGGATATTGAGGACGGAACTGGTCATCAGGCACCCTTCTTCTGAAGCTGTTGCTCCCCGATGTTGTCAACCAGGAGATTGAGAGCAATCGACGTTACTGCGATTGCCATGGCTGGAAATATCGGAGCAAGCGAGCCCCCGGCCAACCCTCCCAAATTCTCACGTACCAGACCGCCCCAATCGGCGAGCGGCGGCTGTACGCCCAAGCCTAGGAAGCTAAGACTGCTCATAAAGAGAATAGCGAAGCTCATGCGGATAGCGAAGTCGGCGGCTAATGGCTGAGCTACGTGTGGAAAGATCTCTGAGAACAATATCCAGCCAGGTCCTTCTCCGCGGGATTTCGCGACTTTGATGAAGTCCATTCCGACCAAGTCGCTCCCAAGCGCTCTCGCGATGCGGAACACCCCGGCTGCGTAGACAACAGCAGCCAACATGACGATGACTAAGACGGAGGAACCGAGAGCTGCCACGATAACAAGGCCCACGATAATTTTGGGAAGTGACAGGATCAGGTCCGCTATCCGGCTGATCACGGCATCAACCCATCCTCCCCGTAGAGCGGCTAAAAGCCCTAAGCAGTCGCCTAGGAGGTGAGCCAGGACAGTGGCCACAAGGGCCATGACCAGAGTCGTGCGTGTACCGTCTATAAGACGTGAGAGCAGATCCCGCCCTAGATAGTCGGAGCCAAGCCAAATCCCGACCTGCGGCCTCCCGAAAGGCTCGTCTGTGACGAACTCTGTTGGATCATGCGGCACAATCCAAGGGCCGAAGATAGCCACAAGTGCACAGATCCCAATGATGAGAATGCTGAACCAGAGAGTAAGCCTGATCCCCCGGCGCTGGACTGCAGCAACATTGAGCATGTTACAGTTTCTCCATGGCTGCCTGAGCGTTTGAACGCGGATCGTAAAGATGGGCTAGAATATCAGCGACGAGGATCATGATCACGTAAGTAGCGCAGAAGATTAAAGCGCAGGCCTGAACGACTGGAAGATCACGGGCCTGAACCGCATTGATCATAAGACCAGCTAGGCCGGGATAAGCGAAAATGGTCTCGACCACAACGACCCCGCTGACCAAGTACGCTATGTTGAGGGCGACTATGTTTGCAAGTGGGCCGACGGCATTGATAAGTGCGTGCACCCCTACAATTCTTCGGGATGGAACACCCTTCAGAACCGCCATTTCCACGAATGGTTGGGTGAGTAAGTTAGCGATAATTGCTCGCGTCATACGTGCAATCTGCGCCGTCACAACAATGACGAGGGTGAGGACCGGCAAAAACAGAGCTCGGGCAGTCTGAGAAAAGCCGGATCCAGGGCTAAGGTAGGCGACTGCCGGCAGCCAGCGGAGCTGCACAGCGAACAGGAGAACGGCAAGACTGCCTATCAGGAATTCCGGCGTAGCCGAGAGGCCGAGCACAACGATCGAGGCGCTGCGGTCCCAGGTGCGTCCAGCCCCAACGGCCATCAAAAGACCGAGGACAAGCGCAAGAGGCACGGCGACGACGGTCGTTACGAGAGCGAGGAGACCTGTGTTCCAAAGCCGCTCCGAAAGCATTGTCGCTACTGGCGTCTTCGTCGTGATCGACTGCCCCCAGTCGCCTTGCAGGATGCCGACCAGCCAACTGAGGTACCGCTCATAGGCAGGGCGGTCGAGGCCCAGCTCCAGGCGAAGCGCTCGGACATTATCCTCTGTAGCGAACTGTCCGAGCGCAACTTGAGCAACATCACCAGGCAGGATTTCGCACCCGATGAATACAAGAATAGAGACGGCGAGTAGCAACACGATAGTTTGAAGAACCCGCTTCAGGATGAACGAAAGCAAATTCTGACCCCCCTTATATCATTCTGCCAACACGCCGTCTGGTTCAGATCAGCCTTCGAGCCAGATGCGATCCGTGAAGTTGAAGCCGCCGAGACTGCCAACAGGAATAGGCGTCAGGCCCTTGATCTTGTTCGAAACGCCGTCGACATAGTTAAGGAAGCAGGGAAGAACCATTGCTCCTGAGTTATAGATGATCGCCTGGATCTCATCATATTGCTGCTTGCGTTTCGCCGGATCCAGCGTTGCACGCGAGTCTATGATAAGCTTCTCGAGGTTATCATTCTCATAGTGCGAGAAATTCCACACCGCTCCTTTGCGCCATGCAAGGTTAAGCAGCATGTTGTAGGTTGGACGCGGGTGGAAATTCGTCGCGAAGTATGGACGCTTTCCTGCGACAGCGCTCCAATAGCTGTCTGCCGGCTCACGCCGGAGCTCAAGGTTGAGGCCGGCTCGCGAGGCCTCCCGCTGCATCAACTGCCCGATATCGACACTGTAAAGTACACCGTCGCTTACCGACACTTCGATTTTCGCTTGGCCGACGCCAGACTTCTGGAGGTGGAACTTTGCCTTGTCGGTATCGAGTGTTCGCTGCGGGAGCGCTGAGTTGAAATATGGGCTCTTCGGGCCGATTGGATGATCGTTGGCAATGGTCCCGTAGCCACGTAGCACCGTATCCAGGACACGCTTACGATCAACGAGGTAGGCCAAGGCCAGATTCAAATCTTGATTGTTGGATGGAGCGCGATCAACTGCCGCCTGGATTGCGGTGTAGCGTGTGCTCGGCGTCACAAAGACGCTTGCGTTACTGGACTTCGCAACCTCTTCGATGCCGCTGCCACGCAGCTCGATGATCATGTCAACATCCCCAGAGAGCAGCGCGTTCGCGCGTGCCGCAGCATCCGGGATGAAGAATATTTCGAACTGGTCGATGTAAGGACGGCCTTCCTTCCAGTAGGTGGGGTTCCGCACCAAGACTGTACGTATGCCTGGCTGAAACTCTTTCACCACGAAGGGGCCAGTCCCGATCGGCTTCGCAAAATCGTATGTACCCTTCTTCACGATAGCGAACTGGAAGATACCTACAAGGACAGGCAGATCAACGTCCGGAGTCTCCAACTCAATCACCATTGTGTCGGGACCGTCGGCAGCAACGGACTTGATGTTGCCCACAAGTTGCTTCGCACTTGAGGCTACCTTCTCTTCCTTGTGACGCAGGATAGAGAATGCAATATCATCTATACTCAGCTTAGTGCCGTCACTAAACATGATACCTGGGCGGATCTTGAAAGCCCACCGGGTCGCGTTCTCGTTCGGCTCCCAGGAACGAGCAACCTCAGGCTGAGGATTGCCCTGCTCATCAAGCCGGGTCAAATAGCTGAAGACGCTTGTGCCACGGATGTAATCGTCGCCTTTTACATACTTGGCAGAGTCGAACGTGTCGTTTGTGCTCTGCTGGTTCGCGGCAAGACGCACCGTACCACCACGCGTCGGCGCAGCTAATGCCGAGCCGATGATCGGCAGCCCACTTGCTGCAATCATGCTGCTCGACAAAAGGCCCATATTGAACATGCGGCGGCTTACATGCGGCAAGCCGGCTCCCGTTTCTGCATGGCCATTTTGTTTGGCTTTGTCTGTTTCATCGGACATGTGCGATCTCCTGCCTCGGTTGAATGGGCTCCGCTGTTCCGCGCGGTACTCTGGTTTTGTTGCGGACGATTGTCTGAGTTTCAGTAGTCAAGTGCCAAACGGCTATGGTTCTCATAGATATGATTTTTCAGCATATAACAATTTCGTTTTTTACCCGTGTCAAGTAAAATTGCACTTGTTATACTCTAGCGGCGCGGCCAAATACATTACGCCCCCCAAGTCAAGGCGATTTAAACTGACACGGATTTCGTTACATGCATCTTTCAAGTGCATCCGGGGCAGTTTTTCAGCATAGATCGATAGTAATAAATTTCAGCCAAGGCTCATTTCACTTCCTCGGGACCCGAGGAGCGGAAGCGGCATATCCCGGGAGATGTCGACAGCGTGGGGAGAAGATCATTGAGGTCTGAGTTGATCGGTGCTTTGATGCGCAACCTCCTCGGCTGAAAAACTAAGCTTAATCATGCGTACATTCCGCCCAGGTGAATCGGCTCAATGCCTCGCGGCGCAGCGAGACTCCATAGCCCGGAGTGTCAAGGACCGGGATGTAGCCGTCCCTTACAGAGGGCTCGAGAGGGTTCTCCAAGACGTCGAAGTGTCCTTGGGTGCGCGACCAGTACGGAAAATGTTCCTGTATGTAAAAATTTGGAATGGATGCGCTGAAATGCATCCCCACCGCAGTCGACAGTGCACTCGCGCAGATATGCGGCTGGACCTTGAGGCTATAAGCCTCTGCCATTGCGGCAATTTTTTTGGCTTCGAAGATACCGCCAGTGTTACCGATGTCGGGTTGTAGAATATCGGCCGCACGAGATTCCATTATGTCGCGGAAGCCGTAGCGGGTGTAGATCCGCTCACCCACCGCAATCGGGATACTTATGCTGGCCGCGATCTTGCGCAACGCGCCTGGATCGAATGGATCTGCGGGCTCCTCAACGTAGGTAACTCCGATCTCTTCAATCTCGTGGCAAAAACGGATCGTCTCGTCAGGTGTAAGGCCGCCACTCAGGTCGAGCATGATCTCAACGTTCGGGCCAATCGCCTTCCGTACGTCTGCGATCGTGTTTACAGCCGCCGCGCGAATTGTCCTATCGCTGGAGCGGCGGGCGGGGTGGCGAAGCCGCCCATCTTCAAGGATGGTCGCGAAGGGATAAAATTTGATCGCGCTGTATCCGTCCGCCACTGTCCTTTCAGCCGCATTTGGAAGGTCCGCGTTGCTCCGGCAGCCAAAGTACCAGCCGTTTGCATAGGATCGCAACTGGTCGCGCAACTTCCCGCCGAGAAGCTCGTAGACCGGTACGTTCAACGCCCGCGCCTTGATATCCCACAGGGCTTGCTCAATGGCGCTGATCGCGGCGAATACGATCGGCCCTCCGCCCTTCGCCCAGAAGGAATGATCGTACATCTCGGACCATATCCGCTCGATCTCGAATGGATTCTTGCCGACGACGTAGCGCTCGCTCAGGTCCTTCAACATGCCAGCTGCAGCTGTGCCGCCGGCCCCATAGGCAATTGCCGCCTCCCCGAGTCCGACGATATTCTCGTCGGTCGAAAGCTCAACGACAACCGGGCGAATTCCGCCGCTCTCGATCAGATAGATGCGAACTGATTTTATCTTCATGGCTGCCTAATTTTTCCTGACCTCAAGGTGCTTGGTGATTTGATCAGAAATCCTTGCAAAGCCTGACTGAGTCATAGACGGCAGCATGAATGTTACGACCTGCGACCGCATCACCGACCCGAAACAGTTGGAACCGTGCTTCTGGGTTGTTGGTGATGTCTTGCGGGCGCCCGGCGATGAGCGCGTCAATATCAACCTCTCCGAGATTGCGAGAGCGGGGTCTCAAGTCGTCATAGAGTCCGACGTCGGGCAATGTTCCCTGCTCAATAACGATTTGGTCAACCGCCCGCTCTTCTTCTTCGCCGGTAAAGACATTGGCAAGGACAGCAATTCTCTTGTTTCCTTCCAAATAGATTCGCTTGAGCGTGCGATCAGGAGTGAAGACCACATCGTGCTTGTAGGTCTCTCGCAAGAAGATCGGGAGGTTTGCTTTGGAAACCTCCTCACCTGGGTATTTATCGTAAGTTGACAGCTCGACCACCGCTCCCCGCTTCGCAGCGAATTCCGCACAAGAGATAGCAGGCTCGTAGCCGCTGTCGTCCCAAATGAGGACGTTTTCCGCCAGCTCGACGCTCCCGGTCAGGATATCCCATGTACTGATAGCATGTTCCCTCCCCTCGACGCCGTCGAAGTTGGGGCGACCACCTGTGGCGATCACGACGACGTCTGGTTCAAGCGCCTCGATATCCGCGGCCGTGGCCTTGTGGCCCATTCGGACATTAACACCGGAGCGCTTGACCTGTCCCTCCAGCCAGCGGGCGATATTGGCGAGGCCCTCTCGCCAAGTTGCCTTGGCGGCAATATTGATCTGCCCGCCGAGCTGTTCTCCAGCCTCAAACAGGATTACCTCGTGACCTCGCTGCGCAGAAACGCGCGCAGCCTCCAGGCCGGCAGGCCCTCCACCCGCGACGACGACACGACGTTTAATCAATGATTTTGGAATGGTATGCGGGATTGAGCCTTCGCGTCCGGTCGCCGCATTATGCAGGCACACGGCCCCGCGTCCGGAAAGACAGAATGAGGCGCCGACACATGGCCTAATGTCGTCAACTCTCCCTTCCATCATCTTGTTGACGATATGCGGGTCGGCGATATGGGCGCGGGTCATGGCGACCATGTCTACATGGCCTTCCTCAATCGCTCGCGTAGCCGTTGCGAGGTCGGTAATGCGAGTGGCATGGAACACCGGGATGTCGATCTCGGCCTTGATCGCGCTCGCCATATAGAGGAAGGGAGCAGAGGGTGTGATCATATTAGGCAGATACTTTGCATAATTGATCATGTCATTGAGCTGGCCTGGCAACACGTTCACAAAGTCCAGCATTCCGGAACCGACATAGCGCCTTGCAATGTCCAGACAGTCCTCCGCTGTCAGACCTCCTTCGATCATTTCATCGCCGGAGAGGCGCATCCCCACGATATAGTCGTCGCCAACCTGCTTGCGCACCTCCTCAAGCACCTCGAAGCCGAAGCGCATGCGGTTCTCAAGACTTCCGCCGTACTGATCTGTCCGCTGGTTAATCATCGGGGACCAGAATTGGTCGATGAGGTGCTGAGCGCTAGCCATCACCTCGATACCGTCAAGCCCCCCTTCCTTGCACCGACGCGCCGCCTGACCGAATCCCTTGATGATGCGACGGATATCCCAGTCTTCTATCTCTCGTGAGACCGACCTGCTGTAATGCTCTCGCTTCGGAGTTGGCGCGACTGGAACGAGCCAGTTGGCCGAATCCCAGCGGGTGCGTCGACCCATGTGGGTCATCTGCACCATGAGCGTAGAGCCGTGCTTGTGAATACGATCTGCGAACTGCTGGAGATGCGGAATGATATCATCGCTTTCCAACGAGATCCCGTTCCAGAGTGCAGCCGGGCTATCCGGAGCAACGGACGATGACCCGCCGAACATTGTGAGGCCAATCCCACCCTTTGCTTTTTCTTCGTGATAGAGCTGAAGACGTTCTCCTGGGCGGCCGCCATCTGCAAAACGGTCAGCATGGCTCGTGCTCATAATCCGATTGCGGATCACAAGGTTCTTGATCTTCAGCGGCTTGAGAAGAGCGGAGTGGGCATTCATGAAGCAAGTTCCTTAGTTTGGCTGGCCTCGCGTGCCGGATCGAGGACAAAGCGCTCGCTGCGCAGGAAGCTGAGGATCGCGTGCGCCGCGGCCTCCGCATCTGGGTCCGTCAGCGTCATTCGATTCTGAGCCGACTGACTTTCCGAGGTGGGTCCAATTCGTTTCGGCCGTTTACGCGCTGGCCTCTCTGCAAGGGGCGGCAGCATAAGGTTTGGTGCGAGAGGCAGGCTTTCGGGGATGGCCACCTCCTTGATGACGCCGCGTCGTGCTGGGCCTTTTGCAATTTGACGCAAAGGTGGACCATGATGGCCGACGGTCACGACGGCCGGCCCGCTGACTTGAAGGACACGTCGCCTCGCACCAGGAACAGCCTGCAGGAGTTCTGTCCAATCCGTCCTGAATGTTACGGAAACGATTTCAGGCACGACAGGCATCGCTAGCCGATTGGCGATTGCGTAGGGGAGAAGACCACTTCCGTCCCCGATCTCGGCGCGCGCTCCTGTGAGCACCAAGCCAGGTTTTATGCGTGACAAGACAGACGCAATGGCCGGAGTCGGATCCTCGCCGCCTCCAACATTGAGATTGATAAGCTGGGGAAGTCCCATGCCGAGATATTCATGCAAAGCATCATGCGGGGCCCCAGCATGGAGGCCAATCACGGGCTTGCCTGTCCCCAGCACCATCGAAAGGGCGCGGGCGTCCCGCTCAGCGCGACGGGGGCGTCCCGACACCGGGTTTTGCCCAATTGACAGGAGAACAACAAGAGTATCCGCGCTCATCGGGTTTCCCTCAGAAGAGCCAAAAGCGACGGCATTACAGCCTGAGCATCTGCGATGATCGCGAGGTCTGCGCGCTTGATCATATCCGCATGGAGATCCGTGTTAACAGCGATCACCCGCTCACAGCGAGCGATGCCTTGGAGATGCTGCGGAGCTCCAGAAATCCCGAAGCTCAGGTAACACCGCGGACTGACCAAGGTGCCAGATGCTCCAACCTGCCGATGGCGTGGAAGGTGGTTTGCATCGCAGACTGCTCGGGTCCCGGCGATCGCAGCGTTCAGGACCTTCGCGAGTTCCGAGAAACTGTCCCAGTCCGAAACACCGTTCCCAGCGCTAATGATAAAATCTGCCTCCTGCAGAGGAACGGAGTATGGATCGACCGGTAATAGGCCATGATCCTGAACCGCTTCCTCGATGGCAGGCGGAGCGGGAACTGGAAGAACACGCGCCTCCCGACGAGGGCCCGGTTTTGGATCTGATACTTCCGGCGCCACAAGAACGACGGGAGCCATTGGAAGAGTCTGCTCCTTGCGTCCTCCATCCGATAGTCGGACCAGTTCGCCCCCCGAAATCCGAACCACTCCCGGGGCAATGTTAAGTGACTGCCGGGTTGCGATCAGGCGTCCCAGGTGCCCCCCGCCGAGGGGTGTGTCAGGAAGAACGATATGAGCTGGCTTACATTGCGCCAAAATGGACTCGACCAATGCGAGGCGCACCCCTGTGTCCGCGTCTGTACCCGGTAGCGGCACAAGACGATCAACACCGATAAGGCCGTAACCGGTGGCGTCCGCAGGAGCCAAAGCAATGACTCCACCATCCTTGTTGTCGGCTATCAGCCGCGCTGCGGCAATCGCGTCCCGATCGTGAGTTGTGAGGGTCCCAGAGGGTGTATCCGGAACCACCAGAACCCAGCACGAGGGAGCCTCGAGGCGCAATATTTCCGTTTCCGGCGAGCGGGATGTCGGAGCCCGGGAGGCAATTGCACCAGGATCCTCGCCGCGGCGGCCTTTGCGGAGATTCTTCTGGGGAGAGGACGTCGCAAAATCCGGCGATCGTGCCTGAAGGCCGGAACCGCTGAGTTGAACCGCAGGCCGCTGACGGCGGCGGTCACGTTCGGCGCGGGGGTTCCGACGGAGAGATTGTGCCTCAGCCGGGGCCGCGGCCTCCTTCCGGTACCGCCGAAGATCGCGTTCAACTCGCGGGTCCCTGCGGAGGGGATTTTGAGGCTCATCATCTCTCATGAGGAGCGTCTTTCTACGGCTTCCAGGAGGATCTCGCTTAACTCCCGAACCAGCGGCCTAGGCTGTGTCACCCCCTCCAGCATTGTCGTGCAGTTCGGACAAGCGACTACGACTATCTCGGCTTCCGTTTCGCGCGCCTGCTCCATGCGCAGGTCAGGAATTCTCTGCTTCCCCTTGATGTCGGTGACCGGGCCACCTCCACCACCACCGCAGCAGAATGATTGACGTCCGTGCCGGGCCATTTCGACCCGCTCAACGCCAAGCTTGTCAATGAGAGCACGCGGGGCATCAATTTCGTTCAGATAGCGTCCAAGATAACAAGGATCGTGATAAGTCACCCGTCCGTTCAACTGTCCTTCGACAGAAAGGCGGCCTTCTCTGACTAATCCATCCAGAAAAGTCGTATGATGAAAGACCTGGTAATTTCCTCCGAGGGAAGGATAGTCGCGGGTAAGGCTATGGGCGACATGGGGATCAAGGGTCACAATCGAGCGAAAGGAATAGCGAGACAAAGTTGCTATATTTGCCTGCGCCAAGCGCAGGAACTCGATCTCGTCGCCAAGCCGGCGGGCCGCATCGCCGCAATCCCGTTCTTCTGCCAACACTGCGAAGTCAATTTGGGCGATGCGCAGGAGCTTGATGAACGCACGCAGGCTCCGCTGATTGCGCAGCTCATACCCGCCCTCCCCGATCCAGAGAAGAACCTCGACAGGATGCTGTTCCTTCATCAGCGGGAGGGCGAGATCGGCCGCGAAATCAAGGCGTGCGGGAAGAGGATTGCCAGATTGCGTATCGGTTTCGCGCAACGCATCAAACAGATCCCCAGCTTTGCCCGGGGTAGCTCCATGCTCAAGCGTTTCGAACCGTCTTAGAGCTATCATTCCATCAAGATGCTCGATCATCATCGGGCATGCGTCAACACATGCCCGACACGTGGTACATGCCCAAATCGTCTCCGGCGCAATTGAGGCCCCCTCCTCCCCGATCAGGATTGGGCCGGCTTGCTCTCGATGCTCCGGCAGACCGGGATGAGGGGAGCCGGCGTACTGAACAGGAGCATTAGAGCCGGCGATGTCGTTGACAAACTTCTTGGGATTGAGAGGAAGACCCGCCGCGAAGGCAGGACAGGCGGCTTCACATCGACCGCACTGCACGCAGCTGTCAAAACCGAGAAGCTCGTTCCAGGCGAAGTCTTCAACGCGATTAGCGCCCAGTTTTGGTGCATCGAGATCAATTTGTGCAAAGGCCGTATCGGCGGACTGCCCGTTGAAACGTCCTGGTCGAGGATGCCACGCCAGGTGAAGAGTCCCAGCCAATGCGTGTCGCATAGGCCCTTTCCCTGTAATCAACGCCAAGCCCGTCAAAGAGACCATTCCTGTGAGCAGCAGGATTATTCCACTCGGCGTGTTCCACGCCACCATTAGATCGGCAGCGCTAGAAATTCCGACACCCATAAAGAAGATGTTGGCGAGGCCGAGGAGCCAAGGAAGACTGTAGTAAAGGCCGCCCGAAAGGTATGATGGTTTTCGGGGTGAGCGGCGGGCGAAAGCAAATGTGGCCCCCGCGATACCAGACATCCCCGATAAGGCGATCACTACAGCGGCGACGTGGCCGTTCAAGAGACCAGCCGCGGCTAGGAGCCCGAGGATACCCGTAAGCAGGAATCCGCCAGCCGCGAAGGTATGCATGCGTGCGGCAATGGGCCTGCGATCGACAATGGCATGAACGTCGACGAGATAACGACGAGGTACATTCAACAGGTCGGAAATGCGCACGGGCGCATTCACCCGCCCCCTCCTCCAGGCATGAGCCCGGGTCGACAGGGTTCCCACCGCAACGACAGTGGCCAAACCAACAACAACTAGTGGAGGGAGAGTAGAGACAATCACAGACAATTCCTTACATCTAGTTCTCAGCCATGATGGTTGAGCTTTAACTTACTTCCCCCAGCTCCATGTTTCGATCTTCCACCGATCTGGCTCCATTTAACCACGTTCCAGTACTTTCTTTGGAGATGGATCACATGACCAAACCTTTTCAGAGGAGGTGACTCTGGGAAAGATTGCCTTGACGTGCTGGCACCTAGGCAGATCGATCGCACGCCAGCAACAATCAGCTGATATGGACCTGGCCCAACAGCATACCTGCTGCCTGCAGCTGAACTTTTATGCCTGAAAGGTCACCCTCGTATTCCCATATCTGAACTGTGTCGTGAGGGCATTCGATAAAAAAGTAATCTTCAGTAAACGATAATATTCTTTCGACCTTTATGACCTTTTCGACGAAATCGCGAGCAGGCAAATCATCGATGATGATTTGTCTTTGATCATCATAACCGTGATACACCTTAACTGGACGAACCCGCGCGGTGATAAAACTCATTGCTATACCTCCAACTTCGATCAGGACTTCAGCATGATCAGCTACTTTCGATCCGCAGCGAGACGATGCGGCCATCGAACCAAGTGAGTATCAGCCGTGGGATGCCGCGCCTGCAGAAGCCTGCAGGCTGCCCGCCGGCCCAGACCCCGAAAGGTTGTCTCAGATGCGGCAGCCATGCGGAGAACACCAGAATTGCTGGGCAGATTGAGCCGAACTGCGCGTTGAAGATTATGGGATCGGCGGCCTTGCAGTACTTCCGGTACACGGCCAAGCCGGCAACCGGTTGAGGCCCCCTGCCGAACCTGCGGCCTCAATCCAACAATTGCTGTCAGGCGCTGATCGCTATGGTCAGCTCTGCCACATATATCCAAGCAGCCATTATGCAGGTCATTCAGTTGACTGTGAGAGCTGCGCATCATGCCATTCAGTTCGAGTAGCTGTTAGCCAGCGCAGTTAAAGCAACACTCCTGTTCTATTCAAAATCGAATGATCGGAGATCGTTATGCATTTTCCTTATACCGACACGATCAACTGGGCAGCTTCTCAAGGACAATGGTCTTCATATCCGCCATGGTTGCAAAAAGGGCCTCCGCCGCCGAGGTCAATGGCCGAGTCTCCGGTCGAAGCAGCGCTACCTTAAATGGAATTGTAGGAGTGAATGGAAGAAGCTTAACCTCATCGCATCGTTGCAGGATCGCCGTGAAAGGATCCAATATGGCGATACCAAGACCATGTTTCACCATGGCATACGCGGGAGCAGACAGGTTAGTCTCGAAGATCGCTTCAGTTTCGATTCCCGAAGACTGAGTGGCCTGATCCAGCAGATGGCGCGCAGGAGCAAATGAGGAATACAGTATCATGGGAGTTCGAGACAGGTCTTCCAAACTTATACTGGAACGATCAGCAAGCGGATGATTTGCAGGAACCGCAGCAACATAGGGTGCGGTACTGAAAACCTCGATTTTGAATCCCGACCGTCGAAACGGCATCTCAGCTATGCCGAAGTCGATTTGTTGAGCCGCAGCGAACTCTTCGATTTTCGAGGACGTCCGAACGCTTAGAGACACTTTTGTCTCTGGCCGGTGCACATGAAATTGCGACAGCACACGTGGCATGAAGTCGAGCCCCAGCGCAGGCAGCGCCGCTAGGCTGATGTGACTTCCTCCTCCCTTCGCAAGCTGTAGAGCAAAGGTCCGCAGGGACTCTAGGGAGACGTAAGCACGTTCTATCTCAGTAAGCAGTTCGTGCGCCTGTGGCGTCGGAGTCACCAAGCCCTTACGTCGTTCGAAAAGGGAAATACCGAGTTCATACTCCAGTTTATCGAGTAAGCGACTGACAGCGGGTTGGCTGCGCCCGAGGATTTCTGCAGCGCCGCTAACCGTCCCCGTAAGCATGACTGCACGAAAGGCAGCAAAGTAATTCGGATTCATGGCACTCTCACAATCCGACGATGATGGCTCTCAAGCACAGCCAGCACTACATCGACAGTGACTATTTCTTGCAGCTTTGAAAACTCGACTCAAGGGTTACAGCTTGAACCAATTGCTGTTGCTTCAGCTTAGCCCAAAAAACCTTTGCATTGAGAGCGCCTTGGATCCGAACGCAACAGATAGCTCTCATCATAACCCTTGGGGTGCCTCGTGACCCCAATCGCACTGGGCGGGATGTTCAAGACTTCCCTGAACGATCGACGACGTCGGTCAGTGGCTCGCCGGCTTGATGGCGGCGGATGTTGGCAACCACCACCTTAGTGGCACTCTCAGGTTGCGTCATGCTGGCAATGTGCGGCGTAACAAGTATCTGCGGATGCCTCCAGAAGGGATGATCCTCCGGCAATGGTTCGCTCGCAAAAACGTCCAGGATCGCGTTGCGAATTCGCCCGCTGTCGAGAGCGGCCAACAAGTCCTCCTCCACCAAGTGCCCACCGCGTCCAACATTGATGAGGCCTGCGCCATGTGGGAGCGCAGCAAAGAGGCGGCTGTTCAGAATGCCGCGTGTCTCGTTAGACAGTGGCAGTAAGCAAACCAAAATATCGCAGGAGGCTAAGAATGCGTTGAGTTCGTCACGTCCGGTGTAGCTGGTGACGCCCTCGACGGAACGTGTTGAGCGGTTCCAACCTGAAAGTTGAAACCCAAACTTCTTCAATTGCTCGATCACTGAAAGGCCCAAGGTACCCAATCCCATAATCCCCACGCGGCGACGGGATGCCGGGATGATAAGACGGGGGATCCATGCCGCCTTGGACTGGTTCGCGATATAATCCAACATGTCCCGATGCAGGGCCAGCACGGCAAAGCTAACGTATTCGGTCATGCCGGCGGTCATGCCAGGCTCGACCATCCGCACGACGGGAATATGGATTGGAACAAGCTCGGGGGTGAACTGATCAGTTCCCGCGCCTGCCGAGAAAATGACTTCCAAGTTAGGATACCGGCTCTGTAAATCTGGCGGAACCTCCCATGTCATAAGGTAGCGTACCTCATGCGGAGCGACGTCATCCTCAGGGAGCATGAAGGGAATATCCGGCGCCTCGGTTGCAAACATCGACTTCCAACGCGAGCCACGGCTTGGATCCGCCAAGTATAGAAGTGTCATGCAATCAGCCTCTCACGATATCGCGGTTTCGGTGGGCTCGCATCTGAGGAAATTGGTGACTGGCAGGAACTGCAGGATAGGTCTCCTTGAAGAAGCGAAAGTATCGATCCGCAGATCTTCAGGCGCATCGGTGCGCGCAAGGAGACCAGATAAAGCGTTCATTGTCACTCTATAGGTTCTTGTGGACGAGCCCAGTACGAGCGGTTGTAGTTGGTCAACGCCCTAAGATATCGAGGAACTGTTGCCAGCCTGCCGCCAGACGAACTCCAGGTGATCGAAGGGCATGGAACGGGATCGCGTGCAGGGGAAGCGTCTCTAGGAGAGCTGCTGACGTTGCTTCGCCAGCCGTCTTTCGAGCAAGATACCGGCCCATCAGGCTTGCCATTGCGACGCCGGTCCCATTGTAGCCGGCGGCGAAATAAGTCCGTTCGTCGAGCATCCCCACATGTGGTAAGGCATCGAGTGTCATTGCCACGAGGCCTGACCATTCATGGACAATAGGCGTGTCTTCCAAGACAGGGAAGAGATCCGTCATGTCCCTGCGAAGACTCTTGAACGAAGATGGGGAGTCATTCCGGCCGAAGGCGCCGCGACCGCCAAAAATCAGCTGCTTGTCCACGATGCGGAACCAGCGCAGCATTCGTTTGGTATCGCCGCAAAGGCGCCCACCTGGAAGAATCTGAGCTCGAACATTGGCTGAGAGCGGTGCCGTGGCTATGATTGCACTCCGGAATGGTACAAGCCGCTGGTAAATCGGCTTTGTCGCACCTGTCAGACCCGAATAGCCATTCGTGGCAAGGATCACCTGACGGGCAGTGACTTGGCCTTCCGGGGTTTCAACGATTACACCGGCGCCACGGCTTCGAACCTTTATGGCGGGTGTTTCGATATAGACTGGAACACCTTTCGCCTGAAGTCCGCGAGCAAGGCCACGCGCATAATTCAAGGGATGGATCCCCCCGGCATCAGCGGTGAGCAGACCACCAAAAAAGACTTTTGTGCCGATTTCCTCCCTTACCTCTTCAGGTCCGAGCATTACCGATTTGCCATACTCCGCCTTGATCCAATCACCCGTTACCGCGAGGTTCGCGAGGGCGCGCGGCGTGTGAGCAGCAGCGATGTGGCCGTAACGACCGAAGCCCGCACTCTTTATGCTCAGGGCCTCCACAAGCTCCTCGACGCAGTCGACGGACTCGTATGCGAGATCGTACATTCGCCGGGCGATCTCACGGCCGTGTGAGGCAGCGATGCTGGGGAAGGAGATCCGAAACTTGGGTGAAACGACGCCACCGTTACGACCACTGGCGCCCCAGCCTATCCGGTTTGCCTCGAGCAAAACCGGCGCCCGGCCTGATTCAGCAATATGATAGGCGGCGGACAGGCCGGTATAGCCGCCGCCGATGACGACAACATCAGCTTGAACGTGACCTTTGAGGCATGGGAATACCGGCTCTGCTTCTGCCGTTGCAGCCCACAGAGAATTCACATGCATCTCTGCCCTCCCCTAAAGAATGGCCAAGGCGACCGGCACCCTGGCTCCGCGTCACTATCCGGCACCCAGCTCTGCCTCGACAGCATCGGCCAGCTCGCCCAGAGTGGCATAGTGATAGTCGGGTTTGGTTAGCTCAGGCACTTCCAACGTTCCGCCGAAACCCTTGAGGCCCTTACGACGTTCGATCCAAGCTACTGTGTAACCAATCTTTTTTGCAACGCCGATATCGTGATACTGGCTCTGAGCCACGTGCAGGATATCCTCGAAGAATATTCCGCTTGTGCTGAGGCGCCCACGTGCGAAAGCAAAGAATTGCGGATCCGGCTTCTCGAAACGCACGTCGTCGACGGTAACACGTTCGTCAAAAGGCTGCTCTAAGGTAGCTGCCATGTGGTCCAGCGCCCACCTGCGGGCATTCGTCATTGCAACGAGGCGGAAGTGCTTGCGCAACCGCTTAAGAGCATCAACGGAATCGGGAAACGCTGGCCAATCCTTGACCGAATCCTTCAGACCTTCGGCTGCGCCAGGGACATGCGGCAGCTGAAGCTTCCTTTCGATATCCTTGTAGACGCGAACCAGGTCGTCCGGGTACAGGCCAGACGACTTGTCGGCCCGTGAATAACGATAAGCCTCCAGGATCACATCATCGCTGAGATGCTGTGCAGCATCACCAGCCACGGCACGGATATGATTGATGATCCCTCTCTCGAAATCGATGAGCGTGCCAACCACGTCGAAGGTTAAGGCTTTGAATTGGCGAAATGGCATAGACCCGGTTTCCTTCTTAGAGTGGCGATTGCCTAGCAAGAATAGTTTGGTTCGGCCGGTGCATCAGAGCTTCGCTTTTCGCTCTAAACATAAAGCATAAGCTGCTGTTTTGGATCCTTTGACAGAACGATAATGCCGCAAGAGGTTGTGTGGCCAATAAGCTAAAACGGTCGCCTACCCACCGAACCCGCCGCTCCACTAACCTTCAACCCGGATCTCGCAGCGAGGGCTGACCACCGCGAGAATGCGTTCAGAACTACTCCCCCGCTTACTACAGGGTTGAGAAACACGTGAACGTCACTTTGGGCTGTTGATTTCGATTCTGACGAACGTGCTTGACCTGATTGGCCACAAGTTACGCTTCGTTAACCATACGAGCACATTCTTCCCGTGAGCCGAATATCCACGTCGGCTGTCTTGGGGAAAAACGGAAGTGACGTTCAAAAACCTTGCTGAGGCAGTTGATGAGAAGCTGGCAGCGATTGTGCCGGTCTTGGCGCGGATTGAACAAATCGGTGGGAGCGCAGACCTACGTGATCTCGGGCGACACTTGATTGACGCCATGAACCTATTCCAGCGCAACCCCGGCATTGAGGCCGCCGCTGACGACCTCTATGGCGCCGCTGGGGCTCTCGTGACGGACAGCACGGTACGGGCGCAGCCGATTGCGAGACAGTTGCGCCTGCTCAAGGAGGCTCATCTGCGCTTCAGCAGCCGGCTTGTCGGTGCTGTGGAGCGGGCGGGGCGCTATGAGCACCTGGTTGTGCCGGCGTTCCCAGTCCGTCGGGCTGCCTGAGGCGTCTTCAGCCGTTCTGACTGGACATTGGGCCGTAGCGGAGAGGAAATTGCCTTTTGTCAGTCCCGCTTGGGACTCAACTGCGGTAGCCCAGAAGCCCGCTGACCCAGCCGACAACCGGACTTGCGATTGAGACGACCAGCAACATACGCCAGTCATGCCCATTGCCGATAGACCATCCATTTATGTCAGCACCGCTGTCGCTTGGATCGAGCAGGAGCCGCAAGCTTGCTCGGCTCTCGGCGCACTTCGCCGATGCAAGAGTACCAGTCCGCGTGCACGATTGTCATGCGAGGACGCAGGTGCTCTCACATGCGTCAAGGCATGATAGGGCCAGCTCTTTAGGGCGAGTACAAACGTCGTGTGCCAGATGTATTCAGAGCGAGAGCGCCCATGGCCAAATTAAGCAGCCAAGGCGCCTGATTGACTGACTATAGTTAGCGAGTGTTCTCGCAATCGCTGGTCAGGCTGAAGCTGCCGTGATTGGGGCCGTGCCTGGACACTTACCGCTTGCTTCCGCCGTCCCCATTGCTATTGCCACCATTCCCGCCGTGGCCGTCAGCATTACCGCCGCCGTTACCCGGATTGGATGGATCGCTGCCCTTCCCGTCAGTGCTGGAGTTGTCACATCAAGCAAGTTAAGGCCATTTTGGCGGTGAATGCCGCCTGTTCAGGGCATGGAAAATACACGAACGGGCATTCGTGGCAGGTGCAGTATAGGCAAGTATAACTCCTTGATGTGACAAAGCCTCTGATCCATTGTTGGACGGCCGAGCTGACCTTATGGGTCGGGTGCTGCCTTGGCGCCTGCTCCTGGACAGGTAAGCTTTAATGGGACTTGCCGAGGACTACATTACCCTTGATGCCACAGCGCTGGCCGACCTCGTGCACCAACGGCAGGTCAGTCCCGCCGAACTCGTCGAAACCGCCATCGCGCGGTTGGAGCAGGTGGAGCCGAAGCTGGCCGGCATGGCCGAATGGACGCTGGACCAGGCCCGCCAAGCAGCCCATGAGCCCTTGGGTGCTCGCCCCTTTGCGGGTGTGCGGTTCCTGCTCAAGGACAACATGCATTTTGCCGCTGGCATCCCGTATCACAACGGCAGTCGCATCTGGCGCGGCTGGGTGCCGCCGCACGACAGCGAGATGGTCCGCCGCTTCAAAGCCACAGGGTTGATCATTCTCGGCAGCACCAAGGTCCCCGAGCTGTCACTGACCCCGGTGACCGAGCCCCGGCATCTAGGCCGGGCCAACAACCCTTGGGCGCTGGATCGCACCACCGGCGGCTCGTCAGGTGGATCCTGCGCCCATGTGGCGGCCCGCTCCGTGACAATGGCCCATGCCACCGACGGCGGCGGCTCGATCCGCATCCCGGCCTCCTGCTGCGGGCTGTTCGGGCTCAAGCCCACCCGCGGACGCACTCCGAACGGCCCCTATATCGGCGAGGGCTGGCATGGCGCGGCCATCGGGCATGCTGTGACCCGCAGCGTCCGCGACAGTGCCCGCCTGCTGGACGCAATTGCTGGACCTGATCTCGGGGCCCCCTACGGCATTGCCCCACCTGATGGGTCCTTTACCGAAGCTGGGACAAGGCCGCCCGGCCGGCTCCGGATTGCCTTCAGCTCAGCGGCTCCCAACGGAGCCGCAGTGGATCCGGAGTGCCGGACCGCGGTGGAGAACGCAGCGCGGCATTGTGCCGAGTTAGGCCATCATGTGGAGGAAGCCGCCCCTTCCGTGCCGGAGGATTACTTCAGCTGGTTTCTCGTCACCTTTCTAGCGGCGGTATCCCAGGAGTTCGCCTTTGCGGAGGAGATCACCGGCACCAGGGCCCGGCGCAGCGATGTCGAGGTGAGCACGTGGTTGTGCCGCGAGCTGGGGCACGGCTTCTCGGCCGCGGAGCTCTCGGTCACGTTGGAGCGTCTGCACCGGGCTACGCGCACAATTGCCGGCTTCTTCGAGACGTATGACCTGCTGTTGACGCCCGCTCTGGCCAGCCCTCCGGTCCGGCACGGAGACCTTCACCCGAGAGGCTTTGAGGCGGCTCTGCAAGGATTGGCAGCCCGCCTCGGCGTCGGCCGATATCTGCGCTACGGGCCGCTCTTGCGGCAGGCGGCGGATCGCGCGTTCCGGTTCATGCCGTTCTCCCCGATCTGGAACATCACAGGGCAACCTGCAGCCAGCCTGCCGTTGCATTGGACGCCTGATGGATGACCCGTTGGCGTGCAGGCGGTCGCGCGCTTCGGGCAGGAAGTAACCCTCTTCTCGTTTGCAGCTCAGCTCGAGCGGGACGGTCCCTGGGCGCACCGCCTGCCGCCGATCATGGCAGCGCCAGTAAGATCCGATCTTTAAGAGGATCAACAGAGTGGGTGTTTCGGCGATGTCGGAGCCGAAAGCGAGTCTAGGCAGCCTCTGTGAGCACCTTGCGCACTGCGGCCAGTGGCAATCCGAAGTGCTTGGCAACCTGTCCCGGCGCGACCCCCGCCAGAAGAGCAGCCCGCACGGCCTTGCGCTGCCCCTCTTGCAACGGGAATGACCCCATCTTGGTTCGGCGACGTCTGTCGGGCTTTGGGTCCTTTAGGCCCAGACGTTCGAGCAACCCACGGGCGTCGCTCACGGCCCGCTCCAGTTCAAGCCGAGCGTGCGGATCAGTCTCCATTCGGCGCTGCAGCTCACCCACAAGTTCATCCAGCTGCCGAACGAGCTGTGCGTCAGACAATCCAGCTAACTTCGGCTGCTTTGCGAAGGTGAGAGCGGGTCCGGACGGAGCAAATGGGGCTGGCGAAACGTCCTCGAACAGGTCGAGGGTACGAGGGGAGGCGTCCTTGTGCGACATAAGACTAATATGGGCATGAGATCCTGCTCGCCCAAGCGTGGAAGGCCTTGTCAGATTGCCGCGTCAGGCAGGCTAAACGATGCCCCAGGCGCGGTAACGGGAGCGGCCGGGTGGGATCCGACGTTCGGGTTTGGCCTGATCCAGATGGCAGGCTTGTGCGCACTGCCCGCAGAGCCAACACCGATCGCCGGGGCCAAAAGGCGGCCCAGCGCTCCCGCTTTCAAGGCGCAGACGTCAGACATGCCCTGACACCTGTGAAGGTCTGCACTAGGTCAAACTGAGAAGTTCAGGCAGGCCACATGAAGGTCTACTCACCCCGACGAAGTGGAGATCTGGATAAGATGCCGCACGCCGGTGGGCGAGGTTTGGCAAGGAGGAGGCGGATACGGACGAGGCTTGATGTTGGTCAGCTATGCCATCTGGTGGGAGGTCTCAATTGACCGGCTGGCGTGATCGCGCTTGACTGCAGGCGAGAGACTGAGGGGTTGCCATGTCCGCCAAATGTCCAAGTTGCGCAGAGCCACTGCTGAGCGTGAAATGCTACAGCGTCGATATTGAAAGCTCCGGTGCCCTGCAGAGCGGCACGGTCTATGCTTGCCCAGCGTGCTCCGCTGCCATCACCATTTCACTAGGAGCACCGCCCATTGTTGCAGGAACGGTCCTGGAGACCGTCACTGATGTCTCGATCAATCCGAATGACGCACTTCCTAGCTTACCTCAGTGACACAAGCTGGCCTTCAAGCCAGGTTGAGATCCCCGAACCCGGTCCCCTCAGTTGGGATGTTTCCGTCATGACGTGCGGGCCATACGGATAGCTTTAGGCAGCCCTAAGCATCTCGACCGGAGCGTCATCAACCATTTCAAACAATGCCAGCCCCTTCAATGTCTCAAGCACCATCATTGGGGCATGCGGCACCACCAAGACGGCATCTACTGAGGGACAATCAGCCTCGAGAATCTCTCCGGACAACAGGATAACCGGCCGGTCCGGATTGTGCCGGTGATACTCATCGGCGAGGAGCCATCCATCCACCAGCCCAGGAAGTCTCACTCTTGTCACAAGCCAATCGATTTGAGCCTGCTGCTGGCAGAGCGATAGGAGCCCTGCGTTGCCTGTTGGAACGGCCAAGACCTGACAACCGGCAGTCTGGAGGATATTCTCCAGCAGCTCGCGTGTGATGGGGTCGTTCTCGACGACAAGAACAGTAGCTGGGGCAAGCATTTTTGGGACATCACGTATTGTGTGGGAGACATGCCGATATTCTGCCGGCTTGGTTAATGCTTCCTTAAATTGCGCAGGAGATCGGGTGAGTGCGCCAAGCTGCCGCGCCTCCTTTGAGCCGCTTGTCACCTCCGGCAAATCAGCTCAATCTCACCCGAGCTGCCTATCAACGACAGCGGTCGACGAGGCCCGGGACTGGCACGGATGTACTGCCCTCCCGGGCTCCTCGTCGGATCTCCCACAACCTGCTACTCCCGCTCCGCTCTAATCAGGGTTCGGCTCTGCTTGGCCTTCTCCAGCATGGCCAGCATCTCGCCGGGTAGAGGAATGAGCAGGTCTCCTCGGCAGCGATTCCGCAGGACCTTCCCAATATGCTCAATGATGTGCTGTGGTAGATGTGGCGTGCACTGTTCTACCGCGCGGCTGCGCCGGCGGCTCTCATCTGCCCCCATAGAGTCGTCTCCGTCACCGTTGATCGGCTGTTATGTCAGATCTCGAAGACCGAACTCAGAACGACAGGGAGCGGTTTCGTGGGAGCCGTGCGGCAAAAAACTGCCCTCAGAGTGGCTCACTTTCACGCCGAAGCCTTCGTGCGCACGATCAAGCGCGACTACACTCGGGTAAACCCAATCCCGGATGCCCGCACCGTGCTGGAGAGCCTTCCTTTATGGTTCGAGCACTACAACAGCCTTCACCCGCACAAGGCACTCGGATATCGTTCCCCGCGTGAGTTCATCGCCTCACGTCAACCGGGATGATCCTGTCCGATCTTTCAGGTGCAACAACACTGCCTGACATGCCAACGGCTTCGTGTGTTGGCATACAGAGCTATCGAAGAGACTTGGTAAGCTAAGGATGTTCCTCCTTGAACGCCCTTTGGCCCCATCCGTCGAATAATCCGGATGGGGCTTCTTTGTGAAGGCTTGCTTCAGTCACGACATTGGCCCTTCCGCCTCGGTGAACGGAACAGTTAGGACTGTCTGACCAGCCTCATCCACAATCTCAATCACGAAGTGCTTTCGCGCTTCATGGGCAACTCGCGTCAGGACGAGCGAGCAACGATCAAAACCCTGGAAACAATCCCGCATTCAAATCGCCTAATTCGCCCCATACTTTCCCAATGGGAGCCTTCTAGCTTCTCCGAGGATCATGTCGAGGAACCCGCCATGCACGAGGATGATGAGGAGCGTTTCCCGCGCATCACGCTCTGGCAATTCCTAGTCGGGAGCTTAAAGACGATTGTTTGGTTTGAGATGTGGCCGATCTATCGGTGGGACGATCTCCAATCCCACTCCGACGAAAAGACTGAGAAGAGGGAAGCAGATGAAAAGAACCATCAGCAACCTACCCGCAGAGTGGATGATTTAAAATCTTCATAAAGCTGATCGGAAGGTTTCTTGCCAAACACAATGGCTTGGTCATCTTGGCTAGAAAACAGTAGCAACCCTAATGCTGGGCGACGGCGGCCTCATAGCCGTGCCCCTCCGCATCCTTCCCAGAGGCTCTTGGCGTTCTCGATCAGCCACTCGATGCCCGTGTGTCTCTAAAATTGTTTTTGGCTTGCTTTGAGACTCAATAATCGCAGTCGGAAGATCGTGCTGTTCTCAAGATCGCTGTTCTCGTCGCGTGGCGCTCGGGCAAGCCCAAGAAACCAGAACTTTAACATAAATTAGTTTTTCACAGGGAGTTCGAGGCAAATCGTTTCCCAAAGTACATTGTTCACGACCGCCTCTTGTATTTATCGGGCCATAGATCTAGCTCCTTGTTATAATCAGCCTGCAAACTTGGAAATGGGTATCTGAGGTCCCTGCCTTAGCGGCAACCTCAAGCAGAGGCTTATCTGATGACTAACGAAACAACACCGAATTACATGGAACTTGCGGCTGATATCGTATCAGCCTTTGTGAGCAACAATTCCGTACCGGTCACTGAACTTTCCAGCCTAATCGCCAATGTCCACGCTTCTCTTCAGAATGTTGGCCAGCCCGCTCGGAAGCAAGACGACGCGAAGCCAGCGCCTGCCGTCTCGGTGAGAAAGTCGGTCACCCCGGACTATCTGATCAGCTTGGAAGACGGAAAACAGTACAAATCGCTCAAGCGGCATCTTGGAAAACTGGGTCTGACGCCCGAAGCCTACCGGGAGAAGTGGGGCCTGCCTCGTGACTACCCGATGGTCGCCCCGAACTATGCCGCTAAGCGATCCGAGTTGGCCAAGAGCATGGGCCTGGGTCAGCAACGCTCAAAGGCAGCCCAAGCCAAAGCGGCTGCCAATGATACGGTGGTGACCACCCCAGCGAAAGCGCCTGCCAAGCGTGGACGTAAAAAGGCTGCCTAACGCTTCGGCATCGAGGATCGAGAGGCCGCTCCTCATGAGAAGCGGCCTTTTTGTTCTCCGGTGTTATTGAATCGCGGGCTCGCAGCCTCGATCTAGAGCATCGGACGGTTTGTCGGACCCGCTCGGATTCCACCTCTGCCCGAGGGAGAGGGGTGGGACGTCGTGGATCCGCCTTTTCGTCCGATGCTCTAAAACCGAGAGTGTTGGCTCCCGCGTGGGCGTGTCCTTGATCAATGCGCGTTTCACGCCGTTTATCTTTTCTACGCCCCTATCAGCCCTCTCTGAGGAGGCCCTCAAGGTGACCACTCGAACGGATACCGTCGAAAAACTGGAGCAAGCCGCCGACGAGGCTCTGGAAGACCTCTCGGCGCTCTTGTTGGAAGCTGCCGATACCATCCTGATGCTACGTGAGTTGCTGGTGGACCAAGACGGCCTATAGCTTGATAAGGTTCAGCCAGAGGGACATGCTCAGAACCAGCGTGACTGGGGTTGCACGCCTGATGACTCGTCGTCCTCGTCCCATGAACCATACTGCTCCGGAGCCTCGCCGACCTTCTTGAGTTCCTTCGGATAACGGGTCTTCGCAACCTTCTGGCCCATGCCGATGACCTCGACGACGAACCGCCAGTCGTCGCCATAATCGAACATGAACAGCATGGTGTAACCCACGTCAGGGAAGGCGTCGGCCACGGAGGTCTTCCTTACGCTCCTAGCGTCAGTCTTCTCACCCATGTCGGCGAACAACTCGTACTTGGGCTGGGAGCGCATCACGTCCTGGCCCGTGAGCTTGGAGTAGAAGCCGAAGGCGTGGTCGAACTCGAAGCCAAAAGCATGAACGATTGTCTCGGCTAGAACGCTGAGCGTTTTACGGCTTTCGACCTCGATCTCCCGATAGATTGTCGGCTCGTCCTGGAGTGTGACCCGGACGATATGAGTGCCAGCGGCGGTCATAGTTGCTCCTATCTGAGGTTCGGCTCGTTCAGTCCCTAATGCTCAGGAGCCTGCCCCTCCCGTTGAGCACCTTTGTGCGAAGAGGTCTTAGCTGCATTCCGGTCCAGCCCGATCATCTCAACAAGCTGAAGATCGCTCCCTATTTTCCGTAGGTCTGGGGATACGTCGTGGTCTTGGTCGCCCCTGCTAATCCTGAATGGAAGTATACAGCCTGCGCTTTCTCACCAAGGCAGGCATTACCCCAAAGGCATTACCAACAATAACACATGTACTCACCAACAGCTTCTTGGCTATCAATGCAACAGAAAAAACAGAATACTGCGGGGCGCCTTCAGCTTGAGCAACAAGAGCGAGCGACATCCTTCTTCTTGCTAAGCGCCGGGGTGGGCGCAGTCTGTCGAGGGGGTACTTATGAGAACGAAGTTCGTGCCGGTGTTTGCAACCGCGCTTGTCCTCGGATGGTCAGCGCCTCATCCCCACCAACCCAGCCTTGGCATCTCCGCAGAGGCTCGACCTAAATCTCAAGTCCACAAGGCTAAATCGGTTGCCCGCAAGAGCGCGAAGAAGTCCCACCGTGTTGTGCGAAAGAGAACCAGGGGCAAGATTGCTGCAAAGCAGCGGGTTGCACCGGTAAAGCCTACTGTGGTGGCTCAAGCCCTATCTCCTTCGTCTTCCCCATTGTTGGATCTGCCAATCCCACCGACTCCTGCCGTCCTGATATCCGCGCCTTCTGAGCTACAAGCTCTGACGCGAGAACAACACATGGAGGAGCTTAGGATAAGCCTCATACGGCTCGCCAAAACAATTTCAACGTCAGAAGACCGTATGGAGAAGCTCCGGTCTGGTCTTGAGAGGCTTGCCAAGGCGATGAACAGCAGCAGAACCTAAAATTGCTTTGACAGCATACGACATGAACCAGCCACGATCTGCTTGATCGTGGCCTAGGCGCAGTCTAGTTGACCATCCTCATCGTAGGCGCGTCCGGCTCCATACCCCTGGCCCACAGGCAAAATACATCAGCAGTCCTCCAATGACAGCGAGGTTCTGGAAAAACTCCACGTTCTGACGAGGACGGAAGACCAACCCCGTCATCGATGGGCCATATGTCAGCCAAAGCATGGCGGCGGTGAAGCCGATCAGGGCCACTGCTGTCCAGCGCGGCCACAAGCTAATGATCAGGGCCAAGGGGCCAAGAAACTCCGCTGCCACCAGAAGGCCAGCAACAGTTTCTGGATAAAGCACATCCTTGCTCGCAAGCGAAGTTGCAAACGACGAAAAGGCCATCAGCTTGCTGTAGCCAGAGGGCAGAAACAGAGCAGCGATCAGCACACGGCTAAAGAGCAGGGCCGCATCCTCGCTTCGGGTCAGCATGAACTCCCTCCTAAAGCATCGGACTGGAAATTCGACTCTTAGGGTTCTGGGTTGATGTGATCTGTGATTCACTTCGTCGGACGGGAGGTGGATCATGGGTCACTGCTATTCTCTCGATCTTCGTATGCGGGTTGCAGCCTTCGTCGAGGCGGGCCATTCCTGCCGGACGGCGGCCCGCCACTTTGGCGTCAGTGACAGCTGTGCCATCAAGCTGATGCAGCGCCAGCGGCGGTTCGGCTCGCCGGCGCCCGCCCGCCAAGGCCGTCCGCCGGGAGGTGGCAAACTGGTGCCTTATGAGACCTTCCTGATCCAAGCCGTCGAGGCACACCCCGCCA
>NZ_QOIO01000002.1 GCF_003332305.1 Microvirga aerophila | reverse complement strand
ATTTCTTGACCGTGTCGGGCGTAGCGGCGACGCGAGTCTCCGCTCTGTCGGTTTCGGAGAGAACGGCGATCCGCATCAGGCAACCTTTTGGTTCGCCGGCTCAGGCCGGGGTGCGACACCATTCAGGACAAAGTAGGAGCGGATCACTTGGCTGTCGTCCGCCGCGCCGTCTCCACGTCCGGAGGTCGCAAGGAACATCTGATGGGCTGCCGCGGCCAGAGGGAGCGCCGCCTTCATGTCCCGCCCCGCATCGAGGACGATTCCCAGATCCTTGACGAAGATGTCGACCGCGCTCGTCACCTCCGGCTCAGCCTCGAGCATGCGCGGTCCGCGATCCTTGAGCATCCAGCTCGAGGCTGATGACCCACTCATGATCTCCAGCAGGATCTTGAGATCGACGCCGACTTTGGCGGCGAGCGCGAACGCCTCCGCAACAACGGCAATATGTACGCCACAGAGGAGCTGATTGACGGTCTTGACAATGGCACCCTGACCCGGGCGCTCGCCGACATGGAACACCTTGTCACCGAGCACATCGAAGACGGGTTTCATAGTGTCGAAGGTGTCCCGGATCCCAGCGGCCATGATCGTGAGCGTCCCGGCCTTCGCGCCGGCGACCCCGCCTGATACGGGAGCGTCAATCAATCGCCGGCCCGCCTTGCGCACGCGCTCCTCAATCGCTTCCACGGCCGCAGGAGGGCAGGTAGCCATCAGGGCGACTATCCCATCAGGGCGGAGGGCCTCAAGGGCACCGCCTTCGTACAGCACCGCCTCGGCCTGGGCGGCGTTCACCACCATCAGGATCAAGATATCCGCCCCGGACGCTGCTTCCGCAGCCGTCCCGGCCCGTTTGCCGCCGGCGCTTTCGAGAGCGTCCAGGGCCCTCATGCTCAAGTCATATCCGGTGACCGTGAATTCCTTTGCCAGAAGGTTTATGGCCATGGGCAGTCCCATGGATCCAAGGCCGACGAATGCAACGTGGGTCATGTGTTTTCTCTCCCTTGCGATGATGAGCTGATCAGGTCCAATGGCCAAAACGACGGTGTCCCGCCTGTTCTCAAGCGGGACACCCTCCGGCTTAGTAGAGCGTGAGCGCAGGGATATAACTCATCGCAAGTAGAACCAGCATGGAGACGGCGAGGAAGGGCCAGAGTTCGCGGGTGGTGTCGGCCAGCGACGCTTTCGCGATCGACGAGGAGATGAAGAGCGTGGTTCCGATCGGAGGCGTGTAAAGCCCGATGCCGAGATTGAGCACCATGATAATCCCGAGCTGCACCGGGTCCAGTCCAATTGACGCCGCCAGGGGCACGAAGATCGGCCCCAGAAGCAGGATCGCCGGAGGAAGATCGAGCGGCATGCCCACAATGAGGAGCAGGATGTTCATGGCCAGAATGACCAGCAACGGGTTGCTGATCGTGGCCGAAACCCATTCGGCGAAGCGGGTAGGCACCTCGTCGAAGGTGAGGATCCAGCCGACGACCGCGCTGCCCATGATCACAAGCATGACGACGCCGGTCGCGATGCCGGACTCGATCAGGCTGTGATAGAAGCGCTTCCACGTTAGGTCGCGGTAGAAGAAGGCGCTGAGCGCCAACGCATAGACCACCGCCAGCACCGAGATCTCGGTGGGCGTGGCGATGCCGAAACGCAACCCAAGCAGGATCAGGATCGGCATCAGCAGCGCAGGACCGCTCAGCACCGCGAGCTTCAGGAGTTCCATCCGACTGACGGCAGGATCCTCCGAGTGGATGCCGCGCCGCCGCGCGATGAGGCTGCAAGTCAGGATGAGCCCACCCGCCAGCAGGATCCCGGGCAGAATGCCCGCGGTGAATAGATCGGCGATGCTGACACCGCTGACGAGCGAATAGAGGATGAGTGGGATCGAGGGCGGGATCATGATATCGATGATCGCTGACGTGGCATTGTTGGCCGCGCACAGGCCCGCCGGATACCCCTGCCGCTTCTGCCACGGGATGAGCACCGATCCGAGGGCACTGGCATTGGCGACCGCGCTTCCCGAAACACCGCCGAAGACGACGGAGGCCACGACGGTGGTCGAAAGAGGCCCCCCGCGCCAGCGCTGCATCGCTTTGGTGGCGAAGCCCAGGAGTTTCTCCCCGAGCTTGCCACCGAGCATCAAGCTGCCCGCCATCATGAAGAACGGCAGGGCGAGCATCGGAAAGGACTGCGTCTGCTGATACAATTGCTGCGCAATGATCATCAGCGGCAGCTCTCCCTGCCACGCCAGGGTCACGCCCGAAGCAATGATGAGGGCATGTCCTACAGGAACCGCGAGGAGCATGAGAACTGTAAAGGCGATGATGAGAACGATGCTCATATGC
The DNA here is from genome assembly GCF_003332305.1 of Microvirga aerophila. Taxonomy (GTDB): domain Bacteria; phylum Pseudomonadota; class Alphaproteobacteria; order Rhizobiales; family Beijerinckiaceae; genus Microvirga; species Microvirga aerophila. The sequence continues at coordinate 243,750 of NZ_QOIO01000002.1, read as the reverse complement.
CTGTCTCCTCTGGATCGGGGGTTGGCATGGCTTCAGGTCCAAGCTTGGCGACACGAATCGCAAGGGCGAAAGTCGTTAGGATGACCGCAAGGCAACCGAGAGCGAGCGCGTAGTAGCTGTAGCTGCTGGACAGCCCGAGCACGGGGCTTGTCTCGATGGACACGATATCGGCGACGCCAAGCGCCTCCCATCCAAGGATCGCATAGGAGGCGATGATGATCGCGAAGCCGACGAGCAACATGATGCGTGCACCGTTGCGGTTCAGACGCGCGAGCACCGACTCGACGGCCATGTGGCCGCCCTTTTGCACAGCGAGCGCAACGCCTGCCATGATGAACCAGGGGAAGAGCCGCTCCGGCAGTTCCTGGGCGAAGCGGAACCCACCGCTTTCCATCACGTAACGAGCAACGACGTTTGCCGTCAGCAGGACAAGGAGTGCGAGACCGGTTAGAAGGATCACCGCACGGCATATGAAACCGACCGCGCGGTCGATAATGTCGGCCGCGGAGAGCGCGCCGCCCCCCATGGCCCGTGCTTGCTCTTCGTGGTGGGGCAGGGGGGAGACGCGGGTCATGACGTCAGCCCCGGGCTGTCTTGACGAGCTGGCTGACGAAATCTCCGAAGGGCTTGGCGCGCCAGGTGTCGATGACCTTGGCAGAGGCCTCACGGAAGGCGGCCTTGTCGACCTCGTTGACCGCGAGGTTCGGATTGGCCCGGAACTCGCTGTTGTACTTGGCCTCGTTCTCGGCAAAGAGCTTGCGTTGCAGGTCGCCTGCTTCCTTGGCGGCGGTCTTGATGATCTCCTTGTCAGGGGCAGGCAGTCGGGTCCAGGCGATCTGCGACATCAGGAAGGGCGAGCTCTCCCATTTGTGTCCCGACAGGCTGATGAACTTGTTGACCTCGAAGAGCTTCGAGCTTGCGATGTTGGTGAGCGGGTTCTCCTGCCCATCGACGACACCCTGCTGCAGCGCGATGTAGAGTTCGCCAAAGCTGATCTGCTCGGTCCCGGCTCCGAGCGCCTGGAAGATGTCGATCGTCATCGGATCCGGCGGGGTGCGGATCTTGAGGCCCTTCAAGTCGGCTGGCTTCACGATCGGCCGCTTGCTGTTGGTGATGTGGCGAACGCCATTGTCCCACCAGCCGAGGGGCACCATCTGAACCTTGGCGAAACGCTGAGCGAGCTCCTCGCCGATCGGGCCGTCAAGCACCTTGAAGGCCGCGGAGCTGTCCTCGAACAGGAACGGCAGGCCAAGCGCCGCGAGTTCTGGTATGAGCGCCGAGGTGGAGCCCTGGCTGTTGACCGTCATGCTGACCGCACCGGTCCGCAGGCTCGTGAGCAGCGACTGTTCGTTGCCGAGCTGCTCGGATCCTGCGACGCGAACACTGATATTGCCGCCGGATCTCTCCTTTACCATTTCAGCGAAGCGCTCCGTTGCGATGCTGCGCGGGTTGCCCGGCGCCGCATTGTGGCCAAGGGTGAGATTGGTGGCGGCGCTCGCGCCGCGAGTCAGGGTGAGAATGGCCGGGGCCGAGATGGCGCCGGCGATGAGGGTGCGGCGTGAAATCGAGGTCGTCATGGGCGTTCTCCTGTTCTGGATCCTGCCCGTTGGCCGGGCTTTTTGATCGTTATGAGGGTTGGTGGTCGTTACGATGGGTTACAAGTGGACCGGGCCCTGGACCGCGGAGCGAGCAAGTCGCTCCGCGGTGAGTCGTTCTAAAGCCAGCCTTTGATGCTCTCCGTCATGGCGTTGGTGGAGATGCCGTAACGGTCATGGAGGGTCGGCAGGGCACCCGCATCCAGAAACTCGTCGGGCAAGGCGACTTGGCGGAATGCGGGCGGGATCACGCCGGAGCGCATCAGGAGTCCGGCGACCGCCTCACCCAGGCCGCCGACGATGGTGTGATTTTCCGCCACCACCACCATGCGGCCGGTGCGTGAGGCTTCCTTGAGAATGGTGGCTTCATCCAAGGGCTTGATGGTGGGCACGTGCAGCACGCCCACATCGACCCTGTCTTCGGCAAGCCGTTCGGCCGCCTCGAGCGCCCGCATGGTCATCAGCCCGGACGAGATGATCAGGACATCATTTCCGTCCCGCAGCATCTTGGCCTTTCCGAGCTCGAAGGTGTAGTCGTACTCGTCGAGAACAACAGGCACATTGCCGCGCAGAAGGCGTAGGTAGACTGGGCCACTATGGGCCGCTATGGCCGGAACGACCTGCTCGATCTCATGGGCGTCGCAGGGGTCGATGATGGTGATGTTCGGCATGCCCCGGAAGATCGCAATGTCCTCCGTGGCCTGGTGGCTCGGCCCGTAGCCGGTCGTGAGGCCCGGCAGGGCGCACACAATCTTCACGTTGAGGTTTTCCTCGGCAATGGCCATGCAGATGAAGTCGTATGCTCTTCGGGCAGCAAACACCGCATACGTCGTTGCGAACGGCATGAAGCCTTCCCGTGCCATTCCGGCCGCGGCGCTGATCAGGAGTTGTTCCGCCATGCCCATCTGGTAGAAGCGGTCGGGATGAGCCTTCGCGAAGATGTGCAGGTCCGTGTACTTGGCCAAGTCGGCCGTCAAGCCTACAATCTCGGGCCGCGTCTCGGCCAGAGCCGCAAGTGCATGGCCGAAGGGGGCAGGCTTCGTGCGCTGGTCCGGACCGGCGAGCGAAGCGATCATCGCCGAGGTTGTCAGCCGCGGCTTGTCCGCCGTCCCTTGTCCTCCCTCGCCCTGCTCCCCGAGCCAAGCCGGTCGTACGTATTTCGAGCGCCTCATGATGTCCTCCCGGCGTCAAACAGTTCGAGGGCCTTCTGCCATTCGTGCGGCTCCACCCGCAGGAAGTGGTTGCGTTCACGTTCTTCAAGGAACGGAACACCCTTGGCCATCTTGGTGTCGCAGATGATGATGCGCGGCTTCGGCTCGGTGAGATTGCGGGCCGCGTCGAACGCCGCAACCAGGGCGTCGATGTCATTGCCGTTGACGCGTTGCACGTGCCAGCCGAACGACTCGAAGCGCGCTTCGAGCGGCTCGAAGCCAGTGACCTGAGAGGCCGGGCCGTCCGCCTGCTGGTTGTTGACGTCGACGATGCCGATCAGGTTGTCGAGCTTCCAGTGACTGGCCGACCATGCCCCCTCCCAGACGGAGCCCTCGCCGAGTTCGCCGTCGGAGAACATGCAGTAGACGAACGAGTCCGATTTCTTGCGCTTCAGTCCGAGGCAGAACCCGACCGCGAGGGGCAAGCCATGACCAAGTGATCCGCCCGTGATCTCCATGCCCGGTGTGTAGGCGGCCATGCCTGACATCGGCAGGCGGCTGTCGTCGGAGCCGTAGCTCTCGAGCTCGTCCTCCGGGATGATGCCAGCCTCGATCAGCGCCGCGTATAGAGCGATGGCGTAGTGGCCGATTGACAGGAGGAACCGGTCGCGCCCTTCCCACTCCGGGTCTTCGGGCCGGTAGCGCATGCCATGGAAGTAGGACACTGCTAGGACGTCGGCGATGCCGAGCGCCTGGGCGATGTAGCCTTGGCCTTGTACCTCGCCCATGCGAAGGGCATGGCGACGGATGCGGTAGGCTCGATCCGCCAGGGACACGTTGGATAGGGGAGGCTGTGACGCTGGCTGCACAGCGCCGCTGGTGCTCGTATTCATCAATCTCTCCAGGTTTTGAGAGGGCGCGAGCGGACCGGCGCCCAGGAGGGCCGATCAGTGGATCAGCATGCCGCCGTTCACGTCGATGACGGCGCCGGTGATGTAGGCGGACAGATCAGAGGCGAGGAACAGGTAGGCGCCCGCGACGTCCTCCGCATTGCCGAGCCGGTTGAGTGGGATCCCTTTCAGGATGTCCTGGCGCATCTCGTCGGTGAGCTTGCCGCCGGTGATATCCGTCTGGATCAGACCGGGCGTCACGCAATTGACCCTGATGCCGTCCGGCCCCAGCTCGCGTGCCATGGCCTTTGCTAAACCCAACACGCCGGCCTTCGCGGCCGAGTAGTGCGGGCCGCCAAAGATCCCGCCACCCCGCTGGGCGGAAACAGACGACATGCACGCAATCGAGCCCGTGCGCCGGGAGCGCATGTGCGGAATGAAGGCTTGGCTGAGATAGAGGACGCCGGTGAGGTTGACGTCGACAATGCGGCGCCAGCTCGCCTCGTCGATTTCCATCGTCTTCACGGGCTGCGTGATGCCGGCATTGTTGAGCAGGATGTCGACATGTCCCAGTGCCGTGACGGCTGCATCGGCGGCGCGCTTGCACGAGTCGAGATTGGCCACGTCGCAGCCGAGACCCACATGATCGGGCCCGAGGGTAACGGCGGCCTCCTTGGCGCCTTGCTCGTTGAGGTCGAGAATGGCGACCTTTGCCCCATGCTTGGCGAACAGACGGGCGGTCGCGAACCCGATTCCGCGCGGGCTGGCCGCGCCGGAGATGACGGCAGTCTTGCCTTCCAGCAACATCGTTTCCTCCACGATGAGTTTCAATTTTTGATTGTTCAAATAATTGGAGGAACTATGAATTGCTTCAAAAGCTCGGACAAACGCAAAGTTTACATCACCTGTTGAATCTGATTCACTACATCAATGACACAGGATGTGCCTCTGTCTTTCCTCCGGATTTTCGAGGCTGCCGGCCGTACAGGGTCGTTCCGCGGGGCGGCGGCGGCCCTGAACCTGACGCCAAGTGCGGTCAGCCACGCAATCCGGAAGCTGGAGCAGGTGCTGGGCCTCCCTCTGTTCGAGCGTGACACCCGCCATTCCCACCTGAGCTACGAGGGCGAGGTGCTGATGCGCCACGTCAGCCGGGCTTTCGATGACCTACGGCGTGGCATGGAGGTCGTCTCGACCCGTGGTCCCAAGCTCCTCCGCCTGCATTGCGCGCCAAGCTTTGCAACGCAATGGCTGACACCCCGGCTTGCCGCCTTCCTGAAGCAAAACCCCGGCATAGAGGTTCGACTCGCCGCCGGGACCGACTACACACGGTTCAACTCCGACGAGTTCGATGCAGACATCGTTTATGGTCCTCCCAGGGCGGAAGGGCTGGTGGTCGTGCCTCTCGGTGAGGAGACGATCGCACCCATGTGCACGCCTGATCTTGCGGCGACGATCACCTCGCCGGCGGACCTGTTCAGCCACGTGCTGATCCAGAGCGACAGCAAGCAGATCCAGTGGTCGGACTGGTTCGCTGCCAACGGCTTGGTCGCGCCGCCCCCGAACGGGAGCCGGTTCGATCGCAGCTTCCTGGCCATCGCAGTCGCCGCCCAAGGTCTGGGTGTCGCCCTGGAATCCACGCGCCTTGCAGAGAGGGAGCTTGCATCGGGCCGCTTGGTCATGCCGTTGGAGCAGACATCAACCCCGGTCCGTTATGTCGGGCACAATCTGGTTTTTCCCCGCCATGTTCGGCAACGCCATCCTCTGAGAGCCTTTGCCGAGTGGCTTCTGGCGGAGCTTGGGGTTGATGCACAGATCCCCATCGCCAGGACGGAGGTTGACCCGTCCCGCGCTGCTGGCGACTGACTTGGAGGAAAGTCCGTCATGACCTTGATCGATCCACGCACGATGGCAAATGCGGTCCGTTTCCTGTCGATCGATGCGATCGAGCGGGTAGGAGAGGGACATCCCGGAACTCCATTGGGCGCAGCGGATACGATGACCGCCCTGTTCACGCGTCACCTCAAGTTCAATCCGCAGGACCCATTGTGGTTCGACCGAGACCGGTTTGTGCAGTCGAGCGGGCACGGATCGATGCTGCTTTATTCGCTCCTTCACCTGAGCGGCTACGAGAAGATCACCATCGATGAGATCAAGCGCTTCCGCGAGCTCGGCTCTCGCTGCGAAGGGCATCCCGAGCTCGATCCGACCTGCGGCATTGAAATCACCACGGGCCCTCTCGGCCAAGGCATTGCTAACGCGCGGGTATGGCGCTTGCCAAGGCTTTCCTGGGCAAGTGGCTCGGACGGGATATCGCCGATCACTACACCTATCCCCTCGTTGGGGATGGTTGCCTCCAGGAAGGCGTGGGGCAGGAGGTCATATCGCTGGCCGGACACCTGCGCCTTGGAAAGCTCGTTTCCCTCTGGGACAACAACCGGATGACGGATGATGGGGCCATCGAGCTGGCCCTGAGCGACGATATACTTGCACCTTCCGCCTCAGCGGATGGCACGTTCAGGAGGTTGATGGCCACGACGTGGAGGCAGTGTCGGCGGCAATCCTGCTAGCACGGAAAGACCCGCGTCCATCGATGATCTGCTGCACGACGATCATCGGCCGTGGACTGCCTCAAGTGGAAGGAACGCGAGCGGCGCACAGCGCCCGCATCCGTAAGGAGCAGGCCGAGGCGGCCAGACAGTATCTTGGCTAGCCGCATGCCCCCATCGAGATTCCCGACGAGATCTTGGCCGCCTGGCGAGCAGCGGGTCGACGGAGCCTGCCCGAGTACGATGCGTGGCAGAGCCGGCTCAAGGCTCTAGCTCCGTAAAAGCGCCGCCTCCTTGATCGGCTCGGAGCTGGACGCCTGCCGGATGTATGGGACGAGCCACTGCGGGCGTTCCGCGGGCGAGCCGCGCGGGAACAGTCGGCCGAGTCCGGCATCACGCTGTCCGGCGACATCGTCGACATGCTGGCCGAGGCGATTCCAGAACTGATCTCGGGCGCACCCGATCTGGAAAGGGCGACCAAGCACAAGCGCCAACTCGCACCATTCACAGCTTCAGACCACGGCGGCCGCTATGTCCACTACGGAATTCGCGAGCACGCCATGGGCGCGATGCAGAACGGAATGGCGGCCCATGCCGGCGTCGTACCGATTGGTGTGACCTACCTCGTGTTTTCCGATTACCTGCGACCGACGTTGCGGCTCGCCGCCATGATGAAGCTGCCGGTTCCGTTCGTGTTCAGTCACGACTCCATCGGCATCGGCCGGAACGGGCCCACGCATCAGCCGGTGGAATACTTGGCATCGTTGCGGGCGATTCCCAACATGCTCGTCCTTCGCCTGGCGGATGCCGTGGAAGCGGCCGAGTGCTGGGAGATCGCTCTCGGCAACTGGACCGGACCGTCGTCCCTCATCTTCGCCCGCCAACCTCTGGAGCCGGTGCGTACCGATGGCTCGGGAGAGAACCGATCACGCCGTGGCGCCTACGTGCTGTCGGAAGCCAAAGACGGGACTCGCCAGGTGACAATTCTGGCGACGGGGTCCGAGGTCGGCATTGCGGTCGAGGCCCGCAGGCGACCGGAGGCCGGCGGGATCGCGACGGCGGTGGTCTCCATGCCGTCCTGGGAACTGTTCGAGGCCCAGGACGGGGACTATCGCGGGGAGGTCTTCAGCAAGGGAACTGTGCGGGTCGCGGTGGAGGCCGCCGTCCGCCTGGGATGGGACCGGTACATCGGTGAGGACGGTGGCTTCGTCGGAATGAGCGGCCTTGGCGCCTCGGGAGCCGAAACCGATCTGTTTGAACATTTCGGTATCACGGCAGGGAAGGTCGTGGAGGAGGTCCGGAAACGGCTCTAGGGCCCGTCGTCTTGAACCTCGCGTCATTAGTCCGAGCTGCCCGCATTCCAAACCGGGCCCGTCCGGTCGGCGGGCTCGGATCCGGTGAACGAACGCCGTCAGTAGTGGTAAACGCCACCTTTGGAGTTGGCCCGAGCGCGCGCGGCACGGATCTCGCCCGTACGAACCAGGGTAATCCAGATTTCGCGGCCGACGCGTTTCAGGAGAGTGATCAACATGGGTGACGGGCCTATTTCTTGTACACTGCGATAAGACTTATTTAGTATGTCCAGAGCGCGCATCAACGGGAATCGCGCCTTTCAGCCATGCACTGAAACCATGGCACGGATGCTGCCTAAACTGGACGCAGGGCGTCGGGAAACACGAAGCAGTCATCCAGTCCTATGCAGCACCTCGCGAGAGGATCCCAAGAAACTTGTCTGCAAGATCGACAAGACGTGGTCTTGTCGGAAATGCCACACGCAGACTGGGAATGTCGTTAATGGGATCGTCCGGCCGTGCTCCTGCCCCGCTTGTTCGTAAACTGTGGGGCTTCGCGCTACGTAAGGAGCACGTCCCATGTCACGGTGTTCTTCTTCCGCTGCGATCGCCACTCTGGGCATCGATCTGGGCAAGAACACGTTCCATCTTGTCGGTCCTCATCGCCCTAAGAGCTGTGCTATAGGAATTCAGGCCAAGGGAGTTGATCAACCCAAGGGAGTTGATCAACGAGAACGACGCCATTCCGGGCCTGTTCGAAAGTGTTGTGATTGCGTCCCGCACAGGGATCTCGGCGAGGGCGTCACTGCGGTTGTGGCCCGCCCAAAGGAGGCGGCGGTCGACGAGCAGTCGATTCTTGCGGCGCTCGATGGCCGCTTGACCAAGTTTAAGCTGCCCAAGCGTGTGGTCTTCGTCGATGATCTGCCGCGCAATACCATGGGTAAGGTTCAGAAGAACGTGCTGCGTGAGAAGTTCGCCGACCTGTACACTCCGCCGGCGCGGGCCTCCTAGATCGCGGCGGACAAAATCCAAGGTGGACACACAGAAAAATCGTGAGCTGCGTCCCAGGTTTCCTAGCTGATCCTGATCTTATCCAAATGCCAAAAGTCTCTAGCGTTTCTCGAAACTAACGCTTAGGTCTACCCGCCCAGTCTAAGCAGACGTTCTGAACGGGCAGGGAATATCTCAGTCTGATCCACCGCGTACCTTTGAGGGGCACCCGAAGGCATGCGGCCGATAGCGATCAGGAAAATCCCTTAGGGACATGATCTGAATTTCAGGCAGTCATTCGATGCCATAGCTGTCGTTCATTCTCGGGGATGGGCCACGATGCGGATCGCTTGACACCAATGTCTGCCGCTTCGGCGATCATCCCATCCACAACGCCGCGTGAAGGATGATTCATGCCCACCTCGCTCAGTGATACGACCGTTCATCTTGTCAAGGCCACTGTTCCGGCCATCCGGGAGCATGGGCTAGCGATCACCCGGCGCATGTACGAGCGCATGTTCCGGAACGAGGAGATCCGCAATCTCTTCAACCAGTCGCATCACGGTGAGACCGGATCACAGCCCAAGGCTCTTGCCACTGCGGTGCTCGCCTATGCCCAGAACATTGACAACCTCGGCGCCCTCGCGCCGGCCGTCGAACGCATCGCGCAGAAGCATGTCGGGCTCAACATCCTGCCCGAGCACTATCCGCATGTCGCCGAAGCGCTGCTCGGCGCGATCAAGGATGTACTCGGTGACGCTGCCACGGACGAGATACTGGCTGCCTGGGGCGAGGTTTACTGGTTCCTGGCCCATGTTCTGATCGGGCGCGAGAAGGCGATCTACACCAGCCTGGCGTCGGCACCCGGCGGCTGGAACGGTTGGCGCAACTTCCGCATCGAGAGCAAGCAGCAGGAAAGCGAGCTCATCACCTCTTTCGTGCTGCGACCAAAGGACGATCAGCCCGTCCTGCGCCACCAACCGGGCCAGTACCTGACTTTCTGGATCGAGGTTCCGGGCCAGCACCCGCTCAAGCGCAACTACAGCATTTCCAGCGCGCCCAATGACGAGAGCTATCGGATTTCCGTGAAGCGGGAGCCGCAGGGCATTGCCTCCAACTGGCTTCACGACCAGGCCGCGGTTGGGCAGATGGTGAAGGTGGCTCCGCCCGCGGGCGAGTTCTTCCTCAACGAGGAGTCGCCTCGCCCGGTCGTCCTCCTGAGCGGTGGGGTGGGCTTGACGCCGATGATGAGCATGCTGGAGACGATTGCCGCCCGTTATCCCAACAAGCCTACTCACTACGTGCATGGCACGTTGAACGGCGCGACCCACGCCATGAGGGAGCGGGTCCGCTCCCTGACCGAGGCATACCCGAACATCGAAGCGACTACCTTCTACGTTGAACCGCGACCTGAGGATCGCCTTGGGCACGACTACGATCACGAGGGCCTTATTACGATGGAATGGTTGCAGGCCAACACTCCACTGATCGAGGCCGGCTACTATCTGTGCGGCCCACGGCCGTTCTTGAGAGCATTCGTGAGTGGATTCGCTCTGGCCGGCGTTCGGTCGAACCGCATCCATTATGAATTCTTCGGACCCGCCGACGAGATCCTCTCGGCCGCCTGAAGTGGTTTGGTGCCTGCCTTTCGGGTGCCAAACGTTGAACGGGCTTGCGCCAGGGAGCGCCGGTTCCTACCGGACGCCGATCCTGAGGCCCAGCATTTTCGGCAGGTGAGCAATCGCTCGGGCCAAGGCGGGAGCCTGTTGGCTGCGCTCGTCCGCCTCCTCGCAGGTCAGGATGGCGGAGCGGATGGCGCTGGCGCCGGCAAACCGGAACGGCTCGGGCGGCAGCCGCGGCAGGGCGCGGGTGCAGAAGGGCAAGGCCGCCCAATCGTCTTTGTCCCCGAGGACGAGAGAGGCGAGGCACTGCCCGGCGATGTAGGTGGCGTTCACGCCGTGGCCCGAGAACCCGCCCGCATAGTGGATCCGGGTTCCGGGGAGGGTTTTGAAGAACGGAAGACGGTCGGAGGACACGTCAATGGCGCCGCCCCACGCGCGGGCGAGCGGAACGTCGTGATAGGCGGGGAGCAGCCGCCGGAGGCCGGTCTCCGCGCGCGCGATGCTGGGGCCGTCGTGGGTCAGCTGCCGGGTCTCGGCGCGGTCGCCATAGCCGACCGGTCCGGAGCCTGATCCCATGAGGACACGGCCGTCCGGGGTCTTGCGAAAGTAGTGCAGGAACATACGCAGGTCCGCGAGACCCTCGTCGCCTGTCCAGCCCATGGCGACGAGCCGCTCCGGCGCAGGCTCGCTCATCACCACATAGCTTGAGAAGATGCTCACATGCGGCCGAATTTCCCGCATGGCGCTTAAGGCCACGTTGGTGGCGAGAACGATCTCGCGGGCTTCGATCTGTCCACGCGGGGTTCTGACCCGGCATGATGGGCGCCCAGGATCGACGCCCAGCATAGGCGTGTTCTCGAAAAGAGTGACGCCCCGGTCAATGACTGCCTGACGGAGCGCGCGCGCCAAGCGAGCGGGGTGAACCGTCGCTGCGTCCGGAAAGAAGAGGCCCCGTCGGAATGTCGGCGAGTTGCAGCGTGCGTGAACCTCCTCCCTCGAGAGCGCCATGACATGGTCCTGCGCGCCGAGTTCGCCAGCGAGGCGGACGACATCCTCGATCTTCGTCTCTTGGGCGGGAGTCGTGGCGACCACCAGGTTGCCGCCCTCCCGCCACCAGATATCGCGTCCGCTCGCGGACGCAAAGGCGCGGATGCCGTCCTGGGCCCGGTCGCCCGCTTTCGCAATCGCGAGAGCTCCGTCCGGCCCGAGAGCCTGGACGCCCGTGCCGAGGGATGACCAGTAGCCGTGGACCTTTCCACCGTTCTTCCCGCTCGCCCCGGAGCCGCAGATGGAAGCCTCTATCAGCGCGACGGACAGGTCGGGGCGGCGGCTCTTGAGCGTCAGCGCGGTCCAAAGCCCAGCGAAGCCGCCGCCAACGATGACGACGTCGACGCTGCATGCACCCTCGAGGGGAGCGGCAGGGGGCACGTTGCCCTCATGCTTCAAGGCTTCGTCGAGCCACCAAGACCGGTCGGAAGGGGCGATGGAGGGACGGGAGGATTGCATGGTGACACACCGTGATGAGCTGCTCCGGACCTGTGCCCGCGCAAGGTCGGGCATCGGACGGCGCGGCAGGCGGAACGTTCGAACTCAGCCCTGCTGCTGCAGCTTCGTGCGCAGCTCGTGCATGGAGCGATAGACCTCTTCGAGGTCGGACACGGCGAAGCCCTCCGCCAAAGCAGGGGAGTGCTGCGCCAGGCGCTCGCGCAGGACACCCGTGTAGCGTGCCTGCCCGTCCGACCCGACGACGAGGCCATTCTCCTCCTCGTAGCGCGTGTTCCACGAGATCGCCTCCTCCCGCGATAGGGACGGCGGGAGATCGAGGGAAAGGACGCCATTGGTCAGCTGCACCGGATAGCCGCCAGGCAGGCCGTACGGGCCTGGAACATGGCCGGCCCACGGGCGGCCCTCCGCAAGGGAAAGGATGAGCGGCACGCCACTGGCCCCCGAGATGTCGATAACCGGCTCCGGCGTCAGCTTCACGTTGCGGAAGGTATCGAACACATCGGCCACTTCCTCGCCGTCGATCCAGACCCTCGGGGACGGGCCGGAGCGGGCCTCCGCCGCCCGGCGCCATGTCCCGAGATTCTGATAATGGGCAAGGACCTTGATGCGGCTCCTGTCCATGAGATTTTGGTCAGCCGCGAAGGCGCTGGACAGGATCGCCACATTGCCCATGCCGCAGATGACCTGATGTCCGAGAGCCTTGATCAAGCCGTTCACAACGTCCGGAAAGCTGCAATTGATCAAGGGAGCGCTGCTCCCGAGCTGTGTCATGGCAACCGCCACACGGGCGCTGAGAAGCGCCTGGAAGACCGCGGTCGCGCTCAATCCGCCCTCGGCGACGAGCCGGCTCCAGGCATCCCCCGACCCGGCGATGACCGACGATGTCTGCACGGACGCCGCCTGCACGACTACGTCCGGAGCGGTCTCCTGGATCATTGCAACTGCCGCGCCCTCGGCGAGGAGATCGGTCTCCCGCGCGACGACAATAACGGGGGTGCCGAAGATCGCCGCGCGGGCTCCGGCCGCGACCTTCAGCCATTGCAGGCGTTCCCGGTTACGCCCTGCGAGGACCACCCGAGTTGGGGCCGTCGCGGTGGCGGCGATGTCGAACAGGATGCGGGCCGCGAAGGCGCCTGTTCCGGACAGAAGGACAGTTGCTTCACGCGTCATGTCACGATCCTTGGGCGAGCCTGTCCCAGCAGTCGTCGAGACGCTTGGACAGCTTGTGCTTCATGATCCGCTGGCTCGGCGTGCGTTCGAACTCGTCGACGACGGCAATGTAGCGGGGGTTCTGATAGGGGGCGAGGCGACCGGCAAGCCAAGCCGAGATCTCCGCTGGCCTCACCTCGCTGCCGTCCTTCGGCTTGATGAAGAGCTTGATGTCCTGCTCGCCCACATCAGCCGCAACGCCAATCATGGCGCAGTCCTCAACGGCCGGATGATCGGCGGCCACGTGTTCGACTTCCCAGGCGGAGATGTTCTCCCCCTTGCAGCGGACGCTGTCGGTCATCCGGCCGTGGAAGATCAGATTGCCCTCGGCATCGTAGGATCCCAGATCGCCGGTGTGCAGGGCTCCGTTCCGCAAGGCCTTCTCCGTGGCCGCCGGATTGTCGTAGTAGCCGGGGAACAAGGCGCCGGGCAGCGAGGTGCGCACCACAATCTCCCCGCGCTCGCCCTGCGGCACCGGCGCGCCGTCCGCGCCGAGGAGCTCCACGGTGAACCATGGAACCGGGCTGCCCACGGAGCCGACGACGTCCCTGTCGTTGAACGTCGTGATGCTGGAGGCCTCGGTCATGCCGTAGCATTCCCTAATCTGAACCCCAAACCGGTCCTGGAACGACGTCCATATTTCGCCTGGGCAACCACCGCCCCAGGCGATCCGAACGCCGTGCCCGCGGTCGAGCGCCGAGGGTGGCTGCTTGAGGAAGATCTGCAGGATGCCGCCCAGATAGTGGATATGCGTCGCGCCGTATTCCCGCACCTGGGACCAGAAGCGGCTCGCGCTGAAGCGATCGACCATCGCCAGGGCGACGCCGCGGGTCATGGGAAGGCCGAGGAGCTGAGCGCCGCCGATATGGTAGAGCGGCTCCCACACGAACATCACGTCGCCCGCCTTGGCGGCAGCCACGAGGCCGACAGCCTCACCGGCCAGCCGCATCATCCGGTGGGAGACGATCACGCCCTTCGGGTGTCCGGTCGTGCCGGAGGTGTACATGATGGCGAAGGGCGCTTCCATGGCGGGCGCCGGATCCGCGAAGGGAGCCTCAGCGCCGAGAACAACGTCCAGCCGGGGATGCGCCTCGTCATGCCCGTTGATCAGGAAGCCGTGCGGCGGAAGCGCCGCCCCACACTCGGTGATGGTCGGCAGGAGCTCGCCATCGGCGATGACGAGCACGGGCTTCGAGTGGTTGATGATGTACTGCAGGCCCTGGCCGCGCTGTTGGGCGTTCAGCGGGATCCAGACCAAACCCGCTTTGGCGAGCCCGAATACCACCGCGAGAGTTTCCACACTGTTGCGCATCATCACCGCCACGTGCTCGCCGGCCTTCAGGCCGCGGGAGCGCAGCCAGGCCGCCACGGCCGAAGACCGGGAATCTAGCATGGCGAAGGTGATCGGGTCCCCATTGAAGTGGGCGAAAACGCCCTTGGGGTTTTTCGCGGCATGCAGGCGCAATAGATCAACGAGATTTGTGTCGTCGGGAAACATTGGTTTGCTCAGGTCGTGGGTTTATGCCGTGCGGCGGAAGCGTTCGGCCAGAAGAAGGAGGACGGTTACGATCACGAAGACCACCACCGACACCGCTGCGAGGGTCGGGTTGAGCTGCAGGATCATGTCGTCCCACATCTGCTTGGGCAGCGTTGTCTTGATTCCACCGCTGACAAAGATCGCGATCGTGAGTTCGTCGAAAGACGTGATGAACGCGAACAGGAAGGCTGCGACCAATCCCCCCTTCACGAGAGGAACCGTGACAAGGAAGAGGGTTTTGACGCGGTTTGCTCCAAGCACGGCCGCGGCCTGGTCCAGCCGCCAGTCGTAGTTCTTCAGGATCGCCGTAATGGTCACGAACGCAAAGGGAAGAGCCAGTACGGTGTGTCCGATGACCAGACCCATGTCCGTCGCGACGAGGCCGATCTGCGCAAACAGGTAGAACAGACCGACGGCGATGATGATGCGAGGAACGATCAATGGTGCCAGGAACGTTGCAAAGATAACCCCGCCCCAGCGGGTGCTGGAACGCGCCAACGCCAGCGCCGCCAGTCCGCCGATGAGGGTCGCGCAGAGTGCCGTTGCAGCGGCCACGCCGAAGGAGCGCAGGGTGGCGGAAAGCCAGACGGGAGATGAGAAATAGGTCTCGAACCACTGCATGCTGTAGCCCGGCGGCGGAAATTCCAGAAACTGCGAGCTTGTGAAGCCGATGGGGATCACCAGGAGGGTGGGCAGGACGAGAAACGCAAGGGCGAGGGCGCAGTAGATGGGGAGGAGCAGCTGCGCTCCCCGTGTGCCGATCACCTTGCGAACAACGTCGGCCAGCATGGCGCTCGCCTTGGCGATAACACGCAGGATCGCGAGCCCGATTAGCCGCAGACGGCCCGATCCTCCATTCTGGGCCGAGGTTTCTCCGCCCGACAGTGACGACAGGCCGAAAAGCCGGTCGTAAAGCCAGCACGTGACGAGGGCTGCAACGAGCATCATGGCTGCAAGGGCGCCGGCGAATGCCCAATTCAAGAGCTCCTGCACCTGCGTGATGATGAGCTGTGCGAGCATGGTCTCGCGCCTTCCGCCCAGGAGAGCCGGCACGATGAAGAACCCGAGGGACGAGATGAAAACGAGCAGACCGCCTGCAGTCACGCCAGGCAGGGAGAGCTTGAAGTAAACGAGCCAGAACGACTGGGCCGGCGCCGCGCCCAGCGCCTGCGCCGCCTGGATCAGGCGGCGGTCGATGCCGATCATGATCGGCATCATGGTCAGCACCGCGAGGGGAATCATGGCGTGGACCATTCCCACCATGACGCCGAACTCGTTATAGACGAGAGGGAACGGTTGGGAGGCCAGGCCGCTTCCGGTCAACATGTTGTTGATGACCCCGGTGCGGCCGAGCACGACCATCCACGCGAAGGTCTTCACGAGATAGCTCGTCCAGAACGGCACCATGACCAGAAGGACCATGCGCTCCCGAAGCCCGTCCCTCAGTCCGGCCAGCCAGTAGGCCAAGGGATAGCCGAGCAGGATCGAGAAAATCGCCGTGTTGCCAGCAATCTTGAAGGTGATGCCCAGAACCTGAAGATAAACGTCCGTGTTCGCGATGCGGGCATAGCTCTCCAGGCTGAACGCGCCGCTCGCCGGATTCTGTACGCTCAGAGCCAGAAGGCGCAGGACCGGGAACAGGAAGAACACGGCCAGGAAGGCCAGGCCAGGCGCTGCGAGCCAGAGCGCATTGGGGCGAAAGTAGCGCTGGCGAGGCGAAAGGGCGGAAGCAGTGGTTGCGGTCATGCCTGCAATTCCCTTGGTGTTCATGGCACCAGAACCGCTGCGTCCGGATTCCAGCCCAAAGCCGCGCGCTCTCCGAAGGCCGGAACGGGATGGCCGGGCGGGAGGCGGACGATCAACGTCTCACCTTCATCTAAATCGACAATCAGTCGGGTTTCGGATCCGGCATATACCGTATCCATGACCCGTCCCATGACGGTGTTTCCCTTATCGCTGCCGAGGGTAATCTGCTCTGGGCGGACCACGATGGCGGCTTCTTTGCCGACGCTCGTGGCGCCCGAGGGGAGACGGAAGCTTCCGTGTCTGGTCGAGAGACGGATCTCACCCCCGGAGGACGTATCGACCTGACCGCGGAAGATGTTCGAGATCCCGATGAAATCGGCCGCGAAGGCGGTCGCCGGCTTGGCGTAGATTTCATGAGGGGTACCAAGCTGCTCGATGCGGGCATGGTTCATGAGACAGATCCGATCCGAAAGGGCGAGCGCCTCCTCCTGATCATGGGTCACGTAGATGATGGTTGCGCCCGTCTCGCGATGGAGCTGCTTGATCTCGATCTGCATATGCTCCCGCAGCTTCTTGTCGAGGGCGCCGAGAGGCTCGTCCATGAGGATGATGGACGGCTGGTAGACAAACGAGCGCGCAAGAGCGACGCGCTGTTGCTGTCCGCCGGAGAGTTCGCGCGGAAAACGGGCCGCCAGGTGGTCGAGCTGCACCATGGCGAGCGCATCCTTGACGCGCTGTTTGAGCTCTGCTGCGGGAAGGGCGCGCATGCGAAGGGGAAACTCGATATTCTCAGCGACCGTCAGATGAGGAAACAGGGCATAGTGCTGAAACACGAGCCCGATGTCCCGCCGATAGACCGGTGTCTGGGTCTGGTCGCGTCCGTCGACGAGAATGCGGCCCGAGCTCGGTTCGACGAGGCCGCAGATCATCTGCAGCAGCGTCGTCTTGCCCGATCCCGAGGGTCCAAGCAGGGTGAGGAACTCCCCTGTCGGAACATTCAGTTGTGTCGGCTCCAATGCCGTGACGTCGCCATAGCGCTTGGACAGTCCGTCAATGATGAGCTTCGGCGTGGTCACGCCGTCCTTCGCTACCATCGTCATTGCAACGTGTTCCTTTGTCTCGTCGCGCGCGTCAAAAGCAGATTGCCGCTGCCGTCCGCCGGGAGAATGCAAGAAGCGCGAGCTTCGCCGGGTTCCCGACCAACTGCGTCAGAACCGCGATCAAACCATAAGGTGCGCGCGAAAGCGGCTCCCCGGATGGTTCATGCGCTCCGACTTGGCTTTCCAGGGAGGCGCCGCCGCTCCAACCGCAGATTCCGGCTCGCGGCGGCGCTCGCTATCAGCTCAGCAGCCAGCTGTTGAAGCGCTCGGTTACGGCCGCGCGGTTCTCGCTCCACCAGGCTTCGTTGGCGACGCGCATCTTCTTGAGGTTGTCGGGCGAGGTCGACAGCACTCTGGCTCGCTCCGGCGAGATGCTCTTGTACGCATCGAGATTGGTCGGCCCATAGGCCAGAGCTTCCGTGAACACAGCCTGACGGTCTGCGGTGGAGCAGAACTTGATGAACTGCTTCGCGGCGTCCGCGCGTGGACAGCCCTTGGGGATCGCCCAGCCCTCGATGGAGTAGAGCCCCTGATCCCAAACGATCGTTGCGGGCGCGCCGCCATCGATTGCAGCCTGAAGGCGTGCGTTCCAGCCGGTCGTAAGATCGACCTCGCCACTTTGCAGGATCTGCGTCGACTGTGCGCCGCCGGTCCACCAGATGGCGATGTGCTGCTTGATTTTATCAAGGCTCTTGAAGGCCCGATCGACATCGAGCGGATAGAGCTGATCAATATTCACGCCATCGGCCAACAGGGCCTGCTCGAGAGTGTCGATGGGGTTCTTGCGCAGGGACCGGCGGCCCGGAAACTTTTCTACGTTCCAGAAATCGGCCCAGCTCTTCGGCGCATTGTTCTTGAAGTGGTCGTTCCTGTAAGCAAAGACCGAAGAATAGACGTCCGTGCCCATCCAGTGCTCGGTGATCGCCTCCGGCATCAGGCCAGGCGCCGCGTCCCGGGTGAAGCCGATCGGCTCGAGAAGATTCTGCTTCGCCAGAATGTCCCGGGCTGAGAGCGTCAGCGTGCAGACATCCCAGGTATAGGACTTGGTTTCGACGATCGCCTTGAACTGGGCCGTCGGCTCGGCCTCGCGGGCGACGTTGACCACCTTGATCCCGGTCGCCTTCTCGAAAGGATCGTAGAATGCCTTCCGAAAGGCCGGGCCGAAGGGACCCCCTGGATCGGCAACGGTGATTGTCGTCGCGGCGAAAGCCCGGCCGGAGAGACCGGGCATTCCCAGAGCCAGTGCTGTGCCTCCAGCCGTCTTGAGCAGGTGCCTTCGATTCATCTTCAGAGTCGTATCACTCATGTCGTCCTCCTGTTGCGCAGGTCTTGAACCCGCATTCCCTCGTATTATGGCCCGGGCTTCAGCCCTTCTTTGCCGCGGCCTTGCGGGCCAAGAACTGTTCCATCATCCGTGCCGGCTCTCCCGACGCGTATGCCTCTCTCTGAATCCGGACGCCGGCGGCTAGGCAGTCCCGGAAACCTTCCTCCGTCATCTCGCGGAAGCGCTGGCGATCCAGGCGCATGGCCACGGGCGGCTTGCTCGCGAGCAGCTCCGCGAGTGCAAGCGCCTCGCTCATCACCTTGTCCTGGGGGACCAGACGGCTGAGCACGCCGACGCGGTAGCACTCTTCCGCATCCATCATGCGCCCGGTGAGCGTCAGGTCGATAGTATGGGCAAGGCCGATGATCTCGCGCATGATCCAAGGGCCGGTGGTGCTGGCGATCCCGGAGTTGATCTCCGGTTGGCCCATGGTCACGCCCGGGTGACCGACCCGGAGGTCGCACAGGAGCGCCACCTGGAACGCTGAACCGGCCGCAACCCCATTCAGCGCAGCGACGATCGGCTTCGACAGTGAGCGGATGCGGTCGTACAGCCGCTCCCATTCGCCGATCCACTGTTCCGCCCGCTCGGCGTCGAAGCTCTTGGTCTCGTTGAGGTCCTGTCCGGCCCCGAACGCACGATCGCCGGCGCCCGTGAGGATAACGGCACGAACCTCGGAATCCTCCTCCATGGCCGACAGGGTAGCGGTCAGCTCGTCCCGCATTGCGGCGTTCCAGGCGTTGAGAACCTCGGGTCGGTTCAAGGTGATGACGCCAACAGCGCCTCGCCGCTCACTCAAGACGAATTCAGCCATGGTTAAGAGCCTCCTGTGACTTTTATTGCAATGCAATAGTTATTATTGCATGTTCGGCTCAATATGCTACTATTGTCAACCTCCTTCGGATTTTTTATCGAGCTTGTTTCAGCGAGGGAAACACAAGTATGGCCATCAGCAACGCAAAGAAGATCGAAGACGAGGGACCGCCAAAGCGCAGTCGCGCCACAGATCCGTTGATGGTAATGTCGGTTGAAAAAGCTTTTCGGGTTTTTTCTGTCTTCGATACGCAGAGTGCGAGCTTGAGCTTGTCGCAGATTGCCGCCGCCACTGAGATGGATGTCAGTGCGGCGCAGCGTTTCACCCATACTCTCACAAAGCTGGGCTATCTCCGCAAGGATGCGGAGACGAAGCGATTCGAGCTTACCGCGAAGACACTTCAGCTGGGCTACTACTATCTGCGCAGCAATCGCTTGGTCGAGCGGGCGATGCCTTACCTGATGCATCTCTCGAAGGAGACGGAGGAAACCGTCAACCTCACCCTGCTCGACGACACCGAGATCATCTTCATCTCCCGCTTCATGAGCCGGCATATGCTGAACACCGACGTGATCATCGGTTCACGGATGCCGGTTTACTGCACCGCTCCTGGCATCGCGATCCTGTCGCGCCTGCCGGAAGACGAGGCGATCGCCATTCTCGAGCGTTCGGACCGAAAGCCCATTACTCCCTCGACCACGTGGAAGATGGACGATCTTGTGAGAAAGCTGCGGTTATCGCGGGAACAGGGTTTCGCTACCGCCTTCGAGGAGTTCTATCGCGGCGACGCCTCCATCGCGGCGGCTGTCCTGGACGGGAACGAGCGCCCGTTGGGCGCCATCAACATCGCGGTTCCGCTGTCGCGCTTCTCCGGCGAGGAGGTCGTGGAACGCTTCGCGCCGCTCATCATCTCCGCGGCCCACGCGATCTCTCGCACCTGACAGGCTGACGGGCATTCGCCACCGGCGCGAGAGCTTGAGCTAACGACGCAGAACGGGCGCGGCTTCGGCTCCTATCCTTGACAGCACTTCTCGCTCGATCCTACCATTCCCCAAAGTTTATTGCATTGCGATAAAGCTGTGGTGGTGAAGTGATGTCAGATGAAGCCTTGGGTCGGGTATCCAAGGGGCAATTCGTGAGGGTCGCCACCCGTCGCGGCGCATCATTACGCCTGACCGTTGATGGGGATCCCGTCGAGGCCGTCGAAGGTGACAGTTTGCTCGCCGTGCTCATGCTGAATGGACGGGCTGTCCGGCATCTCGAGTTCGGCGGTGAGCCACGCGCCGGCTTCTGTCTCATGGGAGCTTGCCAGGATTGCTGGGTCTGGCTCGGGGATGGTGAGCGCGTGCGGGCCTGCACCACGCTGGTTGCCGATGGCATCACCGTGTGGACCGATCCCCGGAGGAGCGGCCATGTCTAAGGTGGTCATTGTCGGCGGCGGTCCGGCGGGCATTCGCGCGGCGTCCGTTCTCGTGGAGGCGGGCCTGCGGCCGGTTCTGGTGGACGAGGGTCGCAGGGCGGGTGGGCAGGGCTACCGTGCGCCGGCTCCCAATCTCGACCTCGATATGAAAAGCCTGATGGGAACGGAGGCGGATAAATACAGCCGCCTTCATGCGCTGTTCGCTTCTATGCGGGAGCGGATCGACTACCACCATGGCACTCTCGTCTGGGGCGTCCATGAGCGGGCCCTCCACACCCTGGCCGACGGGGTCGCACGCACGATACCCTACGATGCGCTGATCCTCGCAACCGGCGCCACGGACCGCATCATGCCCTTGCCGGGATGGACCTTGCCCGGCGTCTTCACGCTCGGCGGCGCCCAGGTGATCCTCAAGGATCAGGGATGCCTGATCGGGAACCGGGTCGTCTTCCTCGGCAGTTCTCCGCTGCTGTTTCTGGCCGCGCTCCAATACCGGAAGTCCGGTGCGTCGGTCGCAGCGGTCGTCGACACGACCCCGCTCTCCGCCAAGCTCGTGGCCATGCGCGATCTTATGGCGAGCCCACGCACCCTAGCTCGCGGGGTCATGTACCGCACGGCCCTGCGCAGAGCTGGTGTTCCGTTGATCGACGGAGCGACAGCACTTGGGGTCCATGGGAAAGAGCGGGTGGAGGGCGTTCGGATCAAGGACGGCCGCGGGCATGAGCGGTTCATCCACTGTGATGCCGTCGCGTACGGTCACGGCCTCAAGCCGGAGACGCAACTGGCCGAACTGGCTGGAGCTCACTTCCGGTTCGACCCGGTGTTCCGGCTCTGGTTGCCGGAGACGGACACGGATGGACGGGCCGGACCGGATCTCTATCTGGCTGGCGATGGGGCCACAATCGGCGGAGCGGATGCCGCAGAGGCGAGCGGCGCGCTCGCGGCCCACGCGCTGCTCGCCGACATGGGGCGGCCTTCACCCGAGCCGGAGCTGGCGCGGCTACGGCGGCAGGTCGGTCGTTTGAGGCGCTTCCAGCGTGGGCTGGCCCGGGCTTTCGCGTGGCCGGTCTCGCAGGCAGCAGCTCTTCCGGACGAGACTATCGCATGCCGATGCGAGGCGGTGACTGTGGGAGAAATCAGGGCCGCCATCCAGACGCCGCTCGGCCCTCGGGAGGTGAACCGCGTCAAGGCCTTGACCCGTTGCGGCATGGGCCGCTGCCAGGGACGCTTCTGCGGTCCGGCCCTGCAAGAGATCGTGTCGGGCGCCTGCGGAGAACCCGTCGCGGATGTCGGCCGGTTGCGCTCGCAGGCGCCGGTGAAGCCCATCCCTCTCCATGCAGTGTCGGAGCTGGAGCAAACACGATGAAGACGGCACAGGTTGTCATCGTCGGGGGCGGGCTCATCGGGACCTGGTCGGCCTTCTTCCTGGCCAAGCGCGGCTTTCAGGCGATCCTTATCGAGAAAGGCGTCGTCGGCGCGCAGTCGAGTGGAGTGAATTTCGGCAACCTGCGCCTCCAAGGGCGCTATCCGGGGCAGTACCCACTCTCCCTGAGGTCGCAGGCAATCTGGGAGGAGATCGGGAGCCTGATCGGCGATAGCTGCGAGTTCGAGAAGACCGGCCACCTCTACGTCGCGACGAATGAGGCCGAGCAGGAAAAGTTGGAGCAGCACGCGCGGGTCGCCGAAGGGCACGGCCTCGTCATTGAGCGGATCGACCGCACCGGACTCCGGCGCCGCTGGCCGTGGCTGGGCGAGGAGCTTCAAGCAGCGACCTATTCGGCGCGGGACGCCACAGCCAATCCGCGTCTCGTGTCGCCGGCCGTCGCCCGGGCCGCGCAGCGCCTTGGCGTTGAGATTGTCGAACATGCGTGTGTGCATCGGGTCCGCAAGAACGGCGATGGCTTCACCATCGAGACCGATACGGGCCTCACGGTGAATTGCGCCGCAGTGGTGAACGCGGCAGGCGCATGGGCCTTGTCCATTGCCGAGGCCTTCGGCGAGACAGCGCCCATGTTCGCGGCCGGGCCGCCCCAGTTCGTCACCGAACCCATACCCTACCGGGTCGTGCCGTCCGTCCAAGCTGTGAGCGGCTCCGTTATCTTTCGGCAAATCCCGCGGGGCAACGTCATCTTTGCGGGATATCCACGAACCGTCGCGGATCCCGTGCTCAACCGGGCGCCTGTGCCGCCGCAGAAGACACTCAACGGCATGCGCAATCTGGTGCGGATCGCACCGTTCCTGAAATCAGCGCAGGTCATCCGCGTCTGGTCCGGGATCGAGGGCTATCTTCCCGACATGCTGCCGGTGATCGGGGAGAGCGAAACGACTCCGGGGCTGTTTCATGCCTTCGGTTTCTGCGGGCATGGTTTCCAGGTGGGCCCCGGAGTCGGCGCGGTGCTTGCGGATTTGATCGTGGACGGCAGGACCGACACTTCCATCGCGCCCTTTTCCATCAAGCGCTTTGAAAACGACGTTCAGGTCTCGGAAAAACTGGCGCATGAATTCGATGCGCCAGCGTCTCCTGGTCGGCCGGAGTGAAGGCGATGGGGACACTTCTTTATCTTTCGGCCGAGGATATCGCCGCACTTAGGATATCGCCTCGCGCCGCCCGGGAGGCGCTCGCGCATGCTTTCCTGCGTCACGCTAAGGGAAGAACTCACGTTCAGCCGAAGCTCACCATACCGATCGGGGCAGGTCACTTTTTCCAATCCCTCTGCGCCGCCATGCCTGATCCGCCATACGCGGCGACGAAATGGGTCGGAGTTTCGGCTGTAAACAGCGAAGCCTCTCTACCGAACGTCAACGCGTTGATCGTGGTAAGCGATTTCACCACCGGCGTTCCGGTCGCGGTGATGGACGGCACGCGCCTGACGGTGCTGCGTACGGCCGCCATGTCGGCTCTGGCGGCCCTCCATCTCGCCCGCCCGGACAGCGTCTCCATCGGGTTCGTCGGTTGCGGCGCCCAGGCTTATGGGCACCTCGCCAGCCTGCGGGAGGCGCTGCCGGGGCTGCGCGAGGCGGTGTGCAGCTCGCGCAGCCGCACGTCCGCGGAACAACTCGCGGCATCGGCGATGGAGATCGGTTTCCAGGCCCGGGTTGCGGAAAGTCCCAACGAAGCGCTTGCCTGTGACGTCGTCGTTACGACAGTCCCGGCGCAGCCCGGCCTTGAGCCGTTCCTCGATGCCTCCCTGCTGAGGCCCGGCTGCTTCGTCGCGGCAGTCGATCTCGGACGCCCCTGGCGCGGCGACATGCTCAGAAGCGTCGAGATCTTGGCCACCGATGATCATGCCCAGGCGGCAGATCCCGCCAATCGGGCCAAGCTCGCCTACCCGGGGCCTTTCGATGCCGATCTGGCGTCCCTGGTCAGCAGGACAGCTGCCGGCCGCACGGGCGAGCAGCAGCGCGCCATGTTCCTTTTTCCCGGCTTCGCGCTGGCCGATCTTGCGATCGCGGCCGAGGTCATTGAGCAGGCCCGGCGGAGCGGCCGCGGAGTGCAACTGCCACTTTGAAGGAGAGGGCTGTGGCCAACATCGCTATCGTCGGAGCGGGCGTCATCGGTGTTTCGTGCGCCGCCTTTCTGCAGCGGGACGGGCACTCCGTCACGATCTACGATCCGGAGCCGCCGGGGGAGGGATGCTCCTTCGGCAATGCCGGAAGCATCGGGCCAGGCTCCGTGGTACCGCTGTCGACGCCGGGTATCGTGCGGCAAGCGGCGTCGTGGCTCACGGATCCCGACAGTCCGCTGTGGATCGACTGGCGCTACCTGCCCCGGGCTCTGCCCTGGCTCGCCCGGTTCATCGCGGCGGGCACGCGGCCGCGCGTCGATGCCGTCGCGAAGGCGCTCCGCGCCCTGCATGCCGACAGCTTCAAGCATTACCAGTCGCTTCTCGGCGTCGATGCTGGAAGCCTGCTTCACGTGTCCGGTCAGCTCTATCTCTACGAGAGTGAGGCAGCCTTCGTGAAGGATGCGCTCGGCCGGGAGCTCAGGGCCGCGCTTGGCATTCGCTCCGAGATCCTGGAGCCTGACGAGATCAGGGAGATGGAGCCGTCGCTTGGACCTCGTTTCACGAAGGCGGTCTACCTTCCGGACGCGGGCCATTGCAGCAATCCACATCGCCTCGTGGCGGCAATCGCCGAAGGCGTCGCCCGTGAAGGCGGCCGGTTCGTCCGTGCTGCCCTGAAGGATTTCGAGCGAGAGGGCGAGAAGGTTCGCGCCGTCGTAACGGAGGCCGGCCCGATGCCCTGCGACTTGGTCGTGATCGCGGCCGGCGCATGGTCGGGGCGGCTGGCGAAACGGCTCGGGCTCAGCATCCCGCTCGAGAGCATGCGCGGTTATCACGTGATGTTGCCCATGCCGACGCCGGGTCCGACACGCCCGATCTATCCCCTGGCGGCGAAAATCATGATGACACCTATGGATGAAGGCCTTCGGATCGCCGGAACGGCGGAGATCGCTGGCCTGGATGCGCCGATGAACGAGCGTCGCGCCGCCGTGCTGGGGCGCCTCGCCAAGCGCTACTTCCCGAGCCTGACGGGGGAACCTGTCTCCACGTGGATGGGACATCGGCCGGCGACACCCGATTCCCTGCCGGTGATCGGTCCCTCGCCTCGGCACTCGAATGTCGTTCTCGCATTCGGGCATGGCCAAACCGGGCTCATCGGGGGCTCGACCACCGGACTTCTGATCGCGGACATCATTGCGCGCAGGAGACCGATCATCGATCCTTCCCCGTATAGGGCAGACCGTTTCCAGAGCGTCAGGCGGCACTAGCGGAAACGCGTTTTGCGATCCATCCGACGCTCCACTCCATAGGCACCGTACCATTGAGTGAACCGAAGGCTCCGGTCAGTGAGGCATCGGGTTCAATTCTCTAAAGGATGCGCGAGAGCATTCTCCGGCGAAGCGGCTCCCAGCTAGGAAATGCGGCATGGCGGCGAGGAGAGATGATCCCGCCCAAGAGGGGGGCAGCTCTAGAGCTCACTGGATCTTAAATGTGCTTGGTCAGGCTGCGTGTTGATTATGTCGAGCTGACAATAACGGTGACGGCTATGTTCGACGGAACCTGCTGGTCAACCTTTGCATTGCTGGCATCACCAGGGAGGCCCTCTGTGAGCGCCTCCCTGTACCTGTGCGCTATCCCCGATCACGAGAGCGCTAGTCCCGCCATCACATCATCGCCGGCAGCGCCGCGATGTCCCGGACCAGACCGCTCACCCCAGTGATCTTGCCGACCGAAGTTGCCTTGCCGGTCGCGAGATCGACCTGGTAGAGGGTATCGCCAGCCATGAGCCAGCCCGTGTTCATGCCCTGGCCCGCAGTCTCCCCATAGACGATGTCAAACGCTGCATTCTCGGCCGTCATCCCGGTCATTCCGATCGAGTTGAGGATACCGTCATTCGGCGGGGCCTGCTTCGTCAGGACTCCGGTGGCGTCGATGTCGTAGAGCACGGTCTCCTTCGCGCCTTTCATGGAATTCGTATAGGCGCCAGCCACGATCCTGGGGGCCTTGCCCTTGTGCATATCGTTATCGCCAAACCTCAGTTGACCGTCCTTGGTTACCTTGCCGTCGTCGACATTGGCGCGAAGGTTGGTTCCATCCGAGCCGATCACGCGCAGACGGTCCGCCACCGGATTGAAGTCAACCGTCGCCATCACGCCGGTTGGGATCATCGTGTCGAGCTTGGATTTCTGCGTCGCCTTACCCGACGCACGGTCGATCGTGACGACCGTGCCATCGGACACGAGCCCATAGAGGAGGCCATCCGAGGGCCTGATGTCGATGCCCAACAATTTGCCGGAGAGGCCCGACACTTTCATCGATTTGTCGGTCCGCTTCGTGGCGACGTCAACGAGGGCGATGGTGTCATCGCCGACAAGCGCCGCTACGGTCTGGGCCTGGGCGGCGCTGGCGATCAGCGTCGTGCCGAGGAACGCGACGGCAACGATGGACGACTTCATGGTGGTCTCCATTATGGGTTTCCCGGCACAAAGCGGCCGGCGATGGGGCTACACGGCAGGCAAAGGGGCGGATGCACCGCATTCTGAATTTTTTGTCGAGGCTGCATCCAAGACCGGCACTCCCGTGTAATCTGCATGGACTAGGAACGGAGACCTGCGTGACGGCGGCGTTGGGGACGATGCCTTCCTCGCCTTTCGACCTGAACAACGCCCTGCGCCTCACAGCGAGGGGTGATCGCATCGCCTTGCGCAGCATCTACGATGCGGAAGCATCCCGGATGCTGGGGGTCGCGATGCGCCTCCTGCGCCGGCGCGCGCTGGCGGAGGAGGCCGTGCACGACACCTTCGTGCAGGTCTGGCAGAAAGCGGCCAGCTTCGACCCGGCGCGGGGTGAGGGGCGTACCTGGCTCTACGCCATCCTGCGCAACCGGGCGCTCAACATCCTGCGGGGGGAGACCCGGACGGACCTCACAGAGGATTTCGAGTCGATGGGGCTGGAAGCTCCCGGGGAGGATGCCGAGGCGCTCGTGGTCCGTCTTTCCGACGCAAGCGCCCTACGCCGCTGCCTGGAACGCTTGGAGCCGCTCCGCCGCAAGGCAGTCCTTCTCGCCTATGTGGAGGGTCTAAGCCACGGCGAACTCGCCGGCCGCCTCGGCGTTCCTCTCGGCACCATGAAATCCTAGATTCGCCGTTCCCTCATTGCGCTTCGGGAGTGCATGCCATGACTCCGGAGCACGAACGGCTCGCCGCAGAGTACGTCATCGGCCTGCTCGATGGTGACGATCAGCGCATCGCCCAGCGCCTCGTCGAAAATGATCCTGGCTTCCAAGCGGCCGTTGCGCAATGGCAGGCCCGTTTGGCGGAGCTCGACGCTACGGCGCCGCCCGTGCTGCCGGGAGCCGAGCTCTGGAGCAGGATCGAAACAGGTCTGGACGAGGAGTCGGCGACCTTGCGGGTCGAGGATCCAGCGCCCCCTGTGATCCCAAGCCCGCGCGCCGCCTTCGCGGCGCTCTGGCGCTCTCTTTCGTTCTGGCGTGTTGCAGGCATTGCAGGCGCATTCGCGTCGCTTCTGCTGGCGCTTGGGGTGGGCCTGCTCGCCACGCGCGCGGTGCGGGAGCCGGTGCTCATTGCGGTTTTGCTCACCGAGCAGAACCGCCCAGCCGCGGTTGTAAACGCGTTCGCCGATGGCAACGCCGAGCTCATCCCGCTCGAGGCCATCCCCGTTCCGCCCGGCCAGGCGCTCGAAATCTGGACCCTGTGGGATCGCGCCTGAGGCCCGGTCTCCATCGGCTTGATCGACCAAGCGCGCACGGTGCGTCTCAACGTCGGCAACCTGCCGCAGACCGGGCCGAACCAGCTCTTCGAGATCACCCTTGAGCCGGCCACAGGTTCACCTACCGGACGCCCGACCGGTCCGGTGCTGATGAAAGGCACCACCAGCACCGCGCTCTGAGTAATGAGGCCAGACCAACACCCATGGCTGTCCTTCGGACCAGCGGCACAAGTGCCGCGACTGGGCTAACCGTATGAGCAAACTTGGGTCGTGCCTCTGGGAGAGAAAAGCTCTCCCAGAGGAGAAGTTCTAGCGTAGAGCGATGGGCCGCAGGGCCGTGCCGGCGACTGTCCCGCGAATAGCATTTGTGGAGAGGATATAGGCGAATTCGTAAGCTCGGTCAGCGGCAAGCTGTTCCAGGTTGTTGAACTCCAGAATGTGGACACCCTGTTCCGTCAGCAGATACACGTGAACCGGGTTGAAGCTACCGCCCATGGCCTGAGAGTCTTCCGGCTTGGGAGGGACATATTCCAGCCCGGACGTATCCGACCCAATCATCAGTGCGCCTTTCTGCTCAACGAGCCACTTGGCTGCCTTAAGTCCAATTCCCGACGAATCATGTTGGCCGATCTTCGTGTGGTCGCTGCCATTTGCTCCCCAGTAGCGCGCCGTTCCGGTCCGGATCAAAGCGACAGATCCGGGCGAGACGTCGATGTTCTGGGCCCGCAATGCCCCTCAAGATCTTCAACGGTGATCTCGTAATGGGACGGCAGAGCGTCGACATTCTTATAGCCTGCCACATCGATCAGAACCCCACGGGCAATGATCGGCGGGATGGTCGTGACGTCAGCCTTACGCAGTCCAAAGTCACCGCCCCACTCATCGGCTTTGAAACCGTTGTAGAAGTGGTTGTCCTGGCCGTGGGTGATGTGGCCGAGCCCATCAATCTGCGTGGCGACATTGTCACTGATGAACAGAGCGCTGCTATGCCAAGCCGTGCCGCCCGCGTTGCCGCCCTCCGGTGTGGTGAATGGGAGGTCTTTCTGTCCCTTGACGCCAGCCGGCGTCCGAAAGCTCATGACTTCGCCTGGGCTGTGGCCGGGCCACTTATACGAATTCCGATCATACGCTAGCCCAAGATCATAGGCCTTGCCTTGCTTGACCAATTGCAGGGCCGCCAAACGGGTGGCATCGGTCATCTCGTTAAGAGCGCCGACCTCATCCTCCTGCCCCCAGACCCAGCCCCAACCTTTGCCTTTGGTCCACTTTTTCATGCCCGCGTCCTGCGCGGCTATCGGACTGAACGCGAAAGCAACAAGACCGACGGAGACAATCAACGATCTAAAGAGTCTCATGAGGTATTCCTCCCTAGAAGACTGGCCACTGAAGGCGGCACAGCACGGTAACTTTACGCGAGCCACCGAGGCGAACCAATCCACCCGGAAGGGAGCGCCTTCTCCAAAGAGTGGGTCGAGCCGGAGCGTATCGGGACAGGATAGGTATCTGACTGATCTGAAACTCTGGGAAGCATATTGAACGACTCCCGGCAGCACTGATTCTCATCGTCGGTTCGATGATCGTGACTGGCCTGGTGAGACTAATGACAAGGCCGCCTAACACTCGCCCGGAGCTGGAGCCTGCGGACAGTCGAGCCACGCAAGCCGTCAAGGTTTAATCCCTGAACGTGGTGCCCATCCGGCGCACCGTCGAAAAGCGGTTCTCGTAATAGACGGATGTGTAAGGCACCTGGACGTATTCAAATGTCTTCCGTACCGCCCAGCCAGGGAGCGTGTCCTTGTATCTGGCGAGGTTTGGAGTAGGTCCTGATCCGAAGAGGACCTCGTTGAGGTTAAGCCCCAGTCCGATATAGAGGGATCGCTCAATCGGATAGCCAAGCTCCCGCTCCTTCTCCTCGAAACCACGCGCATCGAAGCCGGTGTGCAGTTCGAGGTAGCGCAGGGGCGTGTTCTTGAGTGTTTCGAACCCGCTGCCCTTCAGGGCCATGATGTAGCGCTGGCGCTCGTACGGTGGGAGAATGCCATTCTCCCCCGTGATGCCCGGCCGCTCGAAGCTTGCAGGTGTGTACATGATCCTCCAATCCAGCTTCTCTCGGAGCCCCGGGATGGAATTCCGGAAGACTGAGAAGAGCGCACCAGCGCCGTTCGCAATGATGTCCTCACGAGAAAAGCGGTGCCTCCCCGTGAACCCGTCTAGGGTCTCGACCAATCCCATGATGCCGAATGCGATGAGCGAGGCTGTGATCGGGGCGCCTGCCGGATCCGACGCGTTGGCGCGGATCCGGTCCGTCAGAAGGTCGGCGATCACGTAGGTCGAGAACGAGTGTCCGATCTTGTCCATCCCGCCGTGCCGGGTGTTCTTGGAGAACCAGCCTTCCTCGATGGTCTGGAACCCGGAGCCGTTGCCCCAGTCCCAATCCTTGATGCCAACGGTGGCGATCGCCGCTCCGACGACGGCCAGCTCCCACCGGACCGCATGCAGATGATCGCCCAGATGACTGACCGAGTAGAACGTCGGAGGGATTGGGATCGGCTCAGGGTTTGCCGTCGCGGTCGGCGCAGCCGTGGCGACCGCGGCTGCTTGCATTTCCGCATGTTGCCCCTTCGCGCGGAGGGCGGGGCGGTACTGCGATGGTCCGCTTGGTTGCGCCAGGGAAGCCTCAGGGCGCAAAACGGTGCTCAGGACTGCAAGGCAAGCCACGAAGGCAACGACCCGCATTGGCCGATCCTCTTCCAGTGCCCCCTGATCGTATCTTTCAATGGTAAGGGGCGGAACTCAACCCCCTGGCAGAAACTCTATCCTGCCAGGGCCGCAAGTCGGCAACGACGGTAAACGGAACCTCAAGGCCCATATGCCGGTACCTTGGAACTGAAAACTGGGAGTGGCGCACTAGGCCTCTCGGCATGACTGACGCGCCGCCTCGAACAAGAACGCTTCATCCTGGCGCCAAGTGGAGACATTCACTGATGTCACCGATTTCGTGCCGGCGGTTGCCCCATGAGGCACAGGGCAGCGGCAATCAGCACAATGGAGATGGGCTTTATGAGCGTTTGCCATGCCAGGGCATTGCTGCCGACCGCGAGGTCGGTGGCAAAATCGACCACAAGGTAGACGATGATGACCTCGACCAGTATGTGCTTGAGCTCACTGACGCTCTCGACATGCATCAGCCCTGGAATGTTCTCAGGCGCCTTGCCGCCCCGCTGGAACACGAACCCAAAGGCGATCGCATAAGCGAAAATGATGAGAACGACACCGAACAGGAAAGCGTCCGTGGCCCCCATCACGGCAGCCGAGACTTCCCCGGCCTGCCCGAAGCCGCTCATCCAGAGCGCTTCGGCTCCATGGAGAAGTTTCACTCCAGCGAGTCCGAACATCAGCAATGCGCCGAGCAGCGCCCCAAGGCAATCAGCATCAGGAAGCGCAACGGGAGGAGATATCGCACCATTTACCCGACCCTGCCTGAATTCTCCTCTGGAATGGTTCTCCGGTGATGAACCAGCCTAATCCCGTCGAGCGCGACGACCCTTGAACGCGACAGCCTCGACGACGCGGCCTCCATCACCTCGGTGTGAGTTCGCCGATGAGGTCGTTGACCTCCTTGGCCATGGTCATGGCGGCCGAGAAGTTGAACCGGTTGATTGCGACAAACACGCCGATGCCTTGGGTTGGCGAAAAGGCTGTGTAGGTAAATATACCCTGCAAGCCTCCGGCCTTCTGGAGGATCAAGGGCCTGCTGCCCTCCGGCCGCATGATGATCCAGCCAAGCCCCAACGCGTCCATGTGACCTGACTCATCAAGGCTGAAGACTGGGCGCAACCCCTCGCGAGCGACATAAGCCGCGTGGTCGAGGAGGCGAACTTCCGCACCGGTTCCATCTGTTCGATTCAGGTGCCAAGCCAACCAGCGCAGAATGTCATTCGTCGAAGAGTAGAGGCCGCCCGAGCCGACGGCCATTGGGCTTGTCAGGACAACCGGCATGGGACTGCCATCGAAATCATGGCCCTGCATCAGGTTAGCGCGTTGCACCTCGGTGAGCGAGAAGCTTGTTGCCGTCAGTCCCGCAGGCCGAAGAACACGCTCGCGCAGCAGGTCCTCATAGGGGAGCTTGGCGGCCGACGACAATGCAGCCGCGAGAAGGTCGAAAGCGAAGTTCGAATAGAGCGCACCTGTTCCTGGGGCGAAGAGAAGCCGATCCTTTTTCAGGTTGGCGATGAACTCCTCCTTGGTAAGAGTCTTCATCGGATCCTCTGGCGGACTCGGGGGGCGCTCGATCTCCCGCGGCAAGCCGCTGGTATGCGTGACGAGGTCGATCAAGCGAATAGGCCGACCGTCACGGGCCGGAACGGATACATTCCAGTCGAGATGCTTATCGAGCGGGTCCGTCAGGTGCACCGTCCCGTCAGCCACCAGGCTCGCCAGAACCGTGCCGGTAAAGACCTTTGTGATCGATCCCACCCGCATCATGGTGTCGCCGTCAGGAGCCCGATCGACATCGTTGCCAATGCGGCCAAAGCCGGCAACCGCGGTCTGGCCGTTGCGTACGGCTCCGATGACCAGCCCGGGAACGCCCAGGCCGTAGGAGAGGATCGCGCCGGTGAAGCTGACGGTTTCCTCAAGAAGCGGGTCTTGCGCCCTTGCAGGCGAGCCCAGACCGATGGCAACTGCCGCAACGGCGATCACGACCCACGGCCTCATGGCAGGCATCCTCCCAATTCGGGTGCAGCCACATTAGCAGATGCCTGCCACTGAAGCTTGAGAGGTGAAGCTGGGCCTATCCTAAATTGTCAGAACCGACCCTTTGCGCAAAGTTTGCTGCTAGCACGCGGCAAACGTTACCCGAGGTTCTACATTCGGGCCGCAAGCGGCCCCTTCACGGCCAAGCTTAAAGGTCCTTTTCGACGTTAAGCTGGCTTTCGAGTGCAGCTAGCGTGCAGGCATGCCCCAGTATTCCAGCCCAGGTCCAGCCACTTGTTGCCGCAATTGCCTGCAACAGCAGATCTACTCTGTTGCTCACGCCACAGGCTATAGTCACGCACCTTAACAGAAAGCTGCCCAATCGTGACGCTTAGATGTCCACCTCTGCCTATCTTGGCCCTCATGGCCGCTGCCCTGATGGTTCAGGCTGGGCAGGCTGCGTCTGGATATCCCAAGCACGAAGCGCCCATTCCCGCTGCCACGGTGGCTCTGATGAGGGGGAAGAACACCTCGCCAGCGGAACCAATGCTGATCCGTGTGTTCAAGAAGGAAGCGGAACTGGAAGTCTGGAAGCGCAGCGCAAGCGGGCGGTATGTTCGCCTCAAGACATTCCCCATCTGCCGCTGGTCAGGCCAACTTGGTCCCAAGCGGAAGGAGGGCGACCGGCAGACCCCGGAAGGCTTCTACGCCATCACCGCCTCTCAGATGAACCCGAACTCCAAGCACTATCTCTCCTTCGACACAGGGTTTCCCAATGCGTATGACCGGGCCCAAGGGGCAACCGGGTCTGCCCTGATGGTTCATGGAACATGCTCCTCCGCGGGCTGCTACGCCATGACGGACGCGGGTATTGCGGAGATCTACGCTCTCGTGCGGGAAGCATTCAGAGGCGGTCAGAAGGCCGTCCAGCTGCAAGCCTATCCGTTCCGCATGACGGCAGAAAATCTCGTCCGGCATCGCTTGGACCCGAACATCGCGTTCTGGCGGCAGCTCAAGGAAGGTTCGGATCGCTTCGAGGCGACCGGTGAAGAACTCGTCGTGGGCGTCTCGGCGGGGCGATATGCCTTCCGACCGGCCAGGAGTCAGGAGACGGAAACAGAGGTGCTGGCCTACCGGGCGATGGAAGACGACCATATGGTGGTGTTGCTGGAGGAGGGGAGGGCGGCCGTCCGGACCACCTATGCGGATGGTGGGCAGCACCCATCGTTCACTGCCCTGTGGCGCCGCGGCGTTTCTCTGGGCGAGGTGAGCCGCCCGGAGGCATTGGCTTATGCCGGGCTGGAGCGTGTGATCACGCCGGCGCGTGGGACACGACTGGCGTGTCTTGGGACAGGCTCTTGCTCACCCCCATCCACTGAGGGGAGGGCCGTCTCTCCTCCCGCAGCGGAAGAGCGGCTCGTGACAATCACACCCGCGGAAGGCCCTCTCGTGTGGTTGGAGAAATTACCATCCCTGTTCACGTCCGCCGCGAGCGGTGGCGCGACCATGAGCTTCAGGCACGACCAGGCAATGATTTCAGGGGCTCATGGAATCGTGCCTGCCCGCTTGGCAAAGCGTCTCTGACAAGGCTTGACGCAAACCTAGCGGACGGTAGCGATCGCGTCCGACGCGGACCGATCCGAGGTGGAGAAATGCGGCTCTCTATCTATTTTGGAAGAGCGATGGGAAAAGGGCGAAGTATTGGCTTCAAAGCGAAAGGGACACGCAATGGCAAAGAATACGATTTGCCTCTGGTACGATAAGGACGCCGAGGCTGCCGCTCGCTTCTATTCCGAAACCTTTCCTGACAGCGTGGTGGGAGCCGTGCACCGCGCCCCCAGCGACTTTCCGTCCGGCAAGCAGGGCGACGTGCTGACGGTCGAATTCACCGTTGCGGGCGTTGCCTGTCTCGGCCTCAACGGCGGGCCTGTGTTCAAGCACAACGAAGCCTTCTCGTTCCAGATCGCCACCGACGATCAGGCAGAGACCGACCGCTACTGGAATGCCATCGTGGGCAACGGCGGCCAGGAGAGCGCATGCGGCTGGTGCAAAGACAAGTGGGGCGTGTCCTGGCAGATCACGCCACGCGTACTGACGGAGGCGCTGGCAGCAGGCGGCGATCAGGCCAAACGCGCGTTTGATGCGATGATGGACATGACGAAGATCGATGTCGCCACAATCGAGGCGGCGCGGCGCGGCTGATGCTCCGTCGCGTATGGCGGCGCAATTGCTGCAAGCAGTTGTCCACTCCGAGTACAGGCTGACTATCGCCTAACATACCCAGGATACTGGACGCTGATCTCATCCACATGGGAAAGGGTGCCTGACAGGTGATCACGAAGGTGCTTTTGTGCCTCGTCAGGTTTGCCTTCCGCGATTGCTTGTACAATCAGTTTATGATGCCGCACGATTCCCTGAATTTTGCCGGGGGTCGGAAGGTAGAGCCGCCGCAGGCGGTCGATATGTCCGCTGCGGCTGCGCACCAGCATCCAGAGGTCCTGCATCTGGGCGGCTTTGTAGAGCTGCCGGTGGAAAGCCTGATCGGCGGCCTCGAAAGCTTCCAGGTCCTGAGCCTCCATTAAAGCCTGCTGCTGCGCCAGCAAGCCGTTCAATCTCGCGATGAGTCGCGGCTCGGGGGCAAGAGCAAGGCTCCGCACGATCTCGAGCTCCAGTGAGCGTCGTAGGAAGTGGGCTTGGCTGGCCAGCGTCAGGTTGATGGGGCTGACCACCGTGGCATGCTGGGGAAAGACCTCGACGAGACCTTCCTCTTCCAAGCGCATCAGCGCATCGCGAATTGGGGTCGAACTGACGCCGAACTGGGTCGCGAGGGTGGTGCGCGACAGGGTGGTGCCGGGGGTCAGGTCCAGCGAAATGATCGCTTCCCTCAGGCGCTCGAAAACCTGAGGGGCCGCTTGGCGGCCGCGCTCCAAGCGCTCCACCGCCTTCGGAATGTGCTGCTGCTTGAGTGCTGATCTAGAGGATGACATGCAATAACCCAAAGCTTCCCTAAGGCACTTTATAACACACTTGTGGCCGATGCGCTAATGCATTAGTGTATGAGTTGTCGGTACGGAAAGCCGGCCTTGATCACTCCAGCCCCCGCCAAGAGGGGCACACATTGAGGAAACGCCATGAAGAAGCAGATGAGGCGCGTGTGCGCCGGCGTCGCGGCTGCGGTTGGCCTGCTCGCTCTTGCGAATACGGCCTCGGCTCAGCAGAAGTCCGAGATCTCCATCACCCGCCAGCCCGGCATCCTTTACTTGCCGACCCATGTCATCGAAAAGCAGAAGCTCATTGAGAAGCATGCGGCTCAGCTGGGCCTTGCCAATGTCACGACCAAATGGGTGACCTTCAGCGGGGGCGGGGCCCAGACCGATGCGCTCCTGTCGGGCGGCGTCGACATGGTGAATACCGGTGTCGGCAATCTGCTCCTGCTCTGGGACCGCACGAAGGGCGGTGTGAAGGGCATTGTGGCGACGTCTGCCCAACCCCTGGCGTTCGTGACACACGATCCCAAGATCAAGTCCCTCAAGGACATCGGCTCCGGCGACAAGATCGCGGTGCCGACCGTGAAGGTATCGACGCAGGCCATCCTTTTGCAGATGGCGAGCCGCCAGCTCTTCGGCGAGGACCAGTGGTCCAAGCTCGACGCGAATACGGTCCAGCTCGGGCACCCCGATGCGCTTGTGGCCATGACGAACCCGCAGCACGAGGTGAAGAACCACTTCGCGGCGCCGCCCTTCCAATACATCGAGATGAAGACCGTGCCGAACGCGCGGATCATCCTGCAATCGCCCGACATCATCGGTGGGCCGCTCACACAAGGGCAGTTCTTCACCACGACGAAGTTCGCCGAGGCCAATCCAAAGGTGATCGAGGCCGTCCGCGCCGCCTCGAAGGAGGCTCAGGACTTCATCCGGTCCGACACCAAGGCGGCAGTAGACATCTACAAGGAGATCACTGGAGACAAGACAAGTCCTGAAGATCTCCTCGAATGGCTGAAGCAGCCGGGCATGATGGAGTGGAACCTGGAGCCTCAGGGCACCATGAAGTTCGCCGAGCATCTCTTCAAGATCGGCACGCTCAAGACCCAGCCCAAGTCCTGGAAGGACTTCTACCTGCCGATCGCGCACGATCTCAACGGCAACTGAGAATGCTGGTGCGCTTCGTCGGATGAGCGGAGCGCACCATTCCCTATCCCTTTTCAGGAATGCATTTGATGACCGCTCTTCTCGACGTCAGTGGCGTGACACTGCGCTATAAGACGCCCAGCGTTCTGGTGACCGCGACCGAACGGGTCAGCTTTGGGGTCGATCGATCGGACCGCTTCGTCCTGCTCGGGCCTTCAGGCTGCGGCAAGTCCACGCTCCTCAAAGCTGTAGGCGGCTACCTGCACCCGAGCGAAGGCAAGATCCGCATCAAGGGACGCGAGGTGACCGAGCCCGGTGCGGACCGCATGATGGTTTTTCAGGAGTTCGACCAGCTTCTGCCCTGGAAGACCGTTCTTGAGAACGTCATGTTCCCCTTGCTGGTCGCCCGCAGGCTGCCCCGCAAGGAGGCTGAGGACAGAGCGAAGGCCTATATCGAGAAGGTCAATCTCACCCGGGCCATCAACTCCTATCCGCACACGCTCTCCGGCGGCATGAAACAGCGCGTCGCGATTGCTCGCGGCATGGCGATGGAGCCGGACATCCTGCTCATGGACGAGCCTTTCGCGGCGCTTGACGCCCTGACTCGCCGCACCTGCCAGGACGAACTTCTTCAACTTTGGGAAGACACGAAGTTCACCGTGCTCTTCGTTACGCACTCGATTGCGGAAGCCATCAAGA
This sequence comes from Microvirga aerophila, assembly GCF_003332305.1. Lineage (GTDB taxonomy): Bacteria > Pseudomonadota > Alphaproteobacteria > Rhizobiales > Beijerinckiaceae > Microvirga > Microvirga aerophila. Next base: position 206,252 of record NZ_QOIO01000002.1, on the reverse strand, counting down.
TCGGCAACCGCATCCTTCTCCTGTCGCCCCATCCAGGCCGCGTGAAGGCCGAGGTGAGCGACGTTGATCGCGTGTCGCCGACGGACGGCAGCGCGGGCCAGCTCGAGAAGCACATCCACGACCTTCTCTTCGCCGAAGAAGAAACTGCACATTAGGGATGATGCCCATGAGCAATGCACAGATCGTGATGCGTGCCGACACGGGACCGACGCAGGCGCATACGGGCGAGGTCGAGCGCAAGCTCAGCACCCTGGAACTCGCTTGGGGCAACGGCTTCGTCAGGAAGACCGCCATCATCATTCTTCTCGGCCTCATCTGGGAAGCCTACGGCCGGTATCTCGATAATCCGCTTCTCTTTCCGACGCTCCTCGATACCCTGTCGACCATGCGCGACCGGATCGCGGACGGCACGATCCCGCTCCGGGCCTGGGCGTCGATCAAGGTTCTGCTGATGGGGTATGCGTCCGGCGTCACCATCGCGTCGGTACTGACGGTGCTGGCCATCAACACCCGCATCGGGACGGACTTTCTCGAGACCATGACGGCCATGTTCAACCCGTTGCCGGCCATCGCGCTGCTGCCGCTGGCGCTGATCTGGTTCGGGCTCGGCAACGGCAGCCTTGTGTTCGTCCTCATTCATTCGGTTCTCTGGGCGGTGGCTCTCAACACCCATTCGGGCTTTCTCGGGGTATCGCAGACTCTGCGGATGGTGGGGCGCAACTACGGTCTGAAAGGCCTTTCCTATGTATTCAGGATTCTTGTTCCGGCAGCGTTCCCGTCGATCCTGACCGGCTTGAAGATCGGCTGGGCTTTCGCTTGGCGCACACTGATCGCGGCCGAGCTCGTCTTCGGCGTGTCGTCGGGGCAGGGCGGTTTGGGCTGGTTCATCTTCGAGAACCGCAACCTGCTCGACATCCCGGCCGTGTTCGCTGGTCTTCTCACCGTCATCACCATCGGCCTCGTGGTCGAGAACCTGATCTTCAGGACGATTGAGCGCAAGACCATCCGTAAATGGGGTCTCCAGAGCTGAGTGTGTGCTCAGCTTTTGAAACTATCTTTGAATTTCACTAGGTACTTGCACCATGACAACCAAGAAGTCGCCCGAGTCGCTCCGGAGCGCGCGCTGGTTCGCACCTGACGATCTGAGAGGGTTCGGCCACCGTTCCCGCATGATGCAGATGGGCTATGCTCCTGAAGATTGGGCCGGACGTCCCATCATCGCCATCCTCAACACGTGGTCGGATATCAATCCCTGTCACGCCCACTTTAAGCAGCGCGTCGACGACGTGAAGCGCGGCGTTCTCCAGGCGGGGGGCTTCCCGGTGGAGCTTCCCGGGATTTCCCTCGCGGAGCAATACGTCAAGCCGACCACCATGCTCTACCGCAACCTGCTCGCCATGGACGTGGAGGAGTTGCTGCGCTCCCATCCGGTGGACGGCGTCGTCCTCATGGGCGGCTGCGACAAGACCACGCCGGCGCTGCTCCTGGGCGCCACGAGCGCCGGATTGCCGACCATCTATCTGCCAGCCGGGCCGATGCTGCGCGGCAACTGGAAGGGCAAGATCCTCGGCTCTGGCTCCGATGCCTGGAAATATTGGGACGAGCGCCGCGCCGGCACGATCACCGATGCGGACTGGCTCAACATGGAAGCAGGCATTGCCCGCAGCTACGGCACCTGCATGACCATGGGCACCGCCAGCACCATGACGGCCATAGCAGAGGCTATCGGCATGACCCTGCCCGGGGCCTCGTCCGTCCCGGCGCCCGACGCCAACCACATCCGCATGAGCACGGAATGCGGACGGCGCATTGTCGAGATGGTGTGGGAGGACCTGACGCCCGGCAAGATCCAAACCCGCGAGGCGTTCCTGAACGGCATCGCGGTCGCCATGGCCATGGGCTGCTCCACCAACGCCATCATCCATCTCATCGCGCAAGGCCGCCGCGCCGGTCAGGAGATCGGCCTCGAGGAGTTCGAGGAAGCGAGCCGCAAGGTGCCAGTCATCGCCAATGTCCGCCCGAGCGGCGACACCTATCTGATGGAAGACTTCTTCTATGCGGGCGGCCTGCCGGCATTGATGACCCGCATCAAGGACCACCTGCATCTCGACGCCCTCACGGTGACGGGCAGGACTCTGGGCGAAAACATCGCCTTGGCAGAGGTCTACAATGACGACGTCATTCGCACCGTGGACAACCCGATCTATGCGGAAGGCGCGCTGGCGGTGCTGAAGGGCAACCTCGCGCCGGATGGCTGCGTGATCAAGCCGAGCGCCTGCGATCCCAAGTTCCTGCGCCACACCGGCCCAGCCCTGGTATTCGACGAATATCCGTCGATGAAGGCGGCCGTTGAGGACGAGAACCTGGATGTGACAGCCGAGCACGTGCTGATCCTGCGCAATGCCGGTCCGCAGGGCGGTCCCGGCATGCCGGAATGGGGCATGCTGCCCATCCCGCGGAAGCTGGTGAAGCAAGGCGTGCGCGACATGGTGCGCCTTTCGGATGCACGCATGAGCGGCACGAGCTACGGCGCGTGCATTCTGCACGTCTCGCCAGAGGCCTATATCGGTGGACCGCTGGCGCTGGTGCAAACCGGCGACCTGATTTCCCTCGACGTGGCGGCCCGTACCATCAATCTCGAAGTCTCGGCCGAGGAGATGGAGCGGCGCAAGGCTGCCTGGGTGGCGCCGGAGCCACGGTTCGAACGCGGCTACGGCTGGATGTTCACCCGCCACATCCGCCAAGCCCACGAGGGCTGCGACTTCGACTTCCTGGAAACAAGCTTCGGTGCGCCCGCGGGCGAGCCTGCCATTTACTGACCCTCGGAGACAATCATGAGCACCCTGAGCCCGGAAATCCGCGAGAAGCTCAAGACCGTCAGCACCGCGACCCTGTGCACCGCTCTGTACAAGCGCGGCCTGCGCAACCAGTTCATTCAGGACGTTCACCCGCTCAATTCCAATCTCGGCAACATGGTGGGCGAGGCCTTCACACTTCGGTACATTCCGGCCCGGGAGGACCTGAACCCGATCAGCGTGTTCCAGAACCGCGAACACCCGCAGCGCAAGGCTGTGGAGGAATGCCCGCCCGGCGCTGTCATGGTGATCGACAGCCGCAAGGATGCCCGCGCGGCGTCGGCCGGCGGCATTCTGGTGTCGCGCCTGATGAAGCGTGGGGTCGCCGGAGTCGTGACGGATGGCGGTTTTCGGGACTCGCCAGAAATCGCGCTCCTCGATATCCCGGCCTACCACAACCGCCCCTCGGCTCCGACCAACCTCACGCACCACCAAGCTCTCGATATCAATGTGCCGATCGGCTGCGGCGACGTTCCTGTATGGCCGGGCGATGTGGTGGTCGGCGACGGCGAGGGCGTGGTCGTAATCCCGGCGCACCTCGCGGACGAGATCGCCGCTGAGGCGGTCGAGATGACAGCGTTCGAGGATTTCGTCCAGGAGGAGGTGCTGAAGGGACGTTCGATCCTCGGCCTCTATCCTCCGACCGATCCGCAGACGCCCACCGATTTTGCGGCCTGGCGTGCGGCGAACAATCGCTGATCGAAGGTCCCAAGGCATAGCATCAGGAGCGGACGGGCATGACGTCAGTCGTCAAGGTCTTCTACAACAGTCTCGGCACGCCTGAGATCTATGACCTCATGCAGCGGGTGAAGCCGCCCGGCCTCGAACTAGTGCTGCTGGAAAAGGACGATGACGACGAGCGGGTCGCCAAGGTCAGGGACTGCGAAGCCATCATTGCGGCGGCGACGCGGCTGACCAGAAGGACCATCGAGGCTGCTGATCGTCTGCGCTTCGTTCAGCACCAGGGGGCCGGCTATCACGACACCGTCGACGTGGAGGCACTGATCGAACGCCGCATCAGGCTTGCGGTCAGCACCGCCGGAACCATTGGAGTCGCCGAACACGCGGTGATGCTGGCCCTTGCGGCGGCGCGGCGATTGACCTTCGCCGATCCAGAACTTAGGCGCGGCCACTGGCACGCCAACAGCCTGCGGCCGGTTTCTGTCGAACTTGCCGGCAAGACAATCGGATATGTCGGCATGGGCCGGATCGGTCAGGCCGCTGCCGAGCGCTTCAGCGGGTTTAGAACCAAGGGGCTCTATTCCGATCCTTACGTCCAGCTTCCGCCGCAGCGGGAGGCTGAGCTGAACCTTCAGCCCGCCTCCCTCGACCGCATCCTGGAAGAGGCCGACGTGGTCACCCTCCATCTGCCCTTAACCGAGGAAACCCGTAACCTGATCAGCGTTGATGAACTGGCCCGCATGAAGCCGAATTCCATCCTTATCAACACCGCGAGGGGAGGAATTGTAAACGAAATGGCCCTCGTCGAGGCCTTGAAAGCGGGCCGTCCGGGCGCTGCCGGTATTGACGTATTCGAAACCGAGCCGCTCCCAGCTGATCATCCGCTCAGCACGCTGCCCAACACGGTCCTTACGCCCCATATCGCAGCCGGGACATGGGACTCCTTTGTTGGAAAGATGGAGTCCGTGCTCACCAATATCGCAGCCTTCTTCGATGGTGGACAGCTCCAGAATGAAATTCTGCTTACTTCCCCGAGAGAAGCTAGCTTTGTCCGCTGATCAAGCCGGAGCTGAATCCGAGACTACCGCGCCATACCCTGTGGCGCCTCAGCGCCGGTTGCCGAAGGGCCAGGTTCGGCCGCTGACAGGGACGCTTTTTGAAGCGACGATGTGCCAGATGTAAGCACTGTCTGAACAAGACGCTGGCTCGCAAGAGCCTCTTCTCCAGAGACGAGTGGCTGCCTATCCTCCGTAATGGCATCGATGAAGTCTACTATCACGGCGCGGTGCGCATCATGGGGAAAGTCCATGATGCTGGCGCCGCTGCCGGTCTTGCCTTCTGCTTCCACTGTCTCTTCCCGGCCATCCAGGAAGGACATGCGCAGCGCTCCGCCGATGAGGGATGCGAACCCTTTCGTGCCGATGATTTCGATCCGTTCAGGGTATCCAGGGTAGGCCGCCGTCGTGGTCATCAATGTGCCTGGTGCTCCATTGCCGAGCCGCAGAAGCGCCGCCACGTAGTCCTCCGTCTCCATGCGATGGAGGTCGGTCGTGCGGACGTCGGCCGCGATCACCCCTGAGACACCCACGAGAGAGCGGAAAAGATCGAGGGAGTGGATGGCTTGGGTGAGGAGAACCCCGCCGCCATCGCGGGCCAGCGTCCCGCGGCCAGGCTCGTCATAATAGCTCTGCGGTCGCCACCACGGGACTGAGAGAAAAGCAGCCTGAACGGTCCCAAGCTCGTCGGACGTGAGGGCCTGCCGGAGCCGCAGGCTCGCTGGTCTGAAGCGGTGTTGGAGAACGACGCCGAACCGCCGTCCTGATGTCCTTGCGGCTTCAACCAGACGCTCCGCCCGCTCAAGTGTGAGCTCGAGCGGCTTCTCGACAAGAACATGCTTGCCGGCAGAGAGACATCGCTGCGACACCTCGAGATGGCTGCTCGGCGGCGTAAGAACCAGGACAGCTTCGACGGCTGGATCGTCGATGGCGGCCTCGATGTCGGTCGTTGTGCGAAAGGGGAACTGCTGTGCGTACGCATCCGCACGCTCGGAGGAGCGGCTCGCGGCCCAGCAAACCTCGACGCGATCGGAGAGATCGAGAAGGCTTCTCGAATGAGGCTGAGATGCCGGTCCCAAGCCGATGATGGCCACACCGATTTTTTTCATCGAACGGATGCTTCTCCGATTGGGGGTCTAAAATCCTTTGGCAGCCGGGTGGCGGCCGCCTGGGCCTCCAGAGCGAGACGGCACACGGTGAAGACATGAGATTGGGCCATTGCAATCTCGGTCCGGTCTCGGACGTCGCTCAGAAAGTTCCGGAAATAGGTGAGGGGTTCGCGACTTCCGTCGATGTGGCGCGTGCCGGTGCGGTCGACGAGGAAGAGATGGTCGGCGCCAGACCTTCCGTCGAGATCCACATATTTGCGCAGCTCTATCGTACCCTGCGTTCCCAGGATGAAGAGCCGTCCGTCCCCCCAGGTGGGCAGGCCGTCAGCCGTGAACCAATCGACGCGGATGTAGCCGTTCCCTTGAGGGCTCCGGATCAAAATTTCCCCGAAATCCTCGAAGTCCTTTAGATCTTCCGGGCCAAAACGGCCAATGCTCGATGCTATGATCTCGGCATCGCTCGATCCGGTGAAGTGCAAAAATTGATCGATTTGATGGGACGCAATATCCACCAGAATGCCGCCATAGTGTTCGCCGCTGAAGAACCACGGCGGACGGAGGCCACGGTTGAGCCGATGTGGTCCCATGCCCATCGTTTGAATCACACGACCAATGGCTCCGTCGGAGATGAGCTTTTCGGCCACGATGGTCGATGGAACGACGAAGCGCTCTGAAAAGCATATCGAAAAAATGCGGCTTGTGTCACGGACCGCCTGCTGAACGGCTGCCAATTGCTCGAAGGACGTCACGCCCGGCTTGTCGATCATCACGTCCTTGCCATGCGACATGGCATCAACCGCAATGCCCGCTCGATCACAGGGGATTGCCGCCGACAGGATGATGTCGATGGACCTGTCCTCCAACAGAGAACGTCTCTCCACGGGGGCGAGGAGGGGAAAACGCTCCTGAAATCCTTGGAGAACCCGTGCATCGCTTGTGTTCGGGTCATAGCCGGCGCAAGTTGCGCCGGCCTCAAGCAACCCACCGACCATATGGTAGATGTGCCGGTGGTCGAGACCAATGACGGCAAAGCGCATTCTACTTTGCTTTATTTCCGATTTCCTGGTCCCAGCGCCTGAAGGCTGCCACCAGTCTTTCCGGCGAAAGGGGCACCTCCGTCGGGAGCTTGGCGATCAGGTCGTCATAGGTGGCTCGGCCGAAATCTTTGAGGACATTGCGGTTTTCTTCCGGCGCCATCGCCAAGGTCACGCCTTTGATGGCCGGGCCTGGATAGAAATAACCCTTGTCATAAGTGAATGCCTGCTGCTCCGGCTTGAGCATGAACGACATGAGAGCGAGGAGCACGCTGATCTTCTCGTCAGAAACGCCTTTCGGGATGCACATGAACTGCGTATCCGGAATCCATCGGGTGCCCTCCAGGGCGAAGACTTCGGCCTCCTTCGGGACAATCCCGAGAGCCCTTGGGTTAATGTCCCAGCCACAGGTCGTCACGATCATGTCGCGCGTGCCTTCGCCCAGTTCCTTCATGGTGGCCGCCGTTCCGGCCGGATAGTAATCGATCCCGGTTCCGAGTTCCTTGAGATAGCTCCAGGTCTTATCCCATCCATTCACGGGATCCTTCGGGTCCTTATCGCCGAGGATGTAGGGCATCCCCATCAGGAATGTCCAACCCGGTCCCGAATTAACAGGCCTGGCATAGGTAAAACGGTTTGGATTAGCCTTGACCCAGGCAAGGAGATCGGCGGCGGTTTTGGGCACTGTCTTCACGCGGTCCGGCATATATTCGAACAGTGGGCCGGAGGGCGAATAAACGACGGCCACTCCTTGATCCTGTCCGAAGTTCTTTTGCATCACGAGTGCCTGCTCGTGATAGACATCTTCAGGCTTTGGCAGGCTCCCTGCATAGGATTTCCAGACCTCGACCCAGAGATTCTGCTGGATCCCGTCGGACATGGCGCCCGGTCCCGTCAGCACCAAATCGATATCCACCCTATTGGCCTGCTGCTGGGCTTTAAGCTTGCCCGGCAATTCAGGCGAAGGAGCGCGGCTGAAGGTGAGCCGTGAGACGAGCTTCGGGTTTTCGCGCGCAAAGCGTTCGATTGCGGCCTGGGTCAATTGAAGGTTGCCCGCGACATCGATAATGTTGAGGGCAACGGGATTATCCGGGAGCTTGGCAGATTGAGCGAGTGCTCCGGATGCATACAGAACTGCCGTGCTGGACAGTCCATTCAACATTGTGCGGCGCGTTATCCTATAGGGCATCGTTCCTCCAAATGGAGCCTTCTTGGACCTTGCGAGACTCAAGTTCTCGCAAGCGCGAGGCTCTCTGCGGAGAGGCTAGTCTGCCGAAACCGCTAGGGATATGTCTTTTTCGTATTAGGTCGGACCCCGCTAGTGCGCCTGTCCGGGTTTGGCTGCTGTAGATCGCGAGAGAGTCAAGGGTCTTAGTCGCGAATGTCCGATCTCATGTACCTTCGGGACTTCGGAAAGCGAGTTCGACTCGGTGCTGACTCCGGGCGTCCGGCGGAAGCAGAATCATCGATGGTTTGTCGACAAGTTCTCCGGCAAACCCTTCCGGATCGGCATGACCTGTCCACGCTTCAAGCGACAGGAACGGTGCTCCCGGCTTAGTCCAGGCTGCAAGGTGCGGGAAATTCTGCAGGCGCATTTCGATCGCTGAGCCCGACGGCGCCACGAACTGCCATGACCGGCTGCGCGCATTCAGAAACACCAAGGCATCCTGGCGGAAGAGTTCTGGAGTGAGCGAGAGGCGATTCTCCATCAAGGGAATGCTTCGATGCTCGCTTCGCAAAAGGCCGCTTGGCGTGATGATCGGCACCTCCGCCTTCTCGTCCGCCTCGAACCGGAGATCGAAGTCCGTTTGCAGACCTGCATCGAATGGCCATGGGAACGCGGGATGAAACCCGAGCGCATAGGGCAGAATGTCAGATCCCGGATTGCTGACGGTAAACTCGAGCGACAGCGAACGAGGCTGCAGGACGACACTCAGATCCAACTGAAACGGAAGAGGGAATGAGGTCTCGGCTGTTTCCTGGTCAAGGCGAAAACGGGCGGAGTCTTCGCCCCGTTCCAAGCACCGGAACGGAGAGGTTCTGGCAAATCCGTGTCGGGGCATATCGTAGGTCTGGGACTTGATCCGCACCACACCACCGTTCACCTGCCCGACAACCGGAAACAGCACCGGGGCACGCCAGCCCCAGTGCTCTGGATCTCCGCTCCAGAGAAGATCACGGCCATCGACCCTCCAGACTATGGGCTGCCCGCCTGCAAGCGCAATGGCAGCCTCGCTGCTCCCAGCCGACAGTCGGACGACACTGCCGGTCTCGACATTTGATTGAGACATGGCAATCGCACCGTGATGACAGATGGGAGCAGGTTTTCTGGCCGGTTACTTCGGTCTCTTCGAGCCGATTTCCTCATCCCACCGCCGGAATGCAAGCACCATCTTGTCGGGCGTGAGGGGAAGTTCGATCGGGTTGTTGGCGATGAGATCAGCGTATTCAGGTCGGCCATATTCCCGAATGACGTCTTGGCTCTCCTTCGGGGCCATGGAGAGGGAAACGTTCTTAACCGCAGGCCCCGGATAGAGATAACCCTCGTCATAGGCGAAGGCTTGGCTCTCGGGCTTCAGCAGGTACCCCATGAGATCGAGGAGCACAGCCAGCTTATCGTCGGAAACGCCTTTGGGGACGACCATGAAGAAGGCGTCTGAGACCCAGTGGAAGCCTTTGAGGGTGGCAATCTTCGCCTCTTTCGGCACGATGCCCAGGGCGCGTGGGTTGATGTCCCAGCCGGTTGTCGTGACAATGATGTCCCGCGAGCCCTCGCCGAACTCCTTCATCGTCGCCGTTGTGCCTGACGGGTAATAATCGATATGCGGGTTGAGCTCAGCGAGGTAGGCCCAGGTCTTGTCCCAGCCGTTGACCGGATCCTTGGGATCCTTGTCGCCCAGGATGTAGGGCAGGCCCATCATGAACGTCCGACCGGGACCGGAATTGGCAGGGCGCGCATACATGAATCGCTTCGGGTTCGCCTTGGCCCAGGCGAGGAGCTCTTCCGCCGTGGTGGGAACAGTCTTGACGCGCTCCGGGGCGTACTCGAGCAGGGGGCCGGACGGATAATAGTTGATGACGACGCCGTAGCCCTGCCCCTGCGCTCGATGAAGGTTGAGCGCTGCGGGCTCATAGTTCTCCTCCAGACCGGCAAAGCGATCCCCGAAGGTCGGCAGGAGCTTCAGCCATAGGTTCTGCTCAAGGCCGGCCGCAAGCCCGTCGCTCCCGGTGAGGATCATGTCGATATCGATGCGTCCTGCATCCTGTTGCGCCTTGACCTTGCTGGCGAGTTCAGGAGCCGGGGCCTTGACGTAAGTGATGCGGGAGACGAGCTCCGGCTTGGCCTGGCGATACGCCTCGAAAGCCTTCTGCATCAAGGCCAGAGCGCCGCCGACATCGATGACGTTGATCGCCACGGGGGCCTTCGGAAGAGCGGGTGCCTGCGCGCGGGCGCCAGTCGCCTTGAGGGCCATAAGACCTGCGGCTCCGCCGAGCAGGCCGCGCCGGTTGATCTTCATGCCATAATCGTTCATCGCCTTTCTCCCTGGGATCGCAGCTCATGCGAGCTGTCTTGTTGAATGTATTGTCCGTTTCACCAGCCCTATGCGAACCTCGCGCGGGCGAAGGTCTTGCGACCAAGCGACTTCACCTTCATGGCTCTCGATCGAGAAGGCCTTGAAGGCCGGAAGCATGAGGTCGCGCGGGTTTTGAGAGGCCATTCGCACCGCCTGTTCCGGCGTCGCGAGATCCCAATTCACGAGGTTTCGCACCGCCGCATCGAGCGTCAGCGCTGACCCTGCGAGATAGCGGCTTCCAGGCAGGCGGACGCTGCCGTCGCTAGCATGCTCTACGAGCATATCGGCGAAGGGATAAAGGCCCGGTCCGGTTGCCGCCGCCGAGACGGCATCACTGACCAGAATGGAACGTTCAAGCCCCTTGACCCGAAGGATGACTTTAACGGCCTGTGAGGGCAGGTGAATGCCATCGGCGATGAGGCTGGCGCTCAAACCATCCTCTGCGAGTTGCCAAAACAGGGGATTGTCCACCTTGTGCAGCATCTGGGGCAATCCGTTGCCGAGATGTGTCGACAGGCGCGCGCCTGCCTGGGCGGCGCGCGCGACGGTTGCTGCATCGGCCGCGGAGTGCCCAATGGCCACCAGCCTTCCGGTGGATGCCATTGCGGAAATGAAATCGAGGCTGCCGGGCAGTTCCGGCGCAACGGTCACGAGCAGGATGGGCCGTAGAAGATCGCGCGTCAGCCGCTCGATCATGGCAATGTCCGGAGCCGTCATGGCGCTTGCCGGGTGGCAGCCCGCATAGCCCTCCGTCGAATTGAGGAATGGGCCTTCGAGGTGATAGCCCGGCACCATTAGCGGTCCGAGCCTGCTTCCGGCGACGGCCCGGTCGAGGCTGGCGAAGCGAGCGGCAAGCCTGTCGGCTGATGCTGTGATCAAAGTTGGCAGGCATGAGGTCACGCCGGTGGCGAGCATGGCCTCAAGGGCATGATCGAGTCGATCTGCATCGATCTCTTCCGAATTGAAGTCCACTCCGGCAAAGCCATTGACCTGAAGATCAAAGAGGCCGGCGCTGCGCATCTTGACCTCAGCTCCGGTTGGGCTGCGAGAGCAAAGACGCAGCTGGCGGGTCGAGATAGAGAATGCAGTTCTCGTGTGTTTGAAGCACGGAGGCAGGATAGTCCGGCGAGACCTTGCCCTCAACCGCCGCGCGAACGGCCGGAGCCTTCCGGGAATCGGGCACGCTGAGGATCACGCGCTTGCTCTTGAGAATCTGGCGGATGCTCATGGAAATCGCCCGTTCGGGAACGTCCTCCAATGACGGAAACCATCCTTCGCCCATCTGCTGACGGCGACAGGCGTCATCGAGAGTGACCACGATATAGGGCGCATCGACGTCGAAATCGGCAGGTGGATCATTGAAGGCCAGATGACAATTTTCGCCGATGCCGGCGAAGCAGACATCGACCTCACGCGAACCTAGGAGTGAATTGAGGCGCTTGATTTCCGCTTCGAGATCGGTCGTGTCGCCGTGAACCGGCACGAACTGACCAAGCCCCGGGACGCGAGATACAAAGCGATCCTGCAGATACTTACGGAAACTCGCCGGATGGGTCTCTGGCAGGCCAACATACTCGTCCAGATGAAAGGCCGTGACCCGAGACCAATCGAGATCCGGCTCGGCGACCAGCGCATCGAGCATCTCGAACTGACTGGCGCCTGTTGCGACAATGATCGTGCTCTCTCCCTTTGCCGCCAGGGCATCGCGAATCGTCTTGGCTCCCTCGGAGGCTGCCTGCCGTCCGAGTGAAGCTTTGTCAGGAAGAGTTTGTACGATCATCGCGAGCTAAACTTCTGAAGTGAATCGCTGATTTTCGGCTTCGATAGATCAGCGCATGTCTGCGTCGCGACAGTGAAACAGAAAAGCGCCCGTTCAGCAATCGTTGCCTCGCAGGCACTTAAGGCGACCCGTCACAAATATTTGCCACGAAGTTTCATATTTTGAGGCTCGGCTCTGGCTGTGACATGCCCGGTCTGGCCATACGAGCCATAGCCGACAGGACAGACCTGACTAAGACGCCCAGCCTGCTGCACACCACGTTGCCCTAGAGAACCGCTAAGCCGCTCCGGGCTTCAAAGATGCGCCGTGGCGGCCTGACCAGTACTTTCATGAGAGATCGATACGCGATGTGCATCACCGACAGATGATTGTAATGTCGGATCAGGTTTAATGGACAATAGGGCCATCAATGATGACCTGCGAGCACAAGCGGGAGCATCGCTCGATCCTGCCGTCGACCTTGTAAATGTCTCTCAGAAGCTGAGGCGTGATCACAGCCTCTGCAGGACCACATCCCACCATTGTTCCTGCATCGATCACCATAACGCGATCTGCCACCCGCAGGACTTGGTTGAGATCGTGGATCGCGAGCACCACGCAGATCTGCTGCTTTCGCGCCAGAGACTGGATCAGCGCCAGCACCTCCACCTGCCTGTGAAGGTCCAGCGCACTCGTTGGCTCATCCAGGAGCAGGATCTTTGGATCCCGCACAAGGGTTTGAGCCAAGGAGACGAGTTGCCTCTGGCCGCCGCTCAGCTCGGACAAGCCCTTGAACGCGATGCTCTCAATGCGTAGCGATGCAAGAATCTCGTCCACGGCTCTAAGGTCATCGTCGCTGACGCGTGGATCCGAGCCCCGCTTTCTCGCCAGTAGGATTGACTCGTAGACCGTAAGGACTGTGTTCACCGAGGTGTCCTGAGGCATGTAGCAGACGCCACAGGTCATAGGCCCATCTGCGGGGCTACCGATGACAATATCCCCTGGCCCGCTGAGAAGACCTGCGATTCTCCGGAACAGGCTCGATTTGCCCGCCGCATTCGGTCCGATCACGGCGGTCACTTCGCCACCTGTCAGCACAGGCGAAGTGATCCCTGAAAGAACCTGCTGCTTGCCATAGCGAACGCCGACGTCGTTGAGTTGCAGGGTCGCTACCATGCTCGTCTCCGGTTGGTCATGATGAGGCTGAAAAGGAACGGTACGCCGATCAACGCCGTGATGATCCCGATGGGGATGATGCTGCCGGGGATGAGAGACTTGCTGATCACGGAGGTCAGTGACAGCATCGCGGCGCCTGAAAGGGCCGACGCCGGCAGGAAGAAGCGCTGATCCTCGCCGATGAGCATTCGGGCGATATGGGGGCCAACCAGTCCGACAAAGCCGATCGTCCCAACGAAGGCCACCGGCACTGCGGCAAGGACGCTGACGATCAGCATCGTCTCAAGCCGCAGCCGACGGACGTTGACGCCGAAGCTCGCCGCCTTGTCCTCACCAAGGCGAAGCGCCGTCAGTGCCCAAGCTCTGCGGAAGAACAGGGGCAGCGCTACGACAACAACGAGCGTAGTGATCGCCAGCTTTGGCCAGGTCGCACGAGTCAGGCTGCCCATGGTCCAGAACACGACCGCTGCCAGCGCCTGCTCGGAGGCAAGGAACTGCACGAGGGCCAGCAGGGCGTTGAAGGTAAACACAAGGGTGATGCCGAGCAGGACGATGGTCTCAACCGTCACGCCGCGCTTTTGGCTCATCAGGTGGATGAACAAGGCGGCCGCCACAGCCATGATCAGAGCATTGATCGATACCACATATTCAATAGCAAAGGGCAGGAGGCCGACCCCGAACACAAGAGCGAGTGATGCGCCGAAGCTCGCGGCAGCCGAGATGCCGAGCGTGAACGGGCTTGCGAGAGGGTTGTTGAGGATCGTTTGCATCTGTGCGCCCGCCGCCGAGAGCGCTGCGCCGACCACGACCGCCATCAGGGCCACCGGCATTCGGATGTCCCAGATCACGACGCCGACCTGATGCGACACGTCCGATGACCCGGCGAGCGCAAGCACGACCTCTCGCATGCTGTAGCGAGCTGGCCCGAGACCAAGATCAGCAATAATTGAAAGAACCAGGACGATTGCGAGCGCCAGCAGCACAAGCTTCTTGCGCTGCACGAGGGCGCGGTAGGCACCGCGCCCTGTTTGGGCCGCAACGGGTGTTGCGTGGGCCAAAAGGCTAGTCCTTGTCAGCGAGAGAGACCCAGTAGCCAGGCTTGTAGGCTACCGGCAGGAAGCGCTCGTAGAGAGTGCGCATGGTCTGGTCCGGATCGAGGTCGGCGAACAGCTCCGGATGCAGCCACTTTGCCATCTGCTGAATGGCGATGAACTGGTAGGGGCTGTTGTAGAACTGGTGCCAGATAGCGTGGACCTGCTTGCGTTGCACGGCTTTTACGCCCGTATAGGCGGGGCGCTTCATCAGCGCCTCAAGCTTGTTCCGAGCCATGGCTGCGTCGGCGCCGGAGCCGACGCCGACCCACGCTCCGCCAGGAACATAAAGCTCCCAGTTCGATCCGGTGGCGATTACGTGGTCCGGGTTGGCGGCAATGATCTGCTCAGGGTTCACGACGCCAAAGGTGCCAGGAATGATCTTGCCGGCAAGATTGATGCCCCCGGCAATCTCGACCATCTTGCCGAAATTCTCGTTTCCGAAGGACATACAGCAGTCATCGGTATAGCCCGCGGCACGCTCCATCATCACGAGCGGCTTGGCAGGATTGGCCTTGGCCAGGCGCTCGGTGACACGCTGGATCTGCTCCTTGCGGAATGCAATGAACTCTTCTGCCCGAGCCTCCTTGTCAAACAGCTTGCCGATGAGCCGCATGCTCGGCTCAGTATTTTCAAAAGGCTTGTCGCGGAAGTCCACGAAGACGACCGGGATGCCGACCTTGGCAAGTTTCTCGGTAAGCTTTGCGTCATCCGTCGCAGTCTTCGCCTCGACATTCATGATCATCACGTCGGGAGCGAGCGCGACGGCTTGCTCGATGTCGAACGTGCCTTCCTTCGAGCCGCCGAACTTTGGAAGCTTTGCGATCTGGGGATACTTGGCGAGATAGTCTCTGTATCCGTCAAGATCCGCCTTCTCGAAGTCGTCCCGCCAGCCGACGACGCGCTTGAAGGGATCTTCGCTGTCGAGAGCTGCTACGAAATAAACCTGGCGTCCCTCGCCGAGGATCACCTTGTTGACCGGAGATTTGACTTCGACCTGCCGACCAGTGACGTCGGTGACGATTACCTTTTTATCGGTCGCCTTGGATGGGGCAGGCACAAGTGAGACGAGCGCCAGGGCCGCACAGAGGGCCAGTTTGGGAAACTGCATGGTGTGCCTCGTATGAGAAGGAAAGCGGCTCCTCGTAGGGCGGCGTCAGTAGTATTACAAGCGTTATCTTTTAGAATTACTAAAATGAATGCTGTCATAAACACTGTTTAGAATGATTCAATTCTATATTTTAGAATACTTACAATTTGACGCTTGCTACGAACGACGTTAAATCGCCCCTCAATTCTGGAATGAACGAGCGTGCCTGATGACGTCAAACTACACCCTTCGTGACGAGATCCGAGACTACTGGTCAGCACGCGCGGCGACCTTCGACGAGCAGGTTGGACACGAGATCTTCTCGGAGGCGGAGAGGGAGGCGTGGCGCGAGCTTTTCCTACGTCATCTCGGATCCGGCAACGGCCGCCAAGCGCTCGACCTCGCAAGTGGGACAGGGGTGATCTCGCACCTGCTCGATGGGCTTGGCTTCCAGGTTACTGGCCTCGACTGGTCAGAGGCCATGCTGGCCCGCGCACGGGCAAAGGCGGAAGCGCGAGGGGCGCGGATTCGTTTCGTCATAGGCGACGCGGAGCGCACGTTGGAGAAGCCGGAGAGCTACGACGTCATCGCGACGCGACATCTGGTCTGGACCCTGGTAGATCCGATCGTTGCCTTCAAAGATTGGCATTCCTTGCTCAAGCCGGGGGGCAAGGTTCTCATCGTTGATGGCGACTTCGTCTCGGAGACGCTGGTGAAACGCATGATCCGCGCGTTCGAGCGGCTTACCGGGAGAGCGTCCTCGACCTCTCATACTCCCGACGCCATGCGCGAGACTCATGAGCGGATTCTGCAGCGGGTCCATTTTTCCAGAGGGGCACGAGCAGGCGAGGTCGTGAGCTTGTTACGTCAGGCTGGCTTTGCTGAAACGTCCGTGGACTATAACCTGAAACGAATCCATCGCGAGCAGGCCAGGCATATGCCTCTGCTTAAGGGTGTGGAGCGTGCAACCCAGCACCGCTACGCTGTCGTAGCGACCAAACGTTAACGGCTCACGGCCCTATTGTCGGGAACAAGCCAGACGCCAGGAGTCCTAGTGTGCGGACGTTGCGCAGCACCACTCTATGTAACCCTGTGACCTACATCCGGCCTAAGACGGAAAACGAAGGTCCTTTCAAGAACTAATGATCCAGAAAGGAGCGGTTCCGGTCGTCGGTGTACAAACCGTACGATGGAGTCTCAATCCTGTTTGCAAGATAGAGGATGCTGGCGACGGGGCCCGTTTGGGTCTGGGGCAGGATTTGGCGGGTGACGAAAGGGAACACGCTGCGGATCGTTGCATCGATGCTGCGGCTGAACCTGTCCGCAAAGGTTGGTGACGTGATGATGTTCATGATCACCTGACCTCCCGGTGCCACCGCCTGCCGGACTGCTGCAAACGCCTCGTGAGTGATCAGGTCCGGCGGAAGGCTGATCCGGTTGGTAAATGCATCCAGCACCACGACATCATAGGTCTGGGCGTTGCGGCGCAGAAAGGCGCGGGCCGATTCAGGTATGAAGCTCTTGTTTGGGGTCAAGGGCTGGCGCAGAAAATGCTCTTCGCTCACATCCCGCAGGGCAGGGTCGATATCGACATAGGTGTAGGAATGTGACCTATCCTCCAGGCCGACTGTGAACCCACCAGCCCCGATCACGAGGATGTGGTTGGGCCGACCTGAGTCGAGCTTTGTGAGGACTTCCTTCTCGATGAACTTTATGTAGGCAAAGCGGTGCTCAGGGTCGGCCGCTATTTTAGAGGAGGGGCTGTTGTTGATGACCAGCAGCCGGCTGTCCTCGACTGGATTAGCCACAACCCTAACCTCGCTGTAGAGATTGTTGCTGACGATGCCATATGCACGAACCGCCGCAGGGCTATTGATAGCAACGATATAAATCCCAAGTGCGCTGGCGGTGAGGACCACCCTGATCCGATTCTCCATCGACCAGCCGATGAGCGCCGCCAGCAGCACCAGAAGTCCGAGAGTCAAAGCCACTGTGATGTGGACGCCCAAGAAGGTCATGAACACAAGAGTCGACACGACTGAGCCCAGGAAGGACCCAAGGGTAGACACGAAAAGCATCAATCCGGTGGAGCGCGGCAGACTTGCGCCAGTGGAGCAAAAAGCCACCAAGGGAATGGTCTGCCCCAGGAGATAGACGGGATAGACCAGGAATAGAGACGTATGAGCCGCAGCCTGGATCAGGCGATGTGTGAGCCCAATGCCATCGAGCAGCTGGAAAAGGGCAGCCAGAAAAGGATGGGATAGTCCCAGGCTGAGAATGAAGGACGCAATCAACAGATTTTGGGTGAGCTGACGGCGCACCCCTGTCTCATCGCCGGGGGTGAAGTTGGCCCGACCCCCAGCCTCGTAACCGAGAGCAAGAGGGAGAAGAACTGCAGCGATCACAATGGCGACCACGTCGGTCGCGTTGCCGACGTAGGGAGTAAGCTGACGAATGGCGAGGAGTTCTACCGCCAGGACAGCATAGCCCTCAATGGCAATCGCACCGAGCAACAACCGGGAGGAGGATATATGCGTCCACATGCCTTTGGCCCAGGAAGATGTGCGGTAGTGCGTCGGCTGTGAATGTAGATCCAATTCCTCGGAAGATGTACGCGCGAAGTTCCAGCCCACCAAGCGCCGCGCCCACAGGTTGAATTGAACCAAAGCCTGCGTCCATTGAGACGCAGGCCTTTGGATAGAATGTTTTAACTCGTCGCCATCCGGAATGCCGCAGCCCGACGATGACCTTCCAGGCCCTCGCTCTGGCTCTGCCTTGTTGCGGGTGGCGCAACGGCCGCAACTCCACGCTCGTCCAGCCATTGATGCGTGCAGATCTTAACGTAGGAGCCGACCCAGAGGCCGCCCGTGTATCGGCCGGCGCCCATGGTAGGCAGCGTATGATTGGTCCCGCAGCACTTGTCGGAGTACACCACGCTTGCGAGCGGGCCGATGAAGAGGGAGCCGTAGTTGCGCAATTTCTGCGCGGTGTCGTGAGGCGCGGCCGTGTGAACCTGGAGATGCTCGGCCGCAATGAAATCGGAATAGGCGATCATCGCCTCCTCGTCCTCGCACACCACGATCTCGCCGTAGTCCCGCCAAGCGGGGCCGGCCACAGGAGCCGTTGGAAGACCTTCCAGCTGCCGTTCAACCTCCGCAAGCGTCGCCTCCGCCAGCCTCGCGCTGGTCGTGATGAGCCCCACCCGCGTCCGCACATCGTGCTCGGCCTGAGCCAGGAGATCGACGGCGATCATTTCCGCGTCTCCCGTGTCGTCGGCGACCACGAAAATCTCGCTCGGTCCTGCGAGTTGATCAATGCCGACCCGCCCGAAAACCTGCCGTTTGGCCTCGTTCACATAGGCGTTGCCCGGCCCGACGATCTTGTCGACGGCTGGAATTGTCTCGGTGCCGAACGCCATTGCGGCGACGGCCTGGGCGCCGCCCACACGGAAAATCCTGTCCGCGCCGGAGAGATGGCAGCCGGCAATCATGGCCGGATGAGCCTTAGGCGGCAGGCAGGCGATGACCTCCTCGCATCCTGCAACCTTCGCCGGCACGAGTGTCATGATCGGAGCCGACAGGAGGGGATACCGTCCACCAGGAACGTAAGCGCCGATGGTCCGGATGGGAATTACCCGATGACCGAGGTGAAGGCCCGGCAGGGCTTCCACCTCGAGCGGCAGGATCGTGCCCAGCTGGGCCTGCGCAAAGGCGCGCACACGTTCGATGGCGAATTCCGTGTCCTGGCGCGTTTGCGGGTCCAGGTTCCGCACCGCCTCCGATCGCTCCTGATCATTTACCTCGAAGATGGTGACGTCGGCTTGGTCGAACGTTTTGGAATACTCACGCAAGGCAGCATCCCCCCGGTCGCGAACGGCCGTGATGATGTTCCGGACAGTTGCCTCGATCACCCCGGTCTCCGTCGCCTCATCGCGCTTGGACTCTTTAAGGAATGTAATCTTGGCGCGTGCGCCTGCGGGAAGGTTCAACATTATTCTGTCTCCGTTTCAGGAACTCAAATTCAAGGATCATCAGGCTGCCCTCAAGGCGGTGTGGACCGGTTGTTCAGAATTCTCACCAGGGATAGGGTTGGGCCAGCGCAGACTGATGGGAGGGCTTTCAACGCCGCCATTACGACGCTCATCGACGGGTCAGGCACATAAGACAGGAACGCAATGCCGAAAATTGGAACACGCCTAAGAGAGTTGCGTCGCCGGCGGGGGCTGGGCGTCAGGGAGCTAGCGTTGCGGTCGGGCATCTCGCACTCGTCGATCTCCCTGATCGAACGCGACCGCATGAGTCCATCGGTCGATACCCTCAGCGCGATCCTCGATGCCCTGGGAACGACATTGACCGGGTTTTTCGCGGACATGAACGCCGGCGTTCCCTATTCGCCATTCTATCCGGCCCATGAGTGGGTAGAGATCGGAAAGACGCAGACGATCTCCTATCGGGTGCTGGGGATGAACCACCCCAACCGCCAGATTCTGATGCTGCACGAGACCTATGCGGTCGGGGCGGATACAGGGGCTCCGTTTTCCCATTCGGCTCAAGAGGCCGGCGTCGTCGTCCGCGGTTCGGTCGAGGTGACGGTCGGGGACGAAAGTCGGATCCTTAAGGAGGGCGACGGCTACTACTTCGACAGCAGGATCCCCCATCGCTTCCGGAACACATCGGGCGGGACGAGCACGATCCTCAGCGCAGTGACCCCGCCGACCTACTGAGAACCGAATATTCCTGTCACAAACCTGTGTTGGTGAATATCCTCACCAGGATCGACCTTGGCAGCCCTGGAAGAGCGGGAGTATGGTTGCCTTCCCCAGAGGAAAATAACCAACAGAGGGATAGACCAATGAATTCCGCGAAAATGTTAACAGTTGCCGGTTGTCTTTCGGCCCTGCTCGCAGGCTGGAGTACGCAGGCCGTTCAGGCCCGCGACCTCACGGTGGTGTCCTGGGGCGGCAACTATCAGGACGCCCAACGCAAGATCTACTTCGAGCCCTTCGCTAAGAAGAGCGGCAAGCCGGTTCTTGAGGAAAGCTGGGACGGGGGCATCGGCGTCATAGCCGCCAAGGTGAAGGCCGGGGTGCCCAATTGGGATGTGGTTCAGGTTGAGGCCGAGGAACTGGCGCTTGGCTGCGCGGACGGCTTCTACGAGAAACTCGACTGGAGCAAGGTTGGCGGAAAAGACAAGTTCCTGCCCGCCGCCGTGGACGATTGCGGCGTTGGCGCCATCGTATGGTCGACCGCGCTGAGCTATGACGCCAACCGCCTGAAGCAGGCGCCGACCTCGTGGGCCGATTTCTGGGACGTAAACAAGATCCCCGGCAAGCGCGGTCTCCGTCGCGGCCCGAAATACGCTCTTGAGTTCTCCCTCATGGCGGATGGTGTTCCACCGGCCGATGTCTACAAGGTGCTGGGAACGCCGGAGGGCGTCGATCGGGCATTCAAGAAGCTCGATCAACTGAAGCCGCACATCGTTTGGTGGGAGTCCGGCGCGCAGCCCCTGCAACTCCTCGCATCCGGCGAAGTGGTCATGACCGCCGCCTATAACGGGCGCATCTCGGGCATCAACAAGACGGAAGGCAAAAACTTCAAGGTCGTTTGGCCGGGCAGCCTGTACGCCATCGACAGCTGGGTAATCCTCAAGGACAGTCCGAACAAGGACCAGGCGATGGACTTCATCGCCTTCGCCAGCATGCCGGAGAACCAGGTGAAACTGCCGGAGTACATCGCCTACGGTCTGCCGAACAAGGAAGCCGCGACGGCCGTGCCGGCAGCGATGCAGAAGGAACTGCCCACGGCGCCGGAAAATCTCTCCGGGTCCGCTCCGCTCAATGCTGACTTCTGGGTGGACAACATTGAGGAGCTGAACAAGCGCTTCAATGCCTGGCTTGCCCAGTAACCGTGGGGTCGACCTCCTAACAGGCGGAAAGCGTGCGGGAACCTCCCCACGCTTTCTCCTCCGGGTTCGCTTCAACCACATCTGGCTCTCAGCCGGGCGGGGATGCGCCAGTCAACCATCTCGCAGGGCATGATCAGAGTCGGATAGAGCAGAGAGACATGCAGCCCTTTATTCAGTTCGAGGCCGTTTCCAAGAGCTTCGGCGCACACACCGTGATCGATTCGCTCGATCTCACCATCCAGCAAGGTGAGTTCCTCAGCCTCCTTGGACCCTCGGGATCCGGCAAGACAACGATCCTGATGATGCTGGCGGGCTTCGAGCGACCTACTCGCGGCACCATCACCCTTGAGGGGACGCGCATCGATCAGTTGCCGCCGCACCGGCGCGAGATGGGGGTGGTTTTCCAGAACTATGCCCTCTTCCCCCACATGACGGTTGCAGAGAACGTTGCCTTTCCGTTGGAAATGAAAAAGCTGCCCCGGGCCGAGATCGCCACCAAGGTCGAGCGAGCGCTGGATATGGTGCGGCTGGGTCAGCTGAAGAACCGTCGGCCCTCGCAGTTGTCGGGAGGGCAGCAGCAGCGCGTGGCCTTGACGAGGGCTCTTGTCTTCGAGCCCCGGGTGATCCTCATGGACGAGCCCCTTGGAGCCCTCGACAAGCAATTGCGGGAGCACATGCAGCTCGAAATACGGGAGCTTCACAAGCGGCTCGGCCTGACGATCGTGTTCGTGACTCACGATCAGTCCGAAGCCCTGACGATGTCCGATCGGATCGCCGTGTTCAACGGGGGCAGGATCGAGCAGATCGACAGTCCCTTTGTGATTTACGATACGCCCCGCACACGTTTCGTGGCGCAATTCATCGGCGAGACCAATCTGATTGAAGCAGATGTCGTCAATGTCCAGGGTGGCCGGGCGACGATCGCCCTGAGCGACGATCTCGTCGCTCAGGTGGACGCTGCTCCCGAACTCGCCAAGGGACAAAAGGCGTGGTTCTCCCTGCGTCCGGAGCGCATGCGGCTTGGAGCCGACCCGGCAGGGGACAACGCGCTTACCATGACCATTGCCGACTGCATCTATCACGGCGATCACATGCGGGTGCAACTGGCCCAGGGTCAGTTTACGTTTACCGCCCGGTGCGAACGCCTCGCCGGCGACTGGAAGGTTGGCGCTCCCGTCGTGGTGTCCTTCGATCCCCGCGACTGTACTGTGCTCGCGCCATGAGCAGGGCATCCGCACGTGAGACACTGGGCGCATTGCTGTTGATCGTGCCGCTCCTGGCATTCTTGGCAGTTTTTTTCCTGTGGCCCCTCTGGACGATGGTGACGGCTGCCGTGGTCGATGACACGGTCAGCCGTGTCCTGCCGAGGACAGCGGCTGCGATCGTGTCGTGGGATGGTCGAGACCTCCCGCCGCCGCAGGTCCACGAGGCTCTCGTTGCAGATCTCAGGCAGGCCAACGACCAGCAGGCATTAGGGGAGACGGTGCGGCGGCTCAACAGCGCTGTGTCTGGCTTTCGCACCCTGCTGTCTCGAACGACGAGTTCCGCTCGAGATGGGGCCGACCCCAAAACCATCGATCTGGCAGCTGTCGATCCGCGCTGGAAGGACCCGCGCTACTGGCTGGCGCTGAAGGATGCTGTCCCGCCTTATACCGACCGCAATCTCCTCGCGGCTGTCGACATGAAACGGGATGCAGACGGAGCGGTGGTGAGCGAGGCCCCCGGAGCGTCCGCCAATCGCCTGATCATGTTCCGCACGTTCCTGATCGCAGCCATCGTTACGGCTGCCTGTGCTGCCATAGGCCTGCCTTATGCGATGCTCGCTGCCGCCGTGACCGGCTGGAAGCGCTCGGCGCTCTTGCTGGCGGTCCTGGTGCCATTGTGGACATCGTTGCTGGTGCGGACCACCGCATGGTTCGTGCTCCTTCAGAACGAAGGACTGATCAACGGCGCGCTGCAGGCCATTGGGTTCATCGACAGCCCCTTGCCGTTGATCTTCAACCGGCTTGGTGTCGTGATCGCCATGACGCATGTTCTTTTGCCGTTCATGGTCCTGCCGATCTATAGCGTTCTCCTGTCCGTTCCGCGCAACCTCATGCAGGCCGCCGCATCCATGGGAGCAAGCCCTCTGCGGGCCTTCTGGCGCGTGTTGCTGCCGCTCAGCCTTCCCGGTCTCTTGTCCGGTTCGCTCCTCGTGTTCATGGTGGCCATAGGCTACTACATCACTCCGGCTCTCGTCGGCGGGGCAAACGACCAAATGATCAGTTCCGTCATTGCCTTCTATGCGACCGGAACAGCCAACTGGGGCTTGGCCGGAGCACTCGGCGTGATCCTGCTTCTGGTGACGACGATCCTCTATCTCATCTACGGGCGGCTTTCGAAGTCTCCCCAGTTGCTGGGAGCGTGAGGCATGTTTCGAGCGATCCAAACATTGTTCGGCGTCACGATCGTGGGTTTTCTTCTGCTGCCGATCGTTGCGATCCTGCCTCTGGCCTTCACGTCCAGCGTCTTCCTCACGTACCCGATCGAGGACTATTCGCTCCGCTGGTTTACCGAACTCGCGACGGCGGATGCATGGCGCCTGTCGATCATGAACAGCCTGATCATCGGCCTGGGTGCCACGCTGCTCTCCACGGTTTTGGGAACACTGGCGGCATTGGGCATGCGTTCGGAAGTTCTGCCCCTGGCGAGCCTGTTGAGGACGGTGTTTCTGCTCCCTATGGTTGTGCCGGCCGTAGTACTGGGCGTAGGCATGCAGATGCTCTTCGTGAACTTTGGACTCGCGAGCACCTATCCGGGCGTCATCGTCGCGCACGCGGTTCTGTGCGTTCCTTTCGTGATCGTCAGCGTGTCCGCATCCCTTCAGGGGATCGATCGCGCCGTAGAGAAAGCCGCCAGCAGCCTGGGCGCCTCTCCGGTGACGGTATTCCATCGGGTGACGTTTCCATTGGCGCTTCCCGGCATCATTTCCGGGGCCGTGTTCGCGTTTGCGACATCCTTGGACGAAGTGGTCATCACTCTTTTCGTGGCAGGTCCCAACCAAAGGACCCTGGCTCGGCAAATGTTCTCGAGCATTCGGGAAAACATCAGCCCGACTGTGGTCGCAGCCGCCTTGCTGCTCATCATCGGCACGCTCTGCCTTGCCGGTCTGGCTGCCGCGTTACGGTGGCGTCAGGAGCGGAATGCTCTTCGGGCCGCCCCATGAGCGGCATCAATTCACGTTTCCTTGGAACTCGATAATTCAGCGCACAGAAGGACAGCAAAAGCCATGCGTGGACACCCGAACTCGATTTATGCACGCGACGTGGAGTACGTGCTTCACCCCGTCACCAACGCCCGCAAGCACGAGGAGATCGGGCCGATCGTGATTGATCGGGGGGAGGGGATTTACGTCTACGATGACCTCGGAAATCGTTACATCGAGGCGCTGGCGGGCCTTTGGAGCGTGGCGGTCGGCTTTGGCGAGAAACGCCTTGTCGAGGCGGCCAGCCGCCAGATGAGCAAGCTGCCCTACTACCATACCTTCTCTCACAAGACGAACGAACCCTCGGTCGAGCTCGCGGAACGGCTTGTCAAAATGACGCCCGCCCGGCTCAGGCGCGCCTTCTTTACCAATTCAGGGTCAGAGGCGAATGACAGCGTCATCAAGATGGTGTGGTACTACAACAACGCGCGAGGGCTGCGGCAGAAGAAGAAGTTCATCTCCCGTACCAACGCGTATCATGGGATCACGATTGCATCCGGCAGCCTGACAGGACTTCCGGCGAACCAGCGGGATTTCGATCTCCCGTTCGTGCCCGTGCGACACGTGACTTGTCCACATTACTACCGGTTTGCGGAGCCAGGCGAAACCGAGGAGGCGTTCGCCGACCGTCTTGCCGCGGAGCTTGAAGCGACGATTCTGGAGGAGGGGCCCGACACGGTGGCGGCCTTTATCGGTGAGCCACTGATGGGCGCGGGCGGCGTCCTTCCACCGCCGGCCACCTACTGGGAGAAGATCCAAGCCGTCTGCCGCCGGCACGACGTCTTGATCGTCGCTGACGAAGTAATTAACGGCTTTGGCCGCCTTGGGACGATGTTCGCCTGCGACTATTACGGGATCGACTCGGACATCATGGTGCTCTCCAAGCAGATCACCTCATCCTATCAGCCGCTCGCGGCTGTGATGATCAGCCACGAGCTCTATGAAGGCATCGCCGACAATTCTGGGAAGATCGGCACGTTCGGTCATGGCTTCACGGCCTCCGGCCATCCTGTTCCCGCGGCGGTCGCGCTGGAAAATCTCGACATCATCGAAGAGAAGAATCTGGTCGAGAATGCGCGACGCGTGGGCGAAGTGATGCAGGACGAACTTCGCAAGCTAGCGGATCATCCCCTTGTCGGCGAAGTTCGCGGCGTAGGATTGATCGCAGGCGTGGAATTGGTCGCGGACAAGGCAACCAAGGCGAAGTTCAACCCTGTGGGCAAGGTCGGAGCCCAGGTATTCTCCCGCGCCCATGAGCACGGATTGATCATTCGGGCCATCGGCGACACGATCGCCTTCTGCCCGCCTCTGATCATTACGGAAGATCAGGTTCGCGACATGGTGGAGCGTTTCAGGGTCACTCTTGATGAGACGGCGGCGATGGTGCGGGAGACTGAGGTGGCGGCCTTGTAATCACAAGGCAAGCTGTTCGAACCAACTGCGGCCACCGCGTGAGGATTGCTCACGCCCCTAGTGGCCGCGCTTGGTTGAGGTGCCGATGCCTGTGGGATCTGCTCGCCGGCCCTTGATCCAGGGTCGGCGAGGTTCTCCGGGATTACGAGCTGAAAAGCTCCGGATGCTCGGCTTCGATCCGAGGCAATGCCCTTAAGATCTCCGTGAGGTGCTGGCGCATGGCGTCAGCGGCTGCATCCTCGTTGCAGGCGTCCACGGCGGCGATGATAGCGCGATGCTGTTCGATGAGGGGCAGCATCGCGTCCGGGCCGGGGAGAGTGAGCTGGCAGACACGGTCCATATGGGCCTTGAGGTCTTGGATCGCTTCCCAGGCCAGGGGGCAACCGGCGCCCTCAGCGAGGGCAATATGGAAAAGTTCGTCGTAGCGCTGAAAGGCTGCGTGGTCGTCGCGCCGGGCCGCATGGTCCTGCATTTCAAGCAGATCGTCGATCCTCAGCCGCGTCTGTCGGTCAAAGGATGAACAGGCCCTGCGCACGACGGCCGTCTCGATGGCCTCCCGGACGAAACGCGCCTCCATCATCTTCCTGACGGATATTTTGACGACCACCGTCCCCCGCTGAGGCTGGATCTCTACGAGGCGTGTCTTGGCCAAGCTGATCAGGGCTTCGCGAACTGGCTGCCGCGACACCCCATGGCGCTCGGCAATCTCCTGCTCGGACAGGCGGCTTCCAGGCGGAAGCTCCAAGGCCACGATCAATCGGCGCAACTCTGTCTCGACACGCTGAGCTGCGGAGCCGGCGTTAACGGAAAAAGGCGTGTTCACATCGGTTCTCATTCTTTTGGCGAGTTGCGGCTCATATCAGTGTATACTACCATACAATTGTCGACCAGTAAGCCGCAACAAGCGGCAGCTGATCCCGGTTCGGGTGCCTAAGGCATTCCTGTCCTGGCGCACCGTTCAGCCTGGAGGCTGAGCGCAAACCAACAACATTCGAGGAAGCCTAAGGAGAATATGATGCTGACGAGACGAACTCTAGCCGCTACCGCTGTTGGAATGTGGGCGGCCCTGATGAGTGGCGCTGCAGGCGCACAGACGACCCTGCGCTCCGCCGATATCCACCCGGACGGCTATCCGACCGTTGAGGCGGTGAAACATTTCGGGTCCCTGCTCGAGAAGAAAACAAACGGGCGCTACAAGGTCCAGGTCTTCCACTCGGCCCAGCTGGGCCAGGAGAAGGACACGATCGAGCAGACCCGCTTTGGCGTCATCGACCTGAACCGGATCAACATGGGTCCGTTCAACAATTTGATCCCCGAGACCCTGGTCCCGTCCCTGCCGTTCATCTTCCGGTCGGTTGAGCATATGCGCAAGACCATGGACGGACCGGTCGGCGACCAGATTCTGAAGGCCTTCGAACCTCACGGCCTCGTAGCGCTGGCGTTTTACGATTCGGGAGCGCGCTCCTTCTACAACTCCAAGCGTCCCATCAACACGCCGGCGGACCTAAAGGGCATGAAGGTGCGCGTGATCCAGTCCGATCTCTTCCTCGACATGGTGAATGCGCTAGGCGCCAACGCCACGCCAATGCCTCCCGGGGAAGTTTACTCGGCGCTGCAGACCGGCGTCGTGGACGGAGCAGAAAACAACTGGCCGAGCTACGATTCCTTCCGACACTTCGAGGTCGCGAAATTCTATTCGCTGACCGAACATTCCATGTCGCCGGAAGTGTTGGTGATGTCGAAGAGAACCTTCGACAAGCTTTCGCCCGAGGACCAGAAAGCCGTGCGTGAGACGGCCAAGGAATCGGTTGCGAAGATGCGTGAGCTCTGGGAAGCACGCGAGAAAGACGCCGAGAAAAAGATCAGATCCAGCGGCAGCCAGATCAATGCGGTCGAGAAACAGCCGTTCATCGACGCCATGAAGCCCGTCTACGAGAAGTACGTGAAAGACGCGAAGGTGAAGGACCTCGTCTCGCGCATTCAGGCAACCAACTGAACCTCGCGGGTTCGGAGCCTCCGTCGGACCGGCGTCGGCCGGTCCGTCCTTTCCTGATGGAGATCGTTATCAATGCGCGCTGATCTTGCCGCGCTGTCCCGTATCCTTGGCGCCGTGAACCGGGCGGCGCTCTGGATATCAGGGATTGGCCTCATTCTGATGACAGCCTTTATCGCGTGGCAGATTTTTGGCCGCTACGTCCTCAACCAGTCGCCGAGTTGGACGGAGCCGGCCTCCCTGCTGCTCATGAGCTGGTTCATTCTTCTGGGTTCTGCGGTGGGAGTGCGGGAAGGCAATCATCTCGGTTTCGAGATTGCCCTTCATCACGCGCCGCAACGGATTCGCCGAATCATGCTCGCTGTCACGGAGGTATTGGTGATTGCCTTCGGCGCAGCGATGGCCTGGTACGGTACGGAGCTTGCCATTGGAACTTGGTCGGCCGCCATGCCAGGATTGGCGATTCCGCAGGGCATGGATTACGTGCCGCTCTCCGTCGGCGGCGCTCTGATCGCACTCTTTTCCTTAGAAAAGCTCGTCCGCCTTCTGCTGGCCGGGGAGGAGGCTCCTCTGGTTCGCGTGGATGAACCCCATCTTGTTGTCGTGAAGGATTGATACGATGGAGGTCTGGGTTCTCTTCGGCGTATTCACGCTTCTGCTTCTCATTGGCACGCCTGTCGCATTCTGTCTTGGCATCGCGTCTACCGCGACTGTCCTTTACATGGGACTGCCGCCAGTCGTGGTGTTCCAGCAGGTTAATTCCGGCATGAACGCATTCGCCATGATGGCGATCCCGTTCTTCATCTATGCGGGTGACCTGATGATGCGGGGTGGCATCGCCGACCGTCTCATTCGCCTTGCTGCCGGTTTCGTCGGTCACCTTCGCGGGGGACTGGGTCAGGTGAACGTCGTGGCTTCCACGCTCTTCGGCGGGATCTCTGGCTCTGCCATCGCGGATGCCTCCGCGATCGGCGGCATCATGATCCCGCAGATGGAGAAGCGCGGCTACGCCAAGGATTACAGCGTCAACGTCACCGTGAACGCAGCGATCATCGCGCTTCTGATTCCGCCCTCCCATAACATGATCATCTATTCGATCGCGGCGGGTGGCACGATCTCGGTGGCGGATCTGTTTACGGCTGGCATCGTGCCCGGCTTTCTGCTAGCCGCAGCTCTGATGATCACCGCCTACGTGGTTGCCGTGCGCAGAGGCTATCCGGCAGATCCGTTTCCAGGTTTCCGGTTGCTTGGATATTTCTTCGTCTCGGCCGTGCCGGGTATCCTGCTCATCTTCATCATCTTCGGCGGTGTTCGCTCTGGCGTGTTCACCGCAACGGAGAGCTCGTGCATCGCAGTTGTGTATGCGGTTCTCGTCACGCTCTTCGTTTATCGCGAGCTCGACTGGCAGGGCTTCGTAGAGGCGACCCTCGGCGCTGTGCGCACCACCGCAATGGTGCTCCTCGTCATCGGCACGGCCAGCGCCTTCGGCTGGCTCATGGCGTTTCTCCAGGTGCCCCAAGCGACCATCGCCCTGATGAAGACGGTGTCGGACAACCCGATCGTCGTCCTGCTCCTCATCAACGTCATCCTGCTGGTGCTCGGCACCTTCATGGACATGGCGCCGATGATCATCATCTGCACGCCAATCTTCCTCCCGGTGATCAAGGCCTTCGGCATCGACCCGGTGCATTTCGGGGTGATCCTGATCCTCAACGCAGGCATCGGCCTTAATACGCCGCCAGTGGGGTCAGTGCTGTTTGTCGGTTGCGCCGTGGGTAAGATTACGATCGGCGAGGCGATGAAGACCATCTGGCCCTTCCTCGGAGTGAGCGTCCTCGTGCTGCTCCTCGTCACCTACATCCCAGGTTTGTCACTTTGGCTCCCGGCCCTGTTCCGCTGAGCACTTTTTCCATCCTCCAGTCGTCAAAGAGGTACTGATGTCCATCGAAGTCCGGCAGGTGTGCCATCCCGAAGCTGTCCGCCATTTCAGTTCAGCCGAGCTGCGTGGCCACTTTCTGATCGAGAGCCTATTCGTTCCCGGAGAAATTAAGCTCACCTACAGCCATATCGATCGGCTGGTAGTAGGAGGGGCAGCTCCGACCTCAGGGCCGCTTGTGCTGGAATCGCACAAGCAGATTGGCTCCCCGAACTTTCTCGATCGCCGCGAGCTAGGGGTGGTGAATCTGGGCGGTTCGGGCCGTGTCTACGCGGACGGTCAGGTACATGACCTGGAGCCGCGGGATGCCCTCTATATCGCCATGGGCACACGGGAGGTTCGCTTCGAATCCGTCGACGCGAGCGCTCCAGCGAAGTTCTACCTTGTCAGCACTCCCGCCCATGCCCGGTTTGAGACCGTGAAGATCGGCCTCGATCGCGCTCGCCGCGTCGATCTCGGCGATGTCGCGAATGGCAACGTCCGCACGATCTTCCAGATGATCCATCCGGAGGTTTGCCGTTCGGCCCAGCTGGTGCTCGGCATGACGCAGCTGAAGCCCGGTAGCATGTGGAACACCATGCCGGCTCATGTCCATGACCGCCGATCAGAAGTCTACGTCTACTTCGACCTGCAACCGGACGCTCGGGTGTTCCATTTCATGGGTGAACCCGAGGAGACCAAGCACCTCGTCGTTTCCAACGAGCAGGCGATTCTCTCGCCTGGCTGGTCGATCCATTCAGGCGTCGGCACGAGCAACTACGCGTTCGTCTGGGCTATGGGCGGTGACAATCAGGATTTCACCGACATGGAGATGGTGCCCATGGAAACCCTGCGTTGAGGCGCCCATAATGTCGATTTCTTTTGATCTCACCGGCAAGACGGCCGTGGTGACCGGGGCCAATACGGGCCTCGGTCAGGGTATTGCCGTGGCGCTTGCCCGAGCTGGCGCCTCAATCATAGCAGTGGGGCGCTCGGCCATGGATGAGACCGAGCGCCTGTGCCAGGGCATGGGCGCAAGCGTCCATAGCGTGCAGGCCGACCTGTCGAGCCTCGAACCCATCGAGCACATCATGGCCGAGAGCGCTAAGGTGGGCGAGCGCGTCGATATCCTGGTTAACAACGCGGGCATCATCCGACGGGCCGATTCCATTGAGTTCACGGAGAAGGAATGGGATGACGTGATGAACGTCAATCTCAAATCCACGTTCTTCCTGTCGCAGGCGGTGGCCAAGCGCATGCTCGAAGACGGGGCGGGCGGCAAGATCATCAACATCGCCTCCCTCCTGTCCTTCCAGGGCGGCATCCGCATTCCATCCTACACGGCGAGCAAGAGCGGGTTGGCGGGCCTGACGCGCCTGCTCGCCTGCGAGTGGGCCGCGAAAGGCATCAACGTGAATGCCATTGCGCCTGGCTATTTCGTCACCAACAATACCGAAGCTCTCCGCGACGATCCAAAGCGAAGCAGCGAAATTCTGGGCCGCATCCCGGCGGGTCGCTGGGGCGACCCGACCGATATAGGCGGCGCTGCTGTGTTTCTGGCTTCCTCGGCAGCGGATTACATCCACGGAGTCGTTCTGCCGGTGGATGGCGGATGGCTCGCGCGTTAAAGGTCGGAGGAGGAAATATGGATCGTAAAGGGCAGTGCTTCGCGTTCGACAGCGATATCCATTGGGAGCCCGCCGACACCGGCATCCGGCGCAAGATATTGACCTACGATGCGGGCGTGATGATGGTACGGGTGGCCTTCAAGGCTGGAGCCGTTGGTGCTCCTCACTCTCATCCTCACATCCAGTGCAGCCTGGTCGAAGAGGGCGTGTTCGATATCACCATTGATGGCCGGACCGAGCGTCTGCGGCGCGGCGACAGCTTCCTGGTCCCTTCGAACGCTATTCACGGGGCTGTTGCCGTTGAAGCTGGAGTTCTCTTGGACGTTTTCACGCCGATGAGGGAGGACTTCGTCGCGTCTACGCCATGATACCAGGCATCGACCGTGGGCCTGAAGCAGCCAGCGTCTCCAATGCCCATGTTCGGCACATGAGGGGCAGGTTGGACCGCCATGGTGTACCGGAGAGTGCAGGATAGCATCAGAAAGCGGCCGATAGGCTCCAATCCAGGTCCCCCATCCTGAGGACCTGACATTCTGGGTCTGCTCATGGATGGGAGCTAGCGTGTGTGGTCAGAACAGGTATAGAACGGTCCCGTTCCGCTCGACCGTCGAATGCCTTATCACCGGACGATCCACACGACATGACCTCTACCGCTGAGGCACCGCCTCCAATTGCCAAGCCTTCCTTTATTGCACTGCTGATCGCCGTCGCGGCCGTAAGCCCGCTTGGCATCAACATGTATCTGCCCTCAACGCCCGGTATGGCGCGGGCGCTTGGGGTGGATTTCACCACCATTCAGCTGACCCTGTCGCTTTATCTGGCTGCGATGGCGGTTGGCCAATTGATCATCGGGCCGCTCTCCGATCGCTTCGGCCGGCGGCCCGTGCTCCTGATCGGGCTCGCAATCTTCGTGATGGGCTCGCTGATCTGCCTCATGGCGCAGGGGATTGTCCTCCTGATCTTCGGTCGTATCGTCCAGGCCGTTGGCGGCTGCGCGGGAATTACCTTGAGCAGGGCCATCGTTCGCGACCTTTACGGGCGTAATCAAGTGGCGAGCATGATCGGCTACGTCACGATGGGAATGGCGATTGCCCCGATGCTTGCCCCGACCATCGGGGGCATCCTCGAAACGTTCTATGGATGGCGTGCCTCTTTCGTCTTCCTGATGGCGTTCGGCAGCCTCGCGTTGCTCTTCGCGTTCCTGCAACTGCACGAGACGAACAACAATCGTGGCGCGGCAGGCTCGGCCAGAATGCTGTTGCGTAGCTACTTCGGCCTTTTCGGCTCTCGTCTGTTCTGGGGCTATACACTGGCGACCAGCTTCGTCTCTGCCGTGTTCTTCGCTTTCCTGGCAGGTGCGCCCTACGTAATGATCGAGCTGATGGGGCGCAGCCCAGCGGAGTACGGCTTTTACTTTGCCATTGTGCCGTGCGGCTACATTCTGGGAAACTTTGCATCCGGTCGGTTTGCGGGTCGGGTCGGCGTCAACCTCATGATCCTCACTGGGACCATCATGACGCTTGTCAGCGTTGCGGTGATGGCCGGGATATTCGCCGCAGGCTTCATTCATCCCGTGGCTCTCTTCGGGCCAATGTTCTTCATCGGGCTCGGGAACGGCTTGGTCCTGCCGAGCGGTATTGCGGGTGCCGTCAGTGTGAAGCCGGACGCCGCAGGAGCAGCGGCAGGCCTGTCGGGGAGCCTCCAGATTGGCTTCGGGGCGATGGTCGCCCCCCTCGTCGGCTCTGCCTTAGACATGACGGTGTGGCCGTTGATAGCCATCATGGCCGCTTGCGCGCTGTTCGCGATAGCCTCGTTCGCCTTGGTCGCCAAGCGTCGCAAAGCCCCGGCCGCTGGTTGAAATATTGAGGCTGCATCGAGGATAGCCCAGTACACACGACGGCGCTTCAAGAGACTTCGAAGGCTGTTGGCGCGATTGAGGAGGAAATCGTATTGCATAAACTGACCAAGGCATGCCTGAGGTGGGCGTCCGGCTTTGCGTTCGGCTCATTCCCCTATGGTCGGTTTCTGGCTGCCTTGCTCGTCGGCTCTCTCGGCGGTTGGATCTTTATGAGTTTGCGCCTGCCTCTGCCGTGGATGCTCGGCTCGATGACAGCATGTACCCTGGCGGCTCTCGCCCGTGCGCCGATTGTAGCGCCCAGTTCCGTGCGGCCGCCCATGACGATGGTGATCGGCGTTATGTTGGGCGCAGGGTTTACGCCTCAGGTCCTCGAAAATGCCATCAACTGGGTTCCGACCGTGTTGGGGCTGGCGGGGTTCGTCCTCATCAGCGGAGCGGCCTGCGTCATCTATTTTCGACGTGTGGCGGGCTTCGATGTCCCAACGGCTTACTTCGCCGGCATGCCCGGCGGCTTGGTCGAGATGGTGATGGTAGGTGAGGACAAAGGTGGTGATTCACGGACCATTGCCCTGGTTCACTCGGCCCGAATTCTGCTCGTCGTGCTCACGCTTCCATTTCTCGTGCAGTTGTTAGGCGGCGGGTCCCTTGGTGCTCGGCCTCAGTTCGGAGCCTCGATTTTCGAGACGCCATGGACCGATGAGGCCTGGCTAGTGTCGACAGCAATCATCGGCGGGCTGGTGGGATATGTCTTGCGGCTGCCGGCGCGGCTGCTTCTCGGCCCAATGTTGGTCAGCGCACTCGTTCATGTGATTGGGTGGACGCGGTTCGTGCCACCCATTGAGATCGTCAATCTTGCCCAGCTTGTTCTTGGAACGACCATTGGCTGTCGGTTCGCCGGCACGGCTCCGCGAGAGATCCTGCGCATTCTCGTGCTGTCGCTGGGCTCGACCGCGATCCTGCTTGGAATCACGCTTGCTTTCGCGACCGGAATAAGCCGCATCTCGTCCTATGGCCAAGTGCCGCTGCTCCTGGCTTATTCTCCCGGCGGCCTTGCTGAAATGAGCCTCGTTGCGCTGTCTCTTGGCATAGAGGTCGCGTTCGTGTCCGCCCATCACATCATCCGGGTGTTTCTCGTGATGATAGGAGCCGCGCCTTTGTTCGCTCTGGTAAACCGGAGATGAGCGGGCTCCACAAGTCCGACGACGATTCTAGGCGGCTGATCAGGGGCGCGGGGAGGGCTGCGAGAGGGTCTTCAGCGCGCCACGGAGATCATCGGGCTCAAGCCCGAGCAGCCCAGCCTCAAGGGTCGCATGGGTATCGCGCCAGATCGGCACGGCAGAAGCAAGGACGTTTTGGCCCTTCTCCGTAAGACGCAGAAGGCGGTTGCGCCGGTCGGTGGAATCAACGGCAATTGCCACGAGCCCATCCCGTTCGAGCGGCTTCAAGGCAGCCGTGAGTGTCGTTCGATCCATAGCGAGCAACTGCGCAACGGGCCCGATCGCGGGCGGCTCGGGGCGGTTGAGGGCGTTCAGCAGCGAGAACTGCCCACTGGTTAGACCCACCGGCCGCAGCGCCTCATCAAAGCGCCGCGCGAGCGCACGCGCAGCTCGCTGGACATGCAGGCACAGGCAGGTATCGCGTACTTGTATGGTGGTCGAAAACGAATCCTGCTTTGACATAGTCCAATTATGTTGATATCAACACTAATGTCAAGACTCGCACTCAATCAGGGCAGGGCCGCTTGGGCCAGTCACTGTCCAGCGAGCCAAGGGAGACGCTCAATGAAATACGTAGAAGGTTTCGTGGCAGCCGTGCCTGCTGCCAACAAGGAGATCTACCGCCAGCATGCCGCCGAGGCTGCTCCTTTGTTCAAGGAGTTCGGGGCGAGCCGTGTGGTCGAATG
Organism: Microvirga aerophila; assembly: GCF_003332305.1. GTDB lineage: Bacteria > Pseudomonadota > Alphaproteobacteria > Rhizobiales > Beijerinckiaceae > Microvirga > Microvirga aerophila. Next base: position 170,969 of record NZ_QOIO01000002.1, on the reverse strand, counting down.
CTGGGGCGACGATGTTCCGGACGGAAAGCTCACGGATTTCCGGGGCGCCGTAAAGGCGAAGGACGACGAAATCGTGGTGTTCAGCTGGATCGAATATCCGTCCAAAGAAGCTCGGGACGCCGCAAATGAGAAGATCATGACAGATCCGCGCATGAAGACGATGGGCGAACAGATGCCCTTCGACGGCAAGCGGATGATCTTCGGCGGCTTCGCGCCGCTCCTCGACGTCTGAGGGGTGCGGCATGGCCAACAACCACGGCGATTTCATCTGGTACGAGCTCTGGACGACGGAGGCCGATGCTGCCAGCGACTTCTACAGCGACGTCATCGGGTGGCGGGCCCGTTCGGCGGAGGGGTCCGATCGCGACTACAGGATCTTCAGCATCGGCGGCGTAGATGTGGCTGGTCTCCTGCCGATCCCTCCGGGTGCAAAGGGCACGGGCATGCGCCCGGGTTGGCTGGGCTATGTCGGTGTGGACGATGTGGATTCCGCCGCAACTGCGATCGCCGAGGCGGGCGGTGAACAGCATTTGCCGCCAACCGACATCCCGAACGTCGGACGTCTTGCCATGGTGTCGGATCCGCAAGGCGTTTTGTTTTACGTGATGCGCGGCGCGATGGAGGGAACAAGCACCTCCTTCACACCGATGAAGGCAGGGCACTGTCAGTGGAATGAGCTTCAAACCACCGACCAAACGGCAGCGCTTGCCTTCTACACCCGCCTCTTCGGATGGGAAAAGGGTGACGCCATGCCGATGGGCGAAATGGGCGATTATCAGTTCATCAATCACCACGGCGAGATGATCGGCGCGATGATGAATCGGGTTGCAGACGGGCCGCCGCCCGCCTGGAATTTCTACTTTGGCGTAGAGGATATCGACGTTGCCGCACGGGCCGTTACGCAGAAAGGCGGCGTGATCCACTATGGCCCCGCCGAGGTGCCCGGCGGCAGCTTCATCATCGTTGGCAGTGATCCGCAGAGTGCCCTGTTCGGTCTCGTCGGCCCCCGCAAGCGATAGAGATGACCCTATGGTCAAAGGGATTCGGCCGTTCCTCTCAGCAGCCAATCGATCAGCAGTCGCCTAAAGGAGCACATCATGGATGCCGTCCTCTTCGCGCGCCTTATTGGGTGTAGTTTCCCGGCAGCCGAGCAGCTATGATCGTGGCAGGGGGCGAACTCTTTTTGAAGGAGACGTACTCCCATGTCCGGGCATGCCGTTCATATCAAGATCGAGGGAAGAACCTATTCGGGGACTTTCACCGTTGATCGAAAGATGCTGACCGTCACCACGAATTACGGCAGGAAATCCGCAGAGATTAACCCAAGGGTCGCCCATGAGGCCCTCGCTCATCAACTCCTGCAGGAACTCGTCCAGCAGGAGAAGTCGCGCAAGGGGTCTAATCTCTGAGGATTGATGACACATGTGCCGAATCTCCCTGTGCTGTGTTTTGCTCTTCGTCGGATGGGCTGCCACACCTGTCCCGGCGCTTGCTGACGAGGCTGCGGCATGGATTGCCCTGCGCCAAGGCGGGCAAATTGCCCTTATGCGACATGCCGAGGCGCCCGGAGGCGCCGGTGACCCGTCCGGCTTCTGGATCTAGGCTCCGTCGAGATCGCTCCGACATTCGCCAACGCGTTTGTTTTGGCCGACCAGCGGGGCGCACTAACGGCAGGCGCAAGGGCCTTGATCGCGGGCTGGAAAGGACCTGAAACACTGCTTGTCGTGACGCATGGTGCGAATATTCAGGCCCTGACCGGCTCCAACCTCGATTCAGGAGAGATCGTTGTTGTGAAAACGGCTCCGGACGGAGCACTCCAAGAACAGGGACGGATCCCAATTCCCGGTCGTTGATCGACCGAACAGGTTTAGCATTTGGCTCGGGCCCAATCCATGAAACAAGATAGCAATTTTTTGGAACGGTTTGGCAGCCTTGGCCATTGATCCTCGTGTTGGAAGGGATGGTCCCTATGAGCGATCTAGCAACAGGCAGCGGCGCGACCGGCAAGGCGGAACTCGAGCCCAGTCTTCACCGTGTGATGGGACCAGGGCTTCTGTTGCTCTTCATCGTCGGCGACATTCTGGGCACAGGCATTTACGCTTTAACCGGTCAGGTTGCAAAGCAGGTTGGCGGTGTCGTTTGGCTGCCTTTCGTCGTGGCCTTCGTGGTCGCGCTCATTACCGCCTTCAGCTACCTCGAGCTGGTCACCAAGTACCCCAAGGCGGCGGGAGCTGCTTTATACACTCACAAAGCCTTCGGCATCCATTTCGTCACCTTCCTGGTGGCTTTCGCGGTGATGTGTTCGGGGATCACCTCGGCATCGACGGCCTCCCGAGCCTTCGCGGCGAATTTTTCGACCGGATTCGGCCTCGGGCTTGAGGGAACCAGCATCACACTTCTCGGCCTGGCCTTTATGGTCTTGGTTGCCATCGTCAATTTCCGCGGCGTTGGCGAGAGCGTGAAAGCGAATGTGGTGCTGACCTGCATCGAACTCACCGGCCTCCTCATCATCATTGTGATCGGCCTTTGGGCAATCGGTGCAGGGCAGGGTGACGTTTCCCGTGTTCTAACCTTCGAGCCAGCGGGAGATCGAGGCATGTTCTGGTCCGTCATCGCGGCCACGACGCTCGCCTTCTTCGCCATGGTGGGTTTTGAGGATTCCGTCAACATGGCCGAGGAGTGCAAGAACCCCTCCAAGATCTTCCCGAAGGTGCTCCTCACCGGCCTCCTTGTCACGGGACTCATTTACGTTCTTGTCTCGATCTCGGCGATCACGTTAGTGCCAGCAGCAGAACTCGGTGAAGGCGAAACGCCTCTTCTCAAAGTGGTTTCTGCCGGCGCGCCCGGCTTCCCGCTTGGCATCTTCGGCATCATCACAATGTTCGCCGTGGCCAATTCGGCATTGATCAACATGCTAATGGCAAGCCGGCTCGTCTATGGCATGAGCCGCGAGGGCGTGCTTCCGCCGATCCTTGGAAGGGTTCATCGAAGCAGGCGAACCCCCTATATTGCGATCGCCTTCACGTCGCTTTTGGCATTCGGCCTTATCAGCTTCGTCGGGGCCGTTCCGGCGCTTGGCGGCACTACCGCGCTTCTCCTGCTTGGCGTCTTTACCATTGTGAATGTTGCAGTTCTGGTCCTCCGGAAGAACAAGGTCGATCACGAGCATTTCAAGAGTCCGACGGTCTTGCCCGTTCTCGGGGCTATCTGCTGCGCGTTCCTAGTCGGGCCATGGACCGGCCGCGCTGCGGAACAGTATCTGATCGCCGGCATCCTGCTTGGGATCGGGGTCGTGCTATGGGCTGTCACGGTGGTGGTGATGCGTTCGCAGGGACTGAATCCGTCTGGAGATAATCTGCCGCCAATTGGCCACTCTGGTCCAGTCAACTGATCGCTCAGTGCTGCTCCTCAATGCATCCCATCAGCCTGCAGAGCCTCCAAACGGATCTCTTCCGTAAGCTGCGCCTTGAGACTTGAGAACTCCGGGCTCGTTTTCATAGTGTAATGCCGCGGATGCGGAAGATCCACCGGAATGTCGGCCTTGATGCGGCCAGGGCGCGCCGTCATGACAATCACCCGAGAGGCCAGGAAGATCGCTTCCTCGATGTCATGCGTGACGAAGAGGACGGTCTTCTGCTCACGCTCCCAGATGCCGAGGAGCAATTCCTGCATCAGCGCGCGGGTCTGGTTGTCCAGCGCTCCGAAGGGCTCGTCGAGGAGCAGGATCGCGGGATCGTTCGCCAGCGCCCGGGCTATGGCCGTTCGCTGCTGCATGCCGCCCGAGAGCTGCTTGGGATAGTGGTTCTCGAAGCCACGAAGCCCGACCTTCTCGATATAGGAGGCCACGATGTCCCGGCGCTGTGCCTTCGGCACACCCTTTTCCCTCAACCCGTAGGCAATGTTCTCCGCAATGGTGAGCCACGGAAACAGCGTATAGGACTGGAAGACCATGCCCCGATCGGCTCCAGGGCCTTTGATCTCGCGACCCTCAAGAAGGACGCGTCCGCTGCTGGGATAGTCTAGCCCGGCCACGATGCGAAGGAGCGTGGATTTTCCGCAGCCCGATGGGCCCAGGACCGTGATGAAGTCGTTCTGAGCCACTGTGAGGCTCGTCGGCTCAAGCGCCCGCACGGGAGCAGCGCCGCGGACGCCCGGAAACACCCGCGAGACATTCTCGATATCAAGGACCGTGTTTGTCATGCGAGCCGCCAGGAAAACAGTGCCCGATTGAGGGCCTTGAACAGAAAGTCTGAGATCAACCCGATGACGCCGATCACGATGATGCCAAAGATCATCTGGCCCGTGGCCATGAGCGCCTGGCTGTCGATGATCATATGCCCGATGCCGGATGAGGAGCCGATCAGTTCCGCGACGATTACGTAGGTCCAGGCCCAGCCTAGAACGAGCCTCAGGATCTCGGCGATCTCAGGCGCATTGGCCGGGAGCAGGACGCGCTTGACGACACCCTGGTCGGTGGAACCGAGGGTATAGGCCGCCTCGACGAGATCCCGGCGCGTGTTGCCCACGGCGACCGCCACCATCAGGATGATTTGAAAGAACGAGCCGATGAAAATGACGAGAAGCTTCTGCATCTCGCCGATGCCCGCCCACAAGATGAGAAGCGGCACGAAGGCGGACGCCGGCAGATAGCGCGCAAAGGAGATGAAGGGCTCGAGAAAGGCCTCGAACGGCTTGTAGGCTCCCATGAGAACGCCAATTGGAACTGCGATGACGGCCGCCAGAATGAAGCCGCCGACGACGCGCCATATGGTGATGCCGATATCGGCCATGAAGCCGAACCTGGTGAGCAACAGCCATCCATCCTGCATCATGGTGATCGGATCGGCCAGGAAGGTCCGCGAGACGAAGCCGCCCAGGGTCGCGGCCGCCCAGGCTACCAGGAAGATGACGAAGAACGAGATGCCGAGCGCGACGCGCGCGCCTTGGCTGACGGGTTCAAGGGGACGGGGCATGAAGGATCTGTTCTGTCATCGAAGGCCGATCTGCGTCCACCCGGATGACATTGAAAATGAGCGTTTGGGCGATGGTCCGCGAAAGTGCGGACCATCGCCGACGACTTGCGACGATTATTGAATGAAGCTCGTATCCGCCAAGGCGTTGATGTCGGGCTTCTGCTTGATGACGCCGATTTCCAGGAGCAGGTCGGCGGCCTCGCTGGAGAAGGTCTTGAACTCGCCCTCGAAGAACTTCTTGTTCGCCTCCCGGTCCTGCCAGCGCAGGAACTGGGCGGATTTGCCGAACGCCTCGCCCGTCTGCTTCACGTCTGCGCCCATGATCTCGTAAGCCTTGGTCTGATCTTTGTTGATCATGTCGAGGGCCTGGAAATAGCTGTCCGCAAGGGCTTTGGCAGCCTTCGGGTTGTCGGTCAGAAATTTCGGTGTGCAGCCGAACGTGTCCATCACCATCGGGTAGTCGAGGGTGGTGGCGATGATCTTGCCTGATTGAGGCGCGGCGCGTACGGACGACAGGTATGGCTCATAAGTCATGGCCACATCGTTCTGGCCGGCGATGAAGGCCTGTGCGGCCGGGCCGGGCTCCATGTTGACGACGGTCACGTCCTTGACGGACAGGCCGTTCTTTTTCAGCATCCAGGCCAAGGCGAAATAGGGCGAGGTGCCGGGGGCTGAGGCTGCCACCGTCTTGCCCTTGATATCCTTGATCGCCGCTACGTCGTTGCGCACCACCATGCCGTCCGCCCCATAGCTCTTGTCGAGCTGGAAGATCTGCTTCGTGGGCACGCCATTCGCGTTCCACACGACCCAGGTTTCCACCGTGGTGGCGGCGCATTGAATGTCGCCGGACTGTATGGCCAGGTGACGGCTGGCCTGCGGGACCTTCTTGATCGTGACGCCGAGACCGTTCTTCTGGAAGATCCCGGCCTCCTTCGCGAGCGTCAGGGGCGCAAAGCCTGTCCAGCCCGAAATTCCGATCGTGACTTTGGTGTCCTGTGCGGCGGCCGTGCCTGCCGACAGGGCCAACAGCGCAATACCACCCAACAACGCCTTCATTGTAGCCTCCATGTTTTTCCGGTCGCCTTGCCGGTGATCCGACGATGTCCCTCTGGAAGGATTGTCGTCTGTTGCTTTGTCCACCTTTGCAGGCCAGTGCGCGAATGCCATCATGCCCACGCCTCGAAGTCAAATGTATAGACATGTCGATGTGCCGCATGTTTGCGCATCACCGGGCAGGAGCATCCTCGGATGCCGAAACTACAGGCGCGATCTCGATCAGGAGCGCCCGGCCGGTTCCGGCGATCTGGATCATGTCCTGCGTAGATTCGAGGTACAGGGTATCGAGAGCCTGGAGCGAATGGATCTTGTCCTCCACGGTCACGTCGAACGCAGCATCGATCGCCACGATGAAGGCCGCACAGGTGTCCTCGGACAGCAATGCCACGCCGGAGTCCATGATGCGCGTGCGATGCGTGAATTGCCCGCGCCGCGTCATCACGTTGAGGTCGCGGATCGGCCCCGAGAGGAGCCGGCCGGTCGTCATATCGTCGCCCGCGAACGAGAGCCTGGGGGCTGTCCTGTCCAGCCGGAAAGGAACGCCTTCGACATCAAGTTCGACGCCATGGCCTTCCAGGACGACCAGTGTGCGGTCAGTCCCAGGAAAGACCGAGAAGGGGCCGTCGGATGTCACATCGGCCATACTGATCCGCCATCCGAATGTCTCGAAGCCTGATCCTTCAGGGAACGCGGCAATCTCTGCGGTCGTGCCGCCGCCATTTTTCCACGGAACGCGGACGAGATCCGAAGCGCGAATGAGACGGGTGGCCATAACGCTTTGTCCTCACCCAAGACTCGGCAGGTTGAGGCTGTGCTCCCGCGCGCAGTCGACGGCGATATCGTAGCCCGCATCGGCGTGGCGCATGACGCCGGTCGCCGGATCATTCCAGAGAACCCGCTCGATGCGACTTGCGGCTTCAGGCGTCCCGTCGCAAACAATCACCATGCCGGAATGCTGCGAAAAGCCGATCCCGACGCCGCCGCCATGGTGTAGCGAAACCCAGGTCGCACCCGAGGCGCAGTTGAGAAGCGCGTTGAGAAGTGGCCAGTCGGAGACTGCGTCCGATCCGTCCTTCATGGCTTCCGTTTCCCGGTTGGGGCTCGCGACCGAGCCTGAATCGAGATGGTCGCGCCCAATCACGACGGGAGCCTTCAATTCGCCCTTGGCCACCATCTCATTGAAGGCGAGGCCCAGACGATGTCGATCCCCGAGGCCGACCCAGCAGATGCGGGCCGGCAGGCCCTGGAAGCGGATGCGCTCACGCGCCATGTCGAGCCAGTTGTGCAGGTGCTTGTTGTCCGGCAAGAGCTCCTTCACCTTGGCGTCGGTCCTGTAGATGTCCTCCGGATCGCCCGAGAGGGCCGCCCAGCGGAACGGGCCGATGCCGCGGCAGAAGAGGGGCCGGATATAGGCTGGCACGAAGCCCGGGAAGTCGAACGCATTGTCCACGCCTTCCTCCTTGGCCATCTGGCGGATGTTGTTGCCGTAATCGAGGGTCGGCACGCCGGCTTCGTAAAAATCCAGCATGGCGCGCACATGCGTCGCCATAGATTGCTTGGCGGCGTGCTCCACGGCTTTCGGGTTTGCCTCGCGCTTGGCTTCCCACTCAGTGAGCGTCCATCCCTTCGGCAGGTAGCCGTTGATGGGATCGTGCGCCGATGTCTGGTCCGTCACCGCGTCGGGACGAATGCCGCGCCGGTAGATCTCCGGGAAGATTTCGGCCGCATTGCCGAGGAGGCCGACTGAGATCGGCTTTCTGTCGCGGCAGGATTGTTCGATGATCGACAGCGCCTCGTCGAGGTTGGCGACGGCGCGGTCGAGATACCCGGTCCGCAGACGCATCTCGATGCGGCTCGGCTGGCATTCGACGGCCAGGCACGAGGCTCCCGCCATGGTGGCGGCCAGGGGCTGCGCGCCGCCCATGCCGCCCAGCCCCGCCGTCAAGATCCAGCGGCCTGAGAGATCACCATTGTAGTGCTGGCGGCCCACTTCCACGAAAGTCTCGTAGGTGCCCTGCACGATGCCTTGCGTGCCGATATAGATCCAAGAGCCTGCCGTCATCTGGCCGTACATCATCAGCCCCTTGCGATCGAGCTCGTGGAACTTGTCCCAGGTGGCCCAGTGCGGGACGATGTTCGAATTGGCGATGAGGACGCGGGGCGCGTCCGCGTGCGTGCGAAAGACGCCGACCGGCTTGCCCGATTGGATCAGGAGCGTCTCGTCGTCCTCGAGGTTTTTCAGGGCCGCTGTGATCCGGTCGAAGCTTTCCCAGTCCCGCGCCGCGCGGCCAATGCCGCCATATACCACGAGTTCGCCGGGCTTCTCCGCTACGTCGGGATCCAGGTTGTTCATCAGCATGCGAAGCGGCGCTTCGGTCAACCAACTTTTCGCGGAGAGTTCGGTGCCGTGTGTGGCGCGGATCACGCGGGCATTGTCAATGCGGTGCATGGGAAAATCCTTTGTCAGGCTTCGGTCTTGGCAAAATTCAGGCAAGCTTCGAGAATTCGAACGAGGACGGCGCGCATGGGTGCGGCGTAGGATCCATCGAAGGCGCTCGGCCATTGTCCTTCCATCACGGGTCCCATCGGCTCCCTCATGTAGCCCCGGCAGGCGAGCTCCATCTGGACCGCATGAACTCCCGCATCGGGCTTGCCGAGGCTGCGCGTGATGTATCCACCCTTGAAGCGCCCGTTCGTCACATGGCTGAAGCCGCTCTCCGCACACAGGCGCTCGATCTCGCTGCCGAGCGCTTGAGCGCAAGTCACGCCGCCATTGGTGCCTAGGTTGAAGTTCGGCAGCGCTCCGTCAAACAGGCGCGGGATCACCGATCGAATCGAGTGGCAGTCGTAGACCACGACGGCGGGGTGCCGAGTGCGAAGCCGTTCAATCTCGGCATTCAGTGCAGAGTGGTATGGGTCGAAGAAGCGGGCGCGGCGCTCCGTGATAGCCTCACTGCTCGGCTCCTTTCCAGGCCTATAGAGGGGCTCGCCGTCGAACGTGGTTGTCGGGCACAGCTCCGTCGTCGCCTGACCCGGATAGAGTGATACGCCCGACGGATCGCGGTTGACGTCGATGACCGTCCGGGAAATCGCCGTCCGGACGATAGTCGCCCTGAGATCGCCGGCGAAATCGTACAGACGCTCGATCCACCAATCGGCGTCCTTGCGGGAGAGCCAGGGTGAAACGAGGCCGCTTTCATATTCCGTCGGAATGTCCGTCCCGGTATGAGGCAGGCTGACAATGAGGGGCGCATTTCCACGCGTAATTTCCAGCCATGCCGGTTGCGTCAAGTCGCTCATCGCCCGGGCTCCGCCGCCACTAGCGGGAGCATAGAGTTACCGGTCGCAGCTGCCAGAGCACCCGACCTTACCAACTCAGCCGCCTGCTCCATGTCCGGGGCCATGTAACGGTCGTCGTTCAGATGCGGGACGCGTGCTCTCAATGTGGCCCGCGCGCGTTCAAGGGCCTCGCTCGATGTCATGGGTGCATGGAAGTCACAGCCCTGCGCGGCGGCAAGGAGCTCGATCCCGATCACGTTCGCAGCGTTGGCCGCCATGGGCAGAAGCCGCCTTGCCCCATGGGTGGCCATGGACACATGGTCTTCCTGGTTGGCCGATGTCGGGATCGAATCGACGCTTGCCGGATAGGCGCGCTGCTTGTTTTCGGACACAAGAGCGGCGGCCGTCACCTGCGGGATCATGAAGCCCGAGTTGAGCCCCGGCTTCGGCGTGAGGAAAGCGGGCAGGCCCGAGAGGACAGGGTCGACCAGCATGGCGATGCGTCGCTCCGCGAGCGAGCCGATCTCGCACAGCGCCATGGCGATCATGTCGGCCGCAAAGGCTACCGGCTCCGCATGGAAATTGCCGCCCGAGATCACCTCGCCGGTATCGGAGAACACGAGCGGATTGTCGGAGACGCCGTTCGCTTCCGCGCCAAGCGTGTCGCCCGCCTGGCGCAGCAGGTCGAGCACCGCGCCCATGACCTGCGGCTGGCAGCGCAGGCAGTAAGGGTCCTGCACGCGCTCGTCATTTGTGAGGTGAGAGGCGCGGATGGCGCTGCCCTGCATCAGGCTGCGCAAAGCGGCCGCCACCTCGATCTGTCCAAGATGCCGGCGCAGCTTTTGAATACGCTCGTCGAACGGTCCGTCCGACCCCTTGGCGGCATCGGTCGCCAGAGCGCCCGTCACAAGTGCGGCCTGAAACACCCGCTCCGCTTCGAACAGTCCAGCGAGCGCCAGCGCGGTCGATACCTGCGTTCCGTTCAGAAGCGCCAAGCCTTCCTTCGGACCAAGAACAAGGGGTGAGAGGCCGATCCTTGCAAGGGCATCCTCGGCCTCCACGCGCATCCCGTCCACGAAGAATTCTCCGACCCCCATAAGAGCCGCCGACAGATGCGCCAGCGGGGCCAGATCGCCCGACGCGCCGACCGAGCCCTGGCCGGGAATGACCGGCGCGATGCCGGCTGCAAGGCACGCAGACAGATGCTCGACCGTGGACCAGCGTACGCCGGATGCGCCCTGCGCGAGGCTGGCGAGCTTGAGGCCCATCACAAGGCGCACGACTGCGGCAGGCAGCGGCTCTCCCACGCCTGCCGCGTGCGAAAGAACGAGATTTCGTTGAAGCGTTGCAAGGTCCGCTTGGCCGATGCGCACGCTGGCGAGCTTCCCAAAGCCTGTGTTGACGCCGTAGACTGGGTCCCCTTTCGTGACGATAGCCTCGATTGTCTCGGCTCCTGCCTCGATTCCGGGCCTGCATTTCTCGTCGAGAACGATGTCGGCCCCGAAATAAACACGCCGCCAATCGGCCAGCGTGACGGAGCCAGGAATGAGCATCACGGTTTCGGTCACTGTCCTCTCCAGATACGCTTATGAAGCGGGTTGAAGCCGAGGCGGTAGACGAGCTCGGCTGGGCGTTCGATGTTCCAGATGGCTAGGTCGCAGGACTTGCCGGGCTCAAGCGTGCCGATTTCGTCAAGCCGTCCCAGGGCTCGAGCCGCTTCACGCGTCACGCCGGCAAGGCACTCCTCGACGTTCATTCGAAACAGGGTCGCGCCCATGTTCATGGCAAGCAGAAGCGAGGTCAGCGGCGAGGTGCCCGGGTTGCAGTCGGTTGCGAGCGCCATACGCACGCCATGCTGGCGAAAGGCTGCGACCGGGGGCATTTTCGTTTCGCGCAAGGTATAGAATGCACCCGGCAGCAATACGGCGACGGTGCCGGCCTTCGCCATGGCGGCTGCGCCCTCGTCATCGGTATATTCGAGGTGATCTGCCGAAAGGGCTCCGAACTCGGCGGCGAGCTTCGCCCCATGGAGATTGGAGAGTTGGTCCGCATGAAGCTTGACCGCTAGGCCAAGCGCCTTGGCGGTGTCGAACACGCGGGCGGTCTGTTCCGGTGAAAATGCGATGCCCTCGCAGAACGCATCGACGGCATCGGCAAGACCCTCACGGGCGAGGATAGGCAACATGTCCGCACAGACTTTGGCGATGTAGGCATCCTTGTCGCCGTCAGCCTCCGGCGGCAGCGCGTGCGCGCCGAGAAACGTAGTGGCGATGGATACGGGTCGTTCTTCGCCCAGGCGGCGCGCGGCGCGGAGCACACGCGCCTCGGTGTCGAGATCGAGCCCGTAGCCAGATTTCACTTCAACTGTTGTGCAGCCTTCGGCGATCAGGTGATCCAGACGGGGCAGGGCGGTTGCTACGAGATCGTCTTCGCTCGCGGCGCGGGTCGCCTTCACCGTAGACACGATGCCTCCGCCCGCGCGGGCGATTTCCTCGTAGCTTGCCCCCTTCAGGCGCAATTCGAACTCATGCGCCCTGTCGCCGCCGAACACTAGATGGGTGTGGCAATCCACGAGGCCGGGGGTGATCCACCGCCCGTCGCAGTCGATCCGCTCGGTGGCATCCCACCCGGTTGGCAGGTCTCTCGCCGGTCCCGCATAAGCGATCCGGCCGTCCTTGGCTGCGACTGCGCCATCTTCCACGACCCCAAGGCTGTCCCCGACAAGCGTTGCGAGACGTGCATGAAACCAGACCCGATCAAACAGCATAGTCCTGCTCCGGTGGCCCTTGTTTATGTCTATACATAAGCGTCGCGAGCCGTTATTGTCTAGACATATTCGTTTGGATTTTGGTGGTCGGGCATTCGCTGGGAATATTTCGACCGTCGGACGACACTTCGTCTTCGTGCTCATGGGGTCATAGGAATGCGCAGGCTTCTTTTCGATTATGCCCTCCTGCCGTGCGGCTGGGCGAAGGACGTAGCCATCGACATCGATGGCGGCATGATCCGCTCCGTGCAGGCGGGCGCTGACCCAGTCGACTGTGAACACATTGCCGGAATCGCCTTGCCGGGGCTGCCGAACCTGCACAGTCACACGTTCCAGCGCGGCATGGCGGGCCTGGCCGAGACACGCGGGCCCGAAGGCGACAGCTTCTGGACGTGGCGTCAGGTGATGTACCGCTTTCTCGGACAGCTTACACCGGATGATGTGGAGGCGATTGCGGCCTACGCAATGATGGAGATGCTCGAAGGAGGGTTCACGGCCCTGGCCGAGTTCCATTACCTGCATCATGACCGGGATGGCAGGCCTTACGCCAATCCGGCCGAACTCGCCACGCGTATCGTGGCGGCGGCACAAGAGACCGGTATGGGGCTCACGCTGCTTCCCGTGTTCTACGCAAATGGCGGTTTTGGCGGCATGGTGCCCGCAGACGGGCAGCGGAGATTCATTAGCGATGCCGCTAATTATCGGCGTCTCGTTGAGGGAGCGCGCAACGCCATTGCAGGTCTTGACGACGCAGTGGTCGGCATCGCGCCGCATAGCCTGCGGGCGGTCACGCCGCAAAGCCTCGGCGAGATCCTGCCTCTGTCAGAAGGCGGGCCGATCCATATTCATGTGGCTGAGCAGATCAAGGAAGTCGAGGATTGCCTTGCTTGGTCGGGTCAGCGCCCGGTCGAATGGCTGCTCGACCATGCTCCAATCGACCAGCGCTGGTGCCTTATTCATGCAACGCACCTTGGTCCTCGCGAAACCCGGCGCATCGCTGCGAGCGGCGCAGTGGCGGGAGTTTGCCCGATCACTGAGGCCAATCTCGGCGACGGTATCTTCGACGGGGTCGATTTCCTCGCCGCCTCCGGCAGTTTCGGCGTGGGGTCCGATTCCAACATCGAGATCAATGCGGCGGCGGAGCTCAGGCAGCTCGAATATAGCCAACGCTTGAAGCTTCGGGGACGCAATCTCCTGGCGGAGCGCGAGGGGCAGTCGACAGGACGCAGCTTGTACGAGAAGGCTTTGGCCGGTGGCCAACGCGCCCTCGGCAGGCGCATCGGGAGCATTGCGGTCGATCATCGGGCAGATTTCGTGGTGCTCGACGCAAGCCATCCGGATCTCTCGGCGGTGTCGGGGGACCGGTGGATTGACGCTTATGTGTTCGTTGCGTCCAAAGCCGCCATAGACAGGGTGATTGTGGCCGGCAAGTCCGTTGTCATGAACGGGCGGCATCATCGACGCGAGGCGATAAGGGATCGCTATGCTGGCACATTAGCCCGCATCCTGGCGTGACTTAGAACGCGCCCGCGAAAGGGTAATCACCTGCCATGAAACATTTACATCAACGCATTCGCGACGACATCGAGGCCCGCATCATGTCGGGGGAATGGCCCCCGGGATACCGTATCCCGTTCGAGCATGAGCTGATGGCCGAGTACGCTTGCTCGCGCATGACCGTCAATAAGGTTCTTTCGACTCTCGCCGCCAATGGCCTCATCACGCGCCGGCGGCGAGCGGGGTCTGTCGTGGCAGAGCCAAGCACAGAACGGGCCGTGCTGGAGATCCAGGATTTTGCCTTGGAGGCGGCGCGCGCGGGCAGCGTCTATCAGTATAAGATATTGCGCCGTGCGATTGAGCCTATCGATGCGGCTGCTGCACAACGGACAGGGCTGCCCGCTGGAACCAGGATGTTAAACGTTACAACGGTTCACTTGATGGATGGAGTGCCGGAGGCTTATGAGCAACGCTTGATCAGCCTTGCGTCGGTTCCCGAAGCGAACAAGGAGCATTTCACGAACGACCCACCAGGAACTTGGCTGCTCAGACGTGTGCCATGGACCGATGCAGAGCACATCGTTCGGGCTCTCAATGCGGACAATTCGCTCGCAAAACAGCTCCAAGTCGAGATAGGAGCCGCCTGCCTGGTGCTGGAGCGGCGGACTTGGCAGGCTGGCGCCTTCGTCACCGAGGCCCGTATCGTGTATCCCGGCGACAGGCATCATCTGGTCGGGCGCTTTTCCCCAATTACCCAGGCGCTGGGCGCAGATTCACCCTAACAGGTCATCACCTAGGCCGCTGTGCCCAAACCTGCATGCACTGGTGAAATCCTCAAAGAGCGAAGCGCCGAGCTTGATGCAAAAGGCCCCTTTGTCCTTAAGTTTGCCCAATCTGATATCAGGGAACGCCATCGCGCCTCGCATTGAGCGACTTGCCTGTTCCGTTATCTTCCTGTGCGGCCTCGTTCCAAAAGAGCAAGAAAATCGTAATTTTCTCTCTTGTGCATCATTCTCATCGCACTAGCATGTTAGCTGAACAGGTAGGTCAATGTGATTGGCCTGTCAGAGTTCTTACGTGGGCAGAGTCGCTCGCGGATGCTAACCGACCGGACGAAGAGCCGGAGGCCTGGAGAGGAACGCCAGCATGCTATCTATAACTCGCCGCCTTGCATTTGGACTGGTCGCCACCGCTGCCTTGGTGCTTCCGGCCCTCCCGGCCAGCGCTCAGACCAAGCTTAAATGGGCCCATGTCTATGAGACCTCGGAGCCCTTCCATACGCAGTCCGTCTGGGCTGCGCAGGAGATCGCGAAACGCACCAACAACCGCTACCAGATCGATGTCTATCCGGCCTCGCAGCTGGGCAAGGAAAGTGACATCAACCAAGGCCTGTCCCTTGGCACCGTCGATATGATCATCTCCGGCCCAAGCTTCGCCGCACGCAGCTATCCGCCAGTCGGGATCGGCTACTATCCTTATGTGTTCCGGGACGCATCTCATCTTATCGCATTTGCGAAAAGCGACATCTTCAAGGAACTCAGCGCAGGGTATACCGAGAAGACCGGTCACAACATGGTGGCTCTCACCTATTACGGCATCCGCCACACCTCGACGAACAAGCCGTTCAAAACATGTGCCGAGATGAAAGGCCTCAAGATCCGCGTTCCGGATGCGCCGGCTTATTTAGCCATGCCGCGATCCTGCGGGGCCAACACCACGCCAATCGCCTTCGCGGAGGTTTATCTCGCATTACAGAATGGCACCGTCGACGCGCAGGAGAACCCACTGACAACGATCGAGGCCAAGAAGTTCTTCGAGGTTCAGAAACACATCGTGCTCACTGGTCACATCGTCGATCATTTAGCGACGATCCTCTCAAAGCAGCTCTGGAGCAAGCTCTCGGACGAGGACAAGAAAATATTTAGCACTGTTGCTCAGGAGGCGGCTATTCGTGCCACTGCCGAGATTCAGGCTAAAGAGAAAGAACTGGTGGAAACCTTCAAGCAAAAAGGCCTGACTATCACAGAGGTGAACAAGGACGAGTTCAAGGAGACGGTGATGAAGAGCGTTTCCGTGGAGTCTCTTGGCTATCGTAAATCCGACTACGATAAGATTCAGGCGCTGAAGTCGGAAGGTATGTAAGATTTCCGTATGGGGCCGCTGCACAGCGGCCCCTCCCTCCGGTTCTGGTAAAGCCGAGGACGCCGTTTCGCCTGTTGCCTCGGCTCGGGCGCCCTTGGAAAAGACCTCCGTTTTTGAGGATGGGGATCCCAAGAGATGACGACCGAAGTCCATACTCAAATTAGCGCCGAGGAGTTGGCGCATACTTTCGAGGAGAGCGAACACGCGCCGGTCGATCTCTCAGATTATGCTTTCGAGGATTGGCTGGCGCTCGCGTTGTTCTGGGGCATGACCCTTGCGGTCTTCGTACAGTTCTTCACGCGCTACGTGCTCAACGACTCCTTCGCTTGGACTGAGGAGATCGCGACCAACCTCAATGTCGCGCTGGTGTTTGTCGGTGCGGCCATGTGCGTGCGCATGAGCCGGCATATCCAGGTCGACTTTCTCTATCGTTATCTTCCGCCCAAACTGGGACGCATCCTAGCCACTGTGATCGATTTGATCCGCATTGCCTTCTTCGCCTATGGAGCCGTCCTAGTCTGGCGCTTCATGGATATCGTGGCGGACGAGCAGATGACCACCATTACTCTGCCGAAGAATCTCGCTTACTCTTTCGTTTTCATCGGCTTCATCCTGATGTGCTTCCGCTCCATACAGGTCGCGGTCGCCAACTGGCGGCGCGGCTATTCCGTGCTTGAACGCCCCGAAGCCTTCGATGCTCCTTTAGTGGCTGAAACCTGATGCTCATTCTAATCGGTTCCTTCCTCGTCCTGATGATCCTCGGGTTGCCTGTCGCCATCTCCATGGCAGTGGCCTCACTGCTCTACATCCTCGCCACTGGCATGGTGCCGGATGTCATCGTGGCCCAGCGCATGATAGCGGGCGTGGAGAGCTTCCCGCTTCTCGCGGTGCCATTCTTCATCCTGGCCGGCAACCTCATGAACATCGCCGGCGTGACCGGCCGCATCTATTCCTTCGCGGTCGCACTAGTGGGCTGGATGAAGGGCGGGCTCGGCCAGGTGAACATCATCGGTTCGGTGATCTTCTCAGGTATGTCAGGTACCGCCATCGCGGATGCGGCAGGCCTTGGCACAATCGAAATCAAGGCCATGAAGGACCATGGCTATTCCACCGAGTTCTCCGTTGGCGTCACAGCGGCTTCTGCGACCCTTGGGCCGATCATCCCGCCCTCATTGCCCTTCGTCATCTACGGCATGATGGCAAACGTTTCCATCGGCGCGCTCTTCTTAGGAGGCCTCATCCCGGGTGTGGTGATGACGCTGATGATGATGGTCACAGTTGCCTATTTCGCCTACAAGAACGGCTGGGGCTCGGACACGCCGTTCTCGTGGCGTCAGCTCGGAAGTGCCAGCATCGAGGTCGCCATTGTCCTCGCCTTTCCGGTGGCGGTCTGGCTAATGATTAGTGCCGGGCTCTCTCCTAATGTCGCCATCGGCATCGCGCTTGCCGTCCTCCTGGCGCTCGACTGGTACTTCGACTTTTCCGCCGTGATGGCGCTGATGGCCCCGGTCATCCTGATCGGCGGCATGACGATGGGCCTCTTCACTCCCACCGAAGCGGCCGTGGCGGCCGTGCTCTGGTCCCTGTTCCTGGGCCTCGTGCGCTACCGTTCCATGAACTTGAAATCCCTGGCAAAGGCTACTTTCGACACGATCGAGACTACCGCCTCCGTGCTGTTCATCGTCACGGCCGCATCCATTTTCGCTTGGCTGCTGACTGTCAGCCAAGCGGCGCAGATCCTCTCTGACGCCATCCTCGGCTTCACGCAGAACAAGTGGGTTTTCCTGCTGCTGGCCAACCTGCTGATGCTCTTCGTCGGCTGCTTCATTGACACCATCGCGGCCATCACCATCCTCGTGCCGATTCTGCTGCCCATCGTGCTCAAGCTCGGCATTGATCCCATCCATTTCGGGCTTATCATGACCTTGAACCTGATGATCGGCCTGCTGCATCCGCCGCTCGGTATGGTGCTGTTCGTGCTGGCGCGAGTCGCGAGGCTGTCCGTCGAGCGCACCACGATGGCGATCCTGCCGTGGCTGGTGCCTCTGGTGCTGGCGCTTATCGCCATCACGTACATTCCCGAGCTGACGCTCTGGCTTCCGCGGCAGATGGGCCTCGGGCGGTAAGCAACTGGTCAGGTATAGTAAAATGTGATCTTCCGGCCACGAACGTCCTGGATTTCGACATCCATGTCGTAGACGCTCCGGATGATCTCGCGCCTCATGATCTCGTCGGGAGTCCCCTGGTGGGCGACGTCTCCGTCGCGCATAGCAACGATGTAATCCGAGTAGCAGGAGGCGAAATTGAGGTCGTGCAGGACGAGGACAACCGTCTTGCCGAGATCGTCGGCCGCCCGGCGCAGGAGCTTCATCATGTTGACCGCGTGCTTCATGTCGAAGTTGTTCAGCGGCTCGTCGAACAGGACATAGTCTGTATCCTGGCAAAGCACCATGGCAACGTAGGCGCGTTGGCACTGGCCGCCTGACAGTTCATCAAGAAAGCGTTCGGTTAGGTCTTCCAAGTCGAGAAACCCGATGGCCGCCGCCGCCTTTTCCCTGTCTTCCGGTGTCAGGCGGCCCTTCGAGTAGGGATAGCGGCCAAATTCCACTAGATCCCGAACTGTGAGCCGTGACGAGATCCGGTTGTCCTGCCTAAGGATAGACAGCCTCTTCGCCAGGAGATCGGAGGGCGCGCTGGTGACATCGAGGCCATCCACCGTCACCGTTCCGGCCGTCATGGGCAAGAGGCGGCTGACCATGGACAGGAGCGTGGATTTGCCGGCTCCGTTGGGGCCGATGATGGATGTGACGCCCTTTCTGGGGATCTGCAGCGACACGCCCCTGACCGCAATCGTGTCGCCGAGTGTCTTGCTGACGTTGCAAATCTCGATCATCGGGTGTTTCCCCTAATCAGCAGAGCAAGAAAAACGATCCCGCCCACGAAGTCGATGACGATGCTCAAGGCGGTATCGAAAGCGAAGATCCGCTCGAGAACGAACTGCCCGCCAACGAGGCAGACGATGGCCAGAAGGGTCGCGACCGGAAGTACGAGGGCATGTTTGTGGGATCCGGCGATCTGGTAGGCAAGGCTGGCCACGAGAAGCCCAAAGAACGTGACCGGCCCCACGAGGGCCGTGGAGACGGAAACGAGAACCGCCACCAACACGAGTACGATGGTTACGGTTCTGGTGTGGTTGACGCCTAGGTTGATCGAGGTCTCGCGGCCCAGGGCCAGCACGTCGTATGTGTGCATAAACCGCCATCCGACGAGGGATGTCGCCAGGACAGCCGCAGCGGACACCGCAAGCAGGCTGGTGTCGACATTATTGAAGCTGGCGAAGAGGCGATCCTGCAAAACGACAAATTCGTTGGGATCAATGACCCGCTGCATGAAACCTGACAGGCTGCGAAACAGTACGCCGAACACGATCCCCACGAGAATGAGCAGGTGAAGGCTCCGACTGCTGCCCGAGAAAAGCCAGCGATAGAGAATGCCGGAAAACACGATCATCAGGACCACCTGGCACGCGAACAGCAGGCACGGGTCGAGCATCGCAACGCCACCCGAGCCGATCAGGAATATCAGGCCGGTCTGGATGAGGATGTAGAGTGCGTCGAAACCCATGATAGAGGGCGTCAGGATCCTGTTGTGGCTGACCGTCTGGAACAGCACAGTCGACACCGCGATGGCATAGCCGACGAGGACCATGGACAGGATCTTCGTGCCCCGGAACGGCAGTACGAAGCCCCAGCTGCCTTTCGCGCCCACCGTCATGAACAGTGTGATCGACACCGCCGACAGGGCAACCAGGATGAGGATCACCTGAATGGGGCGGAGCCCTCTGGACTTAAGCAAGACGCTCGCGTCCCTTCAAGAGTAGAGCCAGGAACAGCGCACTTCCGACGACGCCCATGACGGTTCCGATGGGGATCTCATAAGGCGCATAGATCACGCGCCCGACGATGTCGCAGGTTAGAACGAGCCCCGCTCCGAGGAGCGCGATCCAGGGAAGCGACCGGCGCATGTTGTCGCCCATCATCATGCTGACCACATTGGGCACGATCAAGCCGAGGAATGGCATCATGCCGACAGTCGCCACGACGGCGGCCGTCACCATCGAGACAATCACGAGACCGAGCGACACGACGCTTCGATAGCGAAGCCCGAGATTCGTCGCGACATCGCGCCCCATTCCGGCCAGGGTCAGCCGGTCGGCCGCCAGATAGGCCAGCACGGTCAGTCCAAAGGCAACCCAAAGCAGTTCGTAGCGACCGCGAAGGACGCCTGAAAAGTCGCCTGTGGTCCAGGCGTTCAAGGACTGGAGCAGGTCGAACCGATAGGCGAAGAACGTTGTGACCGCGCTGACGATGCCGCCGAGCATAATCCCAACGAGCGGAACGGTGAGCGCCGACCGCAGGGGAATGAGCCTGAGGATGCGCAGGAACAGGGCTGTGCCCGCCAGCGCGAAGGCGGATGCGACCAGCATCTTCACGAGAGGTGGGACGCCCGGGGCAACGAGCGTCACGACGAGGAGGCCGAGGCTCGCCGACTCCACCGTGCCCGCCGTCGACGGTTCGACGAACCGGTTCTGCGTCAGCATCTGCATGATCATGCCCGCGACGGCCATGCCGGTTCCCGAGAGGACGATCGCAACCGTCCGGGGAATGCGGGAGACCAGCAGCACCTGCATGGCGTTCTCTCCCGGCCATGACGATAGGAGCGATGCCAGCGACAGATCGCCGGCGCCGATCAGCAGGCTAACAAGAGCCAGGATCATGACAACGAACAGGGCAAGCAGGAGGCGTTTCACGGCAGTCCGGGAGAGGTCAGAGGTTCTTATCGGCAAAGGAGTCGACAATGACGAATGCGGATCACCGGAAAGGTGACCCGCACGATGTAGTGAGAATGGGGGTCGAGAACCTATTTCTTGACGATGGCCTTTGCAACTTGGTCGACACTTGCCTGCAGCGATGTGATTCCACCTCCGACCAGATACCAGTTGACCGGGTCGAGATAGATCACATGCCCATTCTTCCAGGCGGTCGTCTGTGCAACAAGTTCGTTGTCCAGCACGCCCTTAGCGGCAGCGCTTTGCTGACCGATGGCTGCGTCACGGTCGATCACGAACAGCCAATCCGGGTTCGCCTTGGCGATGAACTCCGCCGATATGGCCTGGCCATGGTTCGTTGTGGCCAAATTCTCCACCGCGGGCGTGATCCCGAATTCCGAGTGCAGCGCGCCGAACCGCGAACCAGGCCCGTAGGCGCTCATCTTCCCGCCCGTCGTGAGGACGAGAAGCCCTTTGCCGACTTTCGCAGCGTCCTGGCGGAGGTTGGCAATCGAGCTTTCGAGCTTTGCCACGAGGGCATCGGCCTGAGCCTGCCTGTCGAAGATTTTGCCGAGCAGTGTGAGGTTTTGGGCAACGCTGCCGACGAAGTTTCCTTCCGCGGTCGACAGATCAATCGTCGGGGCGATCTTGGCCAGATCGCGATACTTGGCTCTCGAACGGCCTCCGACGATAATGAGATCCGGATCGGCTGCGTTGACGGCCTCATAGTCGGGCTCGAACAGGGTGCCGATCTTCTCGTATCGATCAGAACTGTATTTGGAGAGGTAGCCCGGCAGTCGTCCAGTCGGAACTCCAGCGACCTCCACCCCGAGAGCATCGAGCATGTCGAGCGATGCGGGATCGAAGACAAGCACCTTCTTAGGGCTCGCCGGAACCGTCGTCTCGCCCTGGGCATGCTTGACGCTGATGTCCTGAGCGATGGCGGCGCCCATCGTCAGTGAACCGAACGCGAGCGCGCCGGCGAGGATGGCCGCGAAGGAACGGATTCGACGGGTGGATGAATTCGTCATGGTATCATTCTCCAAACGGTGGGAGCGTCGATTGATGCAGTGTCAGTCGTCGACATGGTCATGGCCGCCGATACGGCCCGGGCGCCAGTAACCTTCGGACGAGATCTGATTCAGTGTTAAGCCCCGCGCGATAAGCATGTGGCGCTGGCGACGCACGTTGCTGGTCTCGCCGATGATGTAGGCATGTCCCCGGCCGGGCGGCAGCGCGAAATCCTGCACCGCGCCGTTCATCAGGTTGCTCGGACCAGGCGGTAGGTCGTTCCGATGCATCCAACGTATCACGGCGTTCGCGCGTGTTTTCAAAGGAACCTTGGCATCCTTGCCGCTCACTTCGATGAACACGAATGCCTTCGATCCGTCGGGCATCGTCTCAAGGATATGGGCGATTGCTGGAATGCAGGTTTCGTCGCCGGTCAGGAGGTGCCAGTCCGCATTCGGGCGCAGCACGGTCCCGCCACGGGGGCCTCGTGCCTCGATCATGTCGCCCGGCCTCGCGGATCTCGCCCAGGTTGGAGCCGGTGTGTCGCCGTGAAGCACGAAGTCGATACCGATCGTGCCTGCCGAGCGATCAAAGGTCCGGATCGTGTAGTCCCGCCGTCCCATCTCGCCGTTCGGCAGCGGCACCATCAACACGAGGGCCTGACCAGGCTTATAGGCGAACTCGGCGATGTCACGCGTCGTCAGGATGATGCGCCGCATGTTGGAGGCAACATCGAAGCTGTCCACGACCCGCATGCTCCAGCTCCGCAGTGGAGGGCGCTGGCGCGGCCCGACATTCGCATCGGCATTCACGGAGATTGTCATATGGTCGTCCTTCCTGCCATCCCCTGCGACGGCGCGCTGATGCGACAGATGCTGATGCGACAGATGTTCGGCATCACAGCTCGGCCCAGTGGCGCAGCAGGTTGTGATAGCAGCTGGTCAATCCGACGACGGCACGGTTGTCGTCATCCAGGTCCTGCCGAACCTGGATGATGGACAGATCGAGATCGTAGAGAAGCGCCCGCAGACCTTCATCCTTCACCATGGACTGCGTCCAGAAGAAGGAAGACCAGCGGCTCCCCCTCGTGATGGGTTCGACCCGATGGAGGCTTGTGGCTGGATATACGATCATGTCGCCCGCCGGCAGTTTGACAGAATGGCTGCCGTAGGTGTCCTCGATCACAAGCTCGCCGCCGTCGTAATCCTCGGGCGCGGTCAGGAACAGCGTCGAGGACACGTCCGCCCGCATCCGCATGTTGGCGCCGGGGATCGCGCGGATCGCGCCATCCACATGGGCTCCGAAGCCCATGCCCACATCATAGCGGTTGAACATGGGCGGCAGCACCCGCAGCGGGAGGGCGGCCGAATTGAACAGGGGATTGCGCGCAAGCGCGCGCAGGATGAGGTCTCCAAGCGTGCGAGCTTCGGGCGAATCTTCCGGAATCTGAAGATTGACCTTGGCCTTCGCCGCCTGCTCTCCGGCCGTCACCTTGCCATCGACCCAGGGTGATGCCTCCAGCATCTCCCGGCAATAGGCAACCTCCTGCGCGGACAGAACGTTTTTGATGTGGACGAGCAATGTGATGTCTCAATCTATCTGGACGTCCATCCGGACCTCTTGCCCGGATGGACCTTGGAAGGCGCTTGTTAGAACTTCGCCCCGACCATGAGAGTGACGGTGCGCCCGGCGCTCGGCACTGCGCGGGATGTGAACGCGCTGGTATAATTCAGCTCGTCCGTGAGGTTGTAGCCGTTCAGCGCCATGCGGAAGTTCTTGTACTCATACGAAACCAGCGCATCGAGCGAGAACGTGCCGGGGATGAAGGTGATGTTGTCGCTGGCGGCGAAATAGCCGTCGTCATAGGTAACGCCGCCGCCGATCAAGAGCTTGCCGGGCACGCTCGCAAGATGGTGACTCAGATCATAGGTCGTCCAGACCGATGCTGAATTTTCAGGAACGCCTTGCGCTCGATTGCCGATATTCGTCGGCGTTCCCGAGTTCTTGACCTTGCTGCCGAGATGTGCGTAACCCAGTTGCACGGTCCATGCGTCAGTGACCTTCCCCGTAAGGCCGAGTTCGATACCTTGCACGCGCCTGGCCTCTCCGCCATCCAACGTGCCGAGGACGATATCGCCGGTGATCGGATCGATGTCGGTAGAGTTGCTCTTGTTGACCCTGAACAAAGCCGCATTGAAGCCGAGCCGCCCGTCGAGGAAGCTGATCTTGGTTCCGATCTCGTAAAGATCGCTCTTTTCAGGTTCGAGATCGACCACGCTGGAGGGAACCTCGATGTTCGTCGAGTTCGCGATTAACTGCCCCGGCGGCGAGAAGGAGCGAGCATAGGTCGCATAGAAGGTCTGGTCCGCAGTCGGCTCCCAGATCACGCTCGCCTTCGGGCTGACGAAGTTTGTATCGGTCTCCTGCCACGGATTGAACTGCCCGAGCGGCGGGCCGGGAGTAGTGTTGGTGTTGCGATATCGGCTCGAGAAGTCGTCCCACCGTAGGCCGCCGAGAACCGAGAACGTGTCGTTAAGCCAGACCCGGTCGCTGGCGAAAACGCCCACATTGGTTCCGTAGCCCTCACGGCGGTTGTTCGGGTTGCGCGCGATGGCATAGCCGGTGGTGTTGGCGAATGTGGGCGACCAGAGAGTCTGATCGGGACGGACGCCGAGCACCGTTGCGCCGTTGCGTTCGTCATTCTGGTAGAACAGATCGAGGCCTGCCACCACTTCGTGCCGCAGGAAGCCCGTATGGAACTTGGCGACGCCGGTCATGACGTTCTGGATGCCCCAGGCATTCTGCCAGTAGGACGCGCCGCCGCCCGCGCTATAGCCTACGATGGGGTTGCGCCCCCGGAAGAAGTCGAACACGCAGGCTTCGACGCAGATTGCCGATGTGGTAGAGAACGCCCGATCATAGAAGGAAAGACGCGTATCGTTCGTAATGGTCAGCCAGTCAGTCGCCTTGATGCTCAAAAGCGACGTCAGAAGGTCGACATTGGCCACGTCCTGATCGGTCGAACGGACAAAAGAAGTCGAGCGGGGAACGCCGAACTCCGTGACCGGCAGCGCCCTGCGCGTTCCCGGGATCTGCACCGTTGGCACGCCGTAATCGGGCGTGCGATCGGTGTGCTGATGGAAGTAGTTGAGGAACCAGGTCGTGTCCGTTCCCAGGCCTAAGCCGAGCGAACTCGCGAAGCCCCAGCGGTCGGACACGACGTTGTCGCGGTCCACGATGTCCTGATCATGGATCATGCCGTTGATGCGGATGGCTGTCGTGTCATCGATCTGCCGGTTCACGTCAAAGGTTCCGCGTCCGAGTGGGCCATTGCCGATGGTTCCGTCCACGGCGGTGAGGCTGCCCAGGAAGGACCCCTTCGACGTGCTGTTGATAACGCCACCCGTAGTGCCGAGGCCGAAGCTTTCCGAGGACGGGCCTTTCAGCACCTGCACGTTCTCGATGTTGAAGCTGTCGCGTACATAAACACCGAAGTCCCTCAGGCCGTCGACATAGATGTCGTTCTTCGCCTGGAACCCGCGAATGCGGAACTGGTCGCCGTTGAGGCCGCCATTGCCTTCGCCGACCGACAGGGTCACGCCTGGCACGTTGCGAAGGGCCTGCTCGAGAGTGGTGACGTTCTGCTGCTCGAGAACTTCCTTGGGAACGACGTTGATAGTCTGGGGAATGTCCTGAACACGCCCGGGAAGCCGCGAAAGGCCCGTTCCAGCATTCAGCGCGTTGGCCGCTTCTCCGCCCGAGGCTCCCACTTCGACGGTCGAAAGATCAATCGTTTCAGCTTCCTGCGCACCGGCTCCGACAGGCATGAAGACCCCCAGAGTGGCGGCGATGCCTGCTCCTAACTTAGCGCTGGAAACGTTGTCGCGTAATAAAATTGATCCACTCATAGGCCAACCCCCCAAACCTAGACTCCGATGAGGGTTCTCTATGGGAACCTTGCCAAAACTCGCAAGCATTATCTTTTATAGTGTCTCTAATCTAGAGTCATTGCCAGTTTAAAATTATTCTAAAGAAATAGAAGAATAATATCTCTAGATTTGAACACTTCTAAATTTCATCGATTACTGTAAATTGTCTTGAATGGATACATATGTGCCATTAAGAGCCGAGCGAGAGGCACAGGCAAGTGACACAGAAGAGCAATGCGTTTCTTTGGAAATCTGGGCCTTGCTCTGTTCGATCTGGATATCAATCGTTATGACGTCATCCCCAAGCGCTGACCCTGGCGACATTTCGGCTGTTCGGTTGCGGCTGCTGACCCCGCAGGAATGGGCTTCCATCCTGTCTGGAGATCCTCGCGAGGCGGCGTGCTGGGTCCATGCGGCTGCCCGGCACGGCTTCAAGACGGCCCAAGTCACCTGGGGACAGATGCTTCTGGACGGACGCAGCGTGGGGCGCGACCCGACAGCCGCCTATCGCTGGTTCCGGCGCGCGGCCGAGATCGGCAGCATCGACGGGATCAACATGGTCGGACGATGCCATGAGTTGGGCTGGGGCGTGACGGTCAATCACGCTGAGGCCATGCGGTGGTACGAAAAAGCGGCCGCCAAGTCGTCCGATTGGGGACAGTACAACCTCGCCAGCATGCTCCTTTACGGCGAAGGGATCGAGCGCGACCGAGCCCAAGCGTTGCAATGGTATATGCGTGCTGCCGGGCAGGGCCATGCCAAGGCAATGGGAATGGTGGGCCGCTTCCATGAGGAGGGCTGGGAGGTTCCGCCCGACCTCGCGCTGGCCGCGCAATGGTATCGCAAGGCAGCCGAAGGCGACGACTTCTGGAGCCAGTACCATCTGGCGCGCCTGCTGGCCGATAGCCGCCCTGGCGAAGCGCTCGATTGGCTCGGCCGGGCCATCGAAGGCGGTACGGATAACTTTCTTCGCTCCGCAGGACCTGATCTCCTCAACCATCCATACGTCACGTTCCACGACGCGGGCTTGCGGGCTCTGGAGCGCTGCTGCCGGAGCGGCGAAGCCTGTGATTTCTACGCCTATGGACGGGCTATCTTGAACTGCAGCCGTCACGAGGAGGCCGCAGCGTGGCTCGGGCGTGCCGCCAGGAGCGGCCACAGGGATGCAAGACATTCCCTTTCGGTTTTTGCCGGGAGGCGGGAGCAGCCTGCCGACGCAAGCTTTGCCAAAGCCATCGAGCTCATTAGGCAGCTCTGGCCGAAGCGGAATTTACCGCATGGTTCTCATGAGGGAGCAGGACAGTGAGACGGATCACTTCATCTGAAACGAGAACAGGTCGCACGATCATCGGCATGCGGTTGTTCTCCCTCGTGTCCGCGACACTGCTGGCGGGTTTGCTCGCCATCGCCGGTGCTCTTGCCCAAGGAGCCGCGCCCTCGGATGCAAACCAGCCTGCCGCGCCCATGGAACAGCGCACGACCGACGCGCCTGCGCCGGTCGTGATAGCCCCAGGTGGTACGCAGGCCTCACAGGCCGATCCTGCTCCGGGCACCGTGTCTGGAGCCAGCCGCCCTGCGTCGCTCCAGATGCCCCACGATCTCTCCCCATGGGGCATGTTCATTGCGGCTGACCTTGTCGTGAAGGCCGTCATGCTGGGGCTTGCCTTCGCATCGCTCGTGACCTGGACCGTGTGGCTCGCCAAAGGCATCGAGCTGCTGGGGGCCAAGCAGGGGGCGCGTAAGGCTGTCGAGCTGCTGAGCAGGGCGGGCGGCCTCGTGCAGGCGAGGGAGCAGGTAAATGCTGGTTCCATCAAGAGCAAGCCCGTCTCCGCCTTGGTCGCAGCCGCCTACGACGAGGCGCAGCGATCCGAAAAGCTGCCGGCCGACGACATCAAGGAGCGGGTCGCCATATCGATCTCGCGCATCGAAGCCCGCGCCGGCCGTCAGATGACACGCGGCACGGGATTGCTCGCGACAATCGGATCGACAGCGCCCTTCGTGGGCCTCTTCGGCACCGTGTGGGGCATCATGAATTCCTTCATCGGGATCTCTCAGGCGCAGACCACCAATCTTGCCGTCGTGGCCCCAGGCATCGCCGAGGCGCTGCTCGCGACCGCGATCGGACTCGTGGCGGCCATTCCGGCCGTCGTCATCTACAACGTCTTCGCCCGCGCGATTGCCGGCTATCGGGGCCTGCTCTCGGATGCTTCCGCCGAAGTGATGCGCCACCTCTCGCGGGACCTCGACCGGCGAATGGCGGCCGCATCCCCGGTGGTGGCGCTCCAAAGCGCGGCCGCCATCCGCGCCCGCAAGGCGGAGTAGCCTCATGGGCATCAGTCTCAAGGAAAGCCATGACGACGAACTCGGTGAAGTCAGCGAGATCAACGTCACGCCGTTCATCGATGTCATCCTGGTCCTTCTGATCATCTTCATGGTCGCAGCGCCACTCTCGACGGTCGATGTCGCGGTCGATCTGCCGGCGTCCAACGCCCAGCCTCAGCAGAGGCCCGACAAGCCCATGTTCCTGACGGTCAAGGGCGACCTCTCGCTTACTCTCGGCAACGACGCCATCGTCCGGGAGAGCCTGCAGGCTGCGCTCGACCAGCAGACGGGATCCGACCGGGAGCAGCGGGTGTTCCTGCGCGCCGACAAAGCCGTCGCTTACGGCGATCTCATGGAGGTCATGAATCTTCTTCGGCAGGCAGGCTACCTCAAGATCGCGCTCGTCGGGCTCGAAGCCACGCCCGAAGGTGCTGCGCAGCCATGAATGCCGATTTCCTCGACACCGGAGGATGGCGCAGCTGGGCTCGCTGGGGCGGCGCGGGTCTCGTCGTGCTAGTCGCCCATGCGGCTGGTGCGTGGATCATCACGCGGCAGCAGCCTGACGCATCGGCCGGCGAAGCAGCTCCCGCCATCATGGTCGAACTGGCGCCTCTTCCCGTGGCTCCCGCGGCCGAGCCCGTGGATGTCGCTCCGGGGCCCGAGATCAAGGACGTCCAGTCGGAGCCCGTCACCGAAACGGCTGAGGCGCCCGTCGAGTCGGAGCCGCCACCCGAGCCCGCCGAGCCGGTATTCGAGGAGACGAAGCCTCAACTGCAAATCGATGCGAAGCTGAATATTCGGGAAACTCCGCCCATTCCAAATCCCGCAGTCGTTCTCCCCGCGCCAAACGGTCAGGCTCGACCACCTAAACGGCCTGTCGAGCGGCCGCGTCTGGTCGAGCGTTCCAAGGAGAAAAAGCAGGTTCGTCCTCAGACCAGAACAGCGACGGCTCCGCCCCGCGTGCAAGCGGCTCCCGTCGCGGCCCCGGCCGCGCCGTCGGCCAGTGTTGCTGCGACGTCGTCCATGTCGCCTGCCAACTGGCGGGGCGCTCTCCTGGCTCAGCTCAACCGGGCCAAGCGCTATCCGGGTGACGCCCGGTCGCGGCGGGAGGAGGGGACTGTGCGTCTGAGTTTTTCCATTGACCGAAGCGGCCGCGTGATCGGCTATCAGATCTCCGGGAGCTCTGGCTCCGCAAGCCTCGATCAGGAGGCCTTGTCCATGATCCAGCGTGCCTCGCCGCTTCCCGCGCCTCCGCCGGAGGTGCCCGGCTCCCGCATCAGCCTCACGGTTCCGGTGCGCTTCAACCTCAACTGATATTACATTCGAGTGAATTCCGGAACAAGACCGGAGCTTCCTCGGATGAGTGGAGTGGCGTGAGGCGATCTTCACGTGCACGGTTACCTCAAGCGTGACGATCGCAGCCGGCGGCTAAACTCAAGGGCCGGCTATATGCTCAGGCCGTGCATCGTCGGCCGTTCTGAGTCTCGGCCATGAAAGAAAACGACCGATGGCTGCATCGCCATTTGCCAAGCTCCGCGACGCTTTTGGCCCATTATCTGGAAGCACTCGTTAGGCGGGCAGGCAAGAGGCGATCAGTTTTCATGATCGACCGCAAAATAATTTCTAATCGAATATTGCGTCTGAAGCTTGTTCGATCACGACGATCGTTACTCCTTTGAGCCGATGGAAAGAGATTATCTGGCTTGACGCCATAGATTATCGACAGATAACTTACCGCTTGCATCGAGAGAGGCTGCACATAAGCAGCCCAGCCGCCGAGTGGCGCAGAGAGCACTTCAGGATAGGAAACGCCCATGAACCACGTCGTCAAGAAGTTGAGTGGAGTCGTCTTCGCTGCCTTTGCGTTCACCAGCGGAGCGGCCGCGGAGCCTGTCAATATCCGCATTGGCTGGTCGACAATGCCGGGTCACATGATCCCGGTGCTCTATTCGAAACCCGACATTCTCAAGCATTACGGCAAGAGCTATACGGTTGAGCCCATCCTGTTTCGTGGCAGCTCCCCTCAGATCACCGCAATGGCGGCAGGGGAGATCGATATGGCGGCGTTCTCTGCCCTGACCATCGTGCTCGCAGTCACGAATGCACGCCAGAATGTGAAGGTCGTCGCCGACATCATCCAGGACGGGGTTGAGGATTACCACTCCGAGACGTTCCTCGTCCGTAAGGATTCCGGGATCAAGACGATCGCTGACATGAAAGGCAAACGCGTTGGAAGCAACGCAATCGGCTCCGCATCCGACACGGCCATCCGAGCTATGTTCAAAAGTAAAGGGTTGCAGGATAAGCGTGACTACACTGTCGTTGAGGTCGCGTTCCCGAACATTCCTCCCATGCTCGATGAGAAGAAGATCGATATGGGTACTGTGCTTCAGCCACAGTCCGATCAGCTTCTTGCAACTGGCAATTACGAGGTGTTGTTTCGAGCGAAGGAGGCTGTTGGTCCTTCCCAACTCGTTTCGCTCGTGGCACGAGCTGACTTCCTCGAGAAGAACCGGCAGGCCCTCAACGACTTCTTTGAGGACCATGTTCGCGCCATGCGGTGGTTCCGCGATCCGGCCAACCGCACGGAAGCTGTCCAGATCATCAGCAGCTTCATGAAGCAGCCGCCGGAGAAGCTGAGCCATGTCTTCACAAAGAAGGATTATTACCGCGACCCGTTCCTGTTCCCGAACGTCAAGACCCTGCAGGACAGCATCAATATCGCTCACGAAGTCGGCCTGTCGCCGACCAAGCTTGAGCTTGCGCCCAAATACGTGGACTTGAGCTTTGTCGAAGAGGCAAAACGCCGGATTGAGGCTGGCCAATGACGATGGCCGCCATTCAGGATCGCTCCCATGCGGATAGCGGAACCGGGATCGTTATCGATGGCGTCTCCCATTCGTATGGCTCGCGGCACGGGTCCGGAGTTCTCGCGCTCGATAACATCAATCTCGATATTCGGGAAAATGAGTTCCACGCGCTGCTTGGACCTTCAGGGTGCGGCAAGAGCACATTGCTGTATCTGATCGGCGGGTTCATTCCGATTCAGCAGGGGACGATCGCGACCCGCAAGGGCAAGGTGACGGCTCCCGGGCCTGAGCGAAGCATCGTGTTTCAGAACTTCGCGCTTTTCCCATGGAAGACGGTTTTGCAAAATATCGTCTATGGGCTCAAGAAGCAGGGGATCGGAGCCGCCGAGGCTGAAAGCCGCGCGCGGGAATTCATCAACCTCGTTCAGCTGAAGGGCTTCGAGAACGCGTATCCATCGCAACTCTCCGGCGGCATGCAGCAGCGCGCCGCCATTGCCCGCACTCTTGCCGTCGATCCGGAAATCCTTCTCATGGATGAGCCCTTCGGCGCGCTTGATGCGCAAACCCGGCGCGTTATGCAGGAGGAACTTCGCGCGATCTGGCAGCGCAGCCGCAAGACCGTGGTTTTCGTGACGCATGATGTCCACGAGGCGGTTTTTCTCGCAGATCGAATCTCCATCATGAGTGCGCGTCCGGGGCGCATTCAACACGTCATTGACGTCAATTTACCACAGGACCGCGGTGAAGAGATTCTGGAGAGGCCAGAGTTTCTCGAACTCAGCGAGCGTATCTGGCGTCTGGTTCGTGAGCAGGCCATCAGCGCCAGCCGCGGAGAGCACTGATGTATTCTCCCATCCTGCGCTATGTGCCGCTTCTGCTGATGCTCGTTTTTTGGCAGCTTCTCACGGTGTCGGGACTTGTGCCGCCCGAGATGCTTCCAGGCCCGCTGACAGTCGCTGGAGCCTTGTGGGATCTGATCGTAAGCGGCGAACTGGTGACGAATGCTGTTCGATCGCTCAGTCGTGCGGCGGCTGGCCTGGTGGCCGCCATTGTGGTCGGCATTGCGGCTGGGCTCTTCATGGCGACCTTCCGGCCATTCCGCCTGCTCGTGAACCCGATCGTGCAAATCTTCTACCCGATGCCGAAGTCGGCACTGATTCCCCTGGTAATGATCTGGTTCGGGTTGGGCGACTCTTCGAAGATTTTCCTGATCTTCCTGGGCTGCCTCCTGCCTGTGATCGTGAGCACTTATAACGGCGCCCGCGGGGTCAATCATTTCTTCCGCTGGTCTGCCGCAAGCCTGGGTGCGACCAAGTGGGAGGTCTTGCGCGAAGTGGTCATTCCCGCCGCCATGCCTGATATTCTGGCCGGGTGCCGGACCGCTCTGGCCTTTTCGTTCATCCTGATGGTCAGCTCCGAGTTCGTCATCGCTAAGGATGGCGTGGGCTTTCTCATCAGTTCGCTTGGCGACAGCGGTACGTATCCTGCAATGTTCGCTGTGATCTTCACGGTTGCGGCTGCGGGCTTCGCGGCCGACAGGCTGTACGCAGCCTTTGCCCGAAACCAACTTCGCTGGAGGGAGCCATGACGAGTGCTGGCGACGGCAATACAACCGTCAAGCTTCCTGCCGAAGCATTGCAAGGCCAGCGCACCTCAAGTGCCTACAGGCTGGCCCTAGGCGATGCGGGAGTTCAGGCCGCCGTCATCCTGTTTCTCTGTGTTCTATGGGAAACCGTGACGCGCCTTGACCTCGTGCACCCCTTCCTCCTGCCGCCCCTCAGCCAAGTCCTGCAACGGCTATGGGAGGACATCCTCTCCGGCACTGTGTTCGTGGATCTTGCCCTGACGCTTTATCGCGCGCTCTCGGGATTCTTCATCGCGGCGGCTATTGCCATTCCCCTTGGCGTTTTGATGTCGCGCTCTGCGGCGCTCCGATGGTTCTTTGATCCGTTGATCTCCGTGGGCTTCCCCATGCCGAAGATCGCGTTCCTGCCAATCTTCATCCTGTGGTTCGATATCTTCGATACGTCGAAGATCATCATGGTCGCATTCTCGTGCTTCTTCCCCATCGTGACGGCCACATTCGCCGGCACGTCGGCGGTGGACAAATGGCCGGTCTGGTCGGCTCGATCATTGGGCGCGAAGGACCGGGAGGTTTTATGGGAAGTCGTTCTGCCGCTCGCTTCGCCGCAAATCATCACAGGCCTGCAAATTGCCCTCCCGGTTGGAATGATCACGACTGTCGTAACCGAAATGTTGATGGGCGGCCGAGGAATCGGCGGCACGATGATCACGGCAGGCCGATTTGCGGACTCGGTTGGCGTCTTTACCGGTATCGTCGAAATAGCGTTCCTGGGCTTCGTGGTGATCCGCAGCCTCGAATACATCAGAGGACGTCTACTCGTGTGGCACCCCGAATCACGGCGCTAACGTCGTGATCCACCACCCGGCGACCTGCCGCGCTTTAACAAATGCGAACCTGATCGCTCGACAATTCGCATCCATTGACCACGAGGACAAACATGACGACATTCGTTAAGCCGCTCGGCTCTCAGGAGCTGGCATGGAATTTTCGGCTCATAGCTCAGCACGAGCTCGGAGGCTTTGGCGGCATGGGCGAGGGTATGTCGATCCAGCTGACCCGGGATGGCCGCCGCATCATGTGGATGGCCCACGAGAACGCTCCCAAAAACTTCACGGGACTTGACGTCACCGATCTCAAGAACCCCCGGCTTGTCGTCCAGACGGAGCTGCCCGAGCTTCATATGCGCTCGAACTCCCTCGAAGTCGTCGGCGATATCATGGCGGTCGCCTATCAAACCAAGAAGCCTGGTCAGAAGCCGGCCGGGTTTGAGCTGTTTGACATTTCTGTGCCGGAAAATCCGCGCTCAATCTCTTTTGTCGATTGCTCTGGACCGTATTCCCGCGGAGTCCACCAGCTCTGGTTTGTCGACGGTGAGTATATCCATATGTCCTCCGGCGCGCCGGACTTCCAGCCGCGCAACCAGCTCGACGATCAGATCTACCGCATCTTCGACGTGCGAGATCCAGCCAATCCCAAGGAGGTCGGGCGCTGGTGGCTGCCTGGGACCAGGGAAGGCGATGCAGAGCCGCCACCTGTGCGGCACGAGGCCAAAGCCGATTTCGGTTTCCGCGCACACAACACCAACGTTTATCCCCAGCGGCCGGACAGGGCCTATCTCGGCTATCTGGATGCGGGCGCTATCGTGCTCGACATTTCCGACAAGGCGAACCCGAAGATGGTTTCCCGCTGGGATAACTCGCCGCCCTATTTTGGCTTCACGCACACGCTTCTACCGCTCTTCGACCGCGATCTCTACGTCGTTACCGACGAGTGCGTTCAGGACGACATGGCCGATTGGCCCAAGCTTGTATGGGTGCTCGACGCCCGCAGCGAGGCAAACCCGATTCCGATCTCCACCCTGCCGGCTCCGCCAGCCGATGTGTTTGGGCATAAGGGTGGACGCTTCGGCGCCCATAACGTCCACGAGAATGTGCCGCGTCCCACGTCCTGGACCTCGGATCGGATCATTGTCGGCACCTTCTTCAACGCGGGGCTGCGCGCGTATGATATTTCCGACCCATTCCAGCCGCGCGAAGTAGGCTATTATGTGCCGGCTGCGCCACCCCTCTCTCCCACCGGCACGATTCAGCTCAATGACGTATTCGTCGACGAGCGTGGCGTCGTCTACACCATGGATCGACATGTCGGCGGCCTGTACATTCTCGAGATGGAATTCTGAGAAGCAGAGCTCTTTCGAGCCGTCATCGGCACCTAGCCGGTGACGGCTCTCGTCAATAGGTCCCGGTGTAAGCGAGGAGACGAACGCCGACTGTCACGTCAGCGTTCGCTTTCAGGATAGTCAGCGCTGCGGCTGATCTCATTCCAGGCTTCGATTTCGGCAAGCGTCTCGTTCAGCTTGTTCCGGATTCCGTCGAGCGCGACGCTTCCCAGGACCAAGTGCTTGGGGGGCTTCTCGGCTTCAACTGCCTTGACAATCGCTTCGGCCGCCCGAACGGGATCACCGGGCTGTTTGCCGCTGTAGCTTGCCGTCGTCTCCAGACGGGCGCCAACCGTGCTCTGGTAATCGGCTATGGCGGGGCGCCTCTGTTTCAGCGACCGTCCGGCCCAATCTGTGCGAAAAGGCCCCGGTTCCACACATGTGACCCTGATGCCAAGGGGAGCGACCTCACGAGAGAGCGCATCGGACAGCGCCTCCACCGCATGCTTCGTCGCCGCATAAAAGCCGGATCCTTCAAAGCCGATGAAACCCGCCTGTGATGAGATATTGACGATATGCCCGCGCCGACGCGCTCGCATTCCTGGCAACACGGCTCGGGTCATCGCGGCAAGGCCGAACACGTTGGTCTCGAACTGGGCACGGATCTCCTCATCGACGCCCTCCTCGATAGAGGATTGGTAGCCGTACCCTGCATTGTTCACGAGGACGTCAATTGCGCCAAACTGCTTCTCGGTCTGCGCAACGGCTGCCTTGATCTGTTCGTCGCTCGTGACGTCGAGGCCGAGAGCCAATGCCCGATCTTCGTGTCCCGCCGTGAGGTCCTCGACGCGGGCCGCATCTCGAGCTGTCACCACAGCGCGCCACCCACGGCGGAGAACGAGTTGGGCCAGTTCCCGGCCAAAGCCCGTAGAACAACCGGTGATGAACCAGACTGGGTTATCGTTCAGTGCCATTCCGTAACTCCTCGTTCGGACGGTAGGAAGCCTGCCGCCGGATGGCAAATAGGGTTCTGGGCCATGCTAGCAATCGTCTAGCGAGCGCGCCGCTATCCCCTAAGCCCAATGACCGGGATTTCGCGCCAGAGCGGATGAAGCGACGGATCATCCTCCTCGATGCGCGAAAAGCGTCCAACAGGATCCACGAAGTAGTTGTCGGTCAGGTCATCATTCACTTGGCTGACCTCGCCTGCGAGTACCGTGCCGCTTCCGGCCTCGCCATAGAAGCGGTGCACCAGCCTGCGCGGCAAGGTGATGCTTTCGCCCGGCTTTAACCGGACTGGCTCTCCTGGCTCGACAATGCGGCGCATTCCATCAGTGAGAACCTCGAAAGGCTGGGTGAGACGCTTGCTCTGATCGTCTAGTTGGAAGCACTCTACGATGAGATTGCCGCCCCCGCGCACGATGATGTCCTCCATTTTAACGGCATGATAGTGCCATGGCGTTTCCTGGTTCTCTCGAACGATCAGGATCTTCTCCGCATACGGCACTTCGTGGATATGACCCTGGATCCCGTTGCGAATGCAAAAAAGCAAAAGGCCTCTCTTGTCGAATTGATCTGATCCGAAATCCGTCACGTCCCAACCCATCTGACGATTCCGGCAATAGGCTGCGGTCTCAGGATGGCCCTGCCATTCCTCCGGCGACCAATCAGCCCACGGCGGCAGATGGAACCGATGTTCAGAAAGCAGTGCTCGTGCTTCCCTCATGAGCGAGTTGATCGCGGATCGCCGCATTGACCTTCTCCCGGTTACAAAAGGCTCGCATTCTTCCGCTTCTCCGCTCAGCCATCTCGGCGGGCTGGATCGACCCTCATGGATTGAGATAGAGGGCTAGTCGTTGAGCAGCGTTCTTAAGATGTGTCTCGGCGGCGTTCCGGGCGCCGCCGGCATCACGGCGTTCAATGGCATTGAAGATAGCTTGGTGTTCTGCTTGCACAGCGTCGGTGAGGCCTGCCAGGCGGGCCGTATTGGTCCGGGCGGTTCGGATGAAGTTGCGTACACGTCTGTCCAGAAAATCCGACATGTCGCGAAAGAATGGGTTGCTGGTGGCTTCGATGATCGCTCGATGAAAGGCAAGGTCTTCGTCGACGCCAGACTCTCCTCTAATGATCGCCTGCTGCATGGCATCGAGCTGGGTCTGAATAGCCTTCAAATCCGCTTCGGTCCTCCGCACAGCAGCATGCTCGGTGGCGCTCGCCTCCACGGCCATCAGAAGCTCGACGATGTTTCTGATCTCCTCCCTGTTGGAAAAATCCGCAATATCGAGGCGGAACACGGAAACAGCACCGGGATCGGCAACAAACGCGCCAGCGCCCTGCCGGGTGATCACAAGACCGTCATGCTTCAATCGTCCGATCGCCTCGCGGACGGTGGGCCTGCTTACCCCGTAGGTTTCAGATATCTGCTGCTCGGTTGGCAGTTTCTCGCCGGGGCGTAGCCGTCCCGATACGATCTCCTCCCGCAGGCGCACAGCAACGGTGTCGGCCAGTGAGGGGGCCCGATCGATTATACCGCGTGAGTGTGTTGCCATTGGAGGTTCTTCCTAACTGTGGCTCTCGGGTCCTCTGCACCTCAGCTGCCGATATAGAGGCCGCCATTCACATGCACGGTTTCGCCTGTGATGAAGCTTGCCCAATCGGAGCACAGGAAGGTGACGAGGCGGGCGACTTCCCCCGGAGTGCCAAGGCGCTTCAGAGGCGTCTGGTCGATCAGGTCCGGACGCGCCGCGAGCAGCGGCTGCACCATCGGCCCTTCGATCAGTCCTGGTGACACAGCATTGACGCGCACCCGTGGGGCGAGCTCCAGCGCAAGCGAGCGCGAGAAGGTCAGCACCGCACCCTTGGCGGCAGCGTAGTGCGAATGCATGTAGCTGCCCCGGTGTCCCGCCATCGACGCAATATTCACAATGGCTCCACCGTCGGTCAGGGCCGGAATGGCTGCGCGGCAGGTGTAGAACACGCCAGACAGATTGACGTCGATCGCTTGACGCCATTGCTCGTCCGACATGTCGCGAACCATCTGATCCCGATAGAGGCCTGCGCCGGTAACCAAGAAGTCGATCGCGCCGAAGCGCTCCTTGGCAGTCGCAAGACATTTGTCCGCATCGGCCGAGACGGCTGCGTCCTGTCGAAGACCTATCGCTCGCTGACCTGACGAGTCGAGCTCAAGCGCAAATGCTGTGACGCCGGCCTCATCAAGATCCGTCAGAACGCATGTCGCCCCAAGATCAAAGAAGAGCTGTGCGATAGCCCGGCTGATGCTGCCGTTCGCGCCGGTGAGAAACAAGGTTTTGCCCGAGAAGTCGAACATCGTTGCGCTTGATCCATTTCTCAGGTGAGCAGCCAGCCGCCTGCGACGTCGCAGACCTGACCGGTGACGAAGCCGGACGCGTCGGATGTGAGGAAAAGGCATGTATTCGCCACGTCCTCTGGGCTTCCGAGCCGGCGCAGCGGCGTCGCCAGACGGGCTGCCTCATTGGCCTCAGGTGCGGTGCCGCGCACCAGAGGTGTATCGATGCGGCCAGGCGCAACC
Organism: Microvirga aerophila; assembly: GCF_003332305.1. Lineage (GTDB taxonomy): Bacteria > Pseudomonadota > Alphaproteobacteria > Rhizobiales > Beijerinckiaceae > Microvirga > Microvirga aerophila. The sequence continues at coordinate 133,062 of NZ_QOIO01000002.1, read as the reverse complement.
GCGTTAATCGTGATCCCGTAGGGACCGAGTTCCCCTGCAAGATGCTTTGTGAAGCCGATCAATGCCGCCTTCGAGGCCGCATAGTGGACACCCACGATATCGCAGTAGGTTTTTCCTGCGACTGACGAGAGGCTGACAATCCGGCCCCGGCCGATCTCGCGCATGCCGGGGACAACGGCCTGCATGCAGTTGAACGCGCCCGTCAGGTTGACATCGAGAACACGGCGCCATTCCGCAGGGCTCATCTCCCAAGCCTGAGCACGTCGCCCATCGGCTCCAGACTTCGGCGAGATCCCGGCATTGTTGACGAGAATATCGATGGTTCCCAGGGCCTCGGCGGCGCGGCGGCAGGCGAGGCCCACTGCTTCATCGTCTGCGACGTCGGCCGAAAGAGCAATCGCCTCGCAGCCGCGTTCGCGAGCCGCGGCGGCGGCCTCCTCGGCAAGAGCGGGTTCGTAGTCGACATAAGCTACGCGAGCGCCCGCCGCCGCATGAGCATCCGCAATGGCGCGCCCGATACCGCGCCCCGCGCCAGTGATCAAGGCTACGTGCCCGGCATGGGAACTCACTTGCGGATCTCCAGCATGATCTTGCCCTGGTGCGCGCTCGACTCCATCAATTGATGAGCCTCCCGAGCCTGTTCGAGAGGGAAGGTGGCATGAATTACGGGCCTGACAGCTCCCTTTTCGAGGAGGGGCCACACGTTTTGGCGCAGCGCATCGGCAATTTTGGCCTTGAGTTCGACGGACCGCGGGCGCAGGGTCGAGCCGGTAATCGTCAGTCGGCGGAGCATGACAGGCATGAAGTCGAACTCGACCTTGCTCGACTGGAGGAAGGCGATCTGAACGAGCCGACCCTCGAAGGCCAGGATCGATAGGTTGCGTGCAATATAGGGGCCGCCAACCATGTCGAGGACTACGTCGACGCCTCGGCCACCCGTGAGTTGCCGGACTTCCTCAACAAAGTCCTTCGAGCGGTAGTCGATGGCGACGTCAGCGCCAAGAGAGCGGCAGAAATCACATTTGTCCGGCGATCCGGCGGTTGCGTAGACGGTCGCTCCCGCCTGTTTGGCCAGCTGAATGGCGGTGGAGCCGATTCCGCTTGAGCCCCCATGCACCAGGAGCGTTTCGCCAGCCGCCAATCGTCCTCGCGTGAAGACATTGTCGTAGACCGTGAAATAGGTTTCGGGGACTCCGGCCGCTTCGAGCAGGGACAAAGGGCTTGGAACCGGAAGGCAGAGAGCCGAGTCAGCGACGCAATATTCGGCATAGCCACCGCTTGCCACCAAAGCGCAGACTTCATCTCCTACGTTCAGGCCGTTGGCATCATTCCCAACAGCGACGATCCGGCCGGATACCTCAAGGCCTGGGACATTGGTTGCTCCAGGGGGAGGGGGATAGCCGCCAGCGCGTTGCAGACAGTCGGGCCGGTTCACGCCGGCCGCCGCAACCTCGATGAGCACTTGCCCTGGGCCAGGTTGTGGAGTCGCCGCTAATTCCAATCTGATGACCTCGGGTCCGCCTGCTCCTTCGAAGCGGATCTGGCGCATTGTGTCGGGAAGTGTCGTCAAAAGAATTTCCTCCTTCAGGAGAGCTGATTGCAGCCGGTTGTCCCCGCCGTCATGCTCGACCTTAGGATTAGCAATTTCCTACTTGTCAGGCAACTTGGTTATCTGCAACTATCTGACCGCCGGACGAACGTGCCGGTCGGCGTGCTTTGCGGCGCTGCTCGGAACGCGATCCCAATTGGAAGGGATCTCAGGAGGAAACGATGAGATTGTTTGTGAAGGTGGCTCTTGCCACCGGCTTGGCGCTGGGCGCCTCCCAGGCTTCCGCTCAACAGGCTGTTAAGGTTGGGGCCCTCTACCCGTTCTCTGGCGGCCTCGCTCTGCTGGGCGATGAGAGCTTCCGCGGACTGGAGATCGCCGTCGAGGAGCGCAACGCCGCTGGCGGATTGAACGGCAAAAAGATCGAACTGGTCCGTGGTGACGCAGTCGATCCTAACCAGGCCGTTGGCGAAGCGCGGCGCCTCACGTCAGTGGAAAAGGTCTCGGCAATCTTCGGAACCTACTCCTCGTCGCTCGCGATTGCCGCCACCCAGGTTGCTCAGTTGGCAGGCGTCCCATATTTCGAGCTGGGTGCGATTTCCGATCCCATCACGGAACGCGGTTTGAAATACGTCTTCCGCACAAACCCGACCTCCAAGGACTTCGCTAACCGGATGGTGGATTCGGTGGTCGAGGCGGTTGCGCCTGCGCTTAATCTGGATCCAAAGACCCTTAAAATCGGCATCATCCATGAGGATTCCCTCTACGGACAGACGGTGTCCGCATTTCAGCAGACCCGCGCCAAGGAGAAGGGCCTGAACCTCGTCGAGACGCTGCCCTATTCGGCGAAGTCGGTGGACCTGACGCCGGTGATCCTGCGTCTCAAGTCCGCTGGCGTCGATGTGGTTCTGCAGACCTCCTACCAAAACGACACGGTCCTGTTCTTCCGCCAGATGAAGGACCAGGGCTTCAAGCCGAAGGCAGTGATCGGAGCGGGCGGAGGCTACTCGACCCGCGACACCGCCCAGGCTGTCGGTAATGAAAACATCGAAGGCGCTCTCAACGTCGATTTCCCGCAATACCGCACGAACCCCCAGGCAGCCCCGGGTATCGACGAATTCGTAAAGAAGTATCAGGCGAAGTACGGCATCGCGCCGCGCTCCGGGCATAGCCTCACCAACTACATGGGTGCGAACGTATTCCTCGATGCGATGGCAGCTTCGAAGGATCTTAAAGCCGATACGATTCGCGAGAGCCTTTTGAAAGTGGATGTGCCGCTCGGCAAAACCGCCACCGGCTGGGGCGTGAAGTTCGACGAGAAGGGTCAAAATACCCGCGTCAGTCCGTTCCTCATGCAATGGCAGGGTGGCGAACTCGTGACCGTGTTCCCGCCCGAGGCCGCTGTCGCCAAGCTGAAAACCGGCGTCGGCTCGAACTGACCTCCGTCAGACTTGCGATCTCCGGCGGAAGCACCGTCCGGAGATCGCCCTTTCATCCTCTAGCCATTCCTGCTCGTCCTGGAGTTCCTGGATGGACGTTCTCGTACAACTTATTCTCAACGGCATTCTGCTGGGCAGCATGTATGCGATCATCAGTGTCGGCCTGACCCTGATCTTCGGCATCGTCCGGGTGGTTAATTTCGCCCATGGCGAATTCCTGATGGTCGGTATGTACGCCGTCTATCTTCTGGGAACTCATCTCGGCCTGAACCCGTATGTGTCCATCGTCCCGGTCGTGATCCTGCTCTTCGTGCTTGGAGCACTGGTGCAGCGCTTCATTATTCAGCCGCTTCTTGGCGCAGACGAGCATATCCAGATTTTCGCCACCGTCGGCCTGTCGACAGCGCTCGTGAACCTCGCCCTCCTGGTATTCGGGGCGGATCTCTACTCCCTGACCGTTCCGAGCGCACGGCAGGCAATCTCGGTTGGCGGCAACACCATGTTGGTTGGCCAGATCGTTATGTTTATCTGTGCCGTGGTTCTCGTGGCTGGACTGCACTTCTTCATGCAGACGACGGCGCTAGGGCGGGCCATTCGCGCAACGGCCCAAAACCGCAATGCGGCCCTTCTCATGGGTGTCAGAGTCGATCGGGTCTACGTCTTTACCTTCGGGCTTGGGGCCGCCTGCGTCGGTCTGGCGAGCGCGCTCTTGATCCCGCTTTACCCTGTGACGCCAACCATCGGCACCTATTTTGTCCTAACAGCCTTTGTGGTCGTGGTGCTGGGTGGGATGCGCAGCATCTACGGGGCTTTCGCCGGCGCGATGATCATCGGGATCGTGGATAGCCTCTCGGGCTATTACATTGCTCCAGACCTCAAGGAAGTGGTCTACTTCGCGATCTTTATTCTCATCTTGATTTTCAAGCCGACGGGCCTTTTCGGCTTCGGCCGCGGCACGGAGTGAAATCATGACCGCAAAAGCCATTTCGTCCGCTGCAACGAGCCAAAAACGCTCAAGTTTCCTGACCCAGCTGGCAAACCCGCGGGTGTACTGCGCGCTTCTGGCGCTGTCGCTCATCCTCATCGTGCCGGCGGTGATTGACTCCCCCTTTGTCGTGCACGTCTTCGTGACAATCTGCGTATTTGCGGCCCTCTCGACGGCCTGGAATATTGTGGGCGGATATGCGGGTCAGCTTTCGCTTGGCCATACGGTGTTCTACGGCATCGGCGGCTATACGACTGCGCTTCTGATCCAGCACTTCGGCATTAGCCCTTGGCTGGGAATGTGGGCTGGCGCCGCGCTGTCGGCCCTTGTCGGCATCGGCATCGGTTATCCGTGCTTCCGTCTGCGAGGCCCGTTCTTCTCTCTGGCGACGATCGCCTTTCTTGAGGTGGTGCGCCTTCTCTCCATCCACTTCACTGGCGTAACCGGCGGGGCGGCAGGTCTTATCGTGCCGCTCAACCTCGGCTGGGCGTGGATGATCTTCGAGGACAAGTTCAACTACCTTTACATCGCCTTCGGCCTGCTTCTGCTGACGCTGATCGTCTCCTGGGCGATCCGCAACTCACGCCTCGGCTTTTATCTAACGGCGGTTCGCGAGCGTGAGGACGCAGCATTGGCGGCCGGCGTCAACAATACGAACGTCAAGCTCAAGGCCGTGATGATCTCGGCCGCCTTGACGTCCCTTGTCGGCTCCTTCCACGCTATGTACATGACGTTCCTGGAGCCAGCGACCATGTTCTCGCTGGCCACCTCCATCGAGATCGCCATGTTCTCGCTGATCGGTGGCCTCGGAACGGTTGTCGGCCCGCTTCTTGGTACCGTTCTGGTGGTTCCGATTGCCGAACTCGCCCGTGGCTGGCTTGGCGCATCAGCCAACGGCCTGCATGGATTCGTCTATGGCACCGTCCTGGTCATCATCACCCTGACATTGCCGGGTGGGCTCGTCGGAACCTTCGGGAACCGCGTGGGAGGCTGGATCGATCGCCTTCCAGGTGGCGGACGCCGTGACGACGGTCGCGAGGCGCCCGCACAGCGTCCGATCACGGGAGAGCCGGTAAAGCCAATCCTCGAAGCGAAGAACCTCGTGATGAAGTTCGGCGGACTAACGGCAACCGATAATGTCTCGGTCACCCTCCTTCGCGGCGAAATCCTCGGGATCATTGGGCCCAACGGCGCCGGCAAAACGACGCTCTTCAGTCAGATCTCCGGCTTCCTGCAGCCGACATCGGGTACGGTCGGCATTGTAGGCCCTGATGGGTCCATGACAAGCCCAACCTCGGCAGATGAGTTCGCGCGGCTTGGCGTTGGACGGACGTTCCAAATCGTTCAGCCCTTCGGAAAGCTGACGGTGCTAGAGAACATCATGGTCGGCGCATTCATGCGCCACCCGAAGGTCGACGATGCACGGGCGGCAGCGCTTCGCGTCGCACGGCTCGTGGGTCTTGACGACATCAAGGACGTGGAAGCTCGCAATCTCCCGATCGGCGGCCTTAAGCGCCTTGAGGTTGCCAGAACCTTGGCGACCGAACCTTCGATCCTCCTCCTCGACGAGGTGATGGCAGGCCAGAGCCAGTCGGATACGCAGAAGATGGTCAATCTCGTTCGCACAATCCGCGACACCGGCGTCACGGTCATCGCGATCGAACACAACATGCAGGCGATCATGAGCCTGTCGGATCGTATCGTGGTCATCGACTCCGGACGTGTGATTGCGCAGGGCAATCCGCAGGAAGTTGTGAAAGACAGGCGGGTGATTGAGGCCTATCTCGGAGAGGACTTCGTTGATGCTCAAGGTATCTAACGTAACAGCCGGCTACGGCCGCACGGTCATCCTTCAGGATATTTCAATCGAGATCGGCCGTGGAGAGGTCGTCACCATCATCGGCTCCAACGGAGCCGGAAAGACGACGCTGCTGCGAACCATTTCCGGACTGGTCAAGCCGGTGAGCGGCGAGATTCTGTTTGATGGCGAGCGCATCGACCGGCGTGATCCTGCCGACATCGTCGGACGCGGCCTCATCATGGTGCCGGAAGCGCGTCAGCTCTTTCCGGTCATGACCGTCCGCGACAACGTCATGATGGGCTGCTACCACCCCAATGCGCGAGAGGGCGCGTCGAAACGCTTCGAGGAAGTGCTCAGCATCTTCCCGCGCGTGAGAGAAAGGCTCGATCAGTTGGCCGGTTCACTCTCCGGCGGTGAGCAGCAGATGGTGGCGATCGCCCGCGGTCTCATGGCCTCGCCCAAGCTTCTCATGCTCGACGAGCCATCGCTCGGTCTTGCGCCTCTCATCGTGCAGCAGATGTTCGGCATCGTCGACCGCATCTGCCAGATGGGCACGACGGTGCTCCTAGTCGAGCAGAAGGCCTTCCACGCCCTCAAGATTGCTCAGCGGGCCTATGTCATCGAGAACGGCCGGATCGCTATGGAGAACACCGGAGCCGGTCTCCTATCCGATCCTCACATCAAGACAGCATATCTCGGAATATAACTAACAGGACGCAAATGCTGCACCGGAACTATATCGGCGGAGAATGGGTCGAAGGCGTCGCCACGAACCTCAATATCAATCCGTCCAACCTCGACGATGTGGTCGGCGAGTATGCCTCGGCTGATGCTTCTCAAACCGAAGCCGCAATCGCGGCTGCTCACGCGGCCTTTCCGACCTGGGCGGCTTCGAGCCCGGAGGTTCGATCCGACATTATTGACCAGATCGGCACCGAGCGGCTGGCCCGGAAGAACGAACTTGGTCGCCTTCTCTCTCTGGAGGAGGGCAAGACCCTGCCCGAGGGGATCGGCGAGGTCGTCAGGGCCGGACGGGTCTTCAAGTTCTTCGCCGGCGAAGCTCTCCGGCTGACGGGCGATCGTTTGGCCTCTGTCCGGTCTGGTGTCGATGTCGAGATCGTCCGTGAACCCGAGGGCGTCGTTGGTCTGATCACCCCATGGAATTTTCCCATCGCGATTCCTGCATGGAAGATCGCTCCCGCGCTCGCTTACGGAAACTGCGTGGTCTTCAAGCCGGCTGATCTCGTGCCGGGATCCGCCTGGGCTTTGTCCGAAATCATCTCGCGCGCCGGCGTACCGTCGGGAGTGTTCAACCTTGTGATGGGGTCCGGCTCTCAAGTCGGCAACGCCATCGTCAAGTCGCCTCTCGTTCGAGCTTTAAGCTTCACGGGGTCGGTCCCGGTCGGGCGTCGTCTCGCGGGGGATCTGGTGGCGCGCGGCGCCAAGATCCAACTTGAAATGGGCGGCAAGAACCCGCTCGTGGTGCTGGACGACGCGGATCTAAAGATCGCTGTCGAGTGCGCCGTGAATGGCGCCTTTTTCTCGACGGGGCAACGGTGCACTGCGTCTTCCCGCCTGATTGTCCAGGAGGGAATCCATGATCGCTTTGTGGAAGCCCTGAAGGAACGCGTTGCAGGCTTGAAGGTAGATAACGCTCTCAAGCCTGGCACCGATATCGGCCCCGTGGTCAGCCGTTCGCAGCTCGAGCAGGATATCAGCTATGTGGAAATTGGTCGAAAAGAAGGCGCGAAGGTCGTCATCGGAGGCGAGGCAATCGATCGGGAGACCCCCGGCCACTACATGACTCCTGCTCTCCTGACTGAGACCACGAACGATATGCGGGTCAACCGGGAGGAGATCTTCGGGCCTGTTGCGACAGTCATCCGTGTCCGTGACTACGAAGAGGCCGTAGCGGTCGCCAATGACACGGAGTTTGGGTTGTCCTCGGGCATCTGCACAACGTCCCTCAAATATGCAGGGGATTTCAAGAAGCGCTCCAGCGCGGGGATGGTGATGGTGAACCTTCCCACCGCGGGAGTCGATTATCATACGCCGTTTGGTGGACGAAAGGGCTCCTCCTACGGCCCGCGCGAGCAAGGTGCGTATGCGCGTGAGTTCTATACGGCGGTGAAGATCGCCTACACGCTCGGGTGACGTAATGGCAGAGACTACAGGCCGTACGGCTATCTGGGGTATCCTGGCGGACCCGATCCATCACGTGAAAACCCCTCAGGCCTTGAATGCGTTGATGGAGGAGCACGGCGTCGACGGAGTCATGATCCCGTTTCATGTGGGATCGGGGGGCCTCGACTCCCTGGTGGCTGGTCTGAGGTCCATGCACAACCTGAAGGGTTTTGTCGTCACGGTTCCGCACAAAACCGCCATAGTGGACCTCTGTGACGAAGTCAGCGAGCAAGCCCAGGCCATTGGAGCCGTCAATACAGTGAGGCGCGAGGACGATGGCAGCCTCGTGGGCGAAATGCTGGACGGCGCAGGCTTCGTGGCGGGCCTCCGGCAGGGCGGAGTCGAGCCGCGCGAACGGAGCGTCTACCTGGCGGGCGCCGGAGGAGCCGCCAACGCGATCGCGTTTGCCTTGGCGCAAGCAGGAGTGTCGCGCCTCACCGTCGCGAACCGTACACGAAGCAAGTCCGAGGACCTGCGGCAGCGGCTCGCGAAGCACTATCCCGCAGTTTCGGTCGAGATAGGGTCACCCGATCCGTCAGGGCATGAAATCGTCGTCAACGCGACCTCTCTAGGGCTGAGGGAAGGTGATCCTCTACCCCTCGACGTGAATGGTCTTTCGTCTAGTCAGGTTGTTGCAGAAATCATCATGCAGCCTGAAACGACGGCCCTTCTGGCCGCCGCGAAGGAGAGGGGATGCCGGACACATCCCGGTCGGCCGATGCTCACCTGCCAGCTCGAATTGATGGCCAAGTTCATGAGGATGATTCCGTGACACTGGAGCGGCCCTTGAGCAGCCTTGAGGGACGATGCGCCCTTATCACGGGCGGGGCATCGGGGATCGGCCTTGAGATCACCCGGATGTTCGCCTCCCGTGGTGCTCGGGTCATCGTCTTGGACCAGAACCCAGAGGCTGCCCGAAATATGGAGAACGTGGCAGTCGCCTCGGGTAGCGTCACTGAACCCTCTGATGTGAAGCAAGCCTTCGATGTGGCCGAGGAAACGTTCGGTCCTGTGGATGTGGTGTTCGCGAACGCCGGAGTTTCGCAAAACTGCCCAACGCTGGATCTCGATTTCGAGGGCTGGCGGCGAGTCATGGGCGTAAACCTCGACGGTGTCTTCTTGACGGCTCAGGAGGCGGGCCGGCGAATGATTCCGCGAGGGCAAGGACACATCATCCTGACCTCCTCAATTTACGGCGTTGTCGCGGCGCCCGAGAGACTGGGCTATGTGGTTTCAAAGAGCGGCGTGTCGGCGATGACCAAGGCGCTTGCCGTCGAATGGGCGCAATATGGAATTCGCGTGAACGCAATTGCGCCAGGTTATGTCCGCACCCCGTTTGTAGACGACCTTCAGGCGCGCGGGCGGCTGGATATTGCGGCTCTTGAGAAGCGCACACCTATTGGACGTCTTATCGAAACGCGGGAAGTGGCCGAGGTCGCGGCTTTCCTGGCCTCAGATGCTTCGGGTCCCATCACGGGACAGATCATCGGAATCGACGGCGGCTGGACCGCATACGGGTACGTTTAGGAGAACCTCCATGCCGGAACGGACGAGGCTAGAAACCGCAGCGCCCTGGATTGAACTGCGCACCACCCGTGAGGATTGGGACAAGGCGGATCCGGCTCTGCTCGGCGAAATGCTCACGCAGATGCATCTCATCCGGGCTTTTGAGGAGACGGTTCTCGACCTGGCAGGGGAAGGACTCGTACATGGCCCCGCCCATTCCTCCATCGGACAGGAAGGCGGCGCTGTCGCGTCCATTGTCGGCCTACGCGCGAGCGATCAGGTCAACGGCTCACACCGTGGTCACCATCAATTCTTGGCGAAGGCTCTGGCTTATGTAGCGCCGCACCTGGATCCGAAGGCGGACATCTCACCCGAGGTCGAGCAGGTGCTTCACCAGACCCTGGCCGAAATCCTCGGCCTTGAGCCAGGCTTCGGGCACGGCCGAGGCGGCTCCATGCATTTGCGCTGGGCCGAGGCTGGGGCGCTCGGCACCAATGCAATCGTGGGAGGCGGCGTGCCGCTCGCGGCGGGCGCGGCCATGGCCCACAAGATGGCCGAAACAGGCGACGTCGCCATAACGTATTTCGGGGACGGCGCCGTCAATATTGGCGCGGCCCTTGAAACGATGAATCTTGCGGCGGCTTGGTCTCTGCCGATGTTGTTTTTCGTCGAGAATAACCTGTACGCCGTTGCAACCAGGGTCGAGGAAGTTACGCGTGAGGCCCGTCTCTCCGGGCGGGGTTGCGGGTTCGGCATCCCGTCATGGCGCGTCGACGGCATGGATCCGCTGGCGGTCCATCTTGCAACCCAGGAGGCCCTGGCGCTCCTGCGAGAAGGCAAGGGTCCTGCGCTGATCGAGGCTGAGGTTTATCGTTTCTTCCACCAGAACGGCCCCCTGCCTGGCTCTGCTTTCGGTTATCGCAGCAAGGAGGAGGAGGTCGCCTGGCGCGCCCGTGACCCGCTCAAGCGCACGGCTGACGAGATGGTCAGGCGCAATCTTGTCAGCGATGCTGATGTGTCCGACCTCCGCGACCGGTGTAAGACGGTCATGACGCGTTTGGCGGAACGCCTTGTCGAAGCTCATGGAAATTCGCGGCGCATCCGGCCTGACATGTGGCCCGACGCTGCCTTTGTCGACGTAGGTATCAGGGGCGATCTGCCGGATTGGAACACCGTGAGGATCGTGGAGAGCGATGCGTATTACGGACCCACCAAAGAGCGGAAGTTCGTGGACGCGATTGCCGACGTTCTGCACCGACGTTTCGAGACCGATCCCTCCCTTGTGGTCATGGGAGAGGATATTCACCGGCTGAAAGGCGGCACCAACGGAGCAACCCGAGGCCTTGCCGACGCTTTTCCCGGACGTGTACTGGGAACCCCGATCAGCGAGGCCGCCTTTACTGGGTTGGCCGGCGGAATGGCCATGGATGGCCGCTACCGGCCGATCATTGAATTCATGTATCCGGACTTCATGTGGGTGGCGGCAGACCAGGTCTTCAACCAGATCGGCAAGGCCCGCCATATGTTCGGCGGCGACACCAACGTGCCGTTGGTTCTACGCACCAAGATCGCCATGGGTACGGGTTACGGCTCACAGCACTCGCTCGATCCTGCGGGCATGTTCGCCAGTTCACCTGGCTGGCGCATCATCGCACCATCCACGCCTCATGATTATGTGGGCCTCATGAACGCAGCCTTGCAGTGCCGCGATCCTATTCTGGTAATCGAGCATGTCGACCTCTATCAGACGATGGGCGCTCTGCCGGCCGATGATCTCGATTATGTCGTCCCGCTGGGGAAAGCTCGCGTTGCCCGTTCCGGACGAGACCTGACCGTACTCACCTATTCGGCCATGGTGACGCGCTCCCTTGAAGCCGTGGAGAGACTTGGGGTCGATGCCGAAGTCATCGATTTGCGGACTCTCGACCGCACCTCCATCGACTGGGAAACGATCGGTAACAGCATTCGTCGGACAAACAACGTTGTCATCGCCGAGCAAGGATCCGTCGGCACGTCCTACGGGGCGATGCTCGCGGACGAAATCCAACGGCGCTACCTGGATTGGCTCGATCAGCCGGTTCAGCGCGTGCATGGTCGGGAGGCTTCTCCCACCATTTCCAAGGTTCTTGAGCGAGCGGCTTTCGCCGGAAGCCGGGAAGTCGCCCAAGGTCTTGCTCTTGCCATGGCGGCCAAAGGGACTCCCGTCGATGGAGCGCGTCTCAACGAGGCTTTCAGATGAGCACGTCGTCCGATCTTGCCGATCGCCTGCAAAGCTATCTCGGCCCCGCCGGCGTAATCACCGATTGGCGTGATCTGGAATCGTATGCGGTTGATTGGCGCAAGCTCTTTCCCGGCAAGCCTGCCTGCGTGGTCCGCCCGAATTCGACGGAGCAAGTTGCACAAGTCGTGCGGATCTGTCGCGAGGCCGGAGTTCCGATCGTACCACAAGGCGGAAATACCGGATTGGCGGGCGGCGCCGTTCCGGATGCATCAGGCACCCAGGTCGTTTTATCGCTCAACCGCATGGCGGCGATCCGGAATGTCGATCCTATCGGTATGACAATCGAAGCCGAGGCAGGCTGCATTCTGAAAGTTGCGCAGGATGCCGCCTCCACGGCAGGCCGCCTGCTTCCCATCAGCCTGGCGGCCGAGGGGTCGGCTACGATCGGAGGCGTTGTTGCGGCCAATGCCGGCGGCGTGAATGTGCTGCGCTACGGAATGACCCGCAATCTCGTCCTTGGCCTTGAGGTTGTGCTACCCGATGGCACGATCGCCAACGGCTTGCGCAGGTTGCGCAAGGACAATGCTGGCTACGACTGGAAGCAACTCTTCATCGGTAGCGAGGGTACGCTTGGAGTTGTAACGGCGGCGGTCCTGAGACTGCTTCCAAGGCCCAAGCACTCCGTCACTGCCCTGCTGTCAGTGCCTGACCCAGACGCGGCTTTGACGCTTTTCGGGCTCGCCCAGGATGATTTGGGCGATCAAATAACCGCCTTTGAGCTGATTTCCCGGACATCACTCGATCTCGTCGCGAGACATGCTGGCCTGAAGCCTCCGATCGCCGAGGGCGAGTGGTTTGTGCTCATCGAGGCGGCGTCCAGTCTGGCTGGGCTGCGCGAGGCTGCCGAGGCGATGCTCGGCTCCGCTTTTGAGCGTGAGATCGCCCTTGACGGAGTCATTGCCGAATCCGGCGCACAGGCGGCGCAGTTGTGGGCCCTGCGCGAGCACGTGACGGAATCCGAAGCGAGAGAGGGCAAAAGCGTCAAGCATGACGTCTCCGTGCCGCTCACAGCCGTTCCACTGTTCCTGGTCGATGTTGGCAAAGCCCTCGCTGATGAAGTGCCCGGAACCCGGGTGAACGCCTTCGGACACTTGGGTGACGGGAACATTCACTACAACGTTCTGATCGAGGACGGTCACGATGCTGGCGCCGTCAATCGTATCGTGCACGACGTTGTTGCGTCCCATGGCGGCAGCATCTCGGCGGAACATGGGATCGGGCAGTATCGTGTCGGTGAGCTGGTAAGGTATCGCTCCTCGGTGGAAATGGAGCTTGCCCGAAAGCTCAAGCTTGCTCTCGATCCGCAAGGACTTCTCAATCCAGGCAAGGTGCTCTCGCCCTGACTATCGCATCGGCATCATGAGGCTGAGTTCCTGAAAGATTATTGTCATGGAATACTTTGATTATATCATCGTTGGAGGCGGGACGGCTGGATGCGTGCTGGCAAACCGTCTGACGGAATCCTCAAAGTACAAGGTTCTGGTGCTTGAAGCCGGTGGTGCTGACAGCGGGTTTTGGATCCCGATCCCGGCCGGCTTCAGCAAACTTCTCACGAACGCCAAGTATAATTGGCGATTCCAAACCGAGCCCGAGGAAAATGTCCATAACCGCACCATTGTGGTGCCGCGTGGGAAAGGGCTCGGCGGATCAACGCTGATCAACGGCATGATCTTCGTCCGCGGCCAACCCCAGGATTATGATACCTGGGCACAGCGTGGAGCGACAAGCTGGAGCTTCCAGGACGTCCTGCCGTACTTCAAGAAATTGGAGAGCTTCGAAGACGGCGAGAGCGAAATGCGAGGAGGAAGCGGACCTCTCAATGTGGTTCGCGTGTCCGAACGCCCGGAGATCTCGGAAGCGTTCATCGAGGCGGCGCAGGAAGCCGGTTATCCGAAGAACCCCGACTACAATGGGGTCGATCAGGAAGGCTTTGGTTATTATCAGGTCAATCAGCGGAAGGGACGCCGCTGGAGCGCCGCAGATGCCTATCTCCGCCCTGCCATGTCGCGACCGAACCTCGAGGTGCGGACCCATGCTCATGTCATGCGCATTGATTTCGAGGGACGTCGGGCTGTCGGCGTGACCTATCGAGTTGGGAGTGAAGAGAAAAAGGTTAGGGCGCGAGCCGAGGTGATCCTGACAGCGGGATCCATTCAGACGCCGCACCTGCTCGAATTGTCGGGGGTCGGGGACCCGAACACACTCGGGTCTGTCGGAATTCCCGTGACCCACGCGCTTCCCGGCGTAGGCAATAATTACATCGATCATTTCGCAACGCGGATGAACTGGCGCGTCAAGCTCCCTGTTACCCTCAACGAGATGACGAGGGGATGGCGACTTGGCGCAGCTGTCGCTCAGTACTTTTTGACCCGTAAGGGCATTTTGACATTTGGCACCGGCCTAGCTCATGGCTTCGTCAAGACGAGGCCGGAGCTCGAAACGCCGGACGTGCAGTACTTCTTCATGCATGCGAGCTACGCGAATGCCGGTGAGCGCAAGCTCGACCGGGAGCCTGGAATGACCATTGGCGTCACGCAGCTGCGCCCGGAGTCCCGAGGCTCGATCCATATCAAGTCGCCGGACCCTACTGTCCCCCCAGCGATCCGGCCGAATTTCCTTTCGGTCAGAGCCGATCAGGAATCCCTGATTGGCGGCATGAAGATTGCCCGGAACATTGTCGAGCAGCCGGCGATGGATCGGTACCGAGCCTATGAGATGAATCCGGGGCCGGAGGTGAGCACCGATGATGAATGGCTCGATTTCGCTCGGCGCAACGGCCAGACCATCTATCACGCGATCGGCACCTGCAGCATGGGCAAGGGCCCGCAAGCGGTCGTGGATGAGCGCCTGAAGGTTTATGGGCTTGAAGGACTTCGTGTTGTGGATGCGTCCATCATGCCCACCATGGTCTCGGCCAACACTCAGGCCGCTGTCTTGATGATTGCCGAGAAAGGAGCTGACCTCATCAAAGCCGATGCTCGCCAAAGCGCTTGATAGGAATCACATCTGAAGCCCATCGAGCCGTCCTTCGAGATAAAGCAAGGTCATTACCCAGGATGAGGCCTGAAGGGCAGCCGCTCAATCCACTCCTCCACTGAACAGCCGCGCCGATCAGAATAACAGACAGGGAGAACTTGAATGACAAACTTCACGTTTCATAGCCCGCCACGCGTGATCTGTGAGATTGGAGGGTTAAAGCGAATTGGTACTCTGATGGCTGGGCTGGGTGTCAGCCGGGCGATCGTAATCTGCGATGCCGGTATCGCCGCCTGCGGATTTGCGGGACGTGCAGTTGCTGCTTTGACCGCGGCTGGCATGACCGCAACGGTGTTTGACCAGGTGCAGGCGGATCCGCCTGTGAGGGTCGTGCGCGCAGCCGTGGAGGCAGCCCGCAACTTCGGGGCGAACGGCATCGTCGGGTTGGGTGGAGGAAGCTCACTGGATACGGCGAAGCTGGTGGCGCTGCTTATTCATTCCGAACAGCCCATCGAAGAAATGTACGGCACCGATCTGGCGCGGGGTCAACGGTTGCCATTGATCCAGGTGCCGACCACTGCGGGCACAGGGTCTGAGGTGACCTGGACATCGGTGGTGACCAGCGAGGCCAATGAGAAGAAAGCGATTTACTCCTCCCAGCTTTTGCCCGATGTCGCACTCCTGGATGCGGAACTGACGCTGGGCATGCCGGCACATGTGACCGCTGCTTCCGCGCTAGACGCCATGGTGCATGCCATCGAGGCCTACACGAGCCGCACACGCAAGAACGTGGTTTCCGATACGCTCGCCGTGAAGGCGCTGGACTTGCTGGGAGGAAACATCCGTAAAGTTGTGGCCGATGGGACCGATATCGAGGCTCGCTCTGCTATGCTCCAGGGCTCGATGTTGGCCGGGATGGCCTTCGTCAATGCGTCGGTTGCGGCTGTCCATGCCTTGTCCTACCCCTTGGGTACCCGATTCCACATCCCGCATGGTCACAGCAACGCTCTGGTCATGGGACCGGTGATGCGGTTCAACATGCCGGTCGCCGAAAAGGAGTATGCGGAGCTCGCCACCCATCTGCTGCCAGGGCATCGCTTCGTTGATGCCTCTGCCGCCGCCGAGGCCTTCGTGTCCGAGCTTGAACAACTGGTGGCGTCGGTCGGATTGGAGACGCGATTGAGCCAACTCGGCGTCACCGAGGCAGATATTCCCGAGATGGCCCGCGAGGTCACGGTCGGCATTCAAAGACTTCTCGCCAACAATCCCCGCGATATGAACTCGGAAGAGGTTGCTGGCCTTTATGGCGCTGTCCTGTAAAGCGCTCGATCGGGCCACAGGACCGGCTTGCGGTCGTGTCTCTGGAAGACGCTTCAGCTCCGGCGCGCAGATGCCGCTTCGGCGCGACTTGCATAAGCACGGGCCAGAACCGCGCAGACCACGAGCTGGATTTGATGGAAAAGCATGAGCGGCAGGATGACCACGCCGATCATCGCGGCCGGGAACAAGATGCTTGCGATCGGAACCCCGCTGCCAAGACTTTTCTTGGATCCACAGAACACAATGGCAATCTCGTCCGGACGGGAGAATCCGAACAGACGGCTTGCACCTGTCACGACGAAAAGAACCGTGGCGAGGAGAACGCAGTTGAGGACGATGAGAACGGCGAGATCACGCGCTGACAATTGGTGCCACAGGCCATTCAGAACTGCTTCGCCGAAAGCATAGTATACCACCAGCAGAATAGCCCCCCGATCAACGATCCCGGTCACGGTCCGGTGTCGTTCGACCCATTGGCCGATCCAGGGTCGCGCCAAGTGTCCCACGATGAACGGGACGAGGAGTTGCATGACCACGGAGCCGATGGCGCTCAATGGCACGCCGCCTTGCGTATTCATGAGAAAGCTCATGAGGAGCGGCGTAAGGAATACACCCAGCACGTTCGATGCGGACGCGCTGCACACGGCGGCAGCCACGTTGCCATGGGCGATCGACGTGAAGGTGATGGAGGATTGAATAGTCGATGGCAGAAGGCAGAGGTAGAGTATGCCTAAAGCTATCCCCGGCGCCAAAATCGGCTGGAGGCTCTTGCTCAGCAGGAGGCCGAGGAGCGGGAACAGAATGAACGTGGCTGCAAAGACGGTCAGATGCAGTCGCCAGTGGACGATGCCGCCGACAATTGCCTCCCGCGGCAGGCGAGCACCTTGTAGGAAGAACAGAAGCGCGATTGAACCGGCAATAACGATCTTGAGGACCGGTGCGGCGGCTCCGGTTGCAGGCATGAGGGTAGCTCCGATCGCGCTTGCCAGCAGAGCCAGGGTGAAGCGATCGGGCCGCAAATGCGACAGGAGGGTCATCGGTCATTTGCTCCGGCTGATGATTGCCGACCTATTGTCCGAAGAACCGTGCATCCTGCTTGCGGCGTAAGGTGAGCAGAGCCGAGGTGCCCGGAAGGTCAAGATCCTTCATGCGGACTTCCTGTCCCTTGCGGACTGGCGCTGCAAACCGACAATCAGCCGCAAGATAGAATGGTGCAGGTGCATTGTCCGACAAAGAGCCAGCGGGTCTAAACTCGGCGGTCAAGCCGGAGATCGTATGATGGTGACCACCCATGGATAGAACTGTACCGGCCGGCAAGTCTTCGGTTGCGACGGCAATCAGGTCATAGCGGGGTCGGTAGTCGGACCCGTAGCCGGACACATTGTGGATCGCA
Organism: Microvirga aerophila; assembly: GCF_003332305.1. GTDB lineage: Bacteria > Pseudomonadota > Alphaproteobacteria > Rhizobiales > Beijerinckiaceae > Microvirga > Microvirga aerophila. The sequence goes on along the minus strand of NZ_QOIO01000002.1, from coordinate 115,631 downwards.
GCATCCAGAATGCTGGTTGCAGCTTCGAGCCCGAGGAGGTGCCGCGGCAGGAAGACCATCGCTGTCTCGCCCGTGCGGCTGACGATATGCCCCTTCTGGGCCAGCATCTCCCAGCTCGCCGCATTCTCACACCGGATGGCTACGAAGACGCCACCTGCAAAGCTGATCTCGTCGGGTTTGCGAAGGCAGTGGAACACGTCGAGACGACGCTCGCCTGAAAGGATGCCGCCGCCATCTCGATGGGAGAAAATCGTCGGCACCTCATTGATGCGGGCGAGGGGGGCGTGGAGGTCCATACGGTCGGGCTGAAGGCCGGTAGCATTGGCGACGACCATGAGCTCGCATAGATCCGGCACAGCTCTTTGCGGAAAACCTGCAATTGCGGCGTCTCGTGCTGCGAGAATTTCTCGGACGTCGCGCTCGCCCAAGCTCCAGTGGCTTTCAAGATCCACTCCCTCCGCCAGCCGCTCATTGCTGGTCAGACGCCGCGACGAAGGATCGTAGACGAAATCATACTCGCTGGATTTGCCCGCCGCGATCACGCTAAAGCCCATCACTTCGGCCCAGGTTGCAAGGCCGATGAGCAAGCTCGGTTGATCGCCGTCGACCGTGGTGACGACCAGATCATGCTCCGCCGCGAGATGCTTGAGGCCTGGTCCAACGACACTGTCGAGTTCCTTGGTGACGAGCGCGAGATGCTTCCCCGCTTCAACAGCGATGAGCGCATGGCGCGCAGCCGCCAGGGGCCGCCCCGTAGCTTCGACGATGACGTCGACGGGAAGGTCAGCCACCGTGGCAAGATCGCTGACGGCGATGTGGTCGCCTCGATCCCAGGCGGCTTTGGCATCTTGAGCAGAATCGCAAATTCGGATTTCTCGAGGGTCGATCCCCGCAGCCCTCAATCCGGATGCAGCGGCTTCGGAGGTAATGTCGACTGCGATTCGTGCGTTCATCAGAGGAACGCGTCGGGCTTGGGCAAGAAAGCTCTGACCAAAGCCGCCTGTACCCACCACGCAGGTTTCAACAGGGCGGTCCGCTTTTGCATAGTAGGTATGGTAATTCATCGCGAACTCCTCCGCCCGATGCGATTGGGGTCATCGGTTTGATTATAATTGATCCGGCAATCTAGTATCTTGAGTGCAGGCTATCGCAGCATGTTCCAGGCCTTCAGAAAGAAGTCCGGGGCGCCGAAATTACCTGACTTGAGGGCGAGGGCGAGATCTGTCCCGGCGAGGGTTCTGGTCCATGGAACTCCAGGGTCGATCTCCGGCCCAATGGTGAGGGCATCGACGCCAAGAGCGCCGACCACCGCTCCTGATGTCTCGCCGCCGGCGACCAGGAGGCGTGTGAAGCCCAGGGCCGGTAGGGCGCGCGCGATCTCCGCCAACACCCTCTCGACCATTTCCCCTGCGTTCATGCGACCAAGTTTGCCCTGAACGTCCTGCACCTCGTCGGGCGTTGCCGTCGAATAGACAAGGACAGGGCCGCCTGTCTCCTGTGCTCCGATCCATGCGAGCACGGCTTGCGATGTGAGCTTTCCGGACGCGAGGTCCATGGGGTCGATGCGGAACGCCGGAACGCCTCTCTCGATGGCGATCTCTACCTGCCGCCTCGTGGCGCTCGAGCACGAGCCAGCCAAAATCGCCTCGCGTCCCGCGGGCGCGTCGAAAACACCAGAAGGTGAAGCGACCGAGGCATGGTCTCCTCGATAGGCTGCGGGCAAACCCATAGCGACTCCCGACCCACCGGTAATGAGCGGAAGTTCTGCCGCTGCAAGTCCAATGGCGCGCAGGTGACTATCCGTTATCGCATCAACGATCACGATCTGATGGCCGGCTGCCTTCTCCCTGTCGAAGGCCTTGCGGATGGCATCGGGGCCGCCCTCGACATCCTCGAAGGCGACGAGGCCCACGGAACATCCTGTCTGCCGTTGAAGCACGCGAACGAGGTTTGAATCGCGCATGGGTGTCAGAGGGTGATCCTTCATGCTGCTCTCGCTTAGCGGCACCCCATTCACGAACAGATGACCCTTGTACACCGTGCGCCCGTTCGCCGGAAAAGCCGGGCAGGCAAGAGTGAAGTCACTGTTTGTAAAGGAGAGAAGCGCCTCCGCGACGGGGCCGATATTGCCCTCGTCGGTAGAGTCGAAGGTGGAGCAGTACTTGAAGAAGAGATGCTGGGCGCCTGCCGCGCGCAAGGAGTTTGCTGCGGCCAAGGATTGCTCGACGGCTTCCTGCGCGGGGATCGTTCGCGACTTGAGCGCCACGACGACAGCGTCGGCGCCCGATAGATCGAGGCTCGCATCCGGCACGCCGATGGTTTGAACCGTCTTGAGCCCTTCTCGGGCGAGCATAAGCGCCAGATCCGTTGCGCCCGTCAGATCGTCTGCGATGCATCCGAGTTTCATGCTGTGATCTCTCTCGAGCTGGATGGCGTGGTGTTGCCGGATAAGGCCCGGAGCCAGCCGAGCCCGTCCTCAGTTCGCCCACGGGGCTTGTACTCGGCTCCTATCCAGCCCTGGTACCCAAGGCGGTCGAGAACGCTGCAGATATCGCGGTAGTTGACCTCGCCTTCATCCGGTTCGGCACGGCTCGGTACTGCTGCAATCTGCACGTGCCCGATGATGTCCAGGTATGTCTTGAGTCGAGTCGTCAAATCGCCCTGCGTGATCTGCGTGTGGTAGCAGTCGAACATAATCTTCACGTTCGTCCGACCGACTTGGTCAATGATCGAGGCTGCCTGTTCGATGCGGCTGAGGAAGTAGTTCGGCTTGTCGCGATGATTGATCGGCTCGAGGAGAACCATTATCGAAGCTTGCGCGGCCTTGTCGGCGGCTTCTTTCAGATTCGACACGAACGTGCGCTCGGCAGCAGCGAAATCCTCGGCGCTCACGACGCCTGCCATGCAATGGACGGCTGTCGCGCCGATTGCTGCTCCGTATGAGAGCGCCTGATCGACTGTCTGCTCGAACTCGCTCTCCCGGCCCGGCAAAGCTCCTAGGCCGAAATCGCCTGCTGCGGCGTTGCCGACGGCCGTATTCAAGCCAAGCATCGTCACCTGAGCCTTGGTGAGGGCATCGCGCATGTCGGAGGCTGGCACCTGGTAAGGCCAGTGCATCTCGACAGCCCGGAAGCCAGCCGCCGCGGCGGCGGTAATTCGATCGGTTTCGGGTCTTTCCGTGAAGAGAAAGCCCAGATTGGCAGAGAAGCGGGGCATCGGTTCATCCGCATTTGTGGGAGTGTTGATGGGGAAGCGAACAGGACTCATGAGCGGTCTCGGGCGCTTCGGCGCCAATCGCTTCATCCAGGCCGAAATGATCGACAAGATCTCTCACCTGGGCCCGGCTTAACAGGCGCGGATTCAGTCCATGCAAAAGAAGACGGAGTTTGGCTGTCTCCTCCAATTCTTCAGTTGCGTAGACAGCCGCTTCCAAATCCTTGCCGGCGACGACGGGACCGTGGTTGGCGAGGAGCACGGAGGTATAGCGTCCTGCGAGGCCATGGATCGCGTCCACGACCGCAGGATCTCCCGGACGGTAATAGGGAACCAGGGCAGTTCGCCCGACACGCATGACATAATAGGCGGTCATCGGCGGGAGTACATCGGCTGGGTTCACATCCGGCAGCATGGAAACCGCGACCGAATGGGTGGAGTGCAGGTGGACGATGGCCCCTGCATCCTTGCGGGTTGCATAAAGGGCGGAGTGGAGGGGTAGCTCTTTCGTCGGTTGGTCCCCAGACAGCAGGCGGCCGTCGGGATCAAGCTTGCTCAACTGGGCAGGGTCGAGAAATCCGAGAGAACTATTCGTCGGAGTTGCGAGCCAGTTTCCATCCCCCAGCCGAACCGAGATATTGCCGGATGATCCTGCGGTCAGACCGCGCTCGAACAGGGAGCGGCCGAAGCGGCAGATGGTTTCGCGGAGTTGGCTCTCATGGCTCACGTTGGCGGCCCTTGGCGAAGTGTGGCTGGGGTGCCTTGCGTCACCGGCGTTGAGCCGGCGGCGCGAGGCGTTCTCGGTATTTAGATAGAGTTCCTGACGCGCTCCCAGGTTCTCTCCATATGAACCGTCAGGACTTTGGACAGGCGCTCCGCGTCTCGCGCCTCAAGCGCGCTGATGATTTCCTCGTGATCGGCGACGGCCGCAGCCCATTTTTCGGGGCCCTCGTTGCCGATATACCGGATCCGCCGCAGACGGGCCTGCAAAGTTCCGTGGACGTAGGCCAGGGCCTCGTTCTTCGTGAGCCGGAGTATGGCCGAGTGGATATTTTGATTTAGCTTGAAATAGGGCAGTCGGTCGCGGCTCGCATACATCTCCATCATATGATCATGCAGACGCCTGACTTCGCGAATGTCCTTATCTGTGGCCTGTTCACAGGCGAGACGACCCGCGAGCCCCTCAAGAGCCCCAAGGACCACCAGGCTGTCATAGACATCCTTGGCGCTGAACTGCCGAACCACGGCACCCCGGCCTGGCGACAACTCGACAAGCCCCTCGCTCGCAAGAAACTTGAGCGCCTCTCTCAGAGGCGTGCGCGACACGCCGAGCTTGCCGCCCAGGTTTCCCTCATGAATCCGGGTGCCCGGAGCTAGTTCGCCCTCGATGATCATGTCGCGCACCCGCGCCACGATGGCCTCGTGCAGGCTCTGTCGGGCAATGGGTCCACGCCCTTCGAAATCTTCGAGCAAGGAGTGCGAAGCCTCGGTTGCCATTGGTCGATCCATCTTTGGAATATCCGCCTGTCATAACGCCTGCGGTTGCACCATGCATCCATTATATCGGATGCTACGCACGTGCAAACAAAATTCTGTATGCAGAATACTTGCGTACACGGAATGGGCCTGTTAGTGTCCTTACGTCATCTTAGAAGAGGTTGCTGTGAGCGCTCGTTCCTCATCAACAAAGCCCACCGTCGCGTTTGCCATGGGCGATCCGGCCGGCATCAGCCCAGAGCTTGCGGCCAAGCTCATAGCATCCGACGAGATTCGGTCTCAGGCGCACTTGGTGATCTATGGCGACCGTCGGATCCTGGATCAGGGCGCTAAAGTTGCTGGCCTCGGCGTTGATGTGGACGCAATCTCGCCGGATGACGCGATCCCGGTAGATTCTACGCGTCCGGTTTTCGTCGACTTGCAAAACCTCAGCTTGGACCAGGTCACGCCGGCAACCGCGACCCTTGAGGGCGGCTTGTTCGCGACGGAGAACTTCCGGCGCGCCTTGCTCCTGGCGCAGTCGGGCCGCGCAGATGCTGTCTTCTTCACGCCATTCAACAAGAAGGCGATGCGCCTCGCCTATGATGGATATGACGACGAAATCCGTTTCGTGCGCGACGTCCTGAAGACGAGCGCCCCGGCGAGCGAATTCAACGTTCTGGGTAATCTCTGGAATGCCCGCGTGACGTCTCATATTCCCCTGTCGCGAGTTGCCTCCGCAATCTCCGAGCAGGCGATCCTGCGCTCCCTAACTCTGGCGGACCGCTGCATGCGCGCAGCTGGCTTCAACCCGCCGCGCATCGCTGTAGCCGGGCTCAACCCTCATGCAGGCGATGGCGGGAATTTCGGTCGAGAAGAGATTGACGTGATCGAGCCTGCCGTCCAGCAGGCTATTGCCCAAGGTCTCACGGTCGAGGGGCCATTTCCATCGGATACCGTTTTCCTGCGGGCCAATAACGGCGATTTCGACGCTGTTCTGACCATGTATCACGACCAAGGTCAGATCGCCATGAAGCTGATGGGCTTTGACCGCGGCATCACGCTGATCGGCGGCTTCCCGTTCCCGATCTGCACTCCTGCTCACGGCACCGCATATGAAATTGCCGGCCGCGGAATCGCCAATCTCGGCGCAAGCCGAGAAGCCCTTTTACTCGCGATCCGTATGGGTTCTGAGGTACTGGCAAGACGACAAGCCGAGGGCGGGACTGCGCCGGAACTAGCGGTGGCTGGGGCCTCATAACGACCCAAGCTCATGCCGACGCCATCGGCCCGTATTAATCATCAAGGGAGGAAGAGAATGATCAAGAAAACGTCGTGGTTGGTTGCAACGGCTCTCACCGTTGTGTTCGGCGCAGCGGCACAGGCTGATTGGAAGCCCGCGAAGCCGGTTGAATTCATCGTAACCTCGAGCCCGGGCGGAGGAACGGACAACTTTGCGCGAATGGTCCAGTCGATCATCGCGAAGCACAAGCTGATGGAGCAATCCGTCGTCGTTACGAACAAGGGCGGCGGCAGCGGAGCCGAAGGCTTCGTTTACACGAAAGTAGCCGCAGGCGATCCCCACAAGCTGACCTTCGGCACCAATAATGCATACCTCTTGCCGTATGTGGCGAAGCTCGCCTACAAGCCGAGCGAGTTGACGCCGGTTGCCGCCATGGCTCTCGACGAGTTCGTGCTCTGGGTCAACGGGAACTCACCCTACAAGGACGCAAAGAGCTTCATCGAGGCCGCCAAGGCAAAGCCGGAGACCCTCAAGATCGGCGGGAGCCAGTCCAAGGATACTGATCAGACCCTCACAAGCTTGATTGAAGAAGCGACCGGAACGAAGTTCATTTACGTGCCGTTCCAGGGCGGCGGCGCGGCTGGTGTCCAGCTGGCCGGCGGTCATATCGACGGCAATACGAACAACCCGAACGAGAATGCCGGACAATGGAAAGCCGGCGCTGTGACGCCGCTCTGCGTGTTCAGCCCGACCCGCCTCCAAGGCGGTGCGAAGGTCACGGCCACGATGGGTTGGTCCGATATCCCGACCTGCAAGGAAGCCGGCATTCCGATCGAGCAGTTCCAGATGCCCCGCACCGTGTGGCTGCCGGGCGGAGTTCCTCAGGAGGCCGCAGAGTTCTATGCTGACCTTCTGAAGAAGGTCAGCGAAACGCCGGAGTGGAAGGAGTATATCGAACGTACTTCCCAGACCAACCGTTTCCTGGCCGGCGAAGAGCTGAAGCGCTTCATTGCCGAGGACGATGTGAAGACGAGCAAGGTCTTCGAGCGCGAAGGGTGGATCGTTCGCTAAGATCCAATAAGCCGATGACCGGCGCAGCTCTGCCTGCGCCGGATTACCCGGTGCGGCGCAGGTAAGGGACGACGCAATGATTTCCCGTTTCCAGGCTGAAATCGCAACGGCGCTCATGACGGCCGGTCTGGGGCTGACGGCCGTGGCCGGCGCCCTCGAATTCGGTGTCGGTTGGGGAGATGCCGGCCCCGACGCGGGGGCGTTTCCGTTCTACATCGGGCTGCTGATCATCGCCGCGAGCATCGGCACGCTCTTTCAGGCAGCGACCGGACGACAGGCGCTGCAATCCGTCTTCCTGGATCGGGAGCAGGCCAAGCGGCTGGGGGCGTTTTTCATCCCAATCCTATTCTTCGTCCCTACTGCCCTTCTACTCGGGCTCTACGTGGCAACAGCCCTTTATCTGACCTTCGTCATGTGGATGCAGGGCGGCTACAGGCTGATCGTGTCTGCTGCTTCCGGCCTTGCGGCCGCCGTCATCTTTTACATCGTGCTCGAGATTGCATTTCAGGTTCCTCTCCTGAAAGGGCCTCTTGAAGCCGCGTTGGGCATTTACTGAACTCCAACCGATTGCGGGAGACAGGCCGTGGAAAATTTCGCATCGCTCCTGCATGGCTTTGGAGTTGCCCTGACGACTTACCATGTCGCGCTGATGGTCGTCGGCGTTCTCCTCGGCATTCTGGTAGGCGTCCTGCCTGGCCTTGGCGCGCCGAACGGCGTCTCGCTGCTGCTGCCGCTGACATTCACGATGGATCCCGTCTCAGCCATCATTCTCCTTACGAGCATGTATTGGGGTGCGCTCTTCGGCGGGTCGACCACCTCAATTCTGTTCAACATTCCGGGCGAGCCTTCGTCGGTTGCAACGACCTTCGACGGGTATCCCATGGCCAAGCAGGGCAACGCCGCCGAAGCCTTGACGCTCGCATTCCTGTCAGCGGGCTTTGGGGCTTTGGTGGGTGTTATCCTCATCACGGTCTTGTCCGGATGGGTGGCCAAGTTCGCCCTCAGGTTCAGCTCGCCGGAATACTTTGCGGTTTACTTCCTAGCCTTTGCGAGCTTCGTCGGATTGGGCGGGACGTCTCCCTTCAAGACGGTCGTGTCCATGGGGCTTGGGTTTGCGTTCGCGGCTGTGGGCATGGATACGGTATCGGGCGGACTGCGTCTGACATTCGGGCTGAACGAACTTCTGAGCGGCATCAGCTTCCTGATCGCAGTGATCGGCTTGTTCGGCATCGGCGAGCTCATGCTCACCATGGAGGAGGGGCTGCGCTTCGACGGGATCCGGGCCCGCGTCAGGCTTCGCGACGTTGTCCGGACCATCGGTACGATGCCCCGTTACTGGGTTGCGCTACTGAGAAGCAGCGTCATTGGGTGCTGGATGGGCATCACGCCGGGTGGGCCGACAGCCGCTTCCTTCATGAGCTATGGTCTCGCCAAGCGCCTCTCCCGCCGCAAGGAAGCCTTCGGCAAGGGTGAGCCTGAGGGCGTGGTTGCTCCGGAGACGGCCGATCACGCAGCCGGAAGCAGCGCCATCCTGCCAATGCTCGCACTCGGTGTGCCGGGCTCCGCGACCGCGGCTGTGATGATGGGCGGCTTGATGATCTGGGGCCTCAATCCGGGACCCATGTTGTTCATCGAACGTCCGGATTTTGTCTGGGGCCTGATCGCCAGCATGTACCTGGGCAACATGGTCGCCGTGCTCGTGGTGCTGACCACCATCCCGCTCTTCGCTTCCATCCTGCGCATCCCGTTTGCTATCATCGGTCCGATCATTGTGATCGTCTGTTTCATCGGCGCCTATACGGTTGCGGGACGCTCGTTCGATCTCTGGCTGGCGCTCGCGTTCGGGCTCGCGGGGTATCTGTTCAAAAAGCTCGACTACCCGATCGCGCCTCTCGTCCTCGCAATGGTGCTGGGCGACAAGGCCGAGGACGCCTTCCGGCAATCCATGATCATGTCCAAGGGCTCGCTGTCGATTTTCTGGTCAAACGGCCTCGTGGCAACGCTGATATCGCTCGGACTGGTGCTCGCGTTCTGGCCGCTTCTCAGCATGGTGCTGGCTCGCCTGACACGGCCGAAGACCACTTCGGCCACCGCCTGACAGCGCTGGACCGCACCATCCACAGCTAAGCGTATCACTCTAGCGGCAAGGAGTTTCCGAAATGGCATCCACCTCAGGCAGCATCGCATTCCTTGGCGTTGGCCTCATGGGTTCACGTCAAGCCAAGCGGCTGCTCGATGGAGGCCACCCGCTCACGGTTTGGAACCGCTCCCGCGAAAAGGCCGAAGCTCTCGCTCCATTCGGCGCGAGTGTCGCCGATACGGCGCATGAGGCCGTGCAGGATGCGGATATCGTCATTCTGATGCTCGAGAATGGCGCGATCGTGCGGAATGTCCTGTTCTCGCAGGACGTTATAGAGACCCTACGGCCCGGCAGCATCGTCGTGGACATGAGTTCTATCAAGCCTGCCGAAGCGCAGGAACATGCAAAGCGGTTAGCAGAGCGGGGCATCCATCACATCGATGCGCCTGTATCGGGGGGAACCGTTGGGGCAGAGCAGGGCACTCTGGCCATCATGGCCGGCGGCGATGCTGGCGTGTACGCCCGGGTAGAGCCTATTTTGAGCGTGATGGGGCGTCCTGTTCATGTGGGACCGCAGGGCGCGGGTCAGCTTGCCAAGCTCGCCAATCAGATCATCGTCGGCGTCACGATCGGGGCTGTCGCGGAGGCCTTGCTCCTGGCGCAGCGCGGCGGGGCTGACCCAGCCAAGGTCCGCGAAGCCTTACGGGGCGGCTTTGCCGAAAGCCGCATCCTCGACCTTCATGGCCAGCGGATGGTCGAGCGGGATTTTGCCACGAAGGGGCGTTCGGTCACGCACCTGAAGGATTTGGACAACGCCCTCGATGCGGCGGAGCGGCTGATGATGGATGCAGTGCCTTATACGGCCCTGACCGCCAGTCTTTTCCGTGGGCTTATAGAGAATGCCGGGGATCTCGACCACAGCGGCCTGCTCGTGGAACTCGAGCGAAGAAACGGCGCCGCAGCCTGAAATTTCCGGGATGCGGCGGGGTCATCTCCGCTGCAAGCAATACAGCACTTCGACCTGGTGGGAGCGTCACTCCGCTAGAAAGCGGTAACGCTGCTGAATGGTGCGCTGCAAGTCGCGGGTATCCTTGAGGATGGCGCTGACGAACGGAGTGCGGTCAGGAGGATCATGGCAAATCTCTATTGTTTCCAGGCGGGCTGGTTTCGACCAATAGAGGGACGATATCCCGTCATGCTGCACTGCGGTATAGGGCTCACGCCATGTGAGCTATGCGCTTCGGGCATGAGCCCACAGAGTAACTAAGTTCGCCGCCGCTTCGGCGTAAAAGAGAGCGCTGAGCATACCCCTCGCACCTGCGGTTTATGCAGCTCCGTCAGTGATCACCCAGTGGACATCACGGAAGATCGTTCTCGCCTTCAGATGTCTGCCGCTAGGGAGTTTTTGACCCGCTGCAGGCCTTCTGGCGTGAGTGGGTCAACCCTCAGAATCTTATGTTCCCCTGCGGACCAGCGCTGTGAGAATGCGAGGCGAACATAACCGCCATCCTGGAGAGGGAGAAAGTACGTCCCGTCCGATTCACCTTTCAGGAAACAGCGCAGACCCACATAAAAGCTTTCCTCATAACCTTTCACGGCTCGACGGATCGCTGGGTGGACCACAAGGGTAATTTTCTTGCTCTCGCAGACTTCTTCGACACTTTCGAAACTCAACACCGTCGAACCCCGTTTTAAGAGCAGCCGGTTGGCTACTGTCTTGGTTCAACGTCGCTCGTAAGGATACGGTTCAATGCGATCCCCACAATGGATAGCAGCCGAACCGAACCTCTCGAACCACAGGTTCACTTTGGCCGCATGGGCTGTGAGGGGCATTCGGCTCCGGCGTTTGCTGTAAGCCGGAGATCATGCTTTGATAAGCCAAGATTGTTTAAAGGATATGGGACTGGGCAGACAGATTGTCTCTTCGATAAGGCCGGCAAACAGTCGAAACGCGTAAGGAGCCGGGTTCTGCATTGTAGGTTCGGGTCGATATGGAACATCGATGTATTCCTTCAGATCAAGCTCCTAAACCGGCAGGTCACCGTGTTAATCGAATTTTGGCGGCCCTTGACCCTGATGATTACGCGCTCATTGAACCACATCTCGAGTTCGTGGAGCTGACGAGGGGCAAGGTCCTCTTTGACGCCGGCGAAACGATCCATCACACGTATTTCCCTCACGACTCGGTTGTTTCCCTTGTAACCGTCATGGAGGATGGCAACTCCGTTGAGATGGCAGTGTTCGGCCGGGAAGCACTGCTCGGCTTCGTCAGCGCCATGGTCAGCCGCCAGTCTTTCGGACGATATATCGTACAGATAAACGGAACCGCATCCCGAGTCCCTGTTGATCGCCTTCACGAAGTAGTCGCTACCCGCCCAAGCATGAGGCTGCTGTTTCTCCGTTTCACGGAAGCGCTGCTGGCGCAGACATTTCAGACTGTCGCATGCAATGCCGTTCACAGCGTCGAAGCCCGCTGTTGCCGGTGGATCCTGAGCATGCACGACAGGCTGGATCAGGACACTCTACCCCTTACGCACGAGTTTCTGGCCGAGATGCTAGGCGTGCAACGGTCCACGGTCAGTCTTGTGACCCGCACGCTTCAGACGGCAGGTCTGATCTCACAGCGAAGGGGCTTTATCACCGTCACGGACCGTGCGGGTCTCGAGGACACCACTTGCGAGTGTTACGATAAGATAAGACGCAATTTCGAACGTCTTTTGCCTGGCACCTACACGCATCGTTAGGCTGCTATCCCGTCAATTCCAACTGCTTCCGGCATTCAACAATAAAAACTTGCGGTAAAACCCCTAATGTCCGGAAATTTTCCTTTTATGTCGGATTCCCGACAGACGCTTCAATCCAAAGTGTTATCGTGGCCCCTGCACCTGTTCTACAAGATGAACGACGGACGGGGCAAGTTAAAACGAAATATCGTATCTCATGAATTGTGGGTACGACTTGTTTCTATAACGGGAGAGCGGGATGATCGAGGTTAACGGAAACATCGTTACTCAAGCGCGATCTGGCCTCGACGGGGTGTCGACAGGAGCTTCCGCGCCGGTGCTGGCTATCCTGCTTGGTGAGAATGCCCTACTTTTCACAGGCCTGAAGCATTTGCTGTCAGGGACCCGCTTCGTTGTGACGGAGATGGCATGGGGTGATAGCCTACCGCAGATCCCACACGACCGTCCCGTGCTCTTCATCGTCAGCGCAAGTCATTGGACGGACGAGAGCATCAGCACGATCCGTCATCTGAAGACACAATGTCCGATCGGACGGGTTTGCATGCTGGCCGACGATTTCGACATCACCCGCGTTATGGAAGCTTATGAAGCCGGAGTTGATGGCTTCTGCCTGATGACCGCAGACCGAGATGTTCTGACCCGTTCTCTCGACTTGATCGCTCTTGGGGAGGATATCCTTCCCTCCGGGATCGTGCTTTCAGTGCTTGCCCAACTCTCGCGCCAAGCAGGAAGCCAGCCTCGTCATGCATCCAACGACAAGACGAGAGTTTCCATCCCGATCGCCCATAAGCTTTCCGTTCGAGAGGGTGAAATTCTGCGCGGCCTGATGGAAGGTGAGCCTAACAAGGTCATCGCGCGCCGGTTCGGATTGAGCGAGGCTACCGTCAAGGTTCACGTCAAGGCGATCCTTCGAAAGATCGGGGCGAAGAACCGTACGCAGGCAGCCATGTGGGCGTCCGATCATATTGTGACGGAGAATGGCGACAGCGCAGGTCCAATGAATACCAACTACAAAATAGACGGCGAACACCGCTCCTTCGCTCGTTAAGCGGAATTTTGGCGCTAGCCGCACACGTGGCGGCGCCGGATCTCCTGATACTCTCGAAGCAGGCCGACGCCGGAAATACGCGTCGGCCTTTTTTGTCTGCGTGATCGAGCCGCCAACGAGGCAACTGTTCGCTATTTGGGTCTCGGGGCATTGGTCTAAAAGCAACCTCATGTCCTCAACGCCGCAAGGCAATTAACCGTCTGGGATGCTTTCCAAAGCGGTTGAAGAGCCTGGGCGAACTGCGCTCCAGGCCGCCTCAGCGCCTCCGTTAGGTTGCGCACCGACCTGATAACGCCTCTTAAGAAGTGGTTTACTACCTCCGTCCATCATTCCAGTTCTGCTCTGGAGCCTCGCATGGACGGTCCTACTTATGCCCTGTTATCGAAACCGGCGGTAATCGCCAGGTTCGCCGCCTCATACAGGAAGCGCTGGACCGGAAAGGCAAAACGTTGCCTCGGTTCTGCCGTGGCGGCGCTGGGAATTGCAGTCACGACCATTTCCGATCCAGCCGCAGCTGCATTCGCCGAGAAAGCGTCGTTGCCTACAGCCAGCGAAGCCACTCGCTCCCACGGAAAGGCAGACCCCACGACCGCTTGGATCCGCTTCTGCGAACAGCTTCCTGAGGAATGTGCGATCAATGCTCGCGAGCCCACCCTTGTCTCTCTCAACCCGGATATATGGGCCGCGATCACCAGTGTGAATGAACGTGTGAACGCCATGATCCTGGCTGTCACGGACCAGGATCACTGGGGCGTGGTGGATCGTTGGGACTTTCCCGACGATGGCATGGGCGACTGTGAGGATATCCAGCTTCTCAAACGCAAGCTGTTGATAAAGGCCGGCCTTCCGCGCCGCGCCATGCGGATGACCGTAGTCATCGATGAATTGGGCGCCGGGCATGCTGTGATGATGATCCGGACCGATCACGGCGATTTCATCCTCGATAACAAGCGGGATGCGGTGCTTCCATGGAAGCAGACAGGCTATGTTTACCTCAAACGTGAAGGGACCGAGAGCGAGGCCTGGGTCATGCTTGGCGACTGGGCGGTGCCCATCGTCACCGTGAACCGTTAGGCAGCCGAGAATTTCGGCTTCGCCTCAACCTGACCTCCACGCCACCGCATGGAAGCCAGGACTGTGCGTTTGCAGTAGGCGTGAGGCCAGACGGTCAGCTTTTCAGGAATTGCAGAATATCTGCATTGACCTCGTCCTTGCGCGTCGAGCAGATGCCATGATCCGCTCCAGGGTAAATCTTCAAGGTCGCGTCGGGGACGATCTTCGATGAGAGCATGGCAGATGCGCCAATCGGCACGATCTGATCATCGTCCCCATGGAGGATGAGAGTCGGAACATCGAATTTTTTCAGGTCCTCGGTGAAGTCGGTTTCCGAGAATGCCTTGATGCAGTCGAGCTCGTTTTTCACGCCACCCATCATTCCCTGCAGCCAGAACCAATCGCGAAGGCCCTGGGAAACATTTGCTCCCTGACGGTTGGCTCCAAAGAATGGGGCGCTCAAATCCTTGAAGAATTGAGAGCGATCGGCCGAGACGCCTGCGCGAATGTCATCGAAGGTCTCCAGCGGCAAGCCGCCGGGATTCGCTTCGGTCTTCAACATGATCGGCGGAACTGCGCTGATGAGCACGGCCTTGGCCACCCTTTTGGTACCATGACGACCGATATACCGGGCGACTTCTCCTCCACCGGTCGAATGTCCAATATGGATTGCATCCTTCAGGTCCAGGGCCTCCACCAGCGCCGCCAGATCGTCCGCGTAGGTGTCCATCTCGTTGCCGTCCCAAGGCTGGCTTGAACGGCCATGCCCTCGGCGATCATGGGCGATGCAGCGATAGCCGTGCGACGCTAGGAAAACCATCTGATCGTCCCACGCGTCTGCAGTCAGCGGCCAGCCATGACTGAATACGACAGGCTGCCCCTGGCCCCAATCCTTGTAGTAGATCTCGGTGCCGTCTTTGGTCGTGATCATGCCCATGAAATGACCTTTCTGAGGGTGAAGGGGAGGAGCCTGAATCACCTAGGCCCCGGTCACGACAGTAAGGGCTCGCATTTTGGCTGTCGAAGTCGCCCGCATGGGCAAAAGAGTAATGTGGCTCGAATTAGTAGCACTCCGGAAGGCGACGAGAGCCACATCTGCATCCCCGAATACCGCCGTCCATCGCACGTCAATGGCTTCGCGCCTTCGGCCAATCCGACAAGCGCTTTGCCCAAATTGAGGAAGCTCTTCTAACGAGCGCCGGCATCCTTCGCCGCTGGAGCATGCACTTTCGTGCGCCCCATTAGCCCCGCAGCCGTGAAGCCGCCATCGACGCAAAGGGTCTGTCCCGTCACGAAACTCGACCGGGCGTCATCCAGAAGGAAAATCACCGCACTGGCAATCTCGGACGGTTTTCCATAGCGGCCCTGCGGAACGGTGGCGAGCCATTCGGCACGAATTTCGTCAGTATGAACTTCACGGACAAGGGGCGTCTCTATGGGCCCGGGCGCGACGGCGTTGACCCGGATTCCGGCGGATGCGAGCTCCACGGCCATTACCTGGGTCATTGTAATCACGCCACCTTTGGACGCGCCGTAGGCCACCCGCCCCACATTGCCGCGAACGCCAGATACCGATGCGATGTTGACGATGGAGCCCTTGCCTCGCTCCCGCATGCGGCGCGCGACTTCGCGGGAAACCACGAAGCTTCCAATGAGGTTGACCTCCAGAAGCGTGCGGAAAAGATCAACGCTCGTTTCGATCGCCGGAACATCGCGGCCAATTCCGGCGGAGTTCACCAGCCCGCTGATGGGTCCGAAATCTCCTTCGCATCGGAGAATGGATTGTACGACCGCATCCTCATCCGTGATGTCCAGTTGCTCGAAGCGAACAGACCCGCTCGACCTTCCGAGGGTATCGCGGCATTGATCGAGGCTCTTTTGATCACGATCGACCACGACGGCACGCCAACCCTCTTCGAGAGCAGCCTCGACCACGGCGAACCCAATGCCCGAAGCACCGCCCGTAATGAGAACCGTTTCCTGGCCTGCCATCTTGTTCCCCGTTGGTGTGAATAGCGTGAGCAATGCCTCGACAGGATGTGCGGGCGCGCCTCAGGCAGAGGCTTCGATCTTTTGATCCAGCGGCAGGTAACCTCGTGCCTCCAACTCCGCGCGAATGTTTTTCTTCGTGATCTTTCCGTAGGCGGATCTTGGCAGGGCTTCCCAGAAAAACACGCGCTTCGGGAGCTTGTATCGAGCAACCTTTCCGTCCATCCAACCTAGAAGCTCGCGCTCGTTCAGCGCAGCGTCGGGGCGAAGAACGCACACTGCAACGCCGACTTCCCCCCAAGTCTTATCGGGCACGCCCAGCACCGCCACTTCGGCAATGGCCGGATGAGTGAGCACCTTCTCCTCGATTTCGCGCGGATAGACGTTCGAGCCGCCCGAGATGTACATGTCGGAGGCGCGACCAGTGATGTAGAGGAAGCCTTCCTGGTCCATGTGGCCAAGATCGCCGGTTCGAAACCAGCCGTTCCGAAAAGCCTTCTCGTTGGCCTCCGGGTTGTCGTAGTAGCCGGCAAAAACAGCTGGGCCACAGACACAGATCTCGCCTGTCGCACCCGACCGGACCTCGCGGCCCTGGTCGTCCTGTATGGAGACCTGCATGCCGGTTCGCTCGTAGCCACAGGTTCCGATCTTGACGTCGTCACCATCATCCAGCTCATGAAGGGCAGGGGGCAGTACGGTGATGTTTCCAGTGACCTCGCCCAGGCCGAAATATTGAACCAGCACTTTCCCGAGCTTTTTCAGGGCGTGCTTCTGGTCCTCCCGGTACATGGGTGCGCCCGCATAGATCACATAGCGTAGCGATGAGTGATCATGGGCATCGATCGACGGGTGCTCGGTCAGCATTTTCACGATGGTCGGAACCGTGAACATGTTCGTGATGCGCCATCGGGCCACCAAGGCCCACGCTTCGTTTACGTCAAAGCGGTCGCCTGAAAGAAGCACTGTCTTGGCGCCTCGCGCCACCTGCACCAGTTGGTGGACGCCGGCTCCATGGGACAGTGGCGCGACTACGAGAGACGCGTCCGCATGGGTTGTTCCCGGCATCAAGTCGCAGAGATGGTTCGTGATCACGAACGCCATCTGTCCATGAGTCAAAACAGCAGCTTTGGGACGTCCGGTCGTCCCCGACGTAAAGAAGAACCAGCACGGATCGTCGTGCAGGACCGGCGCCGGTGATACGGCCTCTCCCATATGACGTTCGACGAGATCGTCGTAGTCTTCCCCGATCTCCGATCGGCCGATGGAGATGACGAAGCGGATGCCCGGCACAGCCTCGCGGACGGCTGCGGCATGGTCGGGAAAATCGCAATGGCAAATCATGGCGGAGGCCCCGCTTGCTTGCGCCAAATATGCAACCTCATCAGAGGTCTGCCTGTAGTTTGTCGGCACCCATACCGCCCCGATGCGAAAACAGGCGAACATCGACTCGAACATCTGATGGCAGTTCTTGGACTGCACCAATATGCGGTCGCCTTTCGCGATGCCCTTCGCCGTAAGGGCGGCCGCCATAGCGTCGACGCGCCGGTCGAGTTCTACCCATGTCAGGGTCAGGTCGCCCCACACGAAGCCGATTTCCTGCCCATGACGGCGCGCCGTTTGGCGAAGGAAATGGGAAAGGTTCATAACCCGCCTGGAGACCGGGATCACGCCGCCTTGTGGCTGAGGATGGGTGCTGGTCATATCATCTGCTCCAAGGACGGAATGCGGTTCGGCAGGAAAAACTTTAGGATTTGAAGGGAGTCTGGCGATGCGCATGGTCCTCGCGCATCATCCTCGGCCTTCCGGGACAAACATCTTGCGAAGCTTGGCCTCTATGCGTCCGGCCTCGAGCTTCAGATAACGGGCAAGTTCCGGCTGCCGCTTCTCGGTCAACCGACTGTCGATCGCCGCGATGCTGAGCGCGCCGGCCACTCGCCCATCTGGAAACAGAATGGCGGCGCCGATTCCCCAGGAACTCGCGACGATACGGCCGGGATTGACCGAGTAGCCGTGCTCACGGGTCTTGGCGACATCTTCGCGGATCTGTCCTAGGGTGTAGTTGGAATATTGCGCATCCAGCACTTTTTCGTTCGCCGCAAGAACGCGCTCGACTTCGTCGTCCTTGAGGGCGGCCAGAATAGCGAGCGAGCCTGCGCCAATGCCGAGCGGATGCTGATATCCGGTTTGAAGGGCGTGGGTCCTCACCGGGTATGTGCCTTCCTGACGGTACAGGCACATGGAGTAATTTTCCCGCCTCACCGAAATGAAGCTCGTGTCCATGGTGACTTCAGAGAGATTGCGCAGGCTCTCCATTGAAAGCTCGAGCAATCCATGACGGCGCGACGCAAGGGTGCCGAGGACATAAGCTTCCTCGCCGAGGTAATAGCGTTTTGTCTGGGCCTCCTGCTCGACTAAACCAGCGCGCATCAGGGCGAGAAGCAGCCGCCGGGCTGTCGGTTTGTTAAGTCCGCTCTCCTCGACAATGTCAGTCAAGGGCGCGCCGTGCTCGGCCCCTCGGCCAACCAGAGCTAGCAGCCGCAAAGCCCGGTCAACGCTCTGTGAGCCTGACAGATCGTGTGTCGAGGATTTGAGGTCATCCATGGCAGATCCGGTGAAGGTCCATATGGTGGACCTCAATAGCTCCTTAGGCAATCGTAGTTGCTCCAAGGAATATTGCAATGACTTGCCAGACGTGTATCTTTTCCTCCGTATTAGACAAACAACGATCCATAAAATGGACCTCTTATGCGGTTCGTACCGCTGATGCTAAGGGAAGCGGGAGGAAACGAGATGCTGAATCGGACTTCTAGGCGGGTTCGGTGCGCGGGGAGGATCCCAACGCAGGGCGAACATTTGTGCCGTGTGCTGGAATGCGAGGGACTGCTGCGGCGCTGATCGTCGCAAACGATGGTCGTCGTTAGACCCGACGAGACATAGCGTGTCGCGGCCTTGTCTTGATCGCCGTGACAGCGTCAACCTCAAACGCCTTCCTTTAACCCACGGAAGCGCTTAACGTCTGCCAAAACAACCATGAGGGAGAGAAACATGATCATTTCACGCCGGACGATCCTGCAAGGCGCAGCCTCTGCGGCGCTGGTGAGCGGCTTCGGGGCTCGTGCCCAATCAGCCGAGTTTACCTACAAGTACGCCAACAACCTGCCTGCGGCGCATCCCATGAACCTTCGCGCGAAGGAAGCTGCGGACAGGATCAAGCAGGAAACCGGCGGTCGGGTCGAGATCCAGATTTTTCCCAACAACCAGCTCGGCTCCGATACGGACATGCTGAGCCAGGTCAGGTCCGGCGGCGTCGAGTTCTTCACTTTGTCTCCGCTGATCCTGTCCACGCTCGTGCCCAACGCCTCCTTGAGCGGCATCGGTTTCGCATTCCCCAACTACGATGCCGTCTGGAAGGCGATGGATGGCGAGCTCGGCGCCTACGTCCGTGGCCAGATCTCCAAGGCCAACCTCGTCGTGATGGACAAGATCTGGGACAACGGCTTCCGGCAAATCACGAGCTCCAACAAGCCAATCCAGACTCCAGAGGATTTGAAGGGATTCAAGATCCGCGTTCCGGTCAGCCCTCTCTGGACGTCGATGTTCTCCGCATTCGGATCCTCGCCCGCCAGCATCAATTTCGCGGAAGTTTACACGGCTTTGCAGACGAAGGTGGTCGACGGGCAGGAAAATCCCCTTGCGATCATCTCGACCGCGAAGCTGTTCGAGGTTCAGAAATTCTGCTCCATGACGAACCACATGTGGGACGGGTTCTGGTTCCTGGCAAATCGCCGGTCCTGGGAACGCCTCCCTGAAAATCTACGCACGGTCGTCGCGAAGCACCTCAACGAGGCTGCCGTCTCCGAGCGCGCCGATGTCGCGAAATTGAATGCCGGGCTCAAGGACGAACTCGTGTCCAAGGGCATGGCGTTCAACGAGCCGGAAGCCGGACCATTCCGTGAAGCGCTTCGCAAAGCCGGGTTCTATGCGGAGTGGAAGAAGAAGTACGGCGATGAAGCATGGGCTATCCTCGAGAAATCGGTGGGCAGCACCCTGAGCTGATCGCAATGCCTTATCGCTGCCTGACTGCCAGCAGGCGGTCGGGCAGCGATGCGCTTCCGCCGCCATAAGAGCGCGCATGCTCCAAAGCCAGCGCTCAAGGGAGAAACATGGTCGATCGTCTGAAGGGAAAGACCGCCATTGTGTTCGGAGCGGGATCCTCCGGGCCCGGATGGGGCAACGGCAAGGCCGCCGCCGTAGCCTACGCGCGGGAAGGCGCCCGCGTTGCTTGCATCGACCTCGCGCAACAGGCCGCGGAAGAGACGGCGGCCATCATCAGGGGCGAAGGTGGCAGCGCAGCTGCCATCACGGCAGACGTGACCGATAGCAACTCGGTCGCGGAGGCGGTTGCCTCGACTGTTGCTGCGTTCGATCGGATCGACATTCTCCACAACAACGTCGGAGTCACCCACATGGGCGGCCCGGTGGAGCTGACCGACGAGAAGTTCGAGACAGCCCTCAATCTCAATATCGGTTCGGTCTATCGTTCTGCCAAAGCGGTCATTCCACATATGCTGCGACAGGGTCACGGAGCGATCATCAACATCTCCTCGCTCGCAGCTATCCGTTGGACCGGCTACCCATACTTTGCGTATTACGCCACTAAGGCGGCGGTGAACCAGGCGACCGTCGCGCTCGCCATGCAATATGCCCGCAACGGCATTCGCGCCAACTGCATCATGCCGGGATTGATCGACACACCACTGATCTACAAGCAGATCTCCGGGCAGTACGCATCCGTTGACGAAATGGTGGCGGCGCGCAACGCAGCGGTTCCGACTGGCAAAATGGGAACGGCGTGGGACATTGCCAACGCGGCCGTTTTCCTGGCCTCGGACGAGGCTCAGTTCATTACAGGGGTATGCCTTCCGGTCGACGGGGGCCAAAGCTGCGCCGTGTCCGAGTTCCATTGAAAGCCGTGTTCGCGTTTATCACGCAGAATAACAAGTCGCGGGAACAAGGCAGCCGACACGTCGAAGCTCCATGCGGCGAGTCAGGGGCGTGCGTCCCATCCGACAACCGTTTCCAACGGAATCATGGTTGAAGGCTATATCATGAGGAAAATTCTTCATCCAGGTCCCGTTGCCCCCGAGCGCGTCGCTGCCGTAAGCGGCTCGCCGGTTCGGCTGCGTTTCACGCTCGAACCGGGATGTGCGGTCGATGAGGCAATCACCAAAGGCTTTGAGGAGGCGGGCTGCATGGGCGGCTTCGTCTTCCTGCAAGGTGGACGGTTCGAGCCGTTCAAGTATGTGATTCCGGCTGCGTCTCCCGATGCTCTGCATGCAGCGTGGTACAGCGCCACCTTCGAACCGGAGGGCGCCGTGGAGATCGTGCGGGCAGGCGCCATCGTCGGCTTTCGAGACGGAAAGCGGTTCATCCACTGCCACGGGATCTGGGACACCGCCGAGGGGCCGCGCATGGGGCACATGCTTGCCCGAGACACCAAGATCGTTGACCCCATCGAGGTTACGGGAATCGGCATGAAAGACGCCGCATTCCAAGCAATCCCCGACGCTGAAACGAACTTCACCCTTTTCGAGCCGGTTACTGCGCCTGGAGGACAAGCAGGCGCAGGAGGTCAGCGCACCCTGATCGCAAAGGTCCGACCGAACGAGGACGTCAGCGTAGCGATTGAGAGCATCTGTTCAATGCACGGAATACAGGCCGCCAACGTCTTCGGTATCGGCAGCTTGAACGAGGTCCACTTCGTCGGTGGAAGTTTTGTCAAATCGTACGCGACGGAGGTACTGATCCGGAGGGGCACCGTGGCGAGGGTCGACGGTCAACCTCGGGCCCGGCTTGAGATCGATGTCGTCGACATGGATGGCCGGATCTTCTCGGGAGAGATTTTAAGAGGCGACAATCCTGTCTGTGTCACCTTTGAATTGGTGATCGAGGCAATCGAACAGGACGCTGGCCCCGCGTGAATGGATCGTCGGTCTCCTGTAAAATTCCCGTCCATGAAATATAGAAACGCCTAACCTCTACGCAGATGCTTGAAATGATTGATCAGGCCATTTGTCGAGCTGTCGTGGGTCGTGATCGGTTCATCGCCGTCCAACTCAGGCAATATGCGAGAGGCCAACTCCTTGCCCAATTCGACGCCCCATTGGTCGAAGCTGTTGATCCCCCAGACGATGCCTTGGACGAAGATCTTGTGCTCGTAGAGCGCAATCAGGGAGCCGAGCCTGTGAGGCGTCAGCCTCTCATAAAGGATCGAGGTCGTCGGCCGGTTGCCTTCAAAAATCTTATGCGGCAGCAGGGCCGCCAGGGCTTCGCCTGACAGGCCCTTCTTCTCCAGTTCGGATCTTGCTTCGGCCTCGGTTTTTCCGAACGCAAGGGCTTCGGTCTGCGCCAGAAAGTTGGCGAGCAGCTTGTCGTGGTGGTCCCTCATGGGCGTCTGGCTTTGGGCCGCCGCCATGAAATCCGCTGGAATCAGCTCTGTGCCCTGATGGAGGAGCTGGAAGAAGGCATGTTGGCCGTTCGTGCCGGGCTCGCCCCAGATGATGGGACCGGTGGCGTAATCGACGCGCGTGCCATCGCGACGGACGAACTTGCCGTTGCTCTCCATGTCGCCTTGTTGGAAGTAGGCGGCGAACCGACTGAGATGCTGATCGTAAGGAATGAGCGCCACGGTCGAGGCGCCCAGGAAGTTGCGATACCAAACACCGAGAAGACCCATGATGACCGGCAGGTTCTGGTCGAGCGGAGCGGTTTGAAAATGCTCGTCCATGGCATGCGCACCTTCGAGCAGCTCAAGGAATCGCTCGAAGCCGACCGCCAGCACGATCGGCAGGCCGATGGCCGACCAGAGGCTGTATCGACCGCCGACCCAATCCCAGAATTCGAACATGTTGGCCGTGTCGATGCCGAACCGCGCCACTTCGGCCGCATTGGTGGAGACGGCCACGAAGTGTTTGGCCACCGCATCCTCACCCAGGGCGTCCGTCAGCCAGGCCCGCGCGCTGGCCGCATTGGTCATGGTTTCCTGGGTCGTGAAGGTTTTCGATGCGACGATGAACAACGTTCGCGCCGGGTCGAGACGGCTGATTGTGTGGGTAAGATGCGCCGCATCGACGTTGGACACGAAATGCGGCCGCAAGTCTGGCCGCTGATAGGGCTTCAAGGCCTCGCAGACCATCAGGGGTCCAAGGTCCGAACCGCCGATCCCGATATTGACGATGTCCGTAATGGCCTCGCCTGTCGCTCCACGCCAAGCGCCGCTCCTGACACGCTCGGAGAAGTCACGCATTCTCCCCAGCACACCTTCGACCCCCGGCATGACATCGCGACCGTCGACGACGATCGGCTTGCCGGATCGGTTGCGCAAAGCAACGTGCAGGACCGCGCGGTTCTCGGTGGAGTTGATCTTCTCGCCTGAGAACATCTTGTCCCGCCACCGCTCCACATCGGCGAACCGCGCCAGATCGAGCAGGAGCTCCATGGTCTCCGTCGTAACGCGATGCTTGGAATAATCGAGGAGAAGATCGCCGAGCCGGACGGAGAGGCGCTCGAAACGTTCCGGATCCTGTGCAAACAGATCGCGCAGGTGCAGCTTTCGAATGGTCTCGGAGTGCGCTTGCAGCGCCTGCCAAGCCGGTGAGGCGGTCGTCGTCGTCATCAGGTTGTGGTCCAGCCCAAGAAATTGTTCCGGATGGATGTTAGGGCACGGACCGTCCGGAGGCCAGCTTGAGCGACCTCGTCATCCTCGCCGCCGGTGGGTATTTGTCGTCTCCGGTCGCGGAAGCGGGCTCCTGACGCTTTGGATTTGCCGACGAGCGTCGCTCATCCTAAGCATATGCCCCGGTTCAGGTGAAGAGGTTCACATGGTGAGTGACGAGCAGGTCCTGCGGGAGCTTTTTGCAGCGGCTTCGTTGGCTGCAGGTCCAGACGGAAAGTTTTCGGCCCGTCTGCCGGCTGCTCCGAAAGGGCGCACTATTGTCATCGGTGCCGGCAAGGCTGCCGGCTCCATGGCGCGGGCCTTCGAGGTGGAGTGGGGGCGTCCTTGTGAAGGCCTGGTGGTTACGCGATACGGGCATGCCGCGCCGACCCAGTTCATAGAGGTGGTCGAGGCCGCGCACCCGGTTCCGGATGAGGCAGGTCTCAGGGCCGCCGAGCGGATTCTCGCACTCGCCCAATCCGCTGGGCCGGATGATCTCGTCATCTGCCTCATGTCGGGCGGCGCGTCCTCGCTTCTCACCCTTCCCGCCCCCGGCCTCACCCTGGCCGACAAGCAGGAGATCAACCGACACCTTCTGAAATCAGGAGCGCCGATCACGGTCATGAACCGGGCACGCCGGGCATTGTCGTCCATCAAAGGCGGACGGCTTGCGGCGGCCGTCGCTCCGGCAAGGCTCGTCACCTACATCATCTCGGATGTCCCAGGCGATGATCCGGCGGTTGTGGGCTCGGGACCGACGATTCCCGACATTGCCGATCCTGAAGTCGTGCTTCGGGAGCTGAAGGCCTATGGCATCCCCGTCTCCGAGAAGATCGAGACGGCGATTCGGGCCAATGCCGCCATGGATGCGGCTCCCCCTGGAGAGGTGCATATGATCGCGACGCCCCGATCAGCCCTTGTGGCGGCAGCCGACAAGGCCCGGGAGCTTGGTCTCAACCCGCTCGTTCTCGGCGACGCGATTGAGGGAGAGGCCCGCGAAGTAGCAACGGTTCTGGCCGGAATTTCGCGGTCCGTCGTTCTTTATGATGATCCCGTCGCGAAACCCTGCGTGCTCATTTCAGGCGGAGAGACGACCGTTACGGTTCGGGGAAAGGGCCGGGGCGGTCGCAATGCAGAATTTCTCCTCGCCCTGGCGCTCGCGTTACGGGACGAGGCTTCGATCTCGGCTCTTGCGTGCGATACCGACGGGATCGATGGCTCGGAGGACAACGCCGGCGCTTGGATCGACGCCGCCTTCTTCGAGGCTGCGTCCGCCAAGGGGGTCGATCTCGTCCTTCATCTTGCCAACAACGACGCCTACTCGGCCTTTGCTGCCCTCGACCGGCTGATCGTGACCGGCCCAACCCTTACCAACGTGAACGATTTCAGAGCCATCGTCATACGATAGCAACGGCTCGTTCGTCCGCCGAATGATGCACTGTGAACGAACACCGCGAAGCTTTGCCGTATCGCACGGGACGCGTCGCCCACTGTTCTTCTGCCGTTCTTTCGCACCCTGCTCATGCCATCATGACTATCGCCAGAAGACTTGCCCACCCGAACCGGGCCTTTGGGGCAAAAGGATAGTCGACGATGGTCGATAGTCCGAAATTGGTTATACCACTTGTCAGGTCCTAAGCGTTTCGCTAGCGTATTGGCATAACCAATAACCAACTAGGAGGAGACGAGAATGCTGAAATCAGTGATTCAGGGTGTTGCGACGGCTGCGATGATGATGATCGCGACGGCGGCGAGCGCCCAGACGACGTTCACGCTTTCGACACCGGACCCGGACAATTCCGAGATCACGCTTGCGGCCAACAAGTTCGCTGAACTCGTGTCGCAGAAGACCGGGGGCAAGGTCACGGTTAAGGTTTTCCCGAACGGCACTCTCTACGGCGGTGATCCTTCGGCGGCCGTAAAGCAACTCGCGGGGGGCTCCCTCGACATGCTGCTGCTGTCGACATCGCTCTATGCGAATTTCAATCCGAAATTCACGGCGATTTCCGTCCCCTATCTCTTCAGCGACCTTGGGCAGCTTCGGTCCTATCTGTCTGGCCCGATGGGGCAGGAACTCACCGCCGATCTGGAAAAGATCGGTATCAAGGGCCTTGGCATGTGGCCGCGTCCCTTCCGCCAGATGACGAATTCCCGTAAGCCCATTCTTAGCCCGCAGGATCTCAGCGGTCTGAAATTCCGCGTCCCCAACAACCCGCTCTGGGTCGAGTTCTTCAAGAAGATGGGCGCGGCTCCGACGCCAATGGCGTTCGCTGAGGTCTATAACGCTCTGCAGCTCAAGGTGATCGACGGGCAGGAAAACCCGATCAACATCCCGGTCACGGCCAAGTTCTATGAAGTGCAGTCCCATGTGACCATGACGAACCACATGGCGGACGGCTGGGTGCTGGCGATCAACCCCGCCAAGTACAACGCGCTTCCCGAGGACCAGAAGAACGCCGTCAGGCAGGCAGCCACGGAGGCCGAAGCCTGGAAGGTGGAGAACGACGCCGCCGATGAGGGCCGCTCAATCGCGACGCTCAGCGAGAAGGGCATGAAGGTGGAGCGCCTGACGCCCGAGCAGCAGAAGGCTTTTGCCGACGTCGCCAAGGAGCTGTTCCCGACCTTCGCTAAACTGGTGAAGGACCAGTCCTTCTTCGACCGCACCATCGCGGCCGTCGGCAAGCAGTAAAGACAGACATCCTCCAAGAGAGCTGGCCGCATGCGCGGCCAGCATCTTCATTCGGAAGTTGACGTCCCATGGCTCATAAACCGTCTCTTCTTGGCAGGTTCGTCAAGCTCAGCGCCGATTTTGCGGCGGGGGCGACGGCCGCCGGCATTCTCATCGTGGTCCTTACTCAGGTCGTGACCCGCCTGCTGGGCGTGCCCGTGTCCTGGTCCGAGGAAGCGACTCGCTATCTTTTCGTCTGGATGGTCTTTCTTGGATTGGCAGCGGGCTTTCGCACCGTCGAGAGTGCTCGCGTCGTCGTGTTCATCGCTGCAGTGCCCCGCCTGTTCCGGCGGCTGGCGGTTCCGATTTACGTCAGTTCTTCCATTTTGTTCTTCGTTCTCATGGGATGGACGGGCATCAGTCTCGTTCGCCAACAGATCATGATGAACGAGGAGACGGCGACGCTTCCCATTCCCATGTGGATCATCGGCCTGATCCTGCCGATCTCGGCTGTGCTCGCCATTCTGGCCATCCTGGAATCGCTGAAGTCGAGCCGCAATCTCATCGCACTGCCCGAGGTCGGTATTCCGCCCCAGGTGGACCTGGACGAACCCGACGTGTTTGTTTCGAAAGGTCATTGACCGTGAGCATCGCGCTTCTTCTGCTATTCCTCGGATTGTCCGCTCTCGGCGTTCCATTGGCGGTGGCGCTTGGCCTTGCCAGCGTCGCGGTCATCACGATGTTCACCTCGACGCCCATCGATCTTTTGTCGCAGAGCATGTTCTCGGCGATGAACTCGTTCCTGCTCGTGGCGGTGCCGCTTTTCATTCTGGTCGGGCACTTCATGGAGCGGGGGCGCGTGGCGGAGCGTATCTTCGACTTCGCTGAGGCGATCGTTGGCTGGATGCCGGGCGGTCTCGGCCACGTGAACGTGGTTTCCTCCGTCATCTTCGGCGGCATCTCTGGATCGTCCGTGGCCGACATTGCGTCCGTCGGCGCGATCGAGATCAAGGCTATGGAGCGGCATGGGTTCCCTAAGGGCTATGCTGTCGGCATGACGCTAGTCACCTCCACGCTGTCGTCTATTATCCCGCCGTCCATCCTGGTGGTGATCGCAGGCTCCATCGCGAATGTGTCCATTGGAACCCTGCTCGTGGCGGGCTTGATCCCGGGCCTTTTCATCGCGTTCGTGTTCATGGTGTTCAACCATTTCTACGCGGTGCATCACGGCTACAATCCACCGACGCCGTTCAATTTCCGCCTGGTGGTGACGACAGGACTTCGCGCCATCCTCCCGATGCTGACCCCGGTCATCCTGCTCGGCGGCATCGTGAATGGCTTCTTCACCCCGACGGAAGCCGCTGCCATCGCGGTGGTCTACACGATGTTCCTGTCGGTCATCGTCTATCGCAGCATTCCTCCGTCAGAGATCTGGAACATCCTAGTCGAGACGGCGCGAGCCTCCGGCACGATCCTGTTCATCGCCGCGACCGCAAAGCTCGCTGCCTGGGTGTTTGCCTTCGACGGACTGCCGGTGCAGGTTGCCGAGTTCCTGTCCAGCATCAGCACCGGCCCGACGATGGCGCTGTTCCTGATCTTCCTGTTCCTCATCGTGGTCGGAATGTTCATGGATGCCATCGCGGCCATGTTCATCCTGATCCCTGTGCTGCTGCCGCCGGCCCTGAAGATGGGTATTGATCCCATGCATTTCCTGATCGTCACCGTGGTGACGCTCACGCTGGGCCTGGTGACGCCGCCTGTTGGCGTATGCCTTTACGCAGTGGCGCAGGTGGCCAAGATGTCCATTGAAGATGTCATCAAGGGCTCGATGGTTCCAGTGCTCATCCTCACCGCCGCCATCCTGGCGCTCGTCCTATTCCCGGTTCTGACCATCGGCCCGATCAAGCTCCTGGGCCTCTACTAAGATACCGGGCGCGGGTGTCATACGCGCCTGACAAGGATCGTGAACAAAAAGCTGCGGCGTTTCTCATGCGCGAGGGCAGGGGCGCAAGCTGCGGATGCTCCTGACGCAGTTATGTAGAAAGTGGTGCAACGATGAACCATCAACCCTCCGTCCGACCGGCACGCATCGTTTTCCTCGATCGCGAGACTCTCTCGCCCGAAACGAGGCTCCGGCCGCCTGCCTTTCCGCACGAGCTCGTGACTTTTGACAAGACGGCTCCCGACGAGGTCGCGTCCCGCATCGCGGACGCCGACATCGTGATCACCAACAAGGCGCCGGTGCGCCGTGCGGCGCTCGATGGAGCCTCAGAGCTTCGACTGATTGCCGTTGCGGCGACCGGCACCGATGTCGTCGACGTGGCAGCCTGTGCCGAACGTGGCATTGCGGTGAGCAACATCCGCAACTACGCGATCAACACCGTGCCTGAGCACACGTTCGCGCTCATGCTCGCCCTGCGCCGAAGCATCCTTGCCTATGCGGATTCCGTCCGCCGGGGGCGGTGGCAAGAGGCTGGTCAATTCTGCTTCTTCGACCACCCGATCCGCGACCTTTCCGGCTCGACCTTAGGGATCATCGGAGACGGCGTGCTCGGACGTGCGGTTGCCGACATTGCCCGTGGCTTCGGCATGCGGGTGCTGTTTTCCGCCTACAAGGGTTCAACCGGGATGGGGCCGCTCTACACGCCCTTCGAGGATGTCCTGCGGCAGAGCGATATCATCACACTCCATTCGCCCCTCATGGCTTCCACCCGCAACATGATCTCGGGTCCCGAATTCGCCCTCATGGAGCAGCGGCCCCTCATCATCAACACGGCGCGCGGCGGGCTGGTGGACGAGGCGGCTCTGGCGGAAGCGCTGACCAGCGGCCGGATCTCCGGCGCCGCCTTCGACGTCGTCACCGCCGAGCCTCCCGCGGCGGACCATCCGTTCATGCGCCTGGTGGACCGGCCCGATTTCATTCTGACGCCTCACGTGGCCTGGGCCAGCAGCGAAGCGATCCAAGGGCTGACTGACCAGCTCTTCGACAACATCGACGCGTTCTGGGCCGGATCCCCAAGGAATCTCGTCACGATCGGGTAATTGGTAAGACCAATTTCCGTGGATATTGTCTGTTCGGCAAAATTGGTATAACCAAATTTCTGTCATTCGTTCTATCGGTTCAAACCGACCGCTTTGCGCTTTAAAAGGAGCCTTCATGTTTCTCGGAAAAGAAGTCCGCCTCAGCCGAATCGTCAATCCAAAGTCCGGCCGCATGCTGGCGATCACCGTGGATCACCCGATCACCCGCGGCATGATGCCGGGTCTCGTGGATATCCGGTCGGTGATGAAGAGGGTTGCTGCCGGCAAGCCCGACGCGATCACGATGCACAAGGGCATCGCCGAGAAAGTGTTCCCGCCCTACGCCGGCCAGTCTTCCATTATCCTGAAGGCCAGCGCCTATTCGGTGCAGTATCACCCGACCTACGACACGCCGGTGGCGGACGTGGAGGAGGCGGTGCGCATGGGCGCCGACGCGATCTCGGTTGGCTGCATCGTCGGTGGTCCCGATCAGGCACAGCAGCTCACCTTCCTGGGCAAGGTCTCCAAGGAAGCAGCTTCCGCCGGCATGCCGCTCGTGGCGCACATCTATCCGAAGGGCGCTTTGATCAAGGACCAGCATGATGCGCAGGTTCTCGCCTATGCGGTTCGCGCCGGCGCCGAGCTTGGCGTCGACATCATCAAGACCATGTGGTCGGGTTCTGCTGAAAGCTTCCGCCTCGTGGTCGATTCCTGCCCGGCCATCGTGGCACTTGCAGGCGGCGAGATGGGCGAGACCCTCGAAGACTACCTCCGCATGACCCGCGAGGCGCTGGACGTTGGCATGCGCGGCGTTACCTACGGCCGCTTCGTCTGGTCCCACCCGCATACATCGGCAGTGATCAAGTCGCTTTCGGCACTGATGCACCAGGACGCGAGTGTGGAAGAGGCCCTTAAGGTCTATGATCGGGCTCTCGAGGAAGAGAAGGATCTCCAGTCATGAAGGCAGCTGTACTTCGCGCTCCTGACGACTTCGTCCTGCAGGACATGCCGACCCCGTCGGCCGGTCCTGGCGAACTGATCCTCAAGGTCAAAGCTGCGACTGTCTGCGGTACGGACATCAGGATCCTGCGTGGCCGCAAGACCAAAGGGGTTCGGTTCCCGTCCGTGCTCGGGCATGAGTTTGCCGGAGAGGTCGTCGAGGTCGGCGCAGGCGTTTCGCAATTCTCCTGCGGCGACGCGGTTTCCGTGAACCCGGTGATGCCCTGCCGGCGATGCGCCTACTGCAAGACCGGCCGCGAAAATGTCTGCCTCAACCGTCAGGCCATCGGCTATGAGTTCGACGGAGCTTATGCCGAGTACCTGAAGGTGCCGGCTCTGGCGCTGGAATCCGGCAACGCCGTGAAAATTCCGCAAGGCATGGCCTACGAAGCCGCAGCACTTGCCGAGCCGCTGGCCTGCTGCATCAACGGCATGCGCAACGTGGGCGTCAACCTGGGCGATGTGGTCGTCATCCTGGGTGCCGGGCCCATCGGCCTGATGCATGCGGCGCTGGCCCGTCGCGCTGGCGCGCGCCTCGTGATCATGAGCGAGCCGAACGAGATGCGTCGGCAGGCAGCCCTCGATCGCGGCGTCGATCTGGCTTTCGATCCCACGAAGGAAGACCTTGCGGGAGCCATCCGTGACGTGACCGACGGGCTTGGCGCAGATGCGGCCATCCTGGCGATCGGCGTGCCGGCGCTCGCGAACGAAGCCTTGAAGCTCGTGCGCAAGGGCGGGCGGGTCAATCTCTTCGCGGGCTTCTCGGCGGGGGACATGGCAACGTTCGACGTCAACCTGGTGCATTACAACGAGATCACTGTCACCGGCGCGAGCGCGCTCCGGCGTCAGGACTACGAGACTGCGCTCAACCTGCTTGCCGGCGGCCTCATTGACGCGAACTCCCTCGTCACGCACCGCTTTGAACTCGGCGATGCGGTCGAGGCGCTGAAAGAGGCTGAGAGCGGGCGGGCATTGAAGGTGGCGATCCGCAATGACTGAAGCCTTCCTCGGCGTTGACGCAGGTACGAGCGGGATCAAGGTTTGCGCCTTCACACGCGAAGGCCAGCTGATTGCCAAGGCTCATCGGGCGGTGCCTGTGATCACGCCCTATTCGCTTTGGGCGGAGATTGATCTCGAGCGCTACTGGGCCGCAACCGCCGAGGCGATCCGGGAGGTCGCAGCGCGGGTGCCTTCGATCATGTCGATAGGCCTTGCGACGACCTGCCCGACGACCATCCTCCTCGACGGGGATGGCCGTGCAGTCAGGCCGGGGATCCTCTATCTGGACGGCCGCGCTCAGGCGCGCCTCGACGCGGTGGTAGGATCGGACGCTCCGGCCTACGCCCGGGAGACAGGAAACCGGACCAGTACATCCACGTGCTGGGCGGCCAACCTCGCATGGGTCCGTGAACACGAGCCCGCAGCTTGGGCCCGAGTACGCCGGGTTACCATGCTCAATGGCTTTCTGGCCCGCCAACTCAGTGGCCAGGATGCCATCGAGCCCACGCAGGCTTCCTATTCGGGGCTGATGCGGATCGGCACTGCCGAGCCTTCCTGGAGTGCTGATCTCCTGGCTGTCTGGGGGCTCGATGCTGCGATGTTGCCCGACATTCGTTCCTGCACCGACGCCATCGGCCAGGTGACCGACGCAGCCTCGGCCTTGACGGGGATCCGGGCCGGAACCCCGGTGGCGCTTGGCGCTGCCGATACGGCAGCCGCATCCTTCGCGGTTGGTCTCGTGGATGGCGGCAAGGTGTTCGAGTCGGTGGGAACGTCGGGTGTGATCACCTTTTGCCTCGACCGACCCGATTTCGAGGCATCCTTCCTGCACCGGCAGCATATCATCCCCGGACGCTGGCTCGCCCATGGCGCCATGTCGACCCTTGGGGGAGCCTTCGGCTGGCTCAACAACAAAGTGTGGCCGGAACTCCAGACCCTTGCGGAGTTGGAGCGTCTGGCGCAGGAATCCATCCCCGGGGCGAACGGCCTGCTGTTTCTGCCTTACCTCGCAGGGGAACGGAGCCCAATCTGGGACGCCGAGGCGAGCGGTAGCTGGCTCGGGTTGCTTCTCCGGCACACCCGGCAGGACATGGTCCGCGCGGTCTTCGAGGGAACCACCTTTGGCCTGAGGCAGATCCTGGAGCGCGGCTCGGCCAAGTGGGGCATACGGCCAGAGCGCATGCTCGGCGTCGGCGGCGGCGCACGCAACCGGTTCTGGGGTCAAATGAAAGCCGACGTCCTGAAGCTCGATTACATCATGTCGGACATGCCGGACGCCGCCGCCCTTGGCGCAGGCCTCCTGGGCGCCATAGCGGCAGGGATGTTCACCAGCGCGCAAGATGCGGATCTCCCGCTGATCCGGGAGAATGCCGTGCCGATCAAGCCTGGGCCCCAGCGGACCCTCGATACCTACGATCATATGTTCAAGATCTTCGATTCGGCTTACCCGCAGTTGCGGGACCTGATGCATGCTCTTGCAGATCGCAGCTCCGACCGGTACGCAGATGTGGAGACGAGGCCCCGCCTTGGGACACGAGCATCTGGATAAGAGGAACGACGATTCTCGATGACCGATGGCGAAGACGACATCCTTGCGCGCGTCATTGACATCGCAATGGAGCTACGCCCCGACCCGAGTGGGCGTATCAAACTGCCGACCGAGCGAGAACTGGCTGACCAACTCGGCATCCAGCGACCGACCCTGCGCGACCGGCTGACCGTCCTGGAAACCCTTGGACTGCTTCAGCGTGTTCAAGGCAGCGGCACCTATCTGGCGCTGCCGAATTCGCGGTTTCTCCAGTTCTATTTCGGCGTTGCGCTGAAATTGGGCTTCATCTCGATCGACCAGATTCAGAATGCCATGGAAATGATCGGTCGAGAGATGGCCGGCGCGGCTGCAATCCACGCGAGCACGGCCGATTTCGAAGAACTCGACCGGCTCATCGACGAGATCGCCGCCTGTGAAACCATGGAGGATGTGGTCGAGCTTCAGTTCGAGCTCCATGCCAGCCTGGCCAAAGCCTGTCGCAATCCGGTCATCGTGATCGTCATCGATGGGCTCTCGTCGGTCATCCGGTCGGTCATCGCCAACAAGGTGAAGATCATCTCCATGGTGAGGGGAGCCTTCGAGCGGAATGTCGAAGCCTATCGTGCCTTGGTGCAGGCCCTGCGGGACCGGGAGCCCGAATTGGCCAGAACCGCGATCCAGGAATGCTATTGGCTCTGGCGCAGGGAGGAATCGAAGATCTCGATCCTCAACATCAGCGACTGAGGCTTGATCAGGTTAGTGCTTCGCCAAGCTTCATGACGCTACGGCGCAACCATGGGCAGCGTGCTCACGCCTTATGCAATAGTTAACTGAATACGGCAGCAGGATTAAGCATCCATGCTGGGGGCGCATAGGTCACCTGTGCTGACCTATCTACCGCATCGCAATATAAGGCCCCATCTTAGGCTCAGGCAGCGTTCGGAAAGCGACTGCCTTGGTCCTAGGACCACACTCTGTGGAGAAACTCTTATGTTCGTTGCAAACATCCTCCGTGTCGTCATGCGTGTCGTCAATGCAATCGCCTATGCCAACCAGCTCAAGGCCAAGCGTCTGATGAAGCAGCACATGGCTCGAGCCGGTAAGCTCGGTCTGGATTTCTGAGCGACGCATTCCGTGCTGCGCCGACCCCTTCGGCGCAAAGCACCTTCTACCCCGGCTTAACCGATCGATTTGAAAGCCCGAGCCCCGCGTTCAAACGCCTCGGGCCTGTCAGGCAAGAGTCTGACCATTCAGGGCGAGGTAGGACCGGATGACTTGGCTGTCATCCGCAGCGCCTTCGCCCCGCCCGGACGCGGCGAGAAACATCTGATGGGCAGCCGCCGCCAACGGCAACGCGGCCTTCGTGTCCCGTCCCGCATTCAAGACGATGCCGAGATCCTTGACAAAGATGTCAACCGCGCTGGCCACGTGAGGGTCGGCCTCCAGCATGCGTGGTCCCCGGTCCTTCAGCATCCAGCTCGACGCGGCCGAACCGCCTAGGATCTGGAGCAGGATATTCAGATCGACATTGACCTTCCCGGCGAGCGCCAATGCCTCCGCGGCCACGGCGATATGAACGCCGCAGAGCAGCTGGTTGACAGTTTTCACCATGGCGCCCTGACCAGGGCGTTCACCCACATGAAAGACCTTGTCGCCGAGGGCGTCGAGAACAGGCTTCGCCTCCTCGAATGTCTGACGTGCGCCTGCCGCCATGATCGTGAGAGTTCCGGCTGTTGCGCCCGCCACGCCTCCTGACACCGGAGCATCGAGCAATCGCCGGCCGGTCTCCCGAACCCGCTGTTCGATCGCCTCCGCGGCCGATGGCGGGCAGGTCGCCATCAGGGCAACGATTCCGTTCGGGCTGAGAGCCGCAAGTGATCCTCCGTCAAACAGGACAGCTTCAGCCTGGGCGGCATTCACAACCATCAGGATCAGCATATCCGCCCCTGACGCGACATCGGCGGCACTTGCCGCCCGCAGGCCGCCGGCACTCTCAAGGTTCTCCAGGGCTTTGGAGTTCAAATCGTATCCGCCGACCGTGAAGCCTTTTGCGACGAGGTTCTTGGCCATCGGCAGTCCCATCGCGCCAAGGCCGACGAAAGCGATGCGTGTCATGGTGTCCTGTCCCCTTCGGTGAAATCACTTGTTGATAGTCGAGCCTATTTGACAGAAAGGGAAGTAAGGCGTCCCCCAGTCGGATGCAGCAACAGACCTCAAGGTCGAAGGCGTTTGGCCGTAGGAGCGGGCCCGTTCCCCTTCCTTGCCGCAATCGGAGCCAGTCCCATTTCGATGCGTGAATTCCCCGTCAACCGCGATCGCCCGCTGCGGGGCATCGCCCTTATGATCCTGGCGCTTGCCTTCTTCTCCTGTTCGGACGCCGCATCCAAGGTAATGACCGCGACCTTGCCGGCGGTCGAAGTGGCATGGCTTCGCTTCTGCATTTTCACCCTGCTGATGGTGGGGACGATATGCGTCACGAGACAATCCTCCGCGCTGCGCTCGCAGCGTCCGACCCTGCAGATGCTCCGCGCTCTTGGTGTGCTGGGTTCATCGGTCTTCTTCATCATGGGCTTGGCCTTCCTGCCGATGGCGGAGGCCACGGCCATTGCGTTCGTCTCACCCGTCATTGTAACGGCTCTCTCGATTCCGTTCCTGGGGGAGGTTGTGGGGTGGCGCCGGTGGTCGGCGGTGGGAGTAGGGCTGCTTGGGGTCCTCATCATCGTCAGGCCGGGCGCGGGAGCGTTCGACGCGGCCGCCATCCTGCCGATATTGTCGGCCACAAGCTGGGCCGTCGCCCTCGTGGTCACCCGCAAGATGAGCGGAGCGGATGGTCCGGTCGTCTCACTGACCTATGCAGCACTCGTCGGATTGCTGGCGACCTCGGTCATTGTCCCGTTTCAGTGGGTTTCACCCGGCTGGCCAGAGATCGGGCTGGCCCTGATCACCGGAATTTCATCCACAATTGCCCAATGGCTCGTGGTCGTGGCCTTCCAGCAGGCCCGGGCATCCGTTCTGGCGCCCTTCGCGTATAGCCAGCTGATTTGGTCGGGCCTGCTCGGCTACCTGATCTTCGCCAATGTTCCCGACCAATGGACCGTCGCTGGAGCGGTCGTGATCATCGCAAGCGGGCTTTATACGGCCCACCGGGAGCGCACCGTCCGGGTGACTGGCGCGCTCATGAAAGACACTGACTGAAGTAGAGGGGCGCTGGAGCTTTTGCTGCGGCAAATTCCTGCACTGTGAAGATATGCCTTAAGGTAAACCCCACGTTAACGTAGGTAGGTTACTTCAATAAAACGTTTGAGCTTATCAATGCAGCCTTTCGATATGCGTCGCTTCGCTGGCTGATCCACCGAGATTTTATAGGCTTCGCATGACGAACGACCTCGAAAGCGCCCAATCCGAGATCCGAGCCTGCCCTTCGCGGGACGATGCAGAGATGTTTGATCTCGCGCCTGTTTCCCTTTGGCTCGAAGACTACAGCGGCGTGAGGCGGCTGTTCGAGGAATGGCGCCAAGCGGGCGTGACAAAGTTGCGGAATTATCTGCTGGAGGACCCTGGGCGAGTGGAGGCCTGTTCAGCCTTGATCCGCGTGATCAAGGTGAACCGAAAGACGCTCAGCCTTTTCGAGGCGGATGATCTCCCGCACTTGATCGAAAACCTCGGCAAGATTTTCCGAAACGACATGTTCAAGGCTCACGTGGAGGAGCTTGAACAGCTATGGAACGGGCAGACTGAGTTCTTCAGCCATACGGTGAATTACACATTGTCGGGGAGGCGCCTCGATATCCAACTGAAGGGCAGCATCCTTCCAGGCCATGAGAACGGCTGGGAACGGGTTCTGGTGGCGATCGAGGACGTGACCGACAGGGAAACGGCGCGCCGTCAGCTTGCCGGTAGCGAGCAATATGCCCGTGGGCTGTTCGAGCATTCCCCCGTATCGTTGTGGGTGGAGGATTTCAGCTGCGTTAAGCGGCTCATCGATGAGGCGCGGGACAAAGGCATACGGGACTTTCGTGTCTTCACCGATGTGCATCAGGAGTTTGTCGACCGCTGCATGGCCGAGATCCGCGTCATCGACGTGAATCAGCACACGCTCGAGTTATTCGCCGCACCGGACAAAGCCACCTTATTGCGCCGTCTCGGCGACGTCTTTCGCGACGATATGCGGGAGCCCTTCAAGGAGCAACTCATCGACCTGTGGAGCGGCAAGCTCTTTCAGCAGCGGGAGGTGGTCAATTACTCACTGAATGGAGACGAACTCCACCTTCATCTCCAGTTCTCGGTTCTGCCCGGCCATGAACAGGACTGGTCTCTGGTTCAGGTTGCGCTCACGGACATCACGGCTCGCAAAAAGGCCGAAGCCTATCTCGAGTATCTAGGACAGCATGACGTCCTGACGAAACTCTACAACCGCTCCTTCTATGCGGATGAGTTGAACCGGCTTAAGCGCAAAAGGCTCTTTCCGGTCACGATCATCGTAGCGGACTTGAACGGCCTGAAGGCTACCAACGATCAGCTGGGCCATGCTGCCGGCGACGCATTGCTGCGTCGCGCCGGAGAGGTGCTGAACAAGGCCGTCGACAAGCCTTGCCACGTTGCGCGGATCGGCGGTGATGAGTTCGCGATCCTTCTGCCTGCGACGGACGAGCGCGACGCCGCTGTCGTGGTGGAGAACATCGAAAAGCTTGTTGAGGTCAATAACCAGTTCTACTCCGGCCCGGCTCTCAGCTTTGCAATGGGAGCCGCAACGGGACGTGCCGGCGAGCGACTCGAGGATGTGGCAAGACGAGCCGATCTTCTCATGTATGAGGTGAAGCGGGCATATTACATGGAAACCGGTTTCGAACAGCGCCGCGTCGGATAAGGCGGCTGCTTCACTCGGACTTGGGAGGTGATGGACGTTCCTTCATGCGCGTCGCGAGCTTTCGCAGCATCGCTTTGACATGCTCCTTGATGGCCAAGGCTTCTTCAATGTCGGCCTGTTCTTTCGAATGGTGGCCGTCATTCACCATTAGGAGCGTCTCCGAGCGGTTTGGTCCCAAGGCTGAGCTTAGTTGGTGTTAGGAATCTTTTGCAATTGGAGCAAACAGATTGCGCCTTTTGAGGTATGCGTCCTTACGGTGACATGACCTTTCTATTGCGGATAGCAAACACCACACCTGTCGGAATGGAGATAGCCAGCCTCAGCGAAGACAGCGACGCAAGAATGTGCTCGAGCCAAGGCAATGGTAGGCAGGAACGTCTGATAAGCACCCCGGAAGCGCTTTGTTCCGTTTAGAAGAACGAGGCTTGTCTTACCTGGACGCCATATGAGGGTCTCGTTGGTCTGAAGCCATATGGCTCGCAGCCCACATGGCAGCCTGCGTGCGGTTTTTCATCCCGGTCTTCCGCAGGATCGCCTTGACGTGAACTTTGACGGTCGCTTCGGTCAACCCGAACTGCCGCGCGATGAGTTTGTTCGGAGATCCCTCCATGAGGCAGCGCAGGATTTCGCACTCTCGTGAGGACAGACTGTGGGATTTCAGATCCGATAGATCGATTGGATCGTGGTGGGAGGTCTCCTCACGCGCGTGCTCACCGCCGAATGACAAGTTGTGGATCAGCTTACGAAGCATGGCGGAGGGAAAAATATTGCCTCCCGCCATGACGAGCTCGAGGGACTTGATGAGGATGTCGGGGTCAACGTTCGAGCTGCAGAAGCCATTCACGCCTGCATCCGCGCCGACCAGCACCCAGGCGGGCTCGAAGCGCTCCGCCATGACAACGACTCGCGCACCCGAACAGGATGCTCTCAACCGCCTGACGATATCCGTCGGATCGGAACACTGGCTGCCATCGATGATGAAGAGGGCGGGTCCTGAGCGGCTTAGGGTTGGTGCTTCGTGAGGGGCCGCTTCTGAAACAATGAAACGCGATTCTGAAAGAATGTGTCTTAGCCCCATGCAGAACAAGGCGTTCGTACTGATGATGATCGCCGGCACCTGAGTATCGTGTTGAGACACCGGAAAAGTCCGTTCATCATAGACGCTGATCAGGGACATAGATTACCTCACGGTCGACGGCCCATACTCGCGAACGAGGCCAGCCAGCGACATCCTCAGAGCAGGGGGCTTGTGGTGGAGATGATTGTACGGCAATCATCGTCTTGGCAGGTGCCTGACGTCGAGGAGTAGCGAAATCTCGCATTCGTGACATTAGTAAGATCACGAAGTACTTTCCCGGATCTTCAAGCGACGAAACTCAGTTGCTTGAGGAGCGAGGAATTCTTGTTGATCATCGCTCGATCGATTGTGAACATCTCATCTACGGACAGTTGTCAAGAACCAAGCCGGAGACACCATATGACAAACCACGATGCTCTTGGCCGCTGGTCGCCGCAGGCGCTTGCTGTTCTGCGGATTGTAACGGCTCTGATCTTCATGTTGCATGGTACGCAGAAGCTCTTCGGCTTTCCTGCTCCGCCCGAGAGCGGGATCCCGCCGCTCATGTCACTTTTCGGAGTCGGGGCCGTGCTTGAACTCGTCGGCGGCCTTCTGATTCTGTTCGGCTTCTTGACCCGCCCTGTCGCCTTCGTTCTGGCAGGCGAGATGGCTGTCGCCTACTGGATGTTCCATGCTCCGCGGAGCATGTATCCGGCGCTCAACGGCGGCGATGCCGCCATCCTCTATTGCTTCGTTTTTCTGCTTTTCGTCTTCACCGGACCGGGAGCCTGGAGCGTTGACGGAGCGAGGAAGACGGGTCCCCGGCACTCCTGGGAGCGCTGACCGAGCGCCTTCCCGTATACATGAGGGGCGCGCCGGTCTGTCCATGGCCGGGCAGGGCCCGTCAAACGACCAAGGGCGGACGAACGGCGCGATCGGCGCCATGAATCGACACTCGGCGGATGTTCTAGACGATGGTTGTCAGCCAGGAGCGTGCCGTGAACCTCGAGAGCCTACAAGTTCTGCTTTGGAAATTGGCGGTCGTGGTGGGATGGCTTTCGATCATCCCGCTTAGCGGGGGCTGGTATGCCCGCAGGAGGTTCCGCATTCTCCTCAAAGCTCCACTGACCGATGAAGTCGAGCATCTGACTCATCTATGGGAGGGGCGAATCCCTCGCTGGACGAACATCGGCCTTTCGATGGCAGGCTTCTCGATCCTGTGCTTCATCGCTTGGCTTATCGTGCGGGCTATCTTGTAACGCACGGGCCATTGCGGATTGTGCCCGTCAGGGCTTGGGCTTCTGCTGGTCGGGGACCTTCACGGCTGGCGCCGGAATCGGTTCGGAGTGATGATCCGCCGAGCTTTCATCCGCGTTGTTCTCAGGCAATGAGGCTGGCCGCCGGCTGCTGTTCAGGCTCATGTTCGCCAGCCCTTCTTCATCGTCGCTGGAGACGATGTTCTTTTTCGGTTCGGTCATAACTGCCTCGGGCCAGGAACGGGTTTCATGGTCAGCAAACATCAACGGACGATGCGATGCACTCGTTCCGGAGCGGTTGAATTGCCAGCAGCTAGCAAGCGGTCTAGCCACGGGTGAAACGCCAGGCAAAGCTGGTCGACAGTCAAGCTCGGGGGCTGCATTCTTTCGGAAATCCGTTACCTTGACCGCGCCTGGGGCTGCTTTGGAAAGTTGCAACACACGATGACCACCACCGGACCGACCTTGGCCATGCTTGTGGATGATCTTGCGTCCGGCCGCACCACGAGCCGTGCTCTCGTGGAACAGTGCCTGGACAGGATCGACGATCGGGACGGCGAGGGATCCCGCACCTTTCTACAGGTCTCGCGGGAGACCGCTCGGATGGCCGCGGATGGCATTGACGCCTTGCGGGCTGCGGGTGCCGCGCCGTCGCCGTTTGCAGGCATTCCGATCTCGATCAAAGATCTGTTCGACGTCCGTGGCGACGTCACCATGGCCGGATCACGGGCCCTTTCGGATGCTGCCCCGGCCGCGGCTGATGCTCCGAGTGTCAGGCGATTGCGCCGCGCCGGATTCGTCATCATCGGGCGAACGAACATGACCGAGTTCGCCTATTCCGGCCTTGGCCTCAATCCTCATTACGGGACCCCGCGCAACCCATGGGACCGCGCTACCGGGAGGATCCCCGGGGGCTCGTCTTCAGGAGCCGCCGTCTCGTTGACGGACGGGATGGCGCATGCGGCCTTGGGCACCGATACGGGAGGATCCTGCCGCATTCCGGCTGCTTTCACGGGGCTCGTCGGCTTCAAGCCGACAGCGCGTCGCGTGCCGCTCGATGGAGCGGTTCCACTTTCGCCGAGCCTCGACTCGATTGGTCCCATCGCCCGAACGGTCGCCTGCTGCGCCGCCTTGGACGCTATTCTGGCGGATGAGCAGAGCATGGATGTCTCGCCCGTCTCGGTTGAAGGCTTGCGCCTTCTGGTGCCAACCACCATCATGTTCGACAATATCGACGACGTGGTCGCAAAGGCGTTCGAGCGCGCTCTGTCGCGTCTGTCGGCGGCCGGCGCACGGATCACCGAAGCGCCTTTTCCGGCATTTGACGAAATCCCAAAGATCAACGCCAAAGGCGGCTTTACGGCGGCCGAAAGCTACGCGTGGCATCAGCCGCTCATCTCGCAGAAGAAGCATCTCTATGACCCTCGTGTCGCGGTGCGCATCCTGCGGGGCGCGGAGCAAAGTGCCGCGGATTACATTGCGGTTCTGGCTGCGCGAAAGAGCCTGGTCGACCAAGCGACAGCTGCGCTCGCGCCCTATGATGCCTTGATCATGCCGACGGTCCCGATGATTCCTCCGCGCCTCTCGGATCTGGCCGACGACGAGACGTACGGACGGGTGAATCTGCTGGCGCTACGCAACCCGACGACCATCAACATGATCGATGGTTGCGCCATTTCGCTGCCGATGCACGAGCCGGGCGAAGCCCCTACCGGCTTCATGCTCGCAGGCGCGGGCGGGAGCGATCGGCGCATCCTTGGCATCGCGGCTGGCCTTGAACCCGTGCTGGCGGGGCCTATGGCTCAGGATTAGCTGGCTCGACCCGGCGGCTACCGGATCACATCGACGATGATGCGCTGAGAAACCGGCGCGGCCTCGGATGTGGAGGCAACGATAAACCCCTTGCAGGTCGTGGTGACCGGGTAGATCGGCGTACGGTGCTTGTGGACGCCGACCATGTAGTTGACGGTGTAGTAGGGATGCCCGCCCTCCAACGTGGTTTGTTTCGTCTCGAAAACGTATCCAAGCTGTGTTGGGTTGATCCGATAGACGGTTTTCGGAGGGCCGAAGGCTGCGATGCGTTCCGAGATGGGGCGGCCGATGTAGTCGGAACACGCAACGGCGAGGGTTTCGTGGGTCATCGGCACGCACGCGGCTGAACTGGCTGCCATACCAAGAACGAGAACCAGTTTTTTCACGTACGCCTCCCTTGCTGCGAAAGACCTACCACCCGCCGATTAAGAGTCGATTGAGGCCGATGATGACGTTCGGTTTTACTTCGCACACGCCGATGCCGCCGATGCCGCCGATGGAGCCAACACACGAGAACTTGGCCGCTTGGCAGGACGCTGATCGATCAAGCGTCAAGGCCAGTAGTCCGGAACACTCTGAGTGCATAAGCATTGCTATAGGGAACCCGCCTGGAACGTGAATCATAGCTTCGGCGCATGGCGGGAATTTAAGCCTAAACGCTCATTGCTTTATCAGGCACTCAAAAAGTTACGGATTGAGGTAGACAAGATGGCTCTCACCGGTCGTTTCAATCTCCGAAGGACATTTACCGGTCGCATAACATTGGTTGTCGAGGAGGAGGTTAAGACTCTCTGGAGCCGCCTCTCCGGAAACACTAAGGTGCGCCGCCGTTGGCGCGACGCCAAGGTCATGGACTTGGCTGCTCCCGAGCTGAGGAGTCTCGTCGACCTGCGCTTCAGGCCGCACTATCTCGGAGCTGCTCATGACACCGCGAGCTGGCCTCCGACCCGCCGGCAGCTCGAAGCTTTGCCGCCCAAAACCCTCTACTATGAGAACGTCGACGAGGATGGCCGCCCGACGGCTCACTGACGGCTGGATCGGCTCATCTTTTGGCAAAGCCTGCCACGACCCAGTGGCAGGCGACTGCTGTGGGCGTATGCTGAAAATTCTTTTCAACAATAGAAACTTAGCCCTAGGAACTAACATAGGTTAGCGTTCGTTTCGCATGTATGCTGGCCCCCAGACCTGAAGAACAACCCGTCGTTCTCCTCGTGGAGGACGAGCCCTTGGTGCGAATGACCGCCGTCGACGAGCTGGAAGATGCCGGGTTCCGGGTGTTGGAAGCCGCGAACGCCGACATCGCTCTGCTGGTGCTCGAGACATGCTCCGACGAGGTCCAGGTGCTGTTCACCGATGTGGACATGCCCGGCTCGATGAACGGGATGGCTCTCGCCGAACAGGTATTCGCGCGCTGGCCGCATATCCGCTTGCTGATCTCATCCGGCTACGCGTGTCCCGATCCTGATGAAATACCCGATCATGGGCGTTTTATCCCGAAGCCCTATCATCCCGCGACGCTCGTGCGTCAGATCCATGATATGATTCGCGCTTGAGCCGATCATCACAGGCGAGCAGCCCAGGTTTTGATGTCGGCCTACTGGTCAGCGGACCGTTGTGGGCGAAACCAAAGGCCGAGCTTCGCCGTTAAGTTTGATGATGGGCAGCCGTCTCTGTCCTTTGGCTCTCGTGGGAGTGTGCCAATTGACCACGCTGAAAGAGTTCGAAGACGCTCTGCGCGAGCAGGGATTGAACATGGCCCTCGCGGTGCTGCAAAAGCTCCGTGAACGCGACCGCGCAAAACGTTCGATTGCCCCGGCCCGCCGGATTACGGGACGCAAGATGACGCCAGACGTCGCTCGCCAGATCCTGGAACTCCATGCGACGACCGGAATGACCCAGCAGGAAATCGCCTTCAAGCTCGGCGTCAACCAAGGGCGCGTCAACGAAGTCATCAAACGCGGCAAGTGGCTGGAAGAGAACCCGGCTTCTCCCGAAGCTGTCGCAAGAGATCGGGCCAAGGCGCGCATGGCTGATAAGAACAGCCAGACCCAGACTAAACCCCGTGCCGCTAAAGCGGGCCCAGCCCGGACAGACAAGAAACGTGGTCGCGCGGAACCGGCTCCGAAAGCTCAGCTTACCTTGGGCGACCTGTAGCCCGACATCGCTACTAGTTTTGCATATGCCGGGCGGGCACCGAGCACCCCTTCAGGTGCAATTGCGCACACCCAGAGACAGCAACAGCTCGGGTGAGTTTGAATATGAAATGTTATTATGTTACCAAATTCCTGCCGCCGATAGGCGGCGAACAACAAAGGGAAATGAACATGCTGAAGAAAGCAATGTTGCAGATTGCATTTGCCGTGGCTGTCACGGTTACGTTCGCGAGCTTTGCCGCTACCCCGGCTCAGGCGGGTTGGTCTTGGGGCGAGATCCAGTCGGGTCGCTAAGATCTCGTTGCTTGTGGAACGGACGTAGCAGTTTCCGCAACGTCATTTCGCCTTAAGAAAGGCATCCTTTCCATCAGGACAGGATGCCTTTTGCGTTCTGTGCTTAGAGCCTTCGTGGGTGGTTCAACATCACGCCGATGCCGACGGGGAGTCGCCATCCTCGATCTGCACCTGACCTGAGCCCGCAAGCTCCGCCAAGTCGCCAACGGAGACCCAGCTGATGCCACTCCGGTTCTCAGGCACCAGATAGGCGAAGCCGTTGCGGATTTTCTCCACCGTGCACGGATAGGCGCGGCGATCGCCAGGGGGGCGGTAGACGATCCGAGTTCCGGGCTTGATGGTGGCGACCACCGGGGTCGTATCGGTTTCTTCTGGCTGAGGCGCGGCATCAACTGCCGGAGGCCCGTCCGATTTGAGCGCCCGGAAGCGGTCGAGGGCTGCGATAGCGGCCTTTGCCCGGTCACGGTAGCGTTCGTGGACGACCCGGAGGATCGGACCTTTCTCGCGGCCCGGATACCAAGCGGTGCCTCCAAGCTTCGCAAGCTCTTCGGCT
This sequence comes from Microvirga aerophila, assembly GCF_003332305.1. Classification (GTDB taxonomy): domain Bacteria; phylum Pseudomonadota; class Alphaproteobacteria; order Rhizobiales; family Beijerinckiaceae; genus Microvirga; species Microvirga aerophila. Next base: position 70,793 of record NZ_QOIO01000002.1, on the reverse strand, counting down.
ACGATTTCGATCTCTGCTTCAGTCATTTGGATCGCCCCCTGGGACTTGCAGGTCAGGTATAAGGCCAAGTCTTACGCTGATCAGTTAGATTTTGATCTTAACCCTAAGTTGAGACAAAATGCTGAGTCAAGATAAAACCTGATTTGCCCTAGTTGATACAAAATAACATCAGAGGTGTTGGAGGATTCAATTGGGCAATACTGTAAGTCCTCGGTGCCCTACAAGCAGAGCAAAAGGTTTCCTTTAAGAGCTCGTTTTCCCTAACGGCAAGCGCACGGGTACGGTGACTGAGGGCCAGCTCGCGACGCATGCCTCGGCGCATTTGGCACCAATGCGTCGATGTGTCTTGAGGCTCTGGCAGGTGCCTTGGGCCGGAAAGTCCTACTCGATCCGAACGATCTCGGCTTGTCCCTGAGGCAAAGGAACGGCATCACCGATCTCTTTGCCCATTAGAGCACGCGCCAGTGGCGACACATACGAGATGCTCCCCTTGGCCGGATCAGCTTCGTCCTCGCCCACGATCTGATAAGTTTGAGACCGGCCGTCGTCCCGTTCGAAGGTCACGCGGGATCCGAAGCGGACATGGGATGTGTCCGACGACGCGGGCACGAGTTCCGCCGTCGCTCGCCGGTAGGTCCAGTAGCGCAGATCGCGGGACACCCGAGCTATTTCGGCCTTGTCGTCCCTTGCCTGCGCATCTGCGAGACGCTGCTGCAAGCTCGCGACTTCCTGATCCATTTGGGCCAAACCAGATGGGGTCACGAGGTTCGGATGCGGACTGACCTGGCGGTCCGGAAGGTCCTCATAGGCTTCTCCACCCTCGGGTTCCCGAACAAAGGCACGGCTCATAACGCATCCCTCCGCTCCTGAGGGAAACGCCCCACCGCGGGCTTGGTTGCACGGTCAAGCTCGTGACGACCGTCCTTGCCGCAGGCGGCCCACGATCCCCCCGGGGAACGCATAGACGCTGATGATGAACAGGGCGCCGAGCCAGAGCAGCCAGCGGTCAGGGTGGATGAGGTTGGGAAGGATCGGGACGCCCGACAAAGCCGTGCTGCCGGCCTCCATGAGGACCTGCAGGTAGCTTTGCGCCAGCACGAAGAGGGTTGCGCTAATGACCGCGCCGTACATGGTTCCCATGCCGCCGATGACCACCATCAGGAGGATGTCGATCATGATCGAAAAGGACAGGGTCGTGTCCGGTCCGTTATAGCGCAGCCACAGAGCAATGAGCGCGCCCGCAACCGCCGCCGCCAAAGCGGAGATCACGGAGGCTGCGGTCCTGTAGGCGACGACGCGATAGCCTAGCGCCTCGGCGCGAAACTCGTTCTCGCGGATGGCTTGGAGCACCCGCCCGAACGGCGAGTTCACGAGACGCAGAAGGAGCAGGAATACTCCAAGGGCCACGAAGAACACGAGATAATAGGCCACCACACGTCCGTTGACGGTCACGCCGAAGAGCGGCTCCGACAGGGGGCGGAATGCTGGTCGGAGCTCGAACGGTAGCTGAAAGGACAGGCCGTCCTCGCCGCCGGTGATTTCGGAGAGCTGCGAGGCCAGCACAGCGACCGCCGACGCCACCGCAAGCGTGATCATGGAAAAGAAGATCGCCCTGACCCGCAAGGAGAGCAGCCCGATGGCCGCGGCCAGCAGGGCCGAGAGCACAAGGGCCGCCGCAAGCCCGACGGCGACCGATGTCCAGCTTGCCCCCAGTCGTTCGAGCGCGATGGCGACACCGTAGCCGCCGATGCCGAAGAACATGGTGTGGGCGAAGGACACGATCCCGGAATAGCCGAGCAGCAGGTCATAGCTCGCCACCAGAACGATGAAGACGCAGATCTTCGCCGCGGTGCTCAGGGGCTGGCTGCCGGAAAAGAGAAAGGGCGTTGCGGCCAGAATCGCGAGAATGGCCAGTAGGATGAACGACAGGACCCGTGATCGGGGGAGGTCCGATGACAGGAGCCCCTGCAGGAAGCCGCCGCGGACGCGGGTCTCGTCGAAGAGAGCGGGGATGGAGGTCGCGGTCATCGGCGTGCTACCGGAAAGAGGCCCTGCGGACGCCAGATCAGCACGAGAGCCATGACGAGGATGTTGGAGATCAGCGCGAGCTTGGGGGCCAGAAAGCCTACGTAATTCGCCACGAGGGCAACCAGGATGGAGCCTACGAAGCATCCGCCCACCGAGCCCAGGCCGCCGATGATGATCACGATGAACACCAGGACCATCACCTCCATGCCCATGCTGGCGGTCAGGGTCTGGCGATAGAAGGCCCACATGACGCCGCCGAGGCCGGCGAGCGCTGATCCCGCCACGAAGACGCTGACAAAAAGGCGGCGAATGCGATAGCCGAGCGCTTCGACCATTTCCGGGTTCTCGACGCCGGCGCGGATCAGCAGGCCGAGACGCGTGCGGTTGAGAACGAGCTGCATCGCGATGAAGACCAGGAGCCCAATTCCCACTGCGACCACGCGAAAGCGTTCCATGACGATGTCGCCGAGGACGAACGCGCCGCGTAGGGTTTCAGGCAGCTGGATCGGGATCGGCGACGCACCCCAGATAGCGTGAATCGCCTGCTCGGCAACAATGAGACCGCCCATGGTGACGAGGATCTGTTTCAGGTGGCTGCCATAGACCGGACGAACGATCACCCGCTCGAAGACCGCCCCGACAATCCCCGTCACGGCCATGGCGGCCACGATGCAGAGCCCGAGAAGGGTAAGATTGAGCGCGACCGAATCCGCCTGTCCCCAGGCGGCCAGAGGCCCCAGCACCAGAAGAGTCGCGTAGGCCCCAAGCGAAATGAAGACCCCGTGGCCGAAATTGATGATGTCCATCAGGCCGAACACCAGCGTGAGACCAGATGCCATGAGGAAGATCATCATGCCCATGGCGAGACCGGCCACGGTGAGCGTCACCCAGGAGGATGGGCTTCCGATGAAGGGAAGCGCCAGCAGCGCCAGCGCAGGCACGAGCGCCAGCGGCAGCCAGTCCGTTCTGGTGATGGGTAGCTCGGAGACGGAGGAGGGTTCTGCCATGTCGGTCATTGGTGAGCATCCAGGCTGAGGCCGAGCAGGCGCTGCTGCAGGGATTGATCCGTCACGAGGTCGCTCATGGGGCCGCTATGAACGATGCGGCCGTCGTCCATGACCACCACACCGTCTCCCAGTACCGAAGCCGCGTAGAAATTCTGCTCGACGAGCAGGATTGTCTCGCCTGCCGCTTTCAGCGCCTTGAAGGCTTCGATCATGCTGCGAACCATCACGGGCGCGAGACCCTTCGTGGGTTCGTCTACAAGCAGAAGCCGGCGCGGCTCGGCGATGGCGCGGGCAATGGCCAGCATCTGCTTCTGTCCACCGGAGAGATTGCCGGCGGGCAGGTTCCAGAAGCGCCTGAGGGCAGGGAAGAGCCCGAGCATCCAGTCGAGCCGCGCGCTGTCGACGGGGCCGCTGCGGGCCGCAAGGACGATGTTCTCCCGCACGGTCAGATCCGTGAAAATGCCCATGGCTTCCGGCACATAGGCGATGCCCGCCCGCGCGATGTCCGGCGTGGCGCTCGCCGTGATATCGCGCCCATCGAAGCGGATGCGTCCCGAGGAGGCCTGCCACAGGCCCATGATGGTGCGCAGCGTCGTGGATTTGCCCGCGCCGTTGCGGCCGAGAAGCATGGTCAGGCTGCCGGCAGGCACATCGAAGTCCACGCCGTGGAGAATGTGGTACGGCCCAATATGGGTCTGCACGCCTTCCAGCTGGAGCAGGGGCTCAGGCACGGGCGGCCTCCAGTCCGAGATAGGCTTCCTGAACGACCGGCGAGGCGATCACTTCCGCAGGCTCGCCATCCGCCACAAGCGTCCCGTTGTGCAACACGATGATGCGGTCCGCCAGCGAGCGCACCACGTCCATCTTGTGCTCCACGAGGAGAACCGTCGCGTCGCCGCGCTGCTTAATGTCGTGAATGAGTTCGAGCACGGTCGGCACCTCGTCGACGCTCATGCCGGCGGTCGGCTCGTCGAACATGAACACCTTCGGCTCCATGGCGATGATGAGAGCCACTTCAAGCTTGCGCTGGTCGCCATGCGAGAGGGCCTTGGGGGCCACATGGCGCTTGTCCGCGAGCCGCACCCGCTCAAGAACCGCTTCCGCCTTCTCGATGAGATCGCGCCGGCTGTTCCACACTTTGAAAAGCGACCAGCCCGCATCGGCGCGGCTTTGCACCGCGAGCCGCACGTTCTCCAGCGCCGTCAGCTGCGGAAACAGGTTGGTGAGCTGGAAGGCCCGTCCGAGTCCGCGCCGCGTCCGTGCGGATGGCGGCAGGCCTGTGATGTCCTGCCCGTCCACCAGCACCTGTCCGGCGGTGGCGCGCAGCTGCCCCGACACGAGATTGAAATAGGTGGTCTTGCCGGCGCCGTTCGGGCCGACGATGGCCGTGAGCGTGCCGGGCGTGAACCGGCACGACACGTCGTTGACCGCCACATGGCCGCCGAACCGAATGGTCAGCCCGCGCGTTTCCAGCGCGGGCGTGGTTGTTGAAAGGTTCACTGTCGGATCAGCGCTTGTTCCGGACCGGGATCGGCAGCTTGTCGGCTGGGATCGTGCTGACGAGGTCCAGAAGGTCGTTCTGATCCTTGCCGTTCGCCTTGACCTTGAAGTGATACATGACCTGAAGGGCCTGGTGGTCTTCCTTGCGGAAGGTCATGGGACCCTTCGGGGTCTCGAAGGTCATGCCTTCCATCGCCTTGATCAGCTTCTCGGTATCGGTGCCGCCCGCCTTCTCGATCGCCGTGAGAGCCGCGGAAGCCGCCGCGAAGCCACCTGCGGTGAAGAAGTCCGGCGGGGCGTTGAAGCGCTTCTGGTGCTCGGTCACGAGCCAGTCGTTCATGGGGTTCTTCGGGAAGGCATAGTAGTAGTACACCGCGCCTTCCATGCCCGGATAGTTCTTATAGATCTGCATGGCCGGCAGGATGTTGCCGCCCGGCGCGATCTCGATGCCAAAGCGCTCCGGCTTCAGGTCCGCGATCTTGGGCAGGGGATGCTGGCCTGCCCAGATGATGGTGATGATCTTCTTGCCGGGCTTGTCCTTGAGCGCATCGAAGAGGCGCTGGGCCGAAGCCGTGAAGTCGGTGGCGTTCTGCGGGGTGTATTCCTCGAACACCACTTTGGCGTTGGGGCGGATTTCGGCAAGCGCGTTCTTGAGCGCCGCCACGCCGTCGCGGCCGAAGGCATAGTCCTGCGCCAGGGTCGCGATGCTCACGTCGCCGCTGGCGGGGACAGCAGCAGCCGCCCCGTAGGCGTCCTGCGTGGAGTTGCGGGCCGTGCGGAAGATGAAGCGGTTCCACTTGTCGCCGGTGATCGCGTCCGCCACGGCGGGCTCGACGATCAGAACCTTCTCGTTTTCTTCCGCAACCGGCAACATGGCCAGCGCCGCAGCGGACGACGTGGTGCCGACGGCCAGGTCGACCTTGTCATCGTTGTAGGCTTGTTCGAGCAGGGTCTTGGAGAGATCGGCCTTGAGCTGGTCGTCCTTCACGATCACGGTGATCTTGCGGCCGTTCACCGCCATGGTGCCCTTGGTGAGATATTCCAGCCCCATCATGAAGCCGGCTTCGGTCTGCTTGGCGTAAGCCTCCAGCGGGCCGGTCTTGCCGGCGATCAGGGCGATCTTGATGTCCTGCGCGTAGGCAGTGGACGTGAGCAAAAGACTTGCCGTTGCGGCAATAATTTTAGACTTCAGGCGCATCGGGCTCCCCATGATTTTATAGCGTCATTGACCCTTCCGCCTCGCGGCCTGTCAAGCACGACTCTGGGAGCATCTGTGGAGGGGTTCACGCCTCCGGCAGGATCGGAGCTTCCACATCTTTCTCGCGCCGGGCGGCTTCGCGCTCCAGAAGAAGCAGCGCAAGACCGGCGGCGCAGATCACGACCGCGCCGATGAGTGTCCAGAACTGCACGATGTCGCCAAAGAACAGGTATCCCAGCACAATGGCCCAAACGATCAGGGTGTATTGATAGGGTGCGACGATCGACGCCGGAGCGATCTTGAGGGAACGGTTCACGCAGGCATGGCCGGCCATGGAAATGATCCCCAGGAGGAACAACCCGGCCAGATCCAGCAGGCTCGGATTGACCCAGCCGAAGGGGGCCGCCACGATGCCGAAGATAAGCGCTCCGATGATCTGGCCGAGGACCAGGGTGCCGTCGTCGGTGTCCCGGAGCTTCCGGGTCGTGATCATGAGGAGGGCGTAAAAGACGCTGCCCCCAAGCGCGATGAGGGCAGGCAGGCTCATGGTGGCAGGCGACGGCCGCAGGGCGATCAGGACGCCCACGAAACCGATGCCGATGGCGGCCACCCTTTGCCGGTCGAGCCTCTCGCCGAGCCAGAAAACCGCAAAGGCTGCCACGTAGATCGGCCCTGCGAGGTAGTACGTCATCACGTCCGCAAGAGGCAGGTATGTGACCGCCCAGTAGAAGCAGGCGACCTCCAGGGTCGAGAGCGTGATCCGCAGCAGATGAAGCCCCGGCTGCGGCGGGATCTCAAGAGCGACCTTCTGCCTGCGCATGAGGGGAAGCAGCACCACGAGCGCCGCCATGCTGCGCAGGAGCAGAACCTGGCCGACCGAATAGGTGGCCACAAGCCACTTCCCCATCACGTCGTTCATGGAGAACAGGAAGACGCCGAGCAGCATCATTCCAATGCCGAAGGGGACGCCAGATCGAATTTTGAAGGCAGGAAAGGACATGAAAAGCTCGAGAAATCACGCTTATGCGCGGCGCATCCATGGGTGATCCGGCCTGGAATGACAAGCTGCCCGTGACATGGCTGTCCTGCGGCCGCCGGCGCATCGAGCGGAAAAAGGGGTGCTCTAGAACGTCTTGGCCCCGTTTACGTACAGCATGACGGCGTAGAGCGAGGTCGTCGCGCAGATGTACAGACGGTTGCGCTTGGGACCGCCGAAGACCACGTTGGCGACGTTCTCGGGCACGAGGATCTTGCCGATCAAGGTGCCGTCCGGATCATAGCAATGGACTCCATCCCCGGCACTGGTCCAGATCCGCCCGAAATCGTCCAGCCGGAAGCCGTCGAACAGCCCGTTGGTGCAAGTGGCGAAGACCGATCCCCCGGCGAGGCCGCCGTCCTCGGCCACGTCGAATACCCTGATGTGGCGCGGGCCGTCCGGCACATGGGTCGCGCCCGTATCGGCCACGTAGAGGCGCTTCTCGTCGGGAGAGAATGCAATGCCGTTGGGGCGCACGAAATCGTCGGCGACCCGCGTGACCGCGCCGCTCTGGGGATCGACGCGATAGACATGGCAGCCGCCGATCTCGCTCTCGGCCTTGTGGCCTTCATAGTCGGTGTCGATCCCATAGGCCGGATCGGTGAACCAGATCGAACCGTCGGATTTCACCACCACGTCGTTGGGGCTGTTGAAGCGCTTGCCGTCGTGGTGGCTGGCGACCACGGTGATCGAGCCGTCGTGCTCCGTGCGGGTTACCCGTCGAAAGCCGTGTTCGCACGTGACCAGGCGTCCCTGCGTGTCGACCGTGTTGCCGTTCGAATAGCCCGATGGGGCCCTGAAGACACTGACGGCGCCCGAGGTCTCGTCATACCGCATCATGCGGTCGTTCGGCACGTCGCTCCAGACGAGGTATCGGCCTGCCGGAAAGTAGGCCGGTCCCTCGGCCCACCGGCACCCTTCCGCGAGTTTTTCGAGACGTGCATTGCCGACGGCAAGACGCCGGAAGCGTTCGTCCAGTGTGACGGCGACATCCCTGAACATGGCGTCGGTTAATGGGCCATCAGGACTGGAATGGTCGTGTTGCCCAGGATGTGGCTTGTTGCGCCGCCAAAGAACATCTGCCTGAGGCGGCTCTGGGTGTAGGCTCCCTTCACCAGCAGGTCGCAGCCCAACGCACCAGCCTCCGCCAGGATCGTCTCGCCCGGCCTGTTGTTGGGATCGGGCGCCGTTATGGCCTGCGCCTCGATGCCGTGCATCCGCAGGGCGCGCACGAGTTCGGACCCCGAAGGCCCGGGAACGCCCCAATCCTCGAGTTCGAGAACGACGACCCGGCGGGCCCTGGCGAGAAGCGGCATGGATCCCAGTACCGCGCGGGCCGTTTCCGTGCTCCGGTTCCAGGCGATGACAGCGGTTTCGCCAAGACTGCGTGGAGGGGCGGGGGGCGCGATCAGAACCGGGCGGCCGGTCTCGAACAAGGCGGATTCCACGGTCGACAGGCGTGTCCGGCCGCTCGCACCGTCCGGCCGGCCGAGAACGCTCACGTCGAAAACCCGCCCGTAAGCCCCCAGGAAAGCATCCTCCATCAGGCCGTCCTGCCGCCAGCCATAGCCTAGCGTGGCAAATCCAGCGGCCGCGCGGGAAATCTGCTTCGTCACCATGAAGGCCTCGAAGCGCTCCCGGCAGGCCCTGGCCATTTCGACCCGGTTCTCCGGGGTGATCGGCGACGGCACCCCGATGGCGATATCGACCGGGAGCACGACTGGATAATCCGGCGTGATCGCGATGCCCTCGATGTAGCTGTCGAAGGCGCGGCCCAGAAGGAGAGCCGTTTCCAGGATGGGCTCGACCACGGCGTGGTCTTCGATGGGGACGAGAATGGTTTTCATGAGTGTATTGTCGCGCTCATTCGGCCTGTCGGCAAGTGCATACAGCCAAGGTTGTAAGGCGGCGCTGCCCTGTCGCCAAGAACCGGGCCGGGCGCTGCAGGCTGCATGGGATCCCGAACCAGGTGGATTCCTGCTAGGCTGATGTGCGTGAGCACTCCGCTCGGAGGTCCAGATGTTCTTGCACACGATAGCCGAGGAAGACGCAACCGGCCGGATCGCGGAAATCTACGGGAAGCAGAAATCGCAGCTTGGTTTCGTGATGGCCGCGACGCAGTGCTTCACCGCGCGCCCGGACTTGCTGCCGATCTACACCGATTTTTCCGACCGGATCCGGTCCGGATTCTCGCTTGGCCTGCGGGAGTGGCGTCTGATCACGCTCATCGCCGCCAAGCACACGCGATCCACCTACTGCTCCTATGTCTACGGCAAGCAGCTGATCGGCGATCTGGGATCGAAGGAGGCCGTGATGGCCGTGCAGCGGGATTTCAGAACGGCCGGCCTGTCGGAGAAGGACCTGGAGATGCTGACTTATGCAGAAAAGGTCGCTCAGGACTCATCTCAGGTTACGCAGGCCGACATTGATCGGTTACGCGCCGTCGGCTTCACCGATCGGGAAATTTGCGACATCGCTCTTTGCGCCGCGTTCCGCTGTTTCGTCAGCCGGTTCTTCGACGCCGTGGGAGCAGGGCCCGAAAGCAGCTACATCGACAGTGACGAGGACTTTCGCTCGGTGATGACGGTCGGCAAGGTATACTGAGACCGGTTCTTTCAGGGAATCTTGAAGTCGGCCGGGTTCCACGAAACCTCCGGATAACGCGGGTCCATCGCCTCGAGGGTTGCCTTGACGATGGACGCGATCGCGGCGTTGCGGACCCATTTTCGGTCGGCCGGAATCACATGCCACGGGGCCCACGGAGTCGAGCAGCGGTTCAGCATGATCTCGTAAGCCTCCTGGAACTCGTCCCAGTGCTTCCGATCATCCAGGTCGCCGGCGCTGAATTTCCAGTGCTTTTCCGGATTGTCGAGACGCTCCTGAAGGCGCTCCGCCTGTTCGTCCTTGGAGATGTGGAGCATGAATTTGAGGATTGTGGTGCCGTTCTCGACGAGGATCTTCTCGAACGCGTTGATCTGCTCGTAGCGCTGCTCGATCTCCTCCTTCGGCGCAAAGCCGCGGACCTTCGCGACCAGCACCTCCTCGTAATGGGATCGGTTGAAAATGCCAATGGTGCCGCGCCTTGGGCAAACGGCGTGGACGCGCCAGAGATAGTCGTGGGCGAGCTCGATCTCGGAGGGTTGCCGGAAGGCCGTGACCGACACACCGAGCGGGCCCGTCGCATTGAAGACGCCCCGGATCGTCCCGTCCTTTCCGGAGGTATCGGTGCCTTGAAGAATCACCAGAAGCGCACGCCGGCCCTCCGCGTAGAGGTGGTCCTGCAGGGTGTCGATCTCCTGCGCACAGGTGCGGGTCAGAGCCTCGGCTTCCTCCTTGGCGGCAAGGCCGCACTTGTCCCGAGGATCACGGTCCGACAGGCGGATCTGCTCCCCTGGCCGGATCCGAAGCTTCTCGACCAAGTCCAGCGCTTCAACCATCACGCACGCCCTTTCCGCCTCATACGAAACGATAGGGCGGGGCAGGGCGAAAAGAAGATGCGCATGACACCTGCTCCGGCTTTACTCGCCGATAGCCCGGTCGTACCAAGAGCGGCATTCGAGGATGAGAGGTTGGGAATGCTTGCTCTTCATTACTACCCGGGTAACGCCAGTCTTCTGCCGCACATGGTCCTGCGCGAGCTGGGCGTGCCGTTCGAGCTGCGCCTGGTGGACCGGGGGCAAGGCGCTCAGAAAAGCCCGGAATATCTCAAGCTCAACCCCAATGGCCGCATTCCCGTTCTGGTGGACGGGGATCTCGTCCTGTTCGAGACAGCAGCCATCGTGCTTCACCTCGTGGACAAGTATCCCGATGCGGGACTTGCACCACCTGTCGGCACCGCGGAGCGGGCGGAGTTCTACAAGTGGATGGTGCACCTCACCAACACGCCTCAGCCCGAGTTTCGCGCGTGGTTCTACCCGCATGAACATGTGAACGACGAAACCGCCGTGCCCAGCGTCAAGGAAACAGCGGGACAGCGGCTCGACCGGATGTTCGACGTGATCTCCGAACAGCTCGGCGACAAGCAATGGCTTCTGGGGGAGCGCTTCTCGGCCGCCGATCTCTTCCTGCTCATGCTCATGCGCTGGAGCCGCGGGATGCCTCGGCCCGCACGGGCGATCCCGAACCTGAATGCATTCGCCGAGCGTGTCTTCGCACTACCGGCCGTGCAGGAGACGTTCAAGGTCGAGGGAATCCGGACCCCGGTCTTCTAAGGGAGCCTGTTAGCCGTCATGGCCGGGTTAGCCTCAGCCATGGATGACAGAGCTCAGTGTCGGAGTGAGCGGCTCAACCCTTGGGCTTGCGCCGTGCGCGTTTGGTTTCAGGCAGAACCTGGTCGATCTTCGTCAGGTCCGCCCACGGGTCCGCCTTGAGTGCTTCAAGGCGCTTGGGGAGGTTCTGCACCGTGAAGCCGTTGGGCCTGATCTTTGGCGAAAGCTCGTCCCAGGCGACCGGCGTCGCCACAGGCGCACCTTCCCGCGAGCGCGTGGAGTAGGGCGCGACCGCCGACGCCTCGCGGTTGTTGCGCAGGTAGTCGATGAAGATCTTGCCCTCGCGCTCGGCTTTGACGGACGTGGTGGTGTAGCGATCGGGCTCCTCCGCCGCCATGGCTTCCGCCATCTGGCGCGTGAAGGCGGCAGCCTCTTTCCAGGTGGCTTTCGGCGTGACCGGCACCACCACGTGCAGGCCTTTGCCGCCTGTTGTCTTGACGAAGCTTTCGAGCCCAATGGCTTTCAGCCGATCCCGTACGGCGCGGGCACCCTCGATCACCATCGGCCAGTCCACACCTTCGCCGGGATCGAAGTCGAAGATTAGGCGATCGGGACGGGCGAGGTCGGCGATGGTCGCGCCCCAAACGTGCATCTCCAGCACGCCGGACTGTACGAGAGCGACGACGCCCTGAATGTCCCGGACAAGCAGAACTTCCTGCTCGCCCTTGCCGTCCGGCACCATTTCACGATGGATGAAGTCGCTGAGACCGGCCCAGGAATGCCTCTGCACGAAACAATGCTTCTGGGCTCCCGACGGACAGCGGATCAGCGTCAAAGGTCGATCGACGAGATGCGGCAGAAGCCAATCGGAAATGCCTGCATAGAACTCGGCAAGCTGCTGCTTCGTCAGTCCCTGCTCTTCCCAGAGCAGCCGGTCCGGATGGGTGAGGGGCACGCCCGCCACTTCAGCCGGCGGAGTATCCTTGGTCTTTTTGGATGAGGTTCGTTTCGTCTTGGCCGGCGTCACGTCAGCCTTCGCCTTGGCGGATTTGGCCGCGGTCTTCTTCGCTGGTGCTTTTGGCTTGCCGGCGATCTCTTCGATGGACCGGCCCGTTTTCACCGACAAGGGTTCCTCCTCAAGGATATCTGGATCGTCCTCCGACCGGGCATGCTCATCCTCGGCCTTGATGAGCAGCCAGGATTCCTGGCGCTCCTTCGGGCGCTTACCCATGCGCACCAGATGCCAGCTTCCATGCAGCTTCTCGCCCTGGAGGCGGAAGGTAATACGACCCTTGGCGTAGCCTTCCTGTGCGTCGCTCTCAGGTTCCCACGTTCCGCGATCCCACAGCATGACCGTGCCGCCGCCATACTGTCCCTCCGGAATGGTGCCTTCGAAATCGCCGTATTCGAGCGGATGATCCTCCACATGAACCGCGAGGCGCTTCTCGCCCTTGACGAGACTTGGTCCTTTGGAAACCGCCCAGCTTTTCAGGACCCCATCCAGCTCGAGCCGGAAATCGTAGTGCAGACGGGATGCGTCATGCTTCTGGATAGTGAAAGAGGCCCCGGGCCTGCGGGAGGGCTTTCCCTTCGGTTCAGAGGTCTTGGTGAAGTCGCGCTTGGCGCGATAGGTCGCGAGCTTTGCCATGGCGCGGAGTCAAATCCGCACCCGGCGATCCGGTTCCAGAGTCTCAGAGTTGGCGAGAACGTCCGCCACACCTTACGACAAGCGTCCCCTCGTTCCCTCCCCACAAGGAGAAGGGAAGAGCGCGCCTTGTCCGGGCTTGATCTTCAGGAGGCGAGGGGCGCCTCGGCCTTGCCGGGTTTCCGTTCATGCAGGAAGGCCGCGGCGATCAGGTCGCGGGTATAATTCTCCTGCGGCCTGTCGAAGATCTGCTCCGCAGTGCCGCGCTCCACCACCTTGCCGCTCTTCATCACCATGATCTCGTCCGACAGCGCCCGCACCACTGCCAGGTCGTGGCTGATGAACACGTAGGCGAGGGCATGGGCCTTCTGGAGGTCGCGCAAGAGTTCCACGATCTCCTTCTGGACGGAGCGGTCGAGGGCCGATGTGGGCTCGTCGAGTACGACGAGCTTCGGGTGCAGGATCATGGCTCGGGCGATGGCGATGCGCTGGCGCTGGCCGCCGGAGAATTCGTGCGGGAAGCGGTTGCGCCAGGCAGGATCGAGCCGGACCTCGTCGAAGGCCTGCGCGGCGCGCCGGTCGCGCTCTTTTCGGGATATGCTGGGCTCATGGACCAGCAGCCCTTCGGTGACAATCTCGCCCGCCGTCATGCGCGGGGAGAGAGACCCGAAGGGATCCTGGAAGACGAGCTGGAGGTGTCGCCGCAAGGGGCGCATCCCGCCGCGATCAAGCGGCATGAGATTGCGATCTTCGAAGCGCACCATTCCCGAGGCCGGCAGGAGGCGCAGGATGGCCCGCCCGAGGGTCGACTTGCCCGAGCCGGATTCGCCTACGACTCCGACCGTTTCGCCGGCGCGGACCGATAGGCTCACCCCGTCGACGGCGCGCAGCACATGGCTCGTGCGGCTGAACAGTCCTGACTTGATGGCGAACTGCACCTCGATGTTCCGGGCATCCATCACAAGGGGCGCATTGAGGGGCGCGGGCTCCTTCCGGCCGGTAGGCTCGGCGTCGATGAGCATCCGGGTATAGGGATGCGTCGGGGCGGAGAAGATGTCCTGCGTGCGGCCGCTTTCCACCACCTCGCCGCGCTTCATCACATAGGTGCGGTCCGCGAAACGGCGCACGATGCCGAGGTCGTGGGTGATGAACACGATGGACATGCTGAGCCGCTTCTGCAGGTCGCGCAGGAGTTCGAGGATTTGCGCCTGCACGGTCACGTCGAGGGCCGTAGTCGGCTCGTCGGCGATCAGCACGTCGGGATTATTGGAAAGCGCCATCGCGATCATCACGCGCTGGCGCTGGCCCCCCGACAATTCATGCGGATAGGAGTCGATGCGCCGGGCCGGATCCGGGATGCGCACGAGCTCCAACAGTTCAATGGCCCGCGCCCGCGCCTGTGCCTTGCTCAATCCTCCATGAGCGGTGAGCGGCAGGGCGAGTTGATCTCCGATCCGATAGAGCGGATCGAGCGACGTCATCGGCTCCTGGAAGATCATGGTGAGCTTGGAGCCGCGATAGTGGTTCAGCTTGTCGGGAGTCAGGCCCACCAGCTCGTCGCCCCGGTACCTCACCGAACCCTCTGCCCAGCCATTCGAGGCTAGAAGCCCCATGACAGACATCATGGTCTGGCTCTTGCCGGAGCCGGACTCGCCCACGATAGCGACCGTCTCGCCCGCGGCTACGTCGAGGTCGATGCCCTTCACCGCATGCAGGGTGCCGTCGCCCGTGCGGAAGCGGACGTGAAGGTTGCGGACCGAAAGAACGGGGTCTGCCATGTCAGCGATCCTTCGGGTCGAGGGCGTCGCGCAGGCCGTCGCCGATGAAGTTGAGGCAGAACAGGATCGCGACCAGGGTGATGGACGGATAGATCAACATCCAGGGCGCTCCCTGGATGTTCTTCGCTCCCTCGGAGATCAGGACGCCGAGGCTTGTATTGGGCTCCTGAACGCCCAAGCCCAGGAACGACAGGAAGCTTTCGAGCAGGATCACTTTCGGGACCAGCAGGGTCATGTAGACCACCACGGGTCCAAGCGTGTTGGGGATCACGTGTCGGCGGATGATGCCCCTCGTTTCCACGCCGAGGGCTTCGGCTGCCTGGACGTATTCCTGGCGTTTGATCGACAGCGTCTGGCCGCGAACGATGCGCGCCATGTCGAGCCATTCCACCGCGCCCACCGCGATGAACATCAGGATGAAATTGCGGCCGAAGAACACGACCAGCATGATGACGAAGAAAATGAACGGCAGCGAATAGAGGATGTCGACGATGCGCATCATCACGAGGTCGACCCGGCCTCCGAGATAGCCCGAGGTCGCGCCGTAGATCACCCCGATGAGAATGGCCACGAAGGTGGCCAGAAGTCCGATGGCCAACGAGATCTGCCCCGCCTTCATGGTCCGGGTCAGAAGATCGCGCCCGTTCGTATCGGTCCCGAACAGGAAGTGCTGGCGTCTCACCGGAACCTCGACCAGGAGGCGCTGGCCTTCGTCCTGGCGCTCCACAACCCGGGCGGTGCTGAAGAGATCCGAGCGCTCGAAATAGGCCAGAAGCCTCTCGTCCACCGGGCGGCTGCTCGTGCTCACCAGGGTCATGCGCGCAACGTCGCCGTCGATCGTGATGTTCTCCGGCTTCGCCCGCACGCGGGAGCCGATGCGCTCGATGTTCGGCTCGATCTGCTCGGCTGTGGGATAGGCCTCGAGGCTCGCCGGAACCTTGACGTAGTCAGGATAGACCCGATCAAAGGGATGCCCGGTGAAAAAGGGCCCGAAAATGCACGCGAGCGCGATCAGCCCCAGGACGATGAGACTGGTGAGGGCTGCGCGGTTGCGCACGAGCCGCCCCCGGGCCTCCGCCCAGAGGGAGCGCCCGACGACGGGGCCGGTCATGGTTTCGACAGGAAGAACAGCGCCTTCGGCCATGGCACACCTCAGTCGTAGCGGATGCGCGGATCGATGAGGGCGTAGAGGATATCGACCACGAGGTTGAACAGGAGAACGAACACGGCGACCACCACGACCGTGCCCATGACGAGGGTGTAGTCGCGGTTGAGCGCCCCTTCGACGAAATAGCGGCCGATGCCCGGCAGGCCGAAGATGGTTTCCACCACCACCGAGCCGGTCAGAAGCGCCGCCGCGGCAGGACCGAGATAAGACACCACCGGCAGCGCCGCGCCGCGCAGGGCGTGGGCCACGATCACCCGGGTCGGCAGGCCGAGCGAACGCAGGGTGCGAATATGGTTGGAGCGCAGGTTCTCGATCATGGCCGCGCGGGTCATGCGCGACACCACGGCGATCTGCGGCAGGGCAAGCACGATCACCGGCAGCACGAGATTGCGCGGGCTGCCATTGGCCCACCCGGCGACCGGCAGCCAAGCCAGCGCAAGGCCGAAGACGATCTGAAAGACCGGCGCCACCACGAAATTGGGGATGGTGAGGCCAAGAGCGCCCATGCCGGTGACGAGATAATCCACCCCGCTGTTCTGGCGCAGGGCCGCGATGGCCCCGAGCGTGCCCCCGACCAAGATCGCGAAGGAGAGGGCCAGCGCACCCAAGGTCATGGAAATGGGAAGACCTCGGGCGAAAAGCTCGGCCACGGAGAAGTCCCGCAGGATGAAGGATGGGCCGAAATCCCCGCGCATGACCGCGCTCAGGTAGAGCCAGTACTGCTCGATGAGGGGACGGTCGAGCTGATAGATGCGGTTAAGGTTCTCCATCACCTTGGCCTCGAGGGGCCGCTCGAGATCGAACGGCCCACCCGGCGCGAGCCGGATCAGGAAGAACGAAATGGTGACGATGATGAAGAGGGTGGGGATGGCCGATAGAAATCGGCGAAGGATGAAGGAGAGCAAGGTAAGCTCCTCCCGCTGCAACGCATCAACGCAAAAGAAATAGGGCGGTCTGGAGACCAGACCGCCCCACGGGGGTCAAAAAGTTACTGGACCTTCGAGAGGAAGCGAGACGGATAGACGCCGCGCGTGTTGTGCTCGAAGCCCTTGATCTTGGGCGAGATCAGGTGGCTCTTGCCGTAGTACATGACCGGAATCCACGGCATGTCCTTCATAGCGACGGCTTCCGCCTTCTTCATGATGTCGGCGCGCTTCTTCAGATCTAGCTCGCCTGCGGCCTGCTTGAGGAGGTTGTCGAACTCAGGATTGTTGTACTTGCCGGCATTGAAGCCCTTGTTGTCGCTCTTGAGCAGGAACAGGAAGTTCTCCGGGTCGGAGAAGTCGGCAATCCAGCCGTAGCGGGCGATGTCGAAATCGCCGCCGTCACGCAGATGGGCGAAGTGGGTCTTGCCGTCCGTATTAATCATGGACGTCTCGACGCCGATCTGCTTCCACTGGTCGGCGACAGCCACAACGGTGTTTCGGTTGTTATCCGTGGTGTTGTAGCGGATTTCGACCTTGAGCGGCTTGCCCGGGCCGAAGCCCGCTTCTTTCAAGAGCTCCTTGGCCTTCTCCTCGCGGTCGATCGGCGACGCGGACTTATAGTCCATGAAGGCCGGCTCGCCGTAGTTGCCAACGCCCGGAGGCATGAAGGAATAGCCGGGCAGCATGGTTCCGCCCCAGATCTGCTCGGCAATGAACTCGCGGTCCATGGCCATGGAGAGCGCCTGGCGCACGCGCACGTCGTTGAGCGGAGCCTTGGAAGAGTTCACGATCATGAAATAGGTCCCGAGCCACGGGCCGACGTGAACCTGATCCTTGAAGCGCTGCTTGAGCGACTTCATCTGGTCGGCTGGAACGTCGTCTGTGGTGTCGAGCTCGCCGGCCTCGTAGCGGCGCACCATGGCGGCGAAGTCCGGGGTCGGGAAGTAGTTGACGGTGTCGATCTGGACGTTCTTGACGTCGTAGTAGTTCTCGTTCTTGGCGAGCTTGATGTGCGAATTCGGCACGAACTCCACGAGCTTGTAGGCCCCATTCGTGACCATGTTGCCGGGCTTCACGAAGTCCTTGCCGAACTTTTCGACAGACGCCTGATGAACCGGCAGGCTGGTCTGGTGGGTCAAGAGCTCGATGAAGTACGGGGTGGGCTGCTCGAGCTTGATCTCAACGGTCTTGTCGTCCACCGCCTTGACGCCGAGATCTTCGATCTTGCCCTGGCCCTTGTTGATCTTCTCCGCATTCAGGATCGGGTACAGGATATTGGCGTATTTCGCGCCCGTCTCCGGGTTCACGATGCGCCGATAGGAGAAGACGAAGTCGGCAGCCTTGACCGGGTCGCCGTTGGACCATTTCAGGCCGTCGCGCAACGTAAAGCGATAGGTCTTGCCGTCGTCGCTGATTTCCCACTTGGTGGCTTGGCCCGGAACGGCTTCGCCCTTCGCGTTGTAGGTGACGAGGCCTTCGAGCATGTCGCGCAGGATGTGGGATTCCTGCACGGTGGAGGTCTTGTGGGTGTCGAGGGTCTCAGGCTCGCCGGAATTGGCGCGATTGTAGACGACTTCGGCCGACGCGGCGCCCATGAGGGCTGCCGTGGCGACGGCTGTGAGCGCCGCTCTTTTCAACCATGACATTGGATCCGTTCCCTTCTCGTTATTGAGTTTTGAAATGCTTCGGCCGCTACCTTGAGGCGTGACCTTGTCTCATTTGTTGCGCGAACAACCGTTCCTGTCCAGTGGGATTGAAAGCCCTGAAAAGACCGGACTTTACCGTCCGCGGGGCCTTACGCTCCGGCATCGAACGTGAGCCCCGCGGCCTCGATTCCGCCCGCGGCCGCGATTTCGTCGTTGTCGGACGTATCGCCCGAGACGCCCACCGCCCCAAGCAGGTGCCCTTGGGAATCCTTGATCAGGACGCCCCCCGGAACCGGCACCATGAAGCCGCCGACTGCGTGGGTCACGCCCGCGATGAAATGAGGCCGGTCGGTCGCCATCTTGTGAAGGGCCCGCGACCCCAAGCCCATGGCCAGCGCCCCCTGGGCCTTGCCCATGGCGATCTCCATGCGCTTGAGGCTGGTGCCATCCTCCGATGCTGCTGCCTTGATGGCGCCGCGCGCGTCGTAGACCACCACGGACAGCGGCTTGAACCCCCTGGTCCGCGCGGCCCTGAGCGTCGATGCGAGAATGGCTTGAGCGGTTTCTAGCGTGAGTTCGGACACAGCCGGTTCCTTGTTGCGTGAGCAGGTTATAGATCAGAGGTTGAGAGCGGCCAGAGCGGAGACGTCCCGTCTTTAGGTGCATGTCCCCTGGAAGGCCTTCACTGCGTTGCCGCTTCCTTCTGGGCCAGCCAGTTGGCCACGATCTTTCGCTCGTCCAGGGTCATCTCTGTGATGTTGTTGGGCGGCATCGCATGGGTCAGCACGCTCTGGATCCGGATGATCTCCGCATGGCGGGCAATCTCCTCCGGCGTGTCGAGCCGCACCCCCTTGGGGGCGATGTGAATGCCCTCCCAGACCGGCTCGGCGGCATGGCACATGGAGCAGCGCGCCTGGATGGCCAGAACCGCCTCGTCGAAGGAAGCCGTCACAGTTGTCGGTGTAGTTTCGCCTTGAACATCCGCCAGATTGGCGTTGCCAGGCTTGCCGATGATCGACAGCCAGATCGCAAGGGCGATGGAGGCGGCAGCCACGCCCCAAGTCCACCAGGGCGAGCGCTTGCCGGCATGCTGCGAGTTGAAGAAGTGCCGGATGATTGCGCCCGCAATGACGATCAGCCCGATGATCGCCACCGCGTAACGGGATGACCAGGCGAGGGGATAGTGGTTCGAGAGCATCAGGAAGATGACCGGCAGCGTCAGGTAATTGTTGTGGGTCGAGCGCTGCTTGGCCTGCTTGCCGAGGGCGGGATCCGGCTCACGGCCGGCCAGCAGGTCCGCCACCACCTTCTTCTGGTTCGGGATGATCACGAAGAAAACGCTGGCCGACATCCAGGTAGCGATCATCGCGCCCGTATGCAGGAAGGCCGCGCGGCCGTTGAAGACCTGGGTGAACACGAAAGCGGCGGCCAGAATGTAGAAGAACAGCACGATGCCCAGCGCGCGGTCGTTCTTGCCGAGGGCTGAGCGGCACAAGCCCTCATAGACCAACCAGCTCAAGAGGATCCCGCCGATGCCGATGACTGGAGCCTGCCAGGGCGCGAGAGCCCGCACGGCAGGGTCGATCGTGTAGAGGTCGGCATGGAGGTAATAGACCCATACGATCAGGAAAAAGCCGGTGATCCAGGTGGAATAGCTCTCCCACTTGAACCAGGTCAGCTCCTTGGGCATCTCGGGCGGGGCCACGAGATATTTGCGCATGTTGTAGAAGCCGCCGCCGTGGACCTGCCAGGCCTCGCCGCTGACACCGTGAGGCAGGCCCTCCCGCCGTTTCAGACTCAGATCGAGATGGATGAAATAGAAGGACGAGCCAATCCAGGCAATCGCGGTGATGACATGGACCCAGCGGAGAAGCTGGCTGATCCATTCGGAAATCTGCGGATCGATCATACGGCCACTTGAAAGATATCGGGAGGCGGTAGCCTAGGGCGGCCCACCGGTTTGCGAAAGGGCCGGGCCGGCGCTTTTTCAACAGGAACCGACTCCCGAAAATCAATCCTTCGCCTTGACGCGGAGACGTGGCATCGAAAAGCTCCGTCGCCTGACTGACGGTACGAGGTTCCCATGGGCCGACTTTCCACCCACGTCCTGGACACCGCCAATGGCAAGCCGGCCAAGGGCGTGGAGATCGAGCTCTTCATCATGGAGAGCGATGCACGGCGCTCGCTTCTGCGCGCGACGACCAATGCGGACGGACGGACGGACGCGCCCCTGATGACCGGGGAGGCCTTCCACACGGGAACCTATGAACTGGTGTTCCACGTGGGGGCCTATTTCAGGTCGGTCGGGACGGCCGCGGCCGATCCGCCTTTCCTCGACACCGTTCCCATTCGCTTTTCCATTGCAGAGCCGCTCGGGCACTATCACGTGCCCCTTCTCGTCTCGCCTTGGAGCTATTCCACCTATCGAGGAAGCTGACCATGGCCGAGACCTCTTACCCCCGCGACCTGATCGGCTACGGCCTGAACCCACCCCATCCCCATTGGCCGAATGTTGCCCGCATCTGCGTCCAGTTCGTGATCAACTACGAGGAGGGCGGCGAGAACAACATTCTGCACGGGGACCGGGCTTCCGAGGCCTTTCTGTCGGAGATCGTGGGCGCTCAGCCCTGGCTCGGGCAGCGGCACATGAGCATGGAGTCGATCTACGAGTACGGCTCCCGCGCTGGCTTCTGGCGTTTGTGGCGGATGTTCAACGAGCGCGGCATGCCGGTCACCGTCTATGGGGTCGCGACCGCCCTCATGCGCAATCCCGACGCGGTCGCCGCCATGAAGGAGGCCGACTGGGAGATCGCGAGCCACGGCCTCAAGTGGATCGACTACCGCGACTTCTCGGTCGAGGAGGAGCGGGCTCACCTCAATGAAGCGATCCGCATCCACACGCAGGTGACCGGGGAGCGGCCGCTGGGCTGGTACACCGGTCGCACGTCCGAGCACACGAACCGCCTTGTGGCGGAGGAGGGCGGCTTCCTGTACAGCGCCGATTCCTATGCGGACGAGCTGCCTTACTGGGAAATGCACGGGCAGCATGTGCAACTGATCGTGCCCTACACCCTCGACGTCAACGACATGCGCTTCGCGACCCCGCAAGGGTTCAACTCCGGCGACCAG
The DNA here is from genome assembly GCF_003332305.1 of Microvirga aerophila. Classification (GTDB taxonomy): domain Bacteria; phylum Pseudomonadota; class Alphaproteobacteria; order Rhizobiales; family Beijerinckiaceae; genus Microvirga; species Microvirga aerophila. Next base: position 49,524 of record NZ_QOIO01000002.1, on the reverse strand, counting down.
TTCTACGCCTATCTCAAGGACACTTTCGACACCCTCTATGCGGAGGGCGAGACGGCGCCGAAGATGATGTCGGTGGGTCTGCACTGCCGGCTGGCCGGTCGTCCCGGGCGCGCGGCGGCTGTGGCGCGCTTCCTCGATTACGTGGCCTCCCACGAGCGCGTATGGGTGGCAAGGCGCATCGATATCGCGCGCCACTGGCTCCGGCGGCATCGCCCGGCCTACCTGAAGCCCAGCACCATGAGCCGGGCTGTCTTCATCGAGGCGTTCGGGGATATTTTCGAGCATTCCGCCTGGATCGCCGGTCGGTCTTACGATGCGGGCCTCTCTCCTGCACAGGACACCGCCGAGGGGCTGCATGCGGCCATGGTCCATGTGCTCTCGGAGGCAAGCCGCGACCAGAAGCTCGCCCTCATCCGCGCCCATCCCGACCTCGCCGGACGGCTGAAACTCGCCGAACTCACCGACGATTCCCGGGGCGAGCAGAGATCAGCCGGCCTCGATAGCCTCACCGAGCAGGAGCGGACCCGGTTCCTGGCCTTGAATGACGCCTACAAGCAGAAATTCGGGTTTCCGTTCATCATGGCGGTCAAGGGCCGGTCGAAGGCCGAGATCATGGCAGCCTTCGAGGAGCGCCTGGAACACGAGGCGGATGAGGAGTTCGACGCCGCCATCGTGCAGATCGAATTGATCGCGCTTCTGAGGCTCAAGGACCGGTTGCCCTCGCTCGCGGACGTATTCTCGTCCCTGGCCTAAGCGGAACCGTTCAGCCCGTCGCACGTCTTGTTCGTAGCTTGGCCGCGTCCTCGACGCGGCGTCCTAGGAGGAGACAGTCATGGGTTTGTTCAAGTTCATCAAGGAGGCGGGAGCCAAGATTTTCGGGGGCGGAGCCCAGGCTGCAACCCCTGAAAAGCTGCAGCAGCAGGTCCAGGGCCACGGTTTCGACGCTGGAAAGCTCGGCATCCAGGTCGAAGGCGACAAGGTCAAGCTGTCGGGCCAGGCGGTCAGCCAGGAGGAGGCCGAGAAGATCATTCTGTCCCTGGGCAACACCTACGGCGTGGCCGAGGTGGACACCAGCGAGCTCCAGATCCAGCAGCCGGCCACCCAGTCGACCATGTATACGGTCCAGAAGGGCGATACCCTCTGGGAGATTGCAGAGAAGCATTACGGCAAGGGCAAGGGCGCGAAGTACACCGAGATCGTGAAGGCGAACTCTCCTCCGGTCAAAGATCCCGACATGATCCAGCCCGGCTGGGTGGTTCGCATCCCGCCGCTTTCATAAGCCGGCGATTGCGGTCCTCCGTGCGGAGACTTAATGAGTCGTCAGCAACACGGAGGATCCTTTCATGAGCGGACACGTCGTCGATCTCGATCGCCAGGACGTCAAACAGGGACTCGCGGACGGCTCGATCGTTCTGGTCGACGTCCGGGAGCCGCATGAATTCGCGGCCGGGCACATTCCGGGTGCGGTCTTGAATCCCTTGTCGGCGTTCGATCCGTCAGCCTTGCCCACCGACAAGCGGATCGTGTTCTCCTGCGCGGCGGGCGTCAGATCCCTGCGGGCCATTGAGTTTGCGCAGGCCGCCGGGCGAGACATTCGCGAGCATTACAAAGGCGGTTTCAAGGATTGGGCGGCGGCCGGAGAGCCGATCGCATAGGCGGCGCAAGAATAAATTGGATCCATCACACAGATTTGTTCGAAGCTAGAGTGCTCATCTTAAGGAACTTGTGCACTAATGTGGCCCGCGGGCGCCGGCCGAAGAGAAGCCGAATGCCGTAGCAAGAATAGGGGAACTGTATGAAGCGTAGTATCTTCGTCGCCGGCCTTCTGGCACTCGGCGTGACCGCAGCGATCGCACAAAGCAACATCGTCGAGCAGCGCCAGGGCCTGATGAAGGAGATGGGCGCACAATCGCGCACGCTGGGCGGCATGCTGCGCGGGCAGGCGCCTTTCGATCTGGCCCAAGCCCAGGCTGGCCTGAAGGTTTTCTCCGAGAACGCCAAGAAGTCCACGCCGCTGTACCCTGAAAGCACGAAGGGCGCCGAGAAGACCGGAGCGCTCCCGACCGTTTGGGAGAAGAAGTCCGACTTCGAATCGCATTTCGCAAAGCTCGATCAGTCGGCGCAGGCCGCGCTCGCCGCCATCAAGGACGAGGCCACCTTCAAGGCGGAACTTCCCAAGGTTCTACAGAACTGCGGCGGCTGCCATACATCCTTCCGCAAGAGCTGAGTTCTTGGCGACTTGATTGATCCGGGCGGCCGACGCGGCCGCCCGTTTTGACGAAAGGTTGGATGATGCGCAGGGCGCTTGCGGGGCTGCTCTTTCTGATCGCGTTCGGAGCGCTGGGCTTCCTGGCACTGACGTCTCCGTCAGCCTACCGTCTCATTCGAGGCGAGACGGCTGCTGCGCCTCCGGCCGCATCCGGCAGCGCACCGAACCTGGAGAACGGCAAGACGATGTTCTTCGCCGGAGGCTGCACCTCCTGCCATGCAACGCCCAATCCAGGCCAGACTTCGACGCCGAACCAGGAGGATCGCCTGCGGCTCGGCGGCGGCTACGCGCTGGAATCGCCATTCGGCACCTTCTACACCCCCAATATCTCGCCGCATGAGCAGGACGGCATCGGCTCCTGGAGCGCCGCCGACTTCATCCGCGCCATGCGCGAAGGTATGTCCCCGGACGGCAGGCATTATTACCCGGCCTTTCCCTATACGTCCTACCAGCGGATGAGCGACGCGGATCTCTCCGACATGTTCGCGTTCATGCAGTCGCTTCCGCCTGTCGAAGGGCGCGCGCGAGACCACGATCTCCCGTTCCCGTTCAACATCCGGCGGGGCGTCGGCCTTTGGAAGCTCGCCTTCCTGGACGGTCACCGGTTCACGCCAGACTCCTCGAAATCCGAGAGCTGGAACCGAGGGGCCTATCTGGTGAACGGGCCCGGCCATTGCGCCGAGTGCCATAGCGAGCGCAATTTTGCCGGCGCGATCATAGACGAGCGCCGTTTCGCCGGCGGACCGGATCCGGAGGGACGCGGCGTCGTTCCCAACATCACCCCGAGCCCCACCGGCATCGGCGGCTGGAGTCCAGAGGAACTCGTGACGCTGCTCACGACGGGAGAGACGCCGAATTTCGACACCGTCAGCGGGCCGATGGGGTCGGTGGTGCGCAACACCTCACAGATCCCGGACGCGGACCGTCAGGCCATGGCGGAGTACATTCTTTCGCTTTCGCCCAAGGAAGGCTTCAAGAAGCCTGAATAAGTCTTTGGAAAAGGCTGGGGATAAGCTGGGGAAAGCGGTCAGTCCATGACCGCCGCTTTGAGGATGCACACCATGGTGGCGCGCCCCGCAGCGTCTCCGACGCAGCGGACCGAGTGTGGACGGTCGCAGCGATAGCGCAGGGTCTCGCCGGTCTTGGCTCGCTGAGTCACGCCTGCGACCTCGACCTCGAACTCGCCTTCGAGGACCGAAAGGCATTCGACCGACCCGCGCTGATGGCTGTCGGAGTCGAGTACGCCGCCGGGCTCCGACTGTACGTCGTACCATTGCAGCCATTCGATCGTCTTGAGCCAGCCGATAATGGCCAGCCGCATCTTGCCGTCCTCGGAAACGAGGATGGGCGTGTCGGCCCGGGACGATTTCTCGATGAAGGGCTCTTCGTCGCTGGTGGCCAGAACCCGCTCGATGGATACGTCCAGGGCCTGGCTCAGACGCCAGATGGTCGCAAGCGTCGGGTTGGTTTCGTTCCGCTCGATCTGGCTGATGATGGACTTGGCGACGCCTGACTGCTCGGCGAGTTCGGACAGGGACAGGTTGTAGGCCTTGCGCAGCCGCTGGATCGTCTTACCCATATGGCCGGACAGAACCTGAGCGCCAGTCTCGAGTTCCCGGTGCCGCTCTTTGCCTTCAACGCCCATCATACCCGCCTGTTCTGAAAAACCGAACGTTCGTTCCTCAAAAAGGTTGTGGGGTAACAGCCTGGATGGGTCAAGCATCTGGGAGGTCGCGGAAGATTTTTCGCGGTGTGCAGGGCCTTCAGCCGCCGGGCTTGGGCGACACGACCTTCAGTTCCTTGGATCGGATCAGGCCGAGCCGGTGCTCGCGCCAGACGATGAACAACCCTGTCGCGGCTACGATCGCCGCCCCCGTCAGCACGGTCAGGGTGGGGAGATCGCCGAACACGAACCAGCCGAACAGGAAGGCCCAGATCATGGTGGTGTATTCGAAGGGCGCAATAATCGACGCATCCGCATAGCGGTAGCTCTCGGTCAGGAGGATCTGGCCGATGCCACCGAGGATGCCTCCAAGCACGAACAGCATGAGATCGAACGCGTCGGGCATGCGCCAGCCGAAGACGATGGTACAAAGGGAAAGGCCCGAGGCCAGGATGAAGAAGTAGAAGACGATCGCGCCGGTCTTTTCGGTGGCCGTGAGGCGGCGGACCTGGATCATCGCGCCTGCCGAGCAGAACGCTCCCAGGAGCGCGCTGACCGCCCCGAGGGTCGGCCCTCCGCTCAGGGTCCCGGTGAACGCGCCGCCCTGAAGGTAGGGCGACAGCATGATTAGGACGCCGATGAGGCCAACGGCGACCGCCGTCCACCGATAGGCGCGAACCTTCTCGTTGAGCAGAAGAGCGGCCAGGACCACGACGAGCAGCGGAGAGGCATACCCGATGGCGATGGCGTCGTGGAGCGGCAGATAGGACAGGGCCGCGAAGCCGAGATACATGCCGCAGGTGCCGATGATGCCGCGAAGGAAATGGCCCTTCACGTCCTTCGTACGCACCGAATTGATAAGATCTCCCTGCCATCTGAGCCAAGCCAGGAGGGGCAGCAGCGCGAAGGCCGAGCGGAAGAACACGACTTCGCCGACCGGATAGCGGGCCATCAGCGTCTTCAGCGTCACGGACATCATCGTGAAGACGAGGGCCGACAGGACTTTGAGGGAGATCCCGAGGAGAGGTTTCAAAACATCGAGTCGCGTTGAGATGGTCGCGCAACCAACCACGTCGACGGTTCTACGTGAACCCCTTTCGGGCAGGAACAACCTGCGCTGAGCGCATAGGTTTAGCCGGTGCAAGATCGCGAGGATGCCGCGCTTACATGAGAAAGGACGAGTGCGAACCCGGGTGAATGGCAGCTCCGTCGGCTAATCGGGCTTTTCCCGGAAAGGGACTTTCTCCATCCGGAACGGGCTTATCGGGCTCGCAAAGCGCCATCAGTCCGCGAATATGACCTTCGAGAAAGCGCAGTGTCTTCAGAATATGCCGGATGCGCTGCTCTGCAATGACTTCGAACTCGCGTTCGCCCTCTGGTCCGGCCGCCTCCGACACGGCTTCGACGAAGCTCTTCAGGTCATCGCTCTCGCTGGGCGCAAGCCCCATCTCCTGCCTGGTCTGGGCGACCGATCGCGCCATGTCGCGCAGAGCCGCCCTGATGACATCCATCGTTCGCCCGGTCTCATCGCCGTTGATTGCCGCTTCGAGCTTGCCCAACTCGGCCAGGACAGCCTCCGTATCGGCATTGCGATTGCGCTTGGCATATTCGCGCAGGAACCAGCGGCCGCGCTCCGTCTCCATCACGGCGGCCTCGATGGCGTCGTATTCCGCGTCGCTGAACGTGACGGGCGTTTCGTCATCGGTCATGCTGGCAATCCATTTTCTGCAGTGGGGCCTGATTCCATTGTGTCCAAACCTGCAGACCCCTCAACCCCTTCAACGCTTTCATTTCCGGTATTGCACCGCGTTCTTGCTTTCGCAGCGTAATTCTGAAACACCACGGCCCGATGTCTTCCGACAAATCCCTCGCCATTCGCCTGTGCGCCCTGCAGGCCGCAAGCTTCTTCGGTCACGGCTTCTACCTGCCGTTCTTTCCCCTGTGGCTGCAGAGCAAGGCGCTCTCCCCGGCTCTCATCGGGTTCGTCGTGGCCATTCCGATTGTCGTCCGCATCGTGGCGACGGCTCCTCTGCTGAGCCTCGCCGACCGGTCCTTCGGGGCGCGCCGCCTGCTTGTCGCAAGCCATCTCGGGCAGGTGGTCGGGTTCCCGCTCCTGATGCTGGCTGAGAGCAACGCGACGATCATCGCGCTTGTCGCCCTCGTGTCGGTCGCGCAGGCGGCGATCATTCCCGGCAACGACCACATGACCATCTCGGCGGTGCAGCGCCATCCGCAGCTGAACTACGGCCGGATTCGCGGGTGCGGCTCGATTGCGTTCTTCATCGCCAACATCGCGGGCGGATATCTCATCGGCGCATTCGGCCCCAACGCGGTGATCCTGGCTCTGACGCTCATCCCCCTCATGGCCATCGTGGCCACATGGCTCGTGCCCGACCAGGAATTGGGCAGGGTTACGGACGCGGAGGCAACCTCTCCCGTTTCGAAGGCGCTCCCACACGTCTTGTGGATCGTGATGATCGCCGCCGCCGTCACACAGGGCAGCCATGGGGCCCTCAACGCCTTTGCAAGTATCCACTGGCGGTCGCTCGGCTTCGCAGACTCCGTCATTGGCTATTTCTGGGCAATCGGGGTCATTGCCGAGATCCTGGTCTTCATCATGCTCGGCCAAGCGGTGGGGCGCGGCTCCGGTCTTGGGCTTTTGCTGATCGGTTCAGGCGCGGCGGCGATCCGCTTTGCTATCATGGCGCTCAGCCCAGGCCTTGCCGTCACTTTCGTGCTTCAGGCCATGCACAGCCTGTCGTTCGGCGCCTCGCATCTCGGTATGATGGCGGCTTTGACCGCGCTGTCGCCGCCAGGGGTGCGCGGGCGGGCGCAAGGGATCTACGGATCCCTGGCCGCCCTGGCGACGGCGGGCTCCACCATCGTGAGCGGCATGATCTATAAGGACGGCGGCGGGGACGTCTTCGCCGCGATGGCGCCTCTCGGCGCTCTCGGCTTCGTCCTTACTCTCCTGGCCGTCATGCGCCTCCGGGCTCAGCCCCACAAGGCCGGCTGAGGCGGGTGGACGATGCTGCCCTCGTAGACGAGACCGGGCTCTCGGTCCTTTGCCAGGAGGAGGGGGCCGTCGAGATCGACGAAGCGGGCGCGGGGCGCGAGCACCAGGGCAGGGGCCATGGCGAGCGAGGATCCGACCATGCAGCCGATCATGAGGGCAAAGCCCTTGGCCTCCGCCGTGTCGGCCAGCGCCAGGGCTTCGGTCAGGCCGCCGGTCTTGTCGAGCTTGATGTTGATCACGTCATAAAGGCCCACCAGCCTGTCGAGGCTCGGCCGGTCGTGCACGCTCTCGTCGGCGAGGATCGGCACCGGACGGGACAGATCGCGCAGGAACTCGTCCCGGTCGGCCGGAAGGGGCTGTTCCACCAAGGCATATCCGGCCTCGGCGCAGGCGGCGAGGTGGCCAGCGATGTTCTCCTCGGTCCAACCCTCGTTGGCGTCGGCGATCAGGACGGCATCGGGGACGGCCTCCCGAATGGCCGCGATGCGCGCTAGGTCTCCGCTCGGTCCCCCGAACTTCACCTTCAGGATCGGCCGGTGCGCAGCCTTTGCGGCGGCCTCGGCCATGGCTTCGGGCGTATCGAGGCTGATCGTGTAGGCGGTGGTGACAGGCAGCCACCGGTTGACGCCTGCCGTCACATGGGCGCGGATCCCGGAGCGCTTCGCATCCAGGTCCCAGAGGGCGCAGTCCAGGGCGTTTCGGGCCGCCCCCGCCGGCATGAGGGTCTGAAGCCCTTCCCGGGTCAGCCCTGCCTCGATCTGCGGCCGCATCGCCTCGATGGCCGCCGCGACGCCTTCAACCGTCTCGCCGTAGCGGGGGTAGGGGACGCATTCACCCTGCCCAATCGCCCCATCTTCAACGATCCTGGCGGTGACCACCACGGCTTCCGTGCGGGACCCGCGGGCGATCGTGAACTTGCCGGCGATGGGGAAACGGTCGACCGACACGGTGAGCTGGCGCATTCTGTGAACTTCTTTCGTAACTTCGGCTCGACTTGTGGCGCAGCGACACGCTATCACCAAGCGGAATCAATGCCGGAAGGATGACAGTGGCGCAGAGCATCTTGGCTCAAGAGCCGCAAGTGAAAATCGAGCGCGCGGGCGACAGGGTGACGGCCAAGCTGGCCGGGCACTGGACCGCCGAGCACGCCGAGATGGTGGAGCCGTTGGCCGGCGAGATCGCCGCCGAGGCGGGGCAGCATCACGTCATCCTCGATCTCGCCGGCGTCGGGCGGATCGACACCCTAGGCGCCTGGGTGCTCGACCGCACGCGGCACGAGCTGGGCGAGCGCGGCCTCGGGGCCGATTTCACCCATGCCAGCCCGGAGCAGCAGATCCTTCTCAACGAGGTTGCCTATCGGGGCTTTCAGGAACAGCCGACAGTCCGGCGCTCCAAAGCCGTCGATTTCCTGGTGGATGTGGGCAAAAGCGTCGCTGGAGCGGGCCGGGATCTGGTCGACGGGGTGGCGTTCCTCGGCGAGCTTGCCTCCGCCATCGTGAGGGTCGTCACCCATCCCCGCCGTTTCCGCGGCACGGCCGTGGTGAACCAGCTCGAACAGATTGCCTATCGGAGCGTGCCGATCATCGTCCTGATCTCGTTCCTGGTCGGCTGCATCGTGGCCCAGCAGAGTATCTTCCAGCTCCAGCGCTTCGGCGCGACTCCTTTCGTGGTCGATCTCATCGGCATCCTGGTTCTGCGGGAGCTCGCCCTCCTTCTCACGTCCATCATGGTGTCGGGCCGGTCCGGATCCGCCTTCACGGCCGAGATCGGCTCCATGAAGATGCGGGAGGAGATCGACGCGCTGCGGGTGATGGGCCTCGACCCCATCGAGGTCCTGATCGTGCCCCGCATCCTGGCGCTCGTGATCGGGCTGCCGCTGCTGACGTTCATTTCGTCCATCGCGGCCCTCTCGGGCGGCGGCATCACCGCATGGCTCTATGGCGACGTGAGCCCCGACGTCTTCCTCTCCCGCCTGCGGGCGGCCGTGGGCATGAACACCTTCCTGGTTGGTCTTTTCAAGGCGCCCTTCATGGCCCTGATCATCGGGATCATCGCGACCCTCGAGGGGTTGGCCGTCGAGGGGTCGGCCGAGTCCCTCGGCCGTCACGTCACCTCCTCGGTCGTGAAGGCAATCTTCATGGTGATCGTGCTCGATGGTCTCTTCGCCATGTTCTTCGCGGCCATCAGGTACTGAAGCGATGCTCGACCAACGCCATCCCGTTCCGGACAGGAACCGCGAAGTGATCATCAGCGCTCGCGGCGTCGAGGTTGGATTCGGCGAGAAAACCATCCTGAAGGGGCTCGATCTCGACGTCTATCGGGGCGAAATCCTTGGCTTCGTAGGCGCGTCCGGCCAGGGTAAGTCGGTCCTGACCCGCACGATCCTGGGGCTCGTCCCAAAGCGGGCCGGCACCATCGAGGTCCTGGGCCAGAACCTGGATGAGGTGTCGCCGTCGGAGCGGCGCCTGCTAGAACGTCGCTGGGGGGTTCTTTTCCAGCAGGGCGCATTATTTTCAGCCCTGACGGTAAAGCAGAACGTGCAGGTGCCCATGCGGGAGTATCTCAACCTCTCGGACAGGCTCCTCGACGAGTTGGCGATGCTCAAGATCGAGATGGTCGGTTTGAAGCCGGATGCGGCCGACAAGCTGCCCTCTGAGCTGTCGGGCGGCATGATCAAGCGTGCGGCCCTTGCGCGCGCCCTTGCACTCGATCCGGACATTCTCTTCCTGGACGAGCCGACCTCCGGCCTCGATCCTATCGGAGCCGGTGAATTCGACGAGCTTATCGCAACGCTGCAACGGACTTTGGGCCTAACCGTATTCATGGTAACGCACGATTTGGACAGCCTTTACACGGTGTGTGACCGAATCGCTGCGCTGGGTGAGGGCAAGATACTGGCCGAGGGCCCTATCGAGACGCTGCTGGCGTCGGATAATCCTTGGCTCCGCTCCTATTTTCATGGGAAACGGGCTCGTGCGGCCATGGCCAGCGGCGCGTAGGATTTGTGATGGAAACGCGTGCAAATTACGCCTTGATCGGTTTGTTCACCCTGGCGGTGATCGCGGCGGCGTTCGGCTTCGTCTACTGGTTTTCCGGCGGAGACCGGGGGCAGGCGAGCCAGACGGTTCGCATCGTCTTCTCGGGCTCGGTCTCAGGTCTCTCGAAAGGGTCGATCGTATCCTTCAACGGCCTGCGGGTTGGCGAGGTGACCGAGCTCAGCCTGCTGCCTGAGGATCCGCGCCGGGTGGTCTCCATCGCGCAGCTCGACGGGAGCACCCCCATCCGCGCCGACACCCGCGCCCGCCTTGAAATGCAGGGACTGACGGGCGTAGCCACCATCGCCCTGTCCGGCGGCGAGCCCGGCTCCCCACCCCTGGTGGCAGGGCCCGGGCAGCCTCTGCCGACCATCTTCGCCGACCGGTCGGACTTCCAGGATCTCATCGAATCCGCCCGCAACATCGCCCGGCGGGCCGACGACGTGCTGGAGCGGGTTGGGCGGGTGATCTCGGACAACGAGGGGTCCATCAACCGCACGGTGCAGAACGTGGAGCGCTTCTCGCAGGCGCTCGGCGAGAACGCGGAAGGCATCGACCAATTCCTCGCCCAAGTCGGGCAGGCGGCCGAGAAGGTGGGCCCGCTCGCCGAAAAGCTTGAGACCTTGGCCACCAACGTGGATGAGGTGGTTCGCTCCGTGGACCGCGAGCGGGTGGCGCGGATCGTCGAGAACGTGGACAACTTCACCCAGGCCCTGGGCGACAGCCGCGAGTCCATCACCACGGCGACCCGCGATGCGGCGAGCCTTGTGGGACGGCTCAATCAGACGGCTCCGAGGCTGGAGGCCGCGGTCAACGACATCGCCAACATCACCCGCACCATCGATCCGGCGAAGGTCGGGCGCAGCATCGACAACATCGACCGAGTCGTAGGTTCCGTCGACAGCCAGCGCGTTGCCCGCATCGTCGAGAACACGGAAGGCTTCACGCAGGCCCTCGCCCAGAACCGGGAGGCCATCAACAACGCGTTGCGGGACGCAGCGAGCCTCGTGGCCAGCCTCAATCAGTCGGCCCCCAAGCTCGACACCGCGCTCACGGAGATCGGCGAGGTCGCCAAGGCCATCGACCCGGCGAAGATCGGCCGGACAGTCGACAATGTGGACACGTTCACCCAAACCCTGAGCCGGCGCTCCCCCGACGTGGACAAGGCGATCCAGGAGGCGCGCTCCATCACCGAAAAGCTCAACAAGTCCGCAGATCGCATCGACGCCGTCCTGCAAGGAGCCGAGAAGTTCCTCGGGTCCGCTTCGGGAGAGTCCGGCAAGGGAGCTTTCGATGAGATCCGGGCGGCAGCAATCTCCGTCCGCGAGCTCGCCGATGATCTGAACACCCGAACCGAGGGCGTTCTCAAGGGCTTCGGCCGGTTCACGGATTCGGGTCTGCGCGAGTACGAGGCTCTTGCTGTCGAGGGCCGCAGGACCCTTGGCGACATCAGTCGGGCGGTCCGGAGCATCGAGCGTAATCCACAGCAGTTTCTCTTCGGCACCCAGTCGAACCTCCCGCAATACAACGGTCGCCGTTAGTCTGTAGAGCAGTATGTTTGGATCATCCGTGTTGCCTCATCCCGTCGGACAGGTCAGGTCGCTTGCGCGGCTCGCGCCCGCAATGGTTCTTGCGGCTTTAGTCTGCGCCTGTTCGTCCGGACCGGCGCCGACGACCTTCGACCTCTCGGCGCCCACGTCGCGCATCGGCGGCACGTCCGGGGTTCAGGTTTTGGTAGCCGAGCCCGCCGCTCTGCAGACTCTCTCGACTCAGCAGATCCTCGTGAAGGACGCCAGCGGGACGGTCTCGTTCCTGGGGGGAGGGCAATGGTCCGACAACCTGCCCCGCTTGATCCAGACGCGCCTGATCAACACCTTCGAGAATGCATCCCAGTTGCGGGGCGTCTCGCGGCCGAGCAGCGGCGCAGTGGGGGACGTCCAACTCGTGTCCGAGCTTCGAAGCTTCGAGATCGCCACTCCCAGCAACGAGGCTGTCGTCGAGATCTCCGTGAAGATCGTCAACGATACGAACGGCCGGATCGTGAGCGGCCGGATCTTCAAGGCAAGGACTCCCGCGGCCACCGTGGACGCTCCCAATGCGGCCCGGGCTCTCGACGAGGCGCTTTCCGTGGCCATGCTCGACATCGTCCGCTGGGTAAGCAGGAGCCCGCTTCCGCGCCGGGACGAGCCTGGAGCAACGGCCAGTACTGCCCCAGGCCAGGAAGAGCGCCGTGACACCGCCGGTACGCCTCCGGCCTGAGCCTAAGGACATTCAAGTCCAAGACAGGCTCGTCGAGCCTCCGTGCTCCTCAGACTGAGTTTCCCGTCATCCCGGGGCCGCGTCAGCGGAACCCGGGATCGTTCAGCGAGAATGGCGCCTCTTTCGGCACACGATCCCGGATCGCCTGCGGCGTCCGGGATGACGTGTTAGGCGCAACACCTCCACCGTCATTCCCGGACTTGGTCCGGGGATCCACGTCTTTCCTCTATGCAGCCCCAAGACGTAGATGGCCTGGACGAGCCCGGCCATGCCGGTGAGTGTGCTATCACCCAATGCCGCATCGGCTTGGTCCAGAAATGAAGATGGCCGGCGCAAGGCCGGCCATCTTCATCATATTGTAGGTCGGCCGGTCAGTCGAAACGGCCGCTCGCATGGGCCAGCATGGTGTAGACCTTGCCGGTTTCCGACGTCAGGTAGGTCTTCGTCAGCATGGAGTCCCGATCATCGCCGGAAACCTCGGCGAGCAGGCGCTCGAACTCCTCCACATACCGGTCGACGGTCTGCTTGAACTCGTCGTCGCGGCGATACTTGCGGCGGATTTCGTCGAAGGTCTGCTGGCCTTGGATCGTGTACAGGCGGCGGGTGAAGACGTTGCTCTCACCGCGCTTGTAGCGGTCCCACAGTTCGACGGCGGCGTCGTGGTCGATCATCCGGGCGATATCGACCGAGATCGAATCCAGGGATTCGAGGCTGTTGACCCGGGAGCGGTCGGCGCGCGCAGGCCCGCGGCCTGGGCCCGTCTCGTCATCCCGCGACGCCCGGTTCAGGAGATCCGAAAGCCAGCCGCCGCCACGGGAGGCATCGCGAACCGGGGCCGGAGCCGGACGTTCCACGGCTGGAGCCGCCTGACGGACTGGCGCCGGGGCCGGGGCAACGGGAGTCGGCGCCACAGGAGCTGGCGCGGGAGCTGCCCTTTGCTCGACAACCTGCCGGGCTACGACGGGCATTGGAGCCGGGGCAGGAGCCGGAGCAGGCGTCGGGGCCGGCATGGCAGCCACCGCAACGGCTGCCGCCGGAGCCTCATTGACGCGGCGAGCCGGGGCGGCAGGGGCGGCGTCGACGCCACGGTTGGAGCGTGAGACCAGGGCCGACAGCTCGTTCAGGGCCTTGATCTGGTCGGCCACGACGCGGCGCATGTTGGCCGTGGTTTCCTGGGTTTCCTGGGGCAGCTCGACGACGCCGCGGCGGAGCTCCGCACGGGTAGCTTCGAGTTCACGCTGGATCTGGCCCGTCATGCCGCGCAGTTCGCCCATGGTGTCGCGGAACTTGGTGGTGGCGTTGCCGAGAGCCTCGGCCATTTCGGCGGCAGCCCGCTCATAGGCCGTGCGCAGGGCGGCGGCAGTCCGCTCGCCTTCCTCACCGGTGGAGGAGCGGATGAGCTCGAACTGCTCGCTGATCGCGTGGGTGGTGGCCTGCGCCGAGTCGGCCAGCACGGTGCCGATCTGGCGGGCTTTGCCTTCCACGTTCTGCAGAGAGCCTTCCACCAGCGTCGTGAAGGTGCGGGTGACGGTTTCCAAGTCCTGCGAACGCTGGTTGATCCGCTCGAGGAGGTCGTTGAGAGCGTCCTGGCGACCGTTCAGGGCAGCGTTCACGCGCGCTTCCACCTGCTCGAGAGCGGCGGCGGCGGCGGTCAGGGTCTGCATCTGCTCGCGGGTGCTGTCGGCGAGCGAACGGCCGCGCTCCTCCAGGCTGCGGGCAAGGTTCGATGCTTCCTGGAACGCGCCGGACGATACGTTGCGCAGGGCATCCACCTGCTCGGAGACCTGATCCGATGCGCGGTTGGTCTGAACCGCGACCTCCGACAGGAGGCCTTCGATCTGCTGGACACGCCCGGCCAATCCGTCCTCGATGGCTCCGAGATTGCCGCTGGCGCTGGCCGATACCTGCTGGAGTGTCTGATTGGCGTCCTGCAGGCGGCCGATTACCTCCGACAGCTCGCCCTGCAGGCGCTGGTTGGTGCCCACGAGGGATTCGACGGTTCGTGCGGCGCTTTCGTCGATGGATGCGCGCAGAACTTCGGTCGATTGCATGTAGGACGAGGTCAGCTCCATCGTGCGCTCCTGGAGCGACGACAGCATGGTGGCGCTGCGGTCCTGCAGGCTGGCGATGACCGCATTGCTGCGCTCTTCGAGATTGCGCAGGGTGGTGTCGCTGATGGCCGCAACCTCGCGGCCGATCTCCTGGCCCCGGTCGTTGAGGCTCGCCACGAGGGAAAGGCCCTGCGTGTCGAAAATGCTCCTGATCTCGCCGATCTGGGTGCCGAGGGATCCGAGCACGGACTGGCTCTTGTCGTCGATGGCGCCCACCACGCCCTCGAGGCGGTTCACGACCCGCTCCTCGAAGGTTGCCACCCGCTCGTCGAGGGTTTCGGCGATCTCCTGGGCGCGGCTGCCGAGGGTCTGGTTGATCTCGAACGCACGGGTGCCCAGAGTCTCGGTGATTTCGCCGGCGCGGTCGCCGAGGATCTGGTTGATTTCCAGAGCCCGTGTGCTCAGCGTCTCGGAAATCTGATCGGCGCGCTCACCCAGGGTCTCGTTCAACGTGGTGGCGCGGGCCGCAAGGGTCTCGCCGATCTGGTCGGCCTTGGCCGAGATGGCGTCCGCGATGGCGCCGGTGCGTGCGGTGATCGCCTGGTTGATCTCGTCCACGCGGGCCTGAAGGGCGGTCGATACGTCGCGTCCGCCTTCCGCCATGACCCGGGCCATTTCGCCCGTCCGGACGACGAGGGCTTCGTTGAGGGCGGATGCCCGGGCGCCGAGGGCCTGATCGACCCGCTCGACGATGGTGTCGAAGTTCGACGTGATCTCTGTGGTGCGACGGGAGGCATGCTCCTCGAGGGCCGTGAGCTGGCTTTCGATGGCGGTGGTCGCCTCACGGGCACGCTCGGAGAAGGTCTCGGCCATGGTGCGGCCCTGGACCGTGATGAGGCGGTTCATCTCCTCGAAGCGACCGCTGATGGTCTCGGTCAGGCTGCCCACATCGTTGGAGATGCGCTCTGCCACTTCGCCGCCGCGAGCCATAACCTCCTCGAACGCCGCAAGGCGGGTGCCGAGGGTGGTCTCCATCACGCTGCCGCGGGTGTCCACGGTCTCGGCCGTGCGGTTGAGGGCCTCGTTGATGCGCGCCCCCTGGCTGGCGATGGCCAGGACGATGTCCTTGCCGGTGGAAGCCAGGCGAACATGCGTCTCATCCGCATGGTGCGACAGGGTCTCGCCGAATTCCTGGCCACGGGTTTCGAAGGCGTTCTGGAACTCCTCCACCTTGGCGCCCATGAGGGCGGCGATGCGCTCGCCTGCCTGGGACAGGCTGCTTTCCAAGGTCTCGCCCTGAACGGTGACGGTCTCGTTGACCCGCTGGCTTGCGGCCTCCAGGCGGGTGGCGAGGTCTTCGACCCGGCTGCCGATGGATTCGTCCGCAAGGCGCACGGCGCTCTCGAGCTGCTCGCGCACCTCGCTGCCGCGCAGGGCAATCTGCTCGACCACTTCGGTGGCCGTGGAGGCAAGCTGCTCACGCACATTCGTGCCGCTCGCGGTCAGTTCCTCAACGAGCGAGGCGCCCGTCGAGGAGAGCTGCTCGCGCACCAATGCCCCGCGGGAGACGATTTCCTCGCTGACGCCCATGCCGGCCGCCGCGATCTGGTCGCGCAGCTCCGTGGTGCGGGCGGAAATGTCGTCGGCGATCACGCCGCCGGTCGCGGCGAGCTTCTCGGTGATCTCGCTGCCGCGCAGGATGAAGCTCTCTTCGAGGGTCTTGGCCGTGCTCTCGAAAGCCTCCCGCACGTCGTTGCCCTGCTGGGCGAGGGCGTCGATCACGCCGCGGCCGGTCTCCGCGAGGGTGCGGGTCACCTGGCTCGCGCCATCCTGGAGGTGGCGGGTCAGCACGTCGCCGGTGCGCTCGAAGGCGCCGGTGATGTCCTGGGCCTTGCTCTCGAGGGCGCCCGTGATGACGGTCCCGACTTCGGCGATGCCGACCTTGATGTCTTCCGTGGTGCCGGTGATGCGGTGGACGAGCTCGACGCCGCGGCTCGCCATCTCTTCGATGACCCGTTCGCCGGCCCGGCCAAGCGCCTGTGTGATCTGCTCGCCCCGCTGCTCCAGGGAGCCGCTGACCCGTTCGCCTGCGCCTTGAACGGCTGATACGAGCCGCTCGGCGGTCTCGTCCAGATCCTGAGTGAAATTCTGGTGAGCGCCGTTGATGGCGCCGCGAACCCGCTCGGCATTGGCCACGATGGCCTCGCGCTGGGTGACGAGTTCGTCCACCAGCGAGCGGATGCGGATCTCGTTGTCGGAATAGGCGCGCTCAAGGGTGGAGATTTCGCTGCGCACGAGCGTCTCCAGCTCACCGGCGCGGGCCAGAGCGCGCTCCACGCCGTCGCCGACGGCGGCAACTTCGCGGCGCACCGCCTGCGAGACCGACAACACGGCGTCGGTGGAGAAATTCTCGGGCTGGGCCAAGCGCAGAGCCACGTCGCCAATGGCGCGGGCCACGAGCTTCATCTCCTGCGCCCGCACGGTGATCATCGCCACCATGTAGAAAAAGAAAATCGGGGCTAGGAGCACGGCGCCCGCGATCGCGAGCTGGGTCGGCGAGAAGGTGGCCAGGACCTGCTCGGGAGTGGTGATGCCCCTGGAATACAGGAAGGCCCCGGCCGCTCCCAGCCAGAGAAGCGACGCAAGGGTCGCGATCACATAAGCCCCCCGGGAGGGACGAACCTGGAGAGTTTGCAGCATGACGCCGACATTCTGCCGGTCATCGTTGGCGACGGCGTTCCGGTCGGGCGCGACAAAGCCGGAACGGGGCGCGTCCTCCGGCTTCGCGTCGCGAGCGCTCCTTTGGGATTCCTGCCGTTCGCCGGGCTCGGACTCGAGGCCGAAGGGACCTCTGGTGAAGTCGTGATCGTCGATATCGGGAAGACGGGGCTCTTCCGAGGAGGCGGGATCGCCGGACCGGTTCTGTGTCTGGAGCACGAATGTCTCGTCGTCGAGATTGAGCGCATGCTCGACAGCAGACAGAGCAGCCTCTGCCGGATCCTTCATCTTCTTCGTCTCGATCGCCATGAAATCCGCCCTCGTGACGCAACTGATGATGGTCAATGCCGTTGCTGTCGGCCAAGATAACCCGAACACGACATCAGTACGAACCGAAATAACCTTTCACGGTAAATTCCGGTAGGTAACCTGCCATTTACCAAACGAGTTTAGCGGCCGGTCCGGGTGAAGGGAACCCGATGCCCCCCATCACTTGAGAACGTCGTTAACGGCTCGGTAACCAGTGCTGCCGGGTAAAATAAGGCAGGAAGATGGCGCGATATCGTGTCCGGTGTCTCGTTTTCCGGTGCCCGCTGCTTTAAATATGCGCCGTAAGACAGAGGTCCGCAATGATCAACATCACCTACATCGATGCCGAGGGCACGGCCCGCACAGTCGAAGCCGAGGAGGGCGCGACCGTGATGGAAACCGCGATCCGCAACGGCGTTCCCGGCATCGAAGCGGAATGCGGCGGCGCCTGTTCCTGCGCCACATGCCATGTTTACGTGGATGAGGAATGGGAGAGTGCTACGGGGCAGCCGCAGCCGATGGAGGAGGACATGCTCGATTTCGCCTTCGACGTCCGGCCGAATTCACGGCTCTCATGCCAGATCCGCGTCAGGCCCGAGCTGGACGGCCTAGTCGTCCACACCCCCACCCGCCAAGGCTGAACGCGAGGTTTCGCCATGTTCAAGACGCTCTTGGTTCCCGTCGATCTCGGCGAGGTCGAAGCCGCCCAGCCCGCCATCGACAAGGCGGTGGAGCTTGCCAAAAGCGCTGATGGCACCCTGCGGCTGGTCTATGTGCGTCCGATCGTGCCGGTCACCTATATGGAGTTCATGCCCCCGGCCTTCGACGAGGAGCAGCAGGGGGAAAGCGAGATAAGGCTTGCGGAGATCGCGGCGAAGATCGACCTTCCGGCCGAGTCCGTGTCCGCCGTTGTGCGCTTGGGCTCGGTCTATAACGAGGTTCTGGACGAGGCCGAAAAGACCGGGGCGGACCTCGTGGTGATCGGATCGCACCGGCCGACCATGGCCACCTTCCTGCTCGGTTCGAACGCCTCGACCATCGTGCGCCATGCCCGATGCTCGGTCCTTGTCGTCCGGGATTGAACGGCCAATAAAAAAGCCGCAGCGAAAACGCTGCGGCAAGGTGGGATTTGGAAGAACGCCCCCCGGGCCAAGCGGCCCGGAAGAGTGCCTTAGATTACCACTGGGTCGGGTCGCCCTTGACCGCGACGACGATCCGCTGCTCCTTCTGCATCGCCACCGTGCCGAATACGGCGCCGCCGACGAGAGCAAGAGCAAGTGCGACTTTAACGAATGAACTGAGTTTCATTCTTTTACCCCTTGGTGAGGCTCCATCGGACTTCTCTCCGACAAAGCATAATGATATTACATTTCAATATTGCTCGACTCGTCAATGAAATTTTCGAGCCAGGGGCATCTCGTCCGAAAATAATTGAGTTTCTTCAATCGGCGGGAGGGAATGACCGAGGGTCAAAAAATCCCAGATTGTAAAACTCAGGCGGGCAGAAGGTTCGGCGGCGGAGATTCGGGACGAAAGGCCCGCGGCTTGTTGAGTCTCACCATTGGCTCGATCTGCCAGGCGCCGATAGCGACGAAGAGCCCGCCCAGCAGGGCGACATCCGTGAGGCCACGTTGGACCGCTTGCCAGATCAGGAATGCCATGCCCAACAGGCAGGCGACTCCCAGGATCGTGGTAGAAAGCCATAGCCACCAGGGCTTCCCGGCGATGAAGCGGGCGTTCGGATTGGCGCGCCGAACGGCCTCGAACAGGGCGTGCGCAAAGGCCCGGTATTCCTGGGTGAGTTGCTCGGCCTCGATCAAGCTCCTCCAGCTGAGGGACGTGAACGAAAACGCCTTGCCATCCTTCATCACAACTTTCGTCCGGTAAGCCTTCCGGCCCAGCCGCCCGGGCTCGAACGTCATCCTGACCGATTCGACCGCTCCCAGCTGGACTTCATGAACCTTGCGGCCGGAATCCACCGTCAGCGTCTCGCCCTTGAGGGTGAAAGAGATAGGCCCGCCCACGGGGCGGGGACTGTGCTGATAGGTCTGTGTCATGTGCCCTTAACGTACCAATTCCCGCATCGCCTGATCGATGCCTTCCAGGTTGAGCGGATACATGCGGTCCGAGAAGAGCTGACGGATATGCGCAATCGATTGGGTATAGGCCCAATGGGAGCGCGTCACCGGGTTCAGCCAGACCGCCTTGGGGAAGTGGTGCAGGATTTTCTGGAGCCAGACCTGTCCGGGCTCCTCGTTCCAATGCTCCACCGATCCGCCCGGCATCAGGATCTCATAAGGGCTCATGGAGGCGTCGCCAACGAAAACCACCCGATAATCCGACGGATAGGTGCGGATGACGTCCAGGGTCGGGATCTTTTCGTCGAAGCGGCGGCGGTTTTCCTTCCAGAGGTTCTCGTAGACGCAGTTGTGGAAATAGAAGTGCTCGAAATGCTTGAATTCGAGCCGGGCTGCCGAAAACAGCTTCTCGGCCACCTGAATGTGCCAGTCCATGGATCCGCCCACGTCGAGGAAGAGCAGCACCTTCACGGCGTTCCGGCGCTCTGGACGCAGGCGGACGTCGAGATAGCCCTTGTGGGCCGTTTCATGGATCGTCTCGTCGAGATCCAGTTCTTCCACTGCACCGGTGCGGGCGAAGCGGCGCAGGCGGCGCAGCGCCACGCGCATGTTGCGCACGCCAAGCTCGACGGTGTCGTCGAAATCCTTGAACTCGCGCTTGTCCCACACCTTCACGGCACTGAAATTGCGGTTCTTGTCCTGGCCGATCCGGATGCCCTCGGGGTTGTACCCATAAGCTCCGTAAGGCGACGTGCCGGCAGTGCCGATCCATTTGTTGCCGCCTTGATGCCGGCCCTTCTGCTCCTTCAGCCGCTCCTTCAGGGTCTCGAAGAGCTTGTCCCACCCCATGGCTTCGATCTGGCGCTTCTCCTCGTCGGTCAGATAGCGCTCGGCGAGCCTGCGCAGCCATTCGTCCGGGATGTCGGCTTCCTCCACGGCCTGGCCCAACGTCTCGAGGCCCTTGAAGACCTGGCTGAACACCTGGTCGAACCGGTCGAAGTGACGCTCGTCCTTCACCAGGCAGGCGCGGGACAGGTAGTAGAATTCCTCGATCCGCTTGTCGGCCAGATCCTGGTCGAGGGCTTCGAGCAGCGAAAGATATTCCCGCAAGGTCACTGGGATCTTGGCCGCGCGCAGCTCGGTAAAGAGGTTGAGAAGCATCGCGCCAGTGTCCGGCAACGGGCACGGAGGTCAAGGGTCAATCAGGTGCCGGGTTACAATTCGCCCTGCGCGGCCTGTTCGTTGAGGGTCGGGGTCGCGGTCGAAGGTTTCCCTACCGTGCGCCTTGCCCGGAACTCGATGCGACTGGCGTCGCGTATGCGGTTGCTGGCTTTGAGAATTGTCCTGAACTCATCCCTGCGCTCGTGAATGGACGCGATCACGAGGCCCATGGGTACGCCGATATCGGCCAGGACCGCCTCGCTCAACTGCAGGGAGGCCTCGATGGTCTCCGGAACCGCGTCGTCGACGCCAAGCTCATAGAGCTGCGCCGCATGCTTGGCGTCGCGTGCGCGGGCCACGATGGTGATGTCCGAGCGCTCCTGCCGGGCCGCCCCCACCACCGCCTCGACGGAGGTGCGCGTGTCCAGGGTCACCACGAGGGCGAGGGCCCGGTCGATGCCGCAAGCGCGCAGGAATTCCGGATACGATGCGTCACCGTAGTAGACCGGCTTTCCGGCTTTTCGCTCTGCCGCCACGCGAGCCGGGTCCATGTCGACCGCAAGAAACGGGACCTTATGGCGTTCCAGCATTTCGGCGATGAGCTGTCCGACGCGCCCGTAGCCCGCGATGATCACCCGCCCGACCTCATCGGACGGGGGAGGCACGGCCGCGACGGCGTCGAGGGGACGCCGCTCGGAGATGCGGCGGCTCAGGCGCAGACCGAGGCGGGCAAGGAGCGGAATGGCCACCATGGTGAGAGTGGTGACCAGAAGGAGCATTTGGCCGATCCCGATGGGCACGAGCCCGGCCACCATGGCGCTCCCTAAGATGACCAGAGCGAATTCACCGCCAGGACCAAGGAGAAGGCTCGTCTCGGCCGAATCCGCTGCCGAGAGGCCGAAGGGCCGTGCCAGGGCGAAGATGATCACGCCCTTGACCACGATGACGAGGGTGGCGAGCCCCAGGATTGCCAACGGGGCTTCGAGGAAACGGAACAGGTCGAGGCTCATGCCCACCGACACGAAGAAGACGCCGAGCAGCAGGCCCTTGAAGGGCTGGATGGTCACGTCCACGGCGCGCTTGTACTCGGTTTCCGACAGCAGGATGCCGGCGATGAAAGCGCCCAGCGCCATGGACAGGCCGCTCACGGCGGCGATCAGGCTCGTCACCATCACCACGAGCAGGCAGGCTGCCATGAAGAGCTCAGGGCTCTTGGTGGCCGAGACGAGCTGAAAGAAGGGCCGAAGCACCACCCGCCCAAGGCCCACGATTACCGCCAGCGCCAGGGCCGCCTGAAAGAGCGCCCAGCTGAAGGACGACATGGTCACCTCGGGTTGGCCCGTGTCGAATACCGCGATGGTGAACAGGATCGGCGCAACGGCGAGATCCTGGAACAGAAGGGCCGAGAAGCTCGCCCGCCCGGCCGCGGTGTTGAGCCGCCGCTGTTCGGCCAGCACCGGAATCACAATGGCGGTCGACGAAAGGGCGAGACCCAGGCCCACGATGGCGGCCCCCGTGATGCTGCCGATCAAGTTGAGCGCCAGGATTCCGATCGCCAGGGCGCACAGGAAGACCTGGAGCGTTCCGAAGCCGAACACGAGCCGGCGCAAGGTCCGCAGGCGCTGCCAGGACAGTTCGATGCCGATGGTGAAAAGAAGGAACACGACGCCGAATTCCGCAAGATGCGACGTGCCTTCCGGATTAGTGAAGGTCAGCCAGTCGACCCAAGGATGGTTCGGCACGAGCCGCCCGAGCCCATAGGGTCCGAGCAGGGCGCCCGCACCGAGGAATCCAAGGACCGGGCTAATTCTCAGCCGGTGAAAGACCGGCACGACGATGGCCGCCGTCGCAAGAAACAGGATCGGCTCCTGATAAGCATGCAGGTCTATCGAGACGGCCATCAATCCCTGTCCAAGTTCAGATCATCATGGGTTGAGAGACGTCCGTAGAGCAAGGCTGGATTCGGTGCAATCTGAGTGCGGTGACGGCAGAGTGATGCAGCGGCGAGCACGCCAAGCGACATCCACGTGCCATGGCCGTCCCCTAAGCCGTCATGCCCGGCACAAGGCCGGGCATGACGAGGAGGCGAGGGCTTTACTCCAGCGTCGCCAAGGCCTGGGCGAGGTCCGCCACGAGGTCGTCCGGATGCTCGATGCCGATGGAAACGCGGATTGTTGCGTCGCTCACGCCAAGACGGTCGCGGGTCGCCTTGGGCACGCCCGAATGGGTCGTCGAGGCGGGGTGCGAGATCAAGGATTCCGTCCCGCCCAAGCTCACGGCCAGCTTGAAGACCTGAAGGGCGTTGAGCACGCGGAAGGCTTCAGCCTCGCCGCCGGCCACGTCGAACGAGAACGTGGAGCCGGGAGCGCTGCTCTGCGCCTCGAAGACTTCCCGGGCTCGCGAGCCTTCGGGCAGATAGGCGAGGTGGTGCAGCTTCACGACCTTCGGGTGCTCGTTCAGGAACGCGGCCACGATCTCGCCGTTGCGGTTCGCCGCGTTCATGCGCAACGCCAGGGTTTCCAGCGAGCGCCCGAGCATCCAGCAGGAATGCGGGTCGAGCTGCGTGCCGATGGCCGAGCGCAGGAGGCGGACCGGCTTCATCAGCTCCTTGGAGCCCAAGGCCGCGCCGGCGATCAGGTCCGAATGGCCGCCGACATATTTGGTCAGCGAATAAACCGAAATATCGGCTCCGTCCTTGAGCGGCTTCTGGAAGAGCGGGCCGAGCAGCGTGTTGTCGCAAACGATGATCGGCCGGTGGCCTTGCGCTGCGCCGATTTCTTCGGCCACCGCGCGGATGAGAGCGATGTCCACGAGGGTGTTGAGCGGGTTCGACGGGGATTCGATCATGATGACCGAAACGCGGCCCTTGGCCTGCGCCTCCTTGGCGGCGGCGCGGATGCCGGCCTCGTCGACCCCGTCTCCGAAGCCGACCGCCTGGATACTGAAATTGGCGAGCGTCTTGGCGATCAGGGTCTCGGTGCCGCCATAAAGCGGCTGCGAGTGGAGGATCACGTCCCCGGGCTTGGCGAAGGCCAGGATCGTGGTCGAGATGGCTGACATGCCGGACGAGAAGAGGAGGCCCGCCTCCGCCTCCTCGAAGATGGCGAGCCTGTCCTCGACGATTTCGGAATTCGGATGGTTGAAGCGGGAATACACCAGACCGGCGGCCTCACCCTTGGGGGGCTCGCGCCGGCCGGCTACGTAGTCGAAGAATTCCTTGCCGTGCTCGGCGCTGTTGAACACGAAGGTCGAGGTGAGGAAGACCGGCGGCTTCACAGCTCCTTCCGATAGGGTCGGATCATAGCCGTAGCCCAGCATGAGGGTCTCGGGCTTCAGCTTGTGATTGCCGATGCGATCCTTGTGATAACGATTGTACGCCATAAGTCAGTCCTCTCCGTTTGTAATGGACTTACCCTATGAGGGCGGTTGCCGAAAGGCGATGACAGGTCATAGGGTCGCGTTGGTAACAGGGAAGGTGAGACAATTGCGCTTCGTCGGGACAGAATCCTATGTGGCGACCGAGGATCTGACGGTGGCGGTCAACGCCGCGATCGTTCTGGAGCGCCCGCTTCTGGTGAAGGGCGAGCCCGGCACCGGCAAATCCGTTCTGGCGGAGGAGATCGCCAAGGCCCTTGGCGCGCCGCTTCTCACCTGGCACATCAAATCGACCACCAAGGCCCAGCAGGGGCTTTACGAATATGACGCGGTCTCCCGCCTGCGCGACAGCCAGCTCGGCGACCCCCGCGTCTCCGAAATCCGGCACTACATCAAGCGCGGCAAGCTGTGGGAGGCGTTCGCCGCCGAGACACGGCCGGTTCTGCTCATCGACGAGATCGACAAGGCCGACATCGAATTCCCCAACGACCTCCTGCTTGAGCTCGACCGCATGGAGTTCCATGTCTACGAGACCGGTGAGACCGTGCGCGCCGTTCGCCGCCCCATCGTGATCATCACGTCGAACAACGAGAAGGAGCTGCCTGACGCCTTCCTGCGCCGCTGCTTCTTCCACTACATCAAGTTTCCCAACGTCGACACCATGGAGCGCATCGTGGAGGTGCATTATCCCGGAATCAAGCACCGCCTCGTGGAGGAAGCCCTCAAGATCTTCTTCGAGGTGCGCGAGGCTCCGGGCCTGAAAAAGAAGCCTTCCACCTCCGAGCTGCTCGACTGGCTCAAGCTCCTCCTGTCCGAGGATATCGGCCCCGAACAACTCCGGGAGCGCGACACCCGCAAGCTCATCCCTCCGCTGCACGGGGCCCTCCTGAAGAACGAGCAGGACATGAGCCTCTTCGAGAAGCTCGCCTTCATCGCTCGCCGGGAAGGCCGCTGATGCTGCGTCTCATGCTTCTCCGCCACGGCAAGGCGGCTTGGCCGCAGGGCACCCTCGACATGGACCGGCCGTTGGCCAAGCGCGGGCGCGAGGCTTCGGTCCTGATGGGGAATTATCTCAAGAACGAGGATCTCGTGCCGGATCTGGTCCTGGTGTCGCCCGCACGCAGGACCCTGGAGACCTGGGAACATGTCGCGCCCATCGTCGGCGACATCGAGGTCCGTCACGACCCCCGCATCTACGAAGCACCCGTCGCCCGGCTCCTGAGCGTGCTGCAGGAGGTCGAGCCGGAAAACGCCACCCTGCTGATGATCGGCCACAATCCGGGCTTCGAGGATCTGGCGGCCCTACTGGCCAGCGACGGCGACCGCGATGGCATCTTGAGGATCGGCCAGAAGTACCCCACCGCCGGGCTCGCGGTGATTGATTTTCCCGAGAATAGCTGGCGCGACGTGAAGCGCGGATCCGGCCGCCTCGAACGTTTCACGACGCCGAAGTCCCTTGGGACTGGAGAAGACGACTAAGAGATCCATATGACCTCACCATGGTTCTGCCTGAAACCTTCCCAAAGGTTTTCTGTGCATTCGGGGGCTGATCCTCATCATGGTGCCGCAAACTCTCGTTGCGCTCGTTCTTGCCGGCCGCGCTTTCCTGCCGGGCGGAGGCGAGCCTTCGCCTGCCGTTCCCTCCGGCGGAGCCGCGCTGCCCCCCATCACAGCGCGCTATGAGGCAGGGCCTCGGGAGGTCACCAACTGGCGGTTCGAGGCCGTCGACGATCTCCAGCCCAAGTCGCTCGTGGTGCTGGCCGCCCTGTTCAGGGCGGAGCGTCCCGTGGTCAGTCGCTGTGTCAAGCTCAACAACTATTGGTGCATCAAGAGCGCCCGCTGGAATGGCGAACTCGCCACCGACAGCGAAGGCCATGTGGGCTTCGCGTCCGCCGATCACGGAGCGGATGCCGCCGCGAACCTTCTGCGGCGCTACTACCTGAACTTCGGCCGAAAATCGGCCCTCGACATCGTGCGCCGCTGGGCCCCGGCGGAGTGCAACATCGCGACGAGCCTCGGCGGAGCGGCGATGCTGGCCGTCAAAGGCATTGGCGGCACCCTGCGCGCCCGCTATCTCGCCTCGCGGCGCAAGGGAGGGAGCGTGCGGTACACGGCGAAGGCCGGTCCGAGTGGCAAGCCCGGCCGGGTTTCGATGGTGCTGCCCATCCGGACGCCGCAATACCGGGTGCCCGATATTGCCGCCGGAATGGGGGAGAAGAAGAAAGCCGTCCAGCCGGCAGCTCCCCTCGTTCGCGAGGCTCGTCCGGCCCCAAGGCCGGCACCCAGACCCGCCGCTCAGCCAACGGCCACCGCCTCGGTCGCGCCCAAACCCATGCCAAAGCCCGAGACGTCCACAGCCTGCGCCCCGGACGAGCAGCGCCTTCGCAACTATGCCGGCCGCATGGTCGAAACCCTCGGCATCGGCCCGACGGACGACCTCAAACTCTTCGAGGCCAATGGCACCCCGCTGCCGAACCTCGCCGCCGTGATGCTCGCCATGTCGTCCTTTGAACTCGGCGTGCTGCGCGCCACGCCAGACCTCATCGAGGGGGCGATCCAGCGAATGAAAGAGCGGGCGGCAAGCGAGCGGGCGGCGTTGCAGGGTGGCGGAGGAGCGCCGTCTTCCCAATGACAGGCATGTGCCATTTCGCACATTCCCGCAGATTGTCGGCGATTTCCGCGCTCCTATAACGAAACTTTATAACAATCTTTAGCGCGATATGGCTGCGCGGCCTTCCCTCAAGGGCCTGCTGGCGGTGTCGGGGAGCCCTGCTATGCCTTTCACATTAAATGTTCTGTCGTCCAGCAACACTGCCAATTTTTTCACCCGCATATCAACCGCAGCGGATGGAGCTCAGGGCAACGGAGATAGCTATTATTCCTCGTTCAATTCGGACGGGCGCTACGTGGTGTTCACGAGTGAAGCCAGCAATCTGGTCGCGAACGACACCAACGGCAAACAGGACATCTTTCGTAAGGACCTGCTGACTGGCCAAATCGTTCGCGTTTCGACCGCGACCGATAGTACCCAAGCTGACAGCGGAAGCTATGCACCCCAGATCACTACCGATGGCCGATACGTATTCTTCGAGAGTTTTGCCGGCAACCTGACCGTGGGTGACTCGCTCGACAACAACGATATCTTCCGCAAGGACTTGCTCACAGGGGAACTGGTATGTGTCTCGACCGCCCAAGGCGGCGCGGCGGGGAATGCCAGCAGCGAGAGCGCTCACATAACCCCGGATGGCCGTTACATCGTGTTCAGCAGCGACAGCAGCAACCTGGTCGCAGGCGACACCAACAACCGGGAGGATATCTTCTGCAAGGACTTGCTGACAGGCGCCGTGACTCTCGTATCCGCTAATCTGCAAGGCCAACAGGGAAGCAACCCAAGTCATGATTCCCACATCAGCGCCAACGGCCGCTATGTGATATTCTCGAGCGCCAGCAACAACCTGGTTGAAAATGACACCAATGGCAGCAGCGATATTTTCCGCAAGGACCTGGTGACCAACGAGATCGTGCGTGTTTCGACGACTGTCAGCGGCGCTCAAACTGCCGGCTCCGGTTATGAATCCAGCATCAGCGCCGATGGCCGTTATGTTGTGTTCACAAGTTGGAGCGATGCCTTGGTGGCCGGAGACACGAACGGCAGCGTCGACGTCTTTCGCAAGGATCTGGCGACAGGGGAGGTGCTGCGCGTCTCTACGTCGGTTAACGGCACTCAAGGTGTCGAAGATAGCGTAGGAGGCGTGGTCAGCGCCGATGGCCGCTATGTGGTGTTCACGAGTTTGAGCTATAACTTGGTGGCGGGAGACACGAATGGCAACGCCGATGTCTTTCGAAAGGACCTGCTCACTGGTGAGTTGTTGCGCCTGACGGACCAACCCGATGGAACCCAGGGAAATCAAAACAGCGGCTTCGCTGAAATCAGCCTAGACGGTCGGTTCATTGCATTCGCAAGCGGTGCAAGCAATCTTGTTTCCGGCGATTCAAATGGAAAAACGGACATCTTTGTCCTGGACGCGAACCTGCTGCCTTACAGGCAGGCTATCGCCGAAAAGCGCTTCATCGACCTCAAGCTCGGGGTCGGCGCTGCCTCCAGCGTGAGCGTCGCCTGGGGCGATGGCGCGGTCGACACCGTCTCGCCTGCAGGCGGCAGCGCCAGCTTCCGGCATTCCTACGCCAGCACCGGCTCCAAGGCCGCCATGGTGACTGTCAAGGAAGGCGCGCAGACCTGGGTCGTGCCGCACACCATCACCCTGTCGACCGGGCAGGCCGCGCGTAACACAGCCCTGATGGACACACTCTCGGGCAGCGCCGGGATCGACACACTGACCGGTGACGCGTTCGGCAACGTGCTGATCGGCAACGGCAGCAACGATATGCTCTTGGGAGGCCTAGGAGACGACAAGCTTTGGGGCGGAGCCGGCAAGGACGTGCTGACCGGCGGTAACGGCAAAGACATTTTCGTATTCGATGCCCGGCCGAACAAGCGGACCAACCTGGACAAGGTCACTGACTACGACGTGCGCAACGACAGCATTTACCTGGACAATGCGGTCTTCACCAAGCTCGGCAAGAACGGCACCCTGGACGCACCCAGCAGGGTCGACCGGAAATTCTTCGCCTTCGACAAGGCCAAGGACCGCAACGACTACATCGTGTTCAACAAGAAGAACGGCAAGGTCTACTACGATCAGGACGGCTCGGGCGGGAAGGCGATGGTGGAGATCGCCACTCTCAAGAAGAACCTCAAGATGACCGCCTCCGAGTTCTTCGTGATCTGAGGCGAACTTCCAATACTCGCCCTTGGCGATTCTTGCGGGCAGGCAGCGGTCTCGCGTGTCCCCGTGTTGCATTCAAGCGCGGCTAGAAATCCGATTGTTGCCGCAAAAGGAGCATCGAGATGGCAATCAAGGTCGGGCGTTCCAGGGTTCCTGTCGTACTTGATTTCATCAAATTGGAGCCACTGGGTGCCTTGCATCTCAAGAGTCGGCAAATTCTTCTTGAGGGCGTTGACGGCTCTTCGAGCAATGTTGCCTCGTCCATCCGAGCCCAGGTCGTTGAAGTTCCGAACGCCCCTGCCGATGGTCTCGCACCGTTCGATCCGGACGCGCCGTTAATAAGCCTTGAGTATGAGAGTGCTTTCGACGGGAGCAAGGTTGCGGTCGCAG
Source organism: Microvirga aerophila (assembly GCF_003332305.1). Taxonomy (GTDB): domain Bacteria; phylum Pseudomonadota; class Alphaproteobacteria; order Rhizobiales; family Beijerinckiaceae; genus Microvirga; species Microvirga aerophila. The sequence continues at coordinate 20,413 of NZ_QOIO01000002.1, read as the reverse complement.
AGGATGCCGGCAGCAATCCTAACCAGAGCGCCGGCTTCATTGTGCACATGTCGAGCGATATCGGCGCCTCCGGAACCAATGGTGACGATGTCATCAATGGCGGGGCTGGCAACGAGGCGCTCTACGGCGAGGGTGGCGACGATACGATCGAGGGCGGGGGCGGTGCCGACAGGATCGATGGCGGGGAGGGCTTCGATTTTGCCTGGTACAACAGCAATTCCACAGTAGGCGTTGTCGTCAATTTAGAAGAAGGCATGGCTCTAGAGGCGAGGCTGAAGGCGACAGGCTTATCAGCATAGAGGGCGTCATCGGCTCAAGAGGTCGGGACTACCTTTTTGGGGATGCAGGCACCAATGTGCTCAATGGTGGCGGTACGCCGGGCGGCAACGACGGTGGCGACGATTGGCTGGATGGAAGCGGTGGCGACGATGCCCTTAACGGCGAGGGTGGCGACGACGTCCTTATAGGTGGCGAGGGTGCGGACACACTGGTTGGCGGCCAAGGGTACGATTACGTAAACTATGTCTACTCCAATGATAGCATCAACATTGATCTGGAGTCGGGTGCTGTTTCCGGCGGCGAAGCGGAAGGCGATGTACTGTCAGGTGTCGAGGGCATCATGGCCACGCAAAAAGACGACACGGTTCGCGGCAACGCTGGCGCTAACTGCCTGATCGGCTATTCAGGCAACGACGTGCTCTCCGGCCGCGGGGGGAATGATACGATCGAGGCCTGGGACGGTAACGATACTCTGGAAGGTGGTGCAGGGGCGGACCTGCTCTATGGCGACATCGGCTTCGATTTCGCTTGGTACAACAGCGGCTCGATGGTGGGTGTCATCGTCGATCTGGAGGAGGGCTTGGGCGCTGGCGTCAACAATGACACCACTAGTGAGGCGGCTGGCGATACTCTGGTCGGCATTGAGGGCGTCGTCGGCTCGCGTGTGTCCGATCTCCTGTCCGGGGATGCGGGCGACAATGTGCTCAACGGCGGCGGCACGCCTGCCGGGAACGATGGCGGCAATGACCAGCTCGATGGCCGCGGCGGTAACGACGCAATCAACGGCGAGGGTGGCAACGATAAGCTCCTAGGAGGTCAAGGTCTCGACACTCTCATCGGCGGCAAAGGCGACGACGAACTCACTGGCGGACTGGATAACGACAGTCTCGATGGCGGTGAGGGCCTCGACAAAGCGATCTTCACCGGCGCCCGCTCCAGTTACATGATCCGACAGAACCAAGACGGCTCCTACACCATCATCGATCGCCGGGCCGATGGTAATGGACGAGATCTTGTCTCGGGCGTGGAGCAGTTCGCGTTCTCCGACGGCACATTCAGCGCAGCCCAGTTGCTGACGACCAATCCTCCGTCCCTGCCTCCGACGGATGTGCGACTGGACGGCCAGACCACGGTGACAATAGCCGAGAACACTGCCTTCGCGGCTGGTTTGAGCGCTACAGATCCGGAGGGCGATACCCTCACTTTCGCGTTTGATATCGACGCGGCGGGCGGCGGGAATGCGGGCGGCATGTTCGTCATCGACAACACCACCAACCAACTTAAGCTTGCGCCCGGCAAGGTGCTGGACTTCGAGAGCGTCCGCAGCTTGACGGTTTACATCAAAGCCTTCGATGGCCAAGGCGTAAGCGCCTCGCAGGCGCTGACCGTCAATCTGACGGACGTGGCTGAGCCATCCGGTCAAGTTCTCATCAGGACGCGCCGGGTCGACAACCTGACAGGCGGTGCCGGTGACGACAAGCTCTATGGGAAGCTCGGTAATGACCTGCTCGCCGGCGGCGGCGGCAAGGACATCTTCGTGTTCGACACCAGACCAAATCACAAACCGAAGACCAAGATGAATGTGGACAAGATCGGAGACTACACCGCGTCCGACGACACGATCTGGCTCGACAATGCAATTTTTAGGAAGCTAGGCAAGGAAGGGGTCTTGAAGAAGGGCTTCTTCAAAGCGGGGATCAAAGCAGGGGACGGCAACGATTACGTGCTCTACAACAAGAAGACGGGAGTGTTATCGTATGATGAGGATGGGTCGGGACTGAAGGCTGCGGTCCGGCTGGCCGTGCTGACTAATAAGCCCAAGGACCTTTCCTTTACGGACTTCGTCATCATCTAGAAATTGATCTCAGCCTTGGATCGCTCATCAACGTTCAATCTCCTTAGGAAACATCAGGCTCTCACCATTGCCCGAGGTGAAAAAGCGCGCGCCTGCTTTGCAATCGGGCCCGCGGGACCCATCTTGAAACGGACCTAAAGCAAAGCTCGGGATCGTCCTTGTCCGTCATTACCAATATCGCGTCCCGCGCCGGGTCGGCTGCGCAATCGATCTGGGAGGCTTCAGGCCAGCTCGTCCAGCCGTCTCTTCGGCTTGGGGTTACGGGCTTGGCCCGCTCGGGGAAAACCGTGTTCACCACGGCTCTGGTGCACCATCTCACCCGCGGCACAAACCTGCCGGCCTTCCGGGCCTCGGCAGAGGGGCGAATCCGGCGGGCGCATCTGGCCCATCAGCCGGACGACACCATCCCGCGCTTTCCCTACGAGGAGCACCTGACGGCCCTGACGGAGGACCGCCGCTGGCCGCAATCCACCAACCGCATCAGCGAGTTGCGGGTCGATGTGGAATATGAACGCAAAGCCGGCTGGCGGACCGGGCCTGCGTCGCTTGCCCTCGATATCGTCGATTATCCGGGCGAGTGGCTGCTCGACCTCGCGCTTCTCGATGCCGATTATGCCGACTGGTCGCGCCAGACCGTGGAGGCCAGCCGCAAGCGCGACCGGGCCGCGATTGCGGCCGGGTGGCACGAATTCCTGAAGACCATCGATCCGGCCGGACCGGCGGACGAGGTTCTGGCCGCCAAGGCCAGCGACGCGTTCAAGTCCTATCTTCAGGCTCTTCGGGCGGGCGAGGAATCGGTTGCCACCACGCCGCCAGGCCGCTTCCTGATGCCGGGCGATCTCGCCGGTTCCCCTGCGCTTACCTTCGCGCCCCTCGATCTGCCCATGGGCCAGCCCATTGCGTCCGGCAGCTTTGCGGCTCTGATGGAGCGGCGCTTCGAGGCCTACAAAACCTATGTGGTGAGACCCTTCTTCCGGGATCATTTCCAACGCATCGACCGGCAGATCGTGCTGGTGGACGTGCTGGCCGCCATCGATGCCGGTCCGGTTGCCCTGGCGGAGTTGGAGGAGGCGCTCGACCAGGTGCTCATGGCCTTCCGGACCGGGCGCAACACGTTCCTGTCCCGCCTCTTCTCGCCCCGCGCCGACCGGGTGCTGTTCGCGGCCACGAAGGCCGATCATATCCACCATACGGATCATGACCGCCTCGACGCTATCCTGCGCCTTCTCGTCAATCGCGCCGCACGCCGCACCGAGGCCGCCGGCGCAAGGGTCGGCACGGTGGCGCTCGCATCCGTGCGCGCCACGCGGGAGACCACCGTGCGCGAGGGCCGCGAAACCCTTCGCGCCGTGGCCGGAGTGCCGGAGGCCGGCGAACAGGTGGGCGACGAGATCTTCGATGGCCTCACCGAGGCCGCCATCTTCCCGGGCGAGCTGCCGGAAAAGGCGGACGCGGTCTTCCATGGGGCGGTGCCGCCGGGTTCCTTGAGGTTCCCGCGTTTCAGGCCGCCCCAATTATCCGTCGACGCGGCGGGACGGATGTCCAAACTGCCCCACATCCGCCTCGACCGCGCCCTTGAGTTTCTCCTGGGGGATCGCCTCGCATGACCCGTCAGCCCCGCGCCTTCCGGCTCGACAATCCCGAAGCGACAAGCGGCTCCGTAGTGGTGACGGACGAGCCGTTCGACGCCATCGAGGCTGCGGACGGCACCGTCGTGCCCATGGGGACGAGACGCCGAGCCCCCTGGCTGGCCGTCTTTGTCTCGGCCCTGTCGGGCCTGCTCCTCCTCGGTCTCGGCCTCGCCATCGAGAACCTGATCGTCGATCTTTATAGGGTCGCGCCCTGGCTCGGTTGGGTCGCGCTGGTCCTGGCTGTTCTGGCGGTCGTGGCATTCCTGGCGCTGATCGGTCGCGAGGTTACGGGCATCTGGCGCGAGGAGAAGATCGAGCGCCTGCGCGAGGCGGCCGTGGATGCGATCGCCGTGAGGGATCACAAGGCCGCCAAGGCCATCGCATCGCAGGTGCTGAGCCTCTACGGCTCGCGGGCCAGCGCCGTGAAGGGCACAGCCCGGCTGATGGCTTCCATGGACGAGATCATCGATGCGGATGATCGCCTGGCGATTGCCGAGCGCGAGCTGCTGGCCCCCCTGGACGCGCAGGCGAAGCGCGCCATCGCGGGGGCGGCCAAGCAGGTATCCCTTGTGACGGCCGTCAGTCCCCGCGCCATCGTGGATGTGGCCTTCGTGGTGTTCGCGGCCGTTCGCCTGCTGCGGACCCTCGCGCGGATCTATGGGGGGCGGCCCGGCTTCTTCGGGTTTCTGCGCTTGGCGAAAGCGGCTTTCAACCATCTGGCTGTGACCGGCGGCGTGGCTGTCGGCGACAGCCTCATGCAGCAGGTTCTAGGGTTGGGGCTTGCAGCCCGCATTTCGGCAAAGCTCGGTGAGGGGGTGCTGAACGGGCTGATGACGGCCCGGTTTGGTCTCGCGGCGCTTTCCGTCTGCCGCCCCCTGCCGTTCATCCGCGAGGAGCCGCCCAAGATCGGGGACGTAGCCGGCGAACTCGTGAGCCGGGCGGAGGCCGCGGCGGAGTGAGCGCCAGAATCGGAGCCACAAGCTGGGCGGTCCTGCTTCTCCCTCATCGAAACCAGCGTTCTTCGGCTACCCATTAAGGGGTGCGGCAAATCGTTCGAAAGCGGCTAATTCCCTTGTTTTCCGGGGTTCCTGGGCGGACCTGAGAGAACGTCTTAGACAAAACGTTGACGCTTAAGTCCGTTGTCGTGCGCCTCGCTTGTCTATATAGGGGCGCCAGTCCAATCGGGGATAGAACGGCCCAACATGACAAACATCGTAATAGATGAGGGTTACCGACCGACAGAAGACGAACCGTTCATGAACGAACGGCAGAGGGAGTATTTCAGGCGCAAGCTCATCCGGTGGAAGGGCGATATCTTGAGGGAGGCCCAGGAGACCCTGGCGACACTGCAGAGCGAGAACGAGAACCATCCCGATCTCGCCGACCGCGCCTCCTCCGAAACCGACCGTGCGATCGAGCTTCGCGCCCGAGACCGCCAGCGCAAGCTCATCGCCAAGATCGACTCCGCCCTCGCGCGGATCGATGATGGAACCTACGGCTATTGCGAGGAGACCGGAGACCCGATCTCCCTCAAGCGCCTCGAGGCCCGTCCCATCGCGACGCTTTCCCTGGAGGCGCAGGAGCGCCACGAACGCAACGAGCGCGTCTACCGGGACGACTGAACGACCTCCCGTCTTCTTCACAACGAAAAGGGCTCCGCTTGCGGAGCCCTTTTTCTTGTCTGCGAGGATGCTTCCGTTCGGAAACCGCGCACTCTAGGGAAAACCGGATCTGCCTCTGCGCAGGATGCGGCTGGGCCTAGCGCTTATTCCTTTTTGCCCGCGTCGAGCGGCCTGCCGAGCAGCCGGGCGAACTCGGCCTCGATCTCATCCACCGAAAACGGGTCGGCGGCCTTAGGAGCGGGCTTGGGCGGCGCGGGCGTCTCGGCCGGCGAAGGATTGGGTTGAGCCGGAGGAGGAACCGGCCGCACCGGCTCGACCGGGCGGGACGGGGCCGCGGCGACGGGCTGCTCAGGCGGTCGAGGCTGCTCTTCCTCCGGCACGTCCTGGAAGGGGGCGTTGCTCACGGGGACATGTTCGTGGCCCTGCGGCGCATTCGGCTCGAGAAGCTCGTCCTCGTCCTCGATGCCCTCTGGAAGATTGACGGGCGCCGGGGGAACAGGGGGCGGGACCGGCATCGCAGGACGCCTCAGCGCTTCCTCCAGCTGCCTTGCCATGTCGGACAGGATCACCGCGTCGGGGCTTTGCCGATCCGGTGTGGCCGGCTGGGGTGCACGGGCCATCGGGGGTTCGACGGGAGGCGGAGGCGGAGGCGGAGGCGGCGGAGCCGGAGGCTGGGCTTGGCGCATCGGGTACACGGCCGGCGAAGGAGCCGGCTCGGGACGGCGGACCTCCGGCGCAGGGGCCGGCGAGAAGCCCGGGGACGCGGGAGTCTTGGCTTCCGCCCGCAGGCCCCGGATGCCGGGAGCGGGATCGGCTGCCGCCAGGGTCACCGCGTCGGGCTTGAGCATGGGCTCGGGTCGGGCAGGCATCGGGGCGCTGACGGACGCGATGGGGGCAAGCTCCTGGTCCATGTCGGATTCCTCCGACGGACGCCTGTTGAAGGTTCCAAGCTGGGCGGCGAGCTGCGTCTCGATCGAAGGGCGGGGCGCTCCCTCGACCTGGGGACGGGGCGCCTGTTCGAGAACGGGCTCGAAGCGCTCGGCTGCGCCGGGCTCGCTGGAGGGGGCCGGAATGCGGGCCCCGGCTGCGCGAACGATGTTTGTTTCAATGACGACGTCATTCAGCCCGCCGATCAGCAGGAGATGCTCGACGTTGTCGCGGCGCAGGAGAACGAGCTGGCGCTGGCGGTCCAGGTCGTAGATGTCGACGATGCCCAGTCTCGGCTGGCGGCTTCTCCCGCGATCCTGGCTCGGCAGCATGAGCCGAGCGCCCGTAAGCTTGCGCAGAACCACGCCGAACAATGCGACCAGAACGAGGATGATCGCGAAGGCAATGACGTACTGGGCCGCCCGTGACGCTTCGATACCAAATTGAGCTAGCACGATGAACTCTCAAGCGTTGTGGAGGCCTTTTCAGGCCATGTTCCTAAAGTTGCTTGTATCACATTGGCCATCAAAGCGAGCGGCAAGGTTAACAGATGGTTAACGGGCCCGCATCGGCGCGGAAGAGATACAGAATAGCGTATAGTTTTGAGGGACCAGCAGAATATGAGCCTCAAGCTCACTTTCTACGGGACTCAATGTGGCCTAGACTGAGCAAAGCTCAAGGCCGCGGCGGCCAATAACAGGGCGCCTCTTGTGCTTTCTCTTGCTGCCGCCTTAGAGGTCAGTCAATAAATTCCGCGTAGCATGATCGGAAAGATCCGGCGGCCGGCGCGCAATCCTGCGGCTCTGTGCTGGCGGCAATAACCATCGTTCCTTGGGGATACCGACGTTCCATGGCTCACGCAGGCGACACGGCAAAGGGCTCGACGATCGACCGTTCCGACCGGCCGGGCCATATCGGGTTCGTTCTGCTCCTGGCCAGCGTCCTGGTCGGTGCGATCCTGAGCCTGCGTTTTCTCGGCAGCGATCAGGCGCAGCCGTTGATCCTGGGGCTGCTGGCGTTCTTCGCCATGGCGGGCGTGTTCTTCCTCTTCGCCATGGCCATCGGCTTCATCCAGTTCGCCGGCCAGACCACGCGCAACGACATTACGAAGGTCATGTCTGACACGTCGGGCGAAGGCCTTGTGGTGATCGAGGACGACGGCCGCGTGGTCTACGCGAACGAGACCTACTTGTCCTTGTCGGGCTCGAACCCGGGCGACGTTCGGGCGGTCGAGCGCCTCTTCACGGGCGCGCCGGAAGTGTCCGAGGCGATCTATCGTCTGGCCCAGGCGGCCCGTGAGCACCGCACCGGCACCGAGGAGATCCGCCTTTCGCCGTCTCTGGACGGGTCGCAGGAATTCGGCTGGTACCGCGTCCGCGTGCGCCCCTTGGCCCGGCCCGGCAGCCGGCAGGCCACCTTGTGGACCATCGCCGACGTGACCCACGAGCGGGAGCGGCAGGAAAACGTCTTCCAGGAACTGCAGCACGCCATCGACTACCTCGACCACGCGCCAGCGGGCTTCCTGTCCATCGACCCCAACGGGTCGATCATCTATCTGAATGCCACCCTGGCGTCCTGGCTCGACTACGACCTCGCGCAGGTGGGATCAGGGGGGCTGGCGCTCGCCGACATCGTGCCGCGCAACGTGGTAGCCATGATGACGTCGTTCTCGGGCGAACCGGGCAGCGTCCGCACGGAGAATTTCGACCTCGACCTGCGCCGCCGCAACGGCCAGTTCCTGCCGGTGCGCCTCTATCACCGCATCGCCTTCGGCCAGGACGGGCGCATGGGCGCATCGCGCACCCTGGTGCTCAACCGTTCGGCCGGCGTCGAAGTGGATGAAGGACAGCGCGCCGCGGAAGTGCGTTTCGCCCGCTTCTTCAACAACACGCCGATCGCCATCGCGACGGTGGGCCGAACCGGCCGCATCATCCAGTCCAATGCTCCCTTCACGAAGCTGTTCGGCACCCTGCCGCGCACCGGTGAGGCCGGCGAGGGGCCATCGATCCTCGGCGCCTTCCGGGACGGGGAGGGCGCTCAGGTCGAGGCGGCTCTCAGGGCGGCGGCGGAGAACAAAGGCGACATCCAGCCCCTCGAGCTGCACACAGCGGGAGAGAATGGCGGCTCCGTCCGGATTTGGGTCACGCCTGTGGGTGACACGGCCTCCGAGGGTGAGACGGCGATCCTCTACGCCCTCGACACCACGGATTTCCGCAAAGTCGAGGAGCAGCTCGCCCAGTCGCAGAAGATGAACGCGGTCGGGCAGCTCGCCGGCGGCGTGGCCCACGACTTCAACAACGTGCTGCAGGCGATCATCGGCTACAGCGATCTTCTGCTCGCCAACCACAGGCCGACGGACCCGTCGTTCCAGGACATCATGCAGATCAAGCAGAACGCCAACCGGGCCGCGAGCCTGGTGCGTCAGCTCCTGGCGTTCTCTCGTCGCCAGACCCTGCGGCCGGAGGTTCTCAACCTCAACGACCGGCTCTACGACCTCTCGATGCTTCTGAAGCGTCTTCTGGGCGAACGCGTAGAGCTCGATCTCACTCACGGCCGCGACCTCTGGTTCGTCAAGGCGGACGTGAATCAGTTCGAGCAGGTGGTGGTCAATCTCGCGGTCAACGCCCGCGACGCCATGCCCAACGGCGGCAAGCTCGCGATCCGCACCGCCAACGTCACGGCCGCCGAGGCGGCGCGCCTGAATGTCAGCGGCATGCCGCCCGCCGACTATGTGGTGGTCGAGGTGACCGACCGGGGCACTGGCATGACGCCGGACGTGCTGGAAAAGATCTTCGAGCCCTTCTTCACCACCAAGGAGGTGGGCAAGGGCACCGGTCTTGGCCTGTCGACGGTCTTCGGCATCGTCAAGCAGTCGGGTGGCTTCATCGATGTCGATTCGAAGGTCGGGCAGGGCACGACCTTCCGAATCTACCTGCCGCGGCATGTGCCGGATGTGCAGGAGGAGAAGCCGGAGGAGGCCAAGGCCGAGGCCGTCAAGAAGCCCACCGCCGACATGACCGGTCAGGGCACTATCCTGCTGGTGGAGGACGAGGATCCGGTGCGGGCCGTCAATGCCCGGGCGCTGACCGCCCGCGGCTACACGGTGCTCGAGGCAGCCTCCGGGGTCGAGGCGCTTCAGATCATCGAGGAGCGGGGAGCACCCGTGGATCTCGTGGTCTCGGATGTGGTCATGCCCGAGATGGATGGGCCGACTCTGCTGGGCGAGCTGCGCAAGCTCTACCCCGACCTGAAGGTCATTTTCGTGTCCGGATATGCCGAGGATGCCTTTAGAAAAAATCTCCCCGAAGGCGAGCAGTTCAACTTCCTGCCCAAGCCCTTCAGCCTGCGTCAGCTGGTGGAGATTGTGAAGCAGGTAATCGGACAGTAAAATACTGACAATAATAGACTTTTTTGCCTGCGACACTAAGGCTTAACCAAGGCCTGTGAATATTGTTCCTGAGAACGGAAAAGGAACTTGCATAAGAGAACAAAGAGGGTACATATATCTCCTCAACACCGCGTTGAGATTCAACAGCCCTCCGTGCCATAAGGAACACTGGTCATGTCGCAGTCTTCTCTGAGACTGGTGGAAAGCTCATCAATGGATAAAGATAAGTCGAAAGCTCTCGACGCGGCGCTCTCTCAGATCGAACGCGCCTTCGGCAAGGGCTCGATCATGCGGCTCGGCAAGGGCCAGCAACCGGTAGAAATCGAAACCATCTCGACGGGTTCGCTCGGCCTGGACATCGCTCTTGGCGTCGGCGGCCTGCCGCGCGGGCGCATCATCGAGATCTACGGGCCCGAATCGTCCGGTAAGACGACCCTGGCCCTGCACACGATCGCCGAGGCCCAGAAGAAGGGCGGCGTCTGCGCCTTCGTGGACGCGGAGCACGCGCTCGATCCGATCTATGCGCGCAAGCTCGGCGTCAACCTGGACGATCTCCTGATCTCTCAGCCCGACACGGGCGAGCAGGCTCTCGAAATCGCCGACACGCTGGTCCGCTCCGGCGCGGTCGACGTGCTGGTCATCGACTCGGTGGCGGCCCTGACGCCGAAGGCCGAACTCGATGGCGAGATGGGCGACGTTCAGCCCGGCCTTCAGGCCCGCCTCATGAGCCAGGCCCTGCGCAAGCTCACGGGTTCGATCTCCCGGTCGAACACGATGGTGGTCTTCATCAACCAGATCCGCATGAAGATCGGCGTCATGTACGGCAGCCCCGAGACCACGACGGGCGGCAACGCCCTGAAGTTCTACGCTTCGGTGCGCCTCGACATCCGCCGCGTCTCGACCCTGAAGGATCGCGACGATCCAATCGGCAACTCGGTGCGCGTGAAGGTCGTCAAGAACAAGGTCGCTCCGCCCTTCAAGCAGGTCGAGTTCGACATCATGTTCGGCGAAGGCGTCTCGAAGGTCGGCGAACTCATCGATCTGGGCGTCAAGGCCGGCATCGTTGAGAAGTCCGGCGCCTGGTTCTCCTACGACAGCCAGCGCCTCGGCCAGGGCCGCGAGAACTCCAAGCAGTTCCTGCGCGACAACCCCGAGATCGCCAACAAGATCGAAGGCCTGATCCGCCAGAACGCCGGCCTCCTGGCCGACCGCATCCTGGAGCAGGCGACCCCGACGGCGGAAGACCTCGACGAGGGCAGCGCCGAGTAACGAGTTTTGCTCTCCTTCAAGGGCAAAGAACAGGCCGTCGCGAGGAATCGCGGCGGTCTTTTCATATATGAAGCGTATCGAAATAAAGTTTCATCATCGGAGCGGTTGGTGTAAGAAGTCCCAGCATTGGTGCGTAAGGGCAGGTTATGGGACAGGGGGATCAGACCGCGCGAAAGTCATTGGCCAATGAGGTCGGCACGATCCATTGGGTACTGCCTCTGCCAGGTATCGGCTACGAAACCTATCGTCTGAACCGCTCGATCCTGTCTAAAATGCTGGTTCGTCAGACTTTGTCGTGGCGACTGAAGACTGTCCTGCTGATGGTCTGCCTCTTCGTACTGCCAGTTTCTATGGGCCTGATTTATCTCCAGACCTATGTGTTCATGTACGCTGGAAGCGCCCGCATAGGCGCTGCTTTTCATCTTGGCACCCACGGCTTCGTCATGGCCGGCCTGGGCTGTTTCGCAACACTTTACGGTCTCCTTTACGCTTACTACCGAGCTCACAACCAACGCATCCAACATGTGCTTTTCGGCATGCTCAGTTCCGAGGAGCCCGCACGCGAACTGATCGTCGGAGATTGGGGTCTCCTCGCCGCTACCCCGACTTCGGAGTTGCTGACACTCTGGGAGAAAGCAAGCGCCTTCCGCCGTATCGGAAGCCACTGGGTTCTCATGGCAAAGCCCGCGAGCGTCTTCTGCATTCCGGATTCTGCCCTCAATGCTTACCCCAGCCGCGACGCTTTGATTGCGTTCATCATGGACAAGGTCGAACAGAGCAAATCGGCGGCGGGATAAGCAGGCCGTTCGAGGGCGAGTAGGTCTGGCTAGGCACCTTTGGAGAGAAGGCCCAAAACGCCGCCTCGACAGTTTCAGCCTGGGCGTCTAAAACCGCCCACGAATGAACACCTTTTCGGGCCCTGGCGGCCCTTATCCGAGCACCAGAATCCCATGAGCGGCGTCAACGAAATCCGGTCGACCTTCCTCGATTACTTCGCCAAGAACGGTCACGAGGCCGTCGCGTCGAGTCCTCTCGTGCCGCGCAACGACCCGACCCTGATGTTCACGAATGCCGGCATGGTGCAGTTCAAGAACGTCTTCACGGGCGCCGAGAAGCGACCCTATACCCGGGCGACGACAGCGCAGAAATGCGTCCGCGCCGGCGGCAAGCACAATGATCTCGACAATGTGGGGTATACGGCCCGGCATCACACCTTCTTTGAGATGATGGGCAACTTCTCGTTCGGCGATTACTTCAAGGAAACCGCCATCGAGCTCGCCTGGAACCTGATCACCAAGGAGTACGGCCTGACCAAGGACCGGCTGCTGGTCACCGTCTACCATGACGACGACGAGGCGGCTGATCTGTGGAAGCGGATTGCCGGGTTCTCGGATTCCAAGATTATTCGCATCCCGACCTCGGACAATTTCTGGCAGATGGGCGACACCGGCCCCTGCGGCCCGTGCTCGGAAATCTTCATCGATCAAGGCGAGGCCCTGTGGGGCGGCCCTCCCGGCAGCCCGGACGAGGACGGCGACCGGTTCCTGGAGTTCTGGAACCTCGTCTTCATGCAGTACGAGCAGATCGAGCCGGGCAACCGGATCGCCCTGCCCAAGCCTTCCATCGATACCGGCATGGGCCTCGAGCGCATGTCGGCGATCCTCCAGGGCGTGCATTCGAATTACGACACCGACCTGTTCCGCACCCTGATCGAGGCGGTGGCGCATGCGACCGGCATTGCGCCGGAGGGCGACCGCAAAGCCTCGCACCGAATCATCGCCGATCACCTGCGTGCCTCGTCGTTCTTGGTAGCTGACGGCGTGCTGCCGTCGAACGAGGGCCGTGGCTACGTGCTCCGCCGCATCATGCGCCGTGCCATGCGCCATGCGCAGCTGCTCGGTTCCAAGGATCCGCTGATGTACCGCCTCGTGCCTGCCCTCGTACGGGAGATGGGCCAGGCGTATCCGGAACTGGTCCGGGCCGAGCCGCTGATCACCGAGACCCTGCGCCTCGAGGAAACCCGCTTCCGCAAAACCCTGGAGCGCGGCCTGTCGATCCTCGACGAGGAGACCCGCGCCCTTGAGAAAGGCCAGAACCTCTCGGGCGAGACGGCTTTCACCCTCTACGATACATACGGCTTCCCGCTCGATCTCACGCAGGATGCGTTGAGGTCCCGCGGCATCGGCGTCGACACGGACGCGTTCAAGGCCGCCATGGAGCGCCAGCGCGAGATGGCCCGGGCCGCTTGGTCCGGTTCCGGCGAGGCGGCGACCGAGACCGTGTGGTTCGGCATCAAGGAACGGGTCGGCGCGACTGAGTTCCTCGGCTACGACACCGAGACCGCCGAGGGTGTCGTGCTTGCGCTTCTGAAGGACGGGCAGGAGGTCCAGGAGCTGAATGCCGGCGAGACCGGCCTCGTGATCGTCAACCAGACCCCATTCTATGGCGAGTCCGGCGGTCAAGTCGGCGACACCGGAATCATGAAGGGCGAGGGCGCGCGCCTTCGCGTGACTGGCACGGACAAGAAGCTCGGCGATCTCTTCGTCCACCACGTGACGGTCGAACATGGGACGCTGAAGCTCAATCAGGCGCTCGAACTGCAAGTCGATCACGAACGCCGCTCAGCCGTTCGCTCCAACCATTCGGCTACGCACCTCCTGCACGAGGCGCTGCGTCAGGTGCTGGGCGATCACATCGCTCAGAAAGGTTCGCTCGTCGCACAAGATCGCCTTCGCTTCGACTTCAGCCATCCGAAGCCGATCAACGACGAAGAGCTTCAGGTGGTCGAGGACACGGCAAACGCGGTGCTCCTGCAGAACGAGCCTGTCGTAACCAAGCTCATGGCGGTCGATGAGGCCATCGAGTCGGGAGCGCGTGCGCTGTTTGGCGAAAAATACGGCGACGAGGTGCGTGTCGTGTCCATGGGTAAGGCCGAGGGCAACAAGACCTTCTCGATCGAGCTCTGCGGCGGCACCCATGTCAACCGCACCGGCGATATCGGCCTCATCACCATCGTCAACGAAGGCGCGGTGGCGGCGGGCGTGCGCCGGATCGAGGCCATGACTGGTGAAGCCGCAAGGCGGTACCTGACGGAGGAAAGCCGCAAGTTGCGCCAGATGGCCGGCCTGCTGAAGACCCCCGTTGACGAGGCGGCCGATCGTCTAGCCGCCCTCCTGGAAAGCAACCGCAAGCTCGAGCGCGACCTCTCGGACGCCCGCCGCAAGCTCGCCATGGGCGGTGGTGGGGGCGGCGAGGAGCCGATCCGCGACGTGGGCGGCGTCAAGCTCATGGCGCGCTCGGTGTCCGGCGTCGAGATGAAGGATTTGAAGAGCCTCGCCGACGAGGGCAAGCGCCGCATTGGGTCCGGGGTGGTCGCCATCGTGGGCGTGGCCGAGGATGGCAAGGCCGGCATCGTGGTCGGCGTCACCGAGGACCTGACGCAGAAACTCGACGCGGTTGCGCTCGTGCGCATCGGTTCCGAGAAGCTCGGCGGCAAGGGCGGCGGCGGCCGCCGCGACATGGCCCAGGCGGGCGGTCCCGACGGCGCGCAGGCGGAAGCTGCCCTGGCGGCGATCGAGGCCGCAATGGCGGCGGCTTGAGCAATGCGCCTTCTCCCGCTCCCTTGTAGTTGTCCAGTTTGGGACGGCAGGGAGGGTGGCTGCGTCTCGCAGCCGATTGAGAGACGATGAGGTGAGGCTGTAACAGAGCCTTGCACTTCAACAATGAAGCACAGCGCTCTGACTTGACGACCCCCACCTCCACTTCCTCCCCGCAAAGGGGAGGAGAGATCGTCGACCCACGCTCATTCGACCTCCCGCCGGTAAGGGCCGCCTTGCCTTACCTGATGATCCTCAATTGTGGTCCGGATGCTGGCGCGAGCGCATCCTAGCCAGTTCCTCGGGCGTCGCGCCATCTTCCGTTTTCTCGCCCGGCAACGTGTCCAGGGTCTCGAAGGCGGGAAGCCTGCTTTCAATCCCGTATTGAATCTCAGGCTGCACGCGCCCGGGATCATCGAGGCTGCCGATCGAGACGGTGATGCGGTCGCGCTCGATATATCGGAAGGTCAAAGGCGTGCCGCAATCCCGGCAGAAGCCGCGCTCGACCGCCTCCGAACTCTTGAAGATGCTCAGGCTCCCTTTCGTCCACACAAGGTCCTTCTTCGGCACCCCGGTCAGCGGCGCGAAGTAACTGCCGAAGGCCTTCTGGCACATGCGGCAATGGCAGATGCTGGCGTGCGTCGGCTCCGACATCAGCGCATAGCGAACCGCGCCGCACTGACAGCCGCCGGTCATAACGGGATCAGCTTTTGCTTCGCTCACGTCTGCCTCCATGGAACATTGATGCGTCATTCTATGGGTGGTTCGCGCAAGACGGCAACGCCCTGGCCAAGAAGAGGAAGCTCTCGGCCAGGGCCTCTTCAGTGTTGAAGGTGGAACGTTTGAAGCTACTCCCCAAGGATTTCACCCATTCGACAGGGTTGCATCGCGTCCATGCCGATTGTGAACCAAAGCAGCAAACCGGCGCGCCTGACGTCTAGGCGTATGCACTTGAGCTTCTGAGAGCCGGGCCGAAGAGAGAATTTCCAGATGACGGAAAGCCGACAAAGCTGGGCATCTGAGAGCGCGCGGCACGGGTCACGAGGACGTCGTACTCGTCCTGGGAGATCATCACCATCGGCATGGATGGGATGACCACCCGGGCAAGACCGTGTGTCACCACGATGGCTGTCGTCAGCAGGAGCATATAGGCCAGCAGGATGGGCCATGCGGGCAGGAAGTTGAGCTGGGGGAATGCGCCCAGCACGAGCGGCACATACCACGACGTGGCTGAGATTGACCCTGTTACGAGCAGCAGCGAGCGCTGGCTCGGGGTAATGCCGTCGAACAGGCTGCGACCGATGCGGTTGCGCATCAGCGGCAGAACGGTCCGGTGGATGAACATGCCGTTGAGCGTCAGGACGACCACAATGGCGATCTTGGCCCAGACCTTCTGGTTCGTCAGTTTGACGGGATCGAACAGCGCGTAGTGGATCAGGAATCCGATGCCGGTCACCCAGAGTATCAGAAGGCCAAGCGTCACGATCTTCGAGGCAAAGTCGACGACGTTGCAGTATTCCTTGCTCACCTTGCCCAAGATCATGAAGCGGACGATGAACAGGTCCAGCAACGTGGCCGCACCGACACCAAGAAGGAGGCCAAAAAGATGAGCTGCGATCAGGCTCGACTTCAATGTTGCGATTGGGTCGGCTGAAAGCCTTTCCACGAGCACCAATAAATTCATGTATCTTCCCCTTCTTCCCTTATTGGATTGGCTGGGAACCTGTTCACAGAAAGTGACCAGAGTTTGAGAGAAAGTGACCAGAAAAAGGTAATTAATAGAATTATTGCCTTAGCCGTAAGAAGTTTTTCACTACCAAATAGGCCATAGTGGTAATACCTTGGTAGTATATATAATAAATAAATCAATACTATTTACTTAATACGATTTTTAAAAGTTATCTTACTTTGGTTGTCATCTGTATCTATTAATTCAAGCCATATTCATAAGGGCTTAAGGGGTCATCGTCGAAGTGACTCTGGTGCGAAAACGCTATACTACGGTAGCTGACCCATAGAAAAACCTCGTCGCCTCAGGGCTGATCTGTCTGCCCACGGATTGGAAGCGCGCGACGCGCCTCATTCCGGTTAAGAAAAACCTTGATCGACCCACCGCCGTTGACGCGAGAGCCAATCCTTTGACCCAACACTTCGCAACTGGGTCATGGCCCAAAGGGGCAACGCGCTTGATTAAGAGAATGGTCGTGTTTCGCCGAAACGGCATCGAGTGCCGTCGTTTAGGGTCGCTTCCGATCAGGACGGCTGGGCAGCTCACGGTAGCGCTGGTTGAAGCCCTTGCGCTATGTGGGGCACCCTTGCCCAAGGTGCTTCGCTGGATGTGCCTCGCGGATGCGAGGCACGGCTTTCACACAAGCCCAGGCTTCAGCGTTTGAAGATGCCCTTCAAAAACTGGGCGACCTTATTGTGCTTTTTCTTGCGCTCCACATCGGCCTGGCTTTTGACCCAGGCAACCTGAACGACCCGACGCTCACCGACAAAAGGCCTGTGGCCATGCCAGGAATTATCCGAGCGTAGAAAGGCGAACATGGTGCCCATGGTGGGAGGCACCTCGACCGCATAGGGCTCGTACTTCTTGTCGTCGTAAAGAACCCGCAGCCTGCCTCCGTCATCCTGCTGCCAGTCGTCGTTCATATAAACCAGCATGGTCATGATCTTCGAAGGGCCATCGGTATGGATTGCACCGTATTTAGGCTGCGAGCGCTTCATGATGGTCGTCAGCCGTGGGAACTGGTGGAGATCCCGGCCGAACTTGGAGGATAGCTCCTCGGTCAGCTCAGGCCCTTCGAGCTCGTCGATGAGAGCCTTGAAACGACCATGGAGATCGACTTCGTCGACGGTCAAGTAGCCCGGCTTAGCGATCGACGGGAAGTCCCGCCGCACGTCGGCAATGGCATCGGCTCGCAGAAAGTCGGACCCAAGAATAAAATCGTATGGGGTCTTGGAGTATTTCGCATCTCGCACAGCTTTGAGATCGATAATGTCCATGGGAGAAGCACCCAGCTCGAGCCGAATAATCGGTTGCATCGTTAGACTGCGGTAGCGGAGGGTTACATTCGTGGCCGAATGAGGCCAATCCCTCTTGTGGATAGTAAGAGCCACAACGCTTCCATGGAAAGCCGGCCGTCCGGCCATTCCTTCCGCTGGTCGGGACCCCTCGCATATGGAAAAAGCCCGGCATCGAGCCGGGCTTTCTCATCAGTCGCAATTGAAGCAGGCTGGCCTTAGGCCGCCATGGCCTTCTTGAGGTTCTCGTCGATCTTGTCGAGGAAGCCGGTGGTGGAGAGCCATTTCTGCTCAGCGCCGACCAGGAGCGCCAGGTCCTTGGTCATGTAGCCGGATTCCACCGTGTCGACGCACACCTTCTCGAGAGTTGCGGCGAAGCGCGCCAGTTCGGCATTGTCGTCGAGCTTCGCCCGGTGGGCGAGGCCACGGGTCCAGGCGAAGATCGACGCGATCGAGTTGGTCGAGGTCTCCTTGCCCTTCTGGTGCTCGCGATAGTGGCGCGTCACCGTGCCGTGGGCGGCTTCCGCCTCCACGGTTTTGCCGTCCGGCGTCATCAGCACCGAGGTCATCAGGCCCAGCGAGCCGAAGCCCTGCGCCACGGTGTCGGATTGCACGTCGCCGTCGTAGTTTTTGCACGCCCACACATAGCCGCCCGACCACTTCAGGGCCGAGGCCACCATGTCGTCGATCAGCCGGTGCTCGTAGATGATGCCGAGCGCGTCGAACTTCTGCTTGAACTCGGTCTGGTAAACTTCCTCGAAGATGTCCTTGAAGCGTCCGTCATAGGCCTTGAGGATGGTGTTCTTGGTCGACAGGTAGACCGGGTACTTGCGGTTCAGGCCGTAGTTGAGCGACGCGCGGGCGAAGTCGCGGATCGATTCGTCGAGGTTGTACATGGCCATGGCCACGCCCGCCTCGGGGAACTTGAACACTTCCTTCTCGATGACGGTGCCGTCATCGCCCTCGAACTTGATCGTCAGGCGGCCCTTGCCGGGCACCTTGAAGTCGGTAGCCTTGTACTGGTCGCCGAAGGCATGGCGGCCGACGATGATCGGCTGGGTCCAGCCCGGTACGAGACGCGGCACGTTCTTGCAGATGATCGGCTCGCGGAAGATCACGCCGCCCAAGATGTTGCGGATCGTGCCGTTGGGTGACTTCCACATCTCCTTCAGGCCGAATTCCTGCACGCGGCCCTCGTCGGCCGTGATGGTGGCGCATTTGACGCCGACGCCATGTTCGCGGATGGCGTGCGCCGCATCGACCGTGACCTGGTCGTTGGTGGCGTCGCGGTTCTCGATCGACAGGTCATAGTACTTGAGGTCGATGTCGAGATAGGGGTGGATCAGCTTGTCCTTGATGAAGTGCCAAATGATGCGGGTCATCTCGTCGCCGTCGAGTTCGACGACCGGGTTGGCTACCTTGATCTTCGCCATGATCTCACCTTAACGCTCTGGAGCGGGAAACACCTGCCGGATGGCAGAATTGCTGCCGCGCCTATAGCGCGACTGGAGCCACGGGGGAAGGTGGGACTTTAGCATCGGCTCCAAAAGCGGAAGCCACTTTTGAAATGCTCTATGATGCTCAATTCAAACAGGCGCAACCGGAGCGGAAAAACGAGTCCACTTTTCGCCAATGCGGGCCTTCAGTTTCGCACGACGCGCTAGGCTGACTTCAGGCGATTTTTGGCTGCTGCCCAGCATTTTGCGGGCTTGACGCAGGGTGGAGCACTAAAAAGCGAACTGGCAGTGGCTGCCATACTCCCGATATCACGTGCGCCGGAACACCTTGTGTCCACGATATAGTGTCCTGCCGACCAGAATCCTCTAGGCACCCATTTTGCAATAATGTAATAACATTATTGCATATCCGGCTATCCCATGAGGGAAATCCGCTCTGGAGCCGTCGCCGGTGTGAGGCAACACATAAACTAACAGGGACACACATGCGTCTTGCAATCGTCATCGGGGCCGCGGCTCTCGTTCTCGCAGGCTGCCAGACCGCCGAGCAATCCATGGTCAATGCGGAATCCGTCTGCATGGAGACTGGCCTGAAGCCCAGCTCAAGGCAGTACCAGCGCTGCGTCAATGCTGGTTACCGCAACAACGTCGCGCAGTCGAACGCCGCCAACCAGGCGGCCGCCGGCGCAGCCGTCGGCGTCATCGGCGTGCGGTGATCGGCGCAGCTGCGGCGCGTCCAAGTTATTACTGCGGCTGGGGCGGCTGCTGGTAAGCGCGAACGCGCGATCCACGTTAAGAGCTGGCTCGGGAAATTTAGACAGTGGGATCAGTGGAGTTTCTGCCTGATTGCGGCCAGAATGGCTGCCGAACAGGAGAAACGATGAGCAAGAGACCGCGCCGGAACCACTCTCCGGCCTTCAAGGCCAAAGTGGCCTTTGCCGCTGTGAAGGGAGAGAAGACCCTGACCGAGTTGGCCCAGCAGTTCGATGTCCATCCCAACCAGATCACCCAGTGGAAGGCGCAGCTCCTCGGCGGGGCGGCCAACGTGTTCGGGGCCGAGAAGGCTGCAGCCGCAAACCCATCCGTGGATGTGAAGACGCTGCATGCCAAGATCGGCGAGCTGACCCTGGCCAATGATTTTTTAGAACACGCGCTCGGCAAAGCCGGAGTGTGGCCGAGCGCAAAGCGATGATCGACCGCTCGCATGCCCTGCCGCTGATCCGGCAGGCCGAGGCACTCGGGATCAGCCGGGGCAGCCTTTACTATCGCCCGCAGCCCGTCTCAGCAGCTGACCTGGTTCTGATGCGGCGGATGGACGAGTTGCATCTGGAGTTTCCGTTCGCAGGTAGCCGAATGCTGCGCGAT